>NZ_JBWKWT010000026.1:0-56968 GCF_059422365.1 Pseudomonas sp. GW821-FHT01E10
CCCCCCCCCCCCCCCCCCCCCCCCCCCCCCCCCCCCCCCCCCCCCCCCCCCCCCCCCCCCCCCCCCCCGCTCCTACACAGGTTGTGTATGGTCAGAACAGCTTGGTGAACAACCAGTACAAGCTGCCCGACAGCACAATCGCCGCCGGCAAGGTCAGCACCCAGGCCATCAGCAGGTTTCGGATGGTCTTCATCTGCAAGCCGCCACCGTTGGCGACCATGGTCCCGGCCACGCCTGAAGACAACACATGAGTGGTCGATACCGGCAGGCCGAACATGTCGGCGGCGCCGATGGTCAGCATCGCCACGGTTTCTGCCGATGCGCCCTGCGCATAGGTCAGGTGCGTCTTGCCGATTTTCTCGCCGACCGTCACCACGATGCGTTTCCAGCCGACCATGGTGCCCAGTCCCAGGGCGATGGCCACCGCGATCTTCACCCACAGTGGAATGAACCGCGTGGCGTTGTCGATCTGTTGCTTGAACAGTTGCAGCTTGCCGGTGGTGTCGGCGTCGAAGTTTCCGACCTTGTTCTTGTCCATCAGGCGAATGGTTTCGCTGGTCAGGTACATATCGTTGCGCACGTTGCCCATCGCTTCGGCCGGGACTTTCGACAGCGAGCCGTAACCCTTCACTTCGTTACCGATCTGGCCCGCCAACGCGGCGAGGGCGGGGATCAGTTGCGGGGTGGCTTCCTTGTTGCGCATGTAGTCGGTCAGCACCGGGCGTGGATCGGTGGGCATCGGCAGCGGTGTGTTTCTCATCAGGGCTTGCTGGGTGACTTCGGCCACCGCGGCGAATTGCAAGGCCTGATCCGCCGGCATGGTGCGGTTCAATGCATACGCCATCGGCAGCGTGCCCACCAGAATCAGCATGATCAGGCCCATGCCTTTCTGGCCGTCGTTGGAGCCGTGGGCGAAGGACACGCCGGTGCAGGTCAGAATCAACATGCCGCGAATCCACCACGGTGGCGGGGTATTACCCTTCGGCGCCTTGTACAGTGCGCGATTTTTGACGAAGACACGCAACGCCAGCAGCAACAACGCGGCGAATGCGAAGCCGATCAGCGGCGACAGCAGCAACGCGTAACCGACCTTGGTCGCCTGGGCCCAGTCCACGCCACTGGTGCCGTCGCGGCCGTGCATCAAGGCATTGGCTACACCGACACCGATGATCGAACCGATCAGGGTGTGCGACGAAGAGGCCGGCAAACCCAGCCACCAGGTGCCGAGGTTCCACAGAATGGCGGCGATCAACAGGGCGAAGATCATCGCGAAACCGGCAGAGGAGCCGACCTGCAGAATCAGCTCCACCGGCAGCAGGGCGATGATGCCGAACGCCACCGCGCCGCTCGACAGCAACACCCCCAGGAAGTTGAAGAACCCGGACCAGGCCACGGCGAAATTCGGTGGCAAGGAGTGGGTGTAAATCACCGTCGCCACGGCGTTGGCGGTGTCGTGAAAACCGTTGACGAACTCAAAGCCCAAGGCAATCAGCAGTGCCACGCCCAACAGCAGAAACGGCGTCCAGGTGGTGACCACCGTGCCGAGTTCGCTCATGTCGTGCATCAGGCTGTAGGCGGTGAACAACAGCCCGCTGCCCAGCACGGCAAAGAACATCACGAAGGTGAGCAGGCCGGGTTTTTTATCGAACTGCGGCCTGGCGCCGCTGGCGGGCGCCTGGGAGGCGGCGGTGAAGGAAGGCGTAGCCATGCCGGACAATCCTGAGCAGAGAAGGAGTATCGGCCATGATCGTTGCTAAATATTACAGTGAGACTGCGCTGGGTCAGTGTTTGGTTTTTTTGTGATGCCGGATGCTAAGGCAGGCAAATACCTGTGGCGAGGGAGCTTGCTCCCGTTCGGCTGCGAAGCAGTCGTAAAACCAGAGAATTCTGTTTGAATGAATAAACCGGATAGGGGCCGCTGCGCAGCCCAGCGGGAGCAAGCTCCCTCGCCACAAGGTATCGGTGATGATGGGCGGTTTAATAATCGCGCCGCTTACGAAACGCCCAGCGCCCGGCAATCAGGGTAAACGTCGCCACCAGTGCCACCAGAATCCAGAACCCCTCCGGATCCCCGGCAAGCGGCACCCCGCCGACGTTCATGCCGAAGAAACCGGCAATGATGTTGATCGGCAGCGCCAACACCGTGACCACGGTCAGGGTGAACAGTGTGCGGTTGCTCTGCTCGTTGAGGTTGGCGGCGATTTCTTCCTGCAACAGCTTGATCCGCTCACCGAGGGCTGTGAGGTCGTTGATGATCAGCGCAAACTCCTCGGTGGATTTGCGCAGCTCCTTGACGTCCTCCTTCTGCAACCATTGCGGCGGGCGATTGAGCAGGCGCAGCAACGAGCCCGGCTCCAGCGCCAGCAACCGTTGCAGGCGCACCAGCACCCGGCGGTTGGCGCCCAGTTCGGCGCGGTTGGTGGACAGGCGCGACGACAGCAATTCATCTTCGATCTGATCGACACTGAGGCTGGTCTTGCGCACGATCTGCGTCAGCACTTCGCCCTGATCACGCAGCAAATGCACCAGCAATTCCAGCGGTGAGCGAAAACATTCACCGGCCTTCACCGAAGAGCGCAGCTTGTCCACCGAGTGCAGCGGTTGCAGGCGCGCGCTGATGATCAGCCGACTGCGAGCGCAGACCCACAGCGTCGAGACATCCGAGGAAACCATGCTACTGAGGTTGAACACCACATCGTTGACCACCGCCAGCAACGCCGAATCGACATGCTCGATGCGCGTCGAACGCGACCCCTCGTGCAAGGCTTCGAAAAACTCGTCGGGCAATTCCAGATGGCTTTTCATCCAGCGCTCGCACGCCGCATGGGCCAGGTTCAGGTGCAGCCAGAGAAACTCATCACTGTCGTCCAGTTGTTGCAGGCAGTGCAGTGCCTTGGCCGAATCGATCTCTCGACCGCGCTCGCCGGGGCGAAAACTGAAACCGTAAAGCAGGCCGAACAGGTCGGAATCGCGATGGCGTTGATCAATGCTGTGGTTCATGAAGTCTCGCTGCGGGGAGGCGCCTGTCGCGGGTTTCACAGGTTCACTTGAGCCTCATCATTGCAAGCGCTCATGACGGTTTTGTGACGGCAAGGTGTACGCAAACGATTGCGATACCGATGGTCGGATTTTCCTCAAGAACCGCTCTGGAACGCCGATCACGCTTGGGTTACGTTTGCGCGCCTTCGGCCAAGGGCCAACGTGGCAGACAGGGATGTCCGGATACTTTTCACGCCTTCATCCGCGTGCCTCATTCCTGTTTCGAGTACTTCCCGATGTCTTTACAAAAGTCCCTTCGAGCACAAATTCTCGCCCTGTTGAGCGGCAGCCTGTTGGCGATGTTGTTGATCGCTTTGGCCTGCTTTCACTTTTTGTCCAACGGCGTTCAGAACTACGCGAACCTGATCGAAGGCCCGTTGCACACCTCGCAACTGATCGATGAAGCCAACCTGCAATTCAAGGTGCAGGTTCAGGAGTGGAAAAACGTCCTGCTGCGCGGCAAGCAACCCGCGGACCTGGACAAATACTGGAAGCAGTTCGAGGAGGGTCAGCGCAATGTGCAGGGTATCCTTGGTGAACTGGCGGGGCAGAAGGGTATGGAGCCGCAACTCAAGACCCGCATCGAACGCCTGCGTGAGGAGCATCGTGTATTAGGTGCGGCGTATCAGAAGGGCCGTGATGCCTACGTGGCGGCCGGTGCCGACCCAGCGGCCGGCGACAATGCGGTCAAGGGCGTGGACCGCGCCGCCAGCGAGCAGATGAATGAACTGGTCGGCGAACTGCGCAAGCAGAGTGTCGAACAATCGAAATTGATCAGTGCCAGTGCCGATCAGACGGTGTTGTCGGGGCTCGCGGTGATGCTGGTGTCGGGCCTGCTGATTGGTTTGTTGAGTCTGTGGCTGGTCAATCGCAACCTGGTGGAGCCGATCCGCAAACTGATCGACTACGTGGCGCAACTCAGTCAGGGCCGGTTCGCCGAGCGCGTGGCCAGCACCCGTCAGGACGAGTTGGGCAACCTGGCCAGGGCCGCCAACACCTTGCGCGATTTCCTCGCCGAAACCTTCAGTCGTTTGCAGCGCAGCGCGTCGGACCTGGACAGTGCCAGCGGTGAGCTGAACTCGATTGCCGGCCTTATGGCCAGCGGCACCAACGAGCAGTTCAATCGCACCGATCAGGTGGCCACGGCGATGAACGAAATGTCCGCCACCGCGCAAGAAGTCGCGCGCCACGCCGCCGAAGCGGCACGTGCGGCCGACGATGCCGATCAGTCCGCCCAGCAAGGCGAGAAGGTCATGCAGGGCACCATTCACACCATCACCCAAATGCGTGGCGAAATCGCCAACACCGCCACGGTCATCCGTCGCCTGGAAGAAGACAGCGGGCGCATCGGCAAGGTGCTGGAAGTGATTCGCGGCATTGCCGAACAGACCAACCTGCTGGCGCTCAACGCGGCAATCGAAGCGGCCCGTGCCGGTGAAGCCGGGCGCGGTTTTGCGGTGGTCGCTGATGAAGTACGCAGCCTGGCCCAGCGCACGGCGGCGTCGATCATCGAGATCAACCAGATCATTCAAACCGTGCAAACCGGTGCGGTGGATGCGGCCCAGGCCATCGAAAGCGGCCAGTCGCGCAGCGAGCAAAGCGTCGAGCAAGTGACCCAGGCCGGCGCCATGCTCGAGCGGATCACCCATGCCGTGGAAGCCATTCGCGACATGAACCGCCAGATCGCCACCGCCGCAGAAGAACAGACTTCAGTGGCCGAAGACATCTCGCGCAACCTCACCGAAATCACCAGCATCGCCAGCACCAACCTGGACAACGTGCAGCGCACCGAAGCGGCCAGCCACAACCTGCATGGGCTGTCAGGGCAATTGAATGAGGTAACGGCGCGGTTGAGCGCCTAGTGAAATGGATTGTGTATCGAATCGGTTACCGAGTCGGTACACAGGCGTTGCAGGATGAAGGTGGCAGTACGGCGGATTCGGTGGTCAGCACCTCGGCCTGATCCTTAAGCATTACAGCTGTACACCTTGTTAAGGTCGGTGTGCCGTTGATCGGGTACTTGCAACCAAGACGCCCGATTTCAGCGGTACCTGTTATTTCTGACAGTAGACAGTTTTTTTCTCGCGGCGCTAGATATCCCTTGGCGCGCCTACTCAAACTGAACCTGTGCCAGTACTTTCACAAGGAGCATTGCGATGACCGAAACATTGAACCCTATGACTGTTGTCGGTGGACAGTCGATCATTTTTTTCGTTGATGAAGCAGACCCAGTGATTCCGAAAGTAATCATCCCGGCACGGGAAGAATTTGTAGAGGGCGAAGAAATCTTCGTGAAGTTTGGCAACGTGGAGGTTGCTTATCACAAATATCGACAAGGTGATTTCTTTCCCATACACATTCCTTTGGACAAAGGAGCGCTGAGTCAGGTGGCTGTCGCTGCGGAGGCTTACTACACGATCAAGCATCTGGATGGATCGACCTCCACCTCAAGTTCTTTCCGTGCCAAGGTCGAGATGTTTAACAGCCAATCGTCCGTGAGTCACGCTAACGCGGTCTAAGACATTGAGGCTGTCGTCACCGCGTCAAAGGCAGCGTGAATATGAACGCCGTTCCATGGGACTGCGTCGATTTCACTTCAAGCTGCCCCCCATGGGCCAGCGCAATCTGATTGGCAATGTACAACCCCAACCCGAGGCCGGCCTGCGGTGTTCCGCCGGTCGGTCGCGAGTAGGGCTGGAACAGATGCTGCAGCGCATCCTCGGCAATCAGCCCGTGGTTTTTCACGCTCAATATGAAGTGCCCTTCGTTGACCTGCGCACTGACCTCGACCGGGCCGTCGGGATCGCCGTGGACAACGGCATTCGCCAGCAGGTTGGACAGCAACTGCGCGACCCGTTCGCGATCGCAATGAATGTCGCTCAGGTCGCCAATCGACGACTGAATAATACGCTTGGGGTGAATGCTCTGGATCTCGGCGATCACATGCCGCAGCACATCCCCCAAATCCGGGCACGGCTCGATATTCACCGGGATGCCGCGACCCAATGACCCGCGCGCGAAGTCCAGCACATCGTCGACCAGTTTGGTTGCACGCCGGGCGCTGGTGAGGATATGCCGAACCCGTTGCTCATTTGGCGGGTCTTTGAGTTTGCGCAGGAGCATTTCGGCGCCAGCGCTGATGGCGAACAAGGGGTTGCGCAGGTCATGGCCGAGCACGGCGATGAACTGTTCGCGCAGTTCGGTGGTTTTATGTTCCTTGATCGGCGCCGCTTCGGTCCGTTGCAGGTTTTCTTCGGCCTCGATCTGCAGCGCGAGCATCCGGGCGAAGGATTCCATGGTGCTCTGGATCGTGCTGGACCTGAGCGGCGCGGGATCAGGATCGAGGGCGCAGAGGGTGCCAAAGAAGCGCCCGTCGGTGCGAAGTATCGGCACCGCAATGTAGCTTTCGAATGGACAGGTGCGAGGCGTGTGCTGATCGCGGCTGAGCGGGTCTTCACTGACCTTGTCGATGACCACCGAGTGCTGGCCCTGGCGAATTTCGTCGCTCAGCGTGGAGACCAGCTGCAGTTCATCGCCCACTTGCACGCCGAAATCCAGTCGATCGAGCACCGCGCAGGCGATCCAGGTGTTGTCGATGACGCGGGCCACCGCGGCGAACCGCAACCCGGTCAGCTCACTGATCACCTGAAGAACCGCCGGCACCGCGCTGATCCGGCCGATCGTGGCGATGTCTGCTGCCGCTGTTTGCCCCATATCCGTGGTTCTCTGCTTCAACATGCTGAGTGGTGTTGAGGGATTCTAGCGGGCCTGCGCAAAAGGGCGCGACTTCGTTCATTACTTCAGCGATTTGCCTTACGCCGAACGAAAAAAAGCCGCACGACCCGAAGATCGTGCGGCTTTTTGCAGTTGAATCACTTGTCTCGTTTGTTGCTCAGGACCTTGCCAGTGGCGGCATCGAAGTCCACGTCCCATTCGGTGTTGTCAGCCAGACGCAGTTCCACTTCATATTCGTAACCGTTGAAGTGGTTATCCAGGTCGGTATCGGTAATCGTGGCGCCCGGATGCAACTTCAGCGCGGCCTGGTTCATTTCTTCCAGGGGTTTGATCTTGCCGCTTTTGACCAACTCGGGGATCTGGTCGACGCGAACATCAGCCTGGGCCAGGCCGGCGGTGAGGGTCAGGGCAGCAGCGGTGAACAGGGCAGTTAAGGTTTTCATCAAGTTCTTTCCTTGGAGGAGCTGTTTAAGTGGGATCAGGTTAAACAGCGCAACTTAATTCACCCTTAAAAAAACAATCGCGGGCAACCACGCTCTCACAGGTTTTGCGCAGACCTTGTGGGAGCGTGGCTTGCCCGCGATGGGGACGATGCGGTGCAGCGCCTGGCGCCAATCAGTACCCGTTGTTCTGCAACAACTGCGCAACGCTCGCCGCCGCCGGGCGCTTATAGAACTTCAGCAGTTCGCTGGCGCGATTGGTGAAGATGCCATCGACACCGGCATCCATCACTTTCTGATAATCCACGGCATCGTCGATGGTGTAGACGTGCACCAGCATGCCCTGATCGTGGGTGAACTGGTTCATCCACGGTTTCACCAGGTCCGAATAGCTCTGATCGCCGCCCTTGGTCAGCGCGGCAGAAGGCCCGGTGCCGATAGCGCCCTGGGCCTTGGCGTACTCGACCCATTGCTGGAATTCGGCTTTGTCCTTCGGTTCCTGTTTGGCGTAGTAAGTCGCCTTGTCCTTGTCTCCGGACTCAGCGAACGTCACTTTGGATTTCGGCTCGATGCTGCCTTCGCCGACCCACAACAGCAGGATTTTCGGCACTTGCGGCATCTCCTTCTCGAGCAGTTCGAGGCTGCTCTTCTCGAAGGTTTGCAGCACGACTTTGCCTTTCCCTTGGCCGACCGCCAGATTACTTTTTGCCAGTTTGGAACCCGTCGGGCTCAGCCAGCCACGGTCCTGCAATTTATCCTTGAGATCGCGTTCGATGCCGGGAAACTGCTTTGGCTCCTTGGTTTCGATGTACAGGCCAGGCTTGTGCAGTGGATTGCCTTGGGCGATGTCGATGATTTCGTCCAGGGTCAGGATCTTCAGACCCACGTAGCCAGGACGCGCGCGATCCGGGTACACCGTGTTGAACCAGCTGCCGGCATCCAGGGTTTTCAGTTCGGCGATGGTGAATTCGTTGGCCGGGCTGTCCTTGCGCTCAGGGAATTTGGTAGCGACGTCGGTGGTGCGTTGCAGGTTGTTGTCGTGCAGGGCGAACAGCACACCATCCTTGCTGCGTTGCAGGTCCATTTCCAGGTAGTCGGCACCCAGGTCGCGAGCCAGTTTGTAGGCTGCGGCGGTGGATTCCGGTGCATCAAAAGAGGCGCCACGGTGGGCGATCACCGCCGGGTGCGGAATGCCCAGGCGGGTTGCCAGTGCGCTGGGGCTTGGCTCGCTGGTGGCCTGTGCCTGACCGAGGCCGAGCATCAGGCTCAGCAGCAGGGCGCTTTTAGTGAAGGAGACAGGCATGGTCGAAGTCCTTTTGCGATGAATTTTCAAAGACGTATCTTTTAACAACTGAGCGCCGCTTGTGCTATCACCAGACCGACATAAACGTGTTTAAAGAAGATTTCTTCGACGCTTTTGTGCGGCTCTTTGCAGTAATCTTCACACCTGCAGTTTCCCCGGCAGAGGGAAACCCGTTCACTTGCCCTGCGTGTAAACCATCGATCACCGGTCCTTAGCGACCTTTTGTGAGGTTTACCATGCGCATCACTTCCCAGCTCATTTGCCAGGCCGCCGACCAACTCAAAGGCTTCGTCGGCCTCAATCGCAAAACCGGCCAGTACATCGTGCGCTTCAGTGAAGACGCTTTCGGCATGGACGTGGCCGACGACGGCATCATCCCTACCAGTGAGTTCGTCTGGGCACCCGGCCCCGAGCAGACCATGACGCTCAAGCGCGAACTGATTCAGTTGCTGCTGGACCAGAACATCGACGACCGGATCAACATCACCGAACCGTTGCGGGTGTACATGAATCGACAGGACGTGCCGCAGATTACGGCGGTGAGGAGTTTGGTGCGGGGGTGAGGGTTTTGCGGTGGCTGTTCTGGCGTCTTCGCGGACAAGCCCGCGAAGACGCCAGAACACTGCATCATTTACTGTTTGAACGCATAGGCCCGCTCAACCTTGCACACCCGCGTATGACACGCCGAATACCAGGTCGATCGCCCGCGCTCACGAATCGCGCTGTGTTCGGGATGATGCTTCCAGGCCAGGATCGCCGCTTCGCTGGCCCAGTAGGACACCGTAATCCCGAGTCCATCCGCGCCCCGGGCCGATTCCACGCCCAGGAAGCCAGGTTGCTCACGGGCCAGTTCCACCATGCGTTCGGCGGCCTGTTCGTAACCGTGATCGCCTTCGGTGCGCAGCGAAGTGAAAATCACTGCGTAGTAAGGTGCTGCAGGTGTCTGGGCGATCATGATTTTTGCCTCACACAGGCCTCGACCAACGCCTTGACCAATGGCGGCAGCAGGCCCTTGAGCGCGGCGCGTTCCGGTTGGAACAGCGTTGCGACAAAGAATGGATGATCCTTTAGCTCCACTGCCCGCAGATCCCCCGCCGAATCGTGGCCAACCGCGTGCAACTGTCGCGTCAGTAGCTGCCGTTCAAACTCGGGATTCACACCGTAACGGCAGTGATAGCCTTCACGAATCTCCGCATTTTCGTACGCCTTGGCGATCAACGAGCCTTCAACCAAATGAATGCTGTCGACGGCTTCCACCAGCGCACAGGTCAGCGGCGTGAGTAACGCCCGCGTCGCGTCGGGCGAAGTCTCGCCGTGTTCGGCATCTTCCCAGCCC
Source organism: Pseudomonas sp. GW821-FHT01E10 (assembly GCF_059422365.1). Taxonomy (NCBI): domain Bacteria; kingdom Pseudomonadati; phylum Pseudomonadota; class Gammaproteobacteria; order Pseudomonadales; family Pseudomonadaceae; genus Pseudomonas; species Pseudomonas sp. GW821-FHT01E10. The sequence continues at coordinate 9,854 of NZ_JBWKWT010000026.1, forward strand.
AATACGTTGCGGGCGAATTCCAGCACCGCGTGCTGAAAACCGCCGCACGTGCCGAGGAACGGCCGTTGTAGTTCCCGGGCAAAGCGGATCGCCCGTAACGCGCCATCCATGTCGCGATAAGGGCTGGCGGGCACACACCAGAAACCGTCGAAGTCATCCAGTGGTGTATCGGCGGTGATGTGGTCGGTGGCCAGCCATTGAAACTGAACGTTCTGGCCGGTGTGTTCGGCGGCCATGCCGAGGGCAACGGGGATGGCTTGATGGGCGGTGACGTGTGGATCGTAGTCACCGATCAGGGCAATGCGGATGGCGTTGGTTTCCATGAGTGATCTCGACGCTTGTTGATTTCTGGCACCGACTATAGATTGGCGTTCACGCAATCAATATTGGCGTTATCCCAAGTGATCAATGCATCGACGCACTATCGGCTGGACTATCCCGACCTGTCGCTGATCCTCGCTTTAGTGCGCGGCGGCTCTCTGGCCCGGGCTTCGGCGTTGTTGAAGGTCGACGTCTCGACGGTGTTTCGCGCGGTCCGTCGACTCGAAGCCGCGCTGGGCCAGCAACTGTTCGAAAAGAGCCGCACCGGTTACCTGCCTACCACGTTGGCTCAGACCCTGGCCGAGCAGGCTGAACGCGCCGAACAAGCACTGGAGGCGGCGCGCCTTGGCGTGGAGCAGGGCGGAGAAATCATCAGCGGCACCGTGCGCCTGACCTGCACCGATTCGGTCCTGCAAAGTCTGCTGTTACCGGCACTGGCGCGGTTCATGCCGTCTTACCCGGCACTGACTATTGAACTCTGCACCTCCAACGACTTCGCCAACCTCAGCCGCCGCGACGCCGACATCGCCTTGCGGTTGACCCGTACCCCGCCCGAGCATCTGGTTGGCCGGCGATTGGCAGACATTTCCTACCGGGTCTGTGCCAGCGCGGCCTATCTGCAATCGGTCGAATCCCACGACCTGGCCTCATTAACCTGGATCGCCCCGGACGACTTTCTTCCCGATCACCCCACCGTCGCCTGGCGGCGCCAGCAGTTGCCTGGCGTTACACCCGGTTATCGCTGCAACAGCATGTTGTCGGTGACCGAGTTGGTGCGGGCCGGGCTGGGCGTCGCGGCGTTGCCGGACTTTTTGATCGGTGACGGACTGCAACCGTTGACCGAGCCCCTGCACGGTTACGACACCGCGCTGTGGCTGCTGACCCGCCCGGACTGCCGCGCATTGCGCTCGGTGGTGACGTTGTTCGACGAGTTGGGGCGGGCGCTCCGGATCAAACCTTCGGTGGCTCCTTGCTGATGAAGTGTTGATGCATTTCCGAGGTCAGGCTTTCGATGCGCTCAGTCAGGGTCTTGGTGATTTCGGTGAGCCGGGTGTTTTGCTCCAGCAACTCCTTCAGTTGCGCAGTGTTCCGCGCGGCTTGGGCCTGACGTTCACTGTTGGCGATGGCCAAGGCTTCACGATGTCGCGCATCGGCTTCGGACTGGGCTTTGTCCCGCGCCGCCTGACGCGTCTGGGCCAGCAGAATTAGCGGCGCGGCGTAGGCCGCTTGCAGGCTGAACGCCAGGTTGAGCAGGATGAAGGGGTACACATCGAATTGGGTTACGCCGGACAGGTTCAGGCAAATCCAGATCACCACCACCAAGGTCTGGGCGCCAAGGAAGGTCGGCGTGCCAAAGAACCGCGCAAAAGCCTCGGCGCGCAGGGCAAAACGGTCGGTACCGAAAGTAGGTGCCAGGTGCGCGTGAGGGCGATGGAAGCGCAGGTGATCGACGGGGCCGGTGATTTCGGTTTCGGTTTCGTGGGTCGGAGTGCTCATGATGCTCTCTGAAGAGGGGATGGGACTGAGGCTCACTATAGCTCCAGCGCCAGTCTCATTCAGAAACACATTTCGGTGTTTTTATTCAGAGCGATCGAACAGCGATAAAGTGGCGGACGTTGTCATTTTTTGCAGCTCGGTTCAGCACTCATAGCACGCCAGGAACATGTCCAGCGCAGATTCCACCACGGTGTGCTGCATCTCGGGCGACAGGCCCGTTTGGCCCATGGAAATCTGCGGCCAGAAGGCAAAGGACTTGAGCAACCCGTGGATCTGTTGCGCAGCGAACTCAGGCGCGACCTGTTTCAAGCGGCCATCGGCCTGGGCGGCACGAATCCACACGGTCAAACTTTCTTCGCGCTCACCCATTCGGGCAACCATGTTCTGCGCACGCTCGGGAGAGTGGATGGTGGCGGCAATCGCCACACGCGCCAGGTCGAGAAAATTGTCATCGGCCAGCATCTGCAATTTCGCCTGCAACATCAGGCGCAGCTGATCGCGCAGGGGCAGGTCGTGGCGGTAGGCCGTTTCCTGTTCGGCCGTTACTCGGGTCCATAACTGATTGAGGATTTCGGCAAACAACTCTTCCTTGCTCGGGAAGTGGTTGTACACCGTGCGCTTCGACACACCGGCGGTGGCGGCAATCTTGTCCATGCTGGTGATGTCGAAACCGTTGGCACGGAATTCGGCAATCGCCGCCTGAATGATGGCTTCGCGTTTTCGGTCGGTGAGGCGCTGTGGAGCTGTCATAAGTACGCTTCGGCAGGGAGAAGTGGAGAACTACACTTAGTAGTTTACTTGTGATCGGCTTTGATGCAACCTAGAAACTACACTGTGCAGTGTAATGTTGTGTTAATCCTGCACTGTGAGAAATTGAATCTTCGGCTGATGCGTGCATGCCTTGGCCATTTATCGTCCCAAGCGGAAAATCGTCGATTGTGCGGTTTTTCTGGAGTCATTCAGTCATGGACACTTCAACTTCCCCAGCGAACAACGCTTCAACGCCTGAAGCGTCCCGACAGGCTCAAGGGCAGTACCGAAACCATGTGCCGGTGCAGCGCGAAGGCTTTCGCAAAACCTTGCGCATCCTGTGGAACTTCATCTTCAACAAACCGCACGACACCCGGCCGTCGGCCCCCGTTCCGGTGCAAACCCTGACCCAGGCGGCGTTGATTGCCGCGCCTAACCACAGCGTCTATCGCCTGGGCCATTCCACGCTTCTGCTCAAGCTGCAGGACAAGTTCTGGATCACCGACCCGGTCTTCGCCGAACGCGCCTCGCCCGTGCAATGGGCCGGCCCCAAGCGTTTCCACCAGCCGCCGATCAGCCTCGAAGACCTGCCGCCGATTGAAGCGGTGATCCTGTCCCACGATCACTACGACCACCTCGATTATCAGGCCGTACTCAAACTGGCGGACAAGACCCGCTACTTCCTCACGCCCCTGGGCGTGGGGGACACCCTGATCAAGTGGGGCATCGACGCCAGCAAAGTGCGCCAACTGGATTGGTGGCAGGGCACCGAGGTCGATGGCCTTCAATTCATAGCCACACCTTCGCAACACTTTTCCGGTCGCGGGCTGTTCGACGGTAACAGCACCCTGTGGGCATCGTGGGTGATGATCGACGGTGACACGCGGATCTTCTTCAGTGGCGACAGCGGCTACTTCGACGGCTTCAAACGCATCGGCGAGCAGTACGGCCCATTCGACCTGACCCTTATGGAAACCGGCGCCTACAACGTCGAGTGGCCTCACGTGCACATGCAGCCCGAGCAAACCCTGCAAGCGCACATCGACCTTAAAGGGCGCTGGTTGCTGCCGATCCACAACGGCACCTTCGACCTGTCGATGCACGCCTGGTACGAACCTTTCGACCGTATTCTGGCGCTGGCCTGGGAACGGAACGTGTCGATCACCACGCCGCAAATGGGCGAGGCGTTCAACGTGATGTATCCGCAGCGTGGTGGCGCGTGGTGGTTGGGTGTGGAAGATGTAAGCGATCAGGCGACCGTGCAGAACGCTTGATGTTGTGCTGCCGGGGCGCTTGCGGTGCAAGCGCCCCGGACTTTTCAGCTGCGTTCGTCCAGTAACGGCTTTGTATATTCCGAGATTTTTGCCACGGTCAGATCGCAAAATTCTCCACGGAGTATTTCGTTCAGTTCCTCCTCAGACAATCCAAGCCTATGGGCCGCCTCAGCCTGACTCAGCTGACCGGTTTCGAGGAGCATGCCTATTTTCATAACGTGTTCGGCTTTGGCCCGCATCTGCTGCAACCTCACTCAACCATCGCATAATCCGCCCGCCCCACCGGATTCGGTGTGGACCCTTTCACATTCATCCCTCGGCCCGGTGCAAACCCCGGGAAGAACACCAGGCCTTGCGATTCAAACCGATACGCCAACGCCAGCCGCGTGACATCCAGCACATTACGCTGCGCTTCGAATCGCTGGATGGCGTCAACGGAAACCCCGGATTCCTCGGACAACTCTTCCACACTCCAACCCAGCATCGCTCGGGCCTGGGCGCAGTGGGCGGGGGTGAACTGGAAGAGGGCGATGCGTTCCAGGGTGATTTTCATTGCAAGAGAGGCCATGGTTTTCTCCGGGGATCGAGCGTGGCGATTCGAAAATGTACTGTGTTTTTGTACAGTTGTTTTGCGCCCGGATCAAACTCATTTTTTGATCGATTGTCTTTTTTCGCTCAGGCAGGGGCGTTGGACCGACTACGCTGTCTCTAGGCGGTTTCCTGAAAGCTCCAAATGATTGAACGTCAGCCTTCTGATCTTCAATGCCGGAAAGGTGGCGTTTCAAAGGCAGTGCGCCACAGCGTTACGCGGGGAAGGGAATCATGAAAAGACTACGTCTGCTATGTGCCCTGATCAGCTTTACAACTCTGCCGGTCCTGGCCGATACGGTATCGCCAGACAAAGATGCCTTTGTCACCAACCTCATCAATCAGATGACCCTCGACGAAAAAGTCGGCCAACTGCGGCTGATCGCTATCGATGACAAGATGACGCCCGAAAAAATCTGCCAGGAGATCACTGCCGGGCGAATCGGGGGGACGTATGGCTCTGTGAGCCGTTATGTAAACCGCCCCATGCAGGACGCGGCTCAACAAAGCCGCCTGAAGATACCGATGTTTTTCGGTTGGGACGTGATACACGGTCATCGAACCATTTTTCCCATCGGCCTGGCCCTGGCCTCCAGTTGGGATATGGACGCCATCGAGTTGAGCGGTCGAACGGCGGCGAAAGAAGCCAGTGAGGACGGTATCGATATGACCTTCGCACCGATGATCGATGTCGCCCGTGATCCTCGCTGGGGGCGCACATCCGAAGGCTTCGGTGAAGACACCTATCTGGTTTCGCGCATTGCCAGAGTGATGGTCCAGGCCTACCAGGGACAAAGCCTGAACGCGCCCGACAGCATCATGTCCAGCGCCAAGCACTTTGCGTTGTATGGGGCTGTCGAAGGAGGGCGCGACTACAACAGCGTCGACATGGGCCTGACCCGAATGTACCAGGACTACCTGCCACCTTATCGTTCGGCGATCGAGGGTGGCGCGGGAGCCGTCATGGCGGCGCTTAACTCGATAAATGGTGTGCCGGCGGCGGCCAATAAATGGTTGATGCAGGACCTGCTCCGCAAAGCGTGGGGCTTCAAGGGACTGGTCATCAGCGACCATAACGGGGTCACCGATCTGGTTCAGCACGGTGTTGCGAGGAATCCTCGCGACGCGGCCAGGCTCGCCATCAGGGCCGGCATTGATATGAGCATGAACGACTCCTCCTATGGGCCGGAGTTACCAGGGCTGCTTGAGTCTGGCGCCATTTCCCAGAGCGATATTGATGACGCGGTGCGGGAAGTACTGGGTGCCAAGTACGACATGGGGCTATTCGAAGACCCTTACCGGCGCCTCGGCGCTGCCAGTGAAAGCGCTGCTGATAACAACGCCGAAAACCATCTGCACAGAGCGCAGGCCCGTGAAGTGGCACGCAAGACACTGGTGCTGTTGAAGAATGAAAACGGGCTCTTGCCGCTGAAAAAAGAGAGCACGATCGCGCTCATCGGCCCGTTGGCAAAAAGTACCGTCGACATCATGGGCAGTTGGTCTGCAAGTGGTGTGCCCGCGCAATCGGTGACGATCTACGACGGGCTGAAAAGCGCGATGAGCCAGGGCTCGCTGATCTATGCCCGAGGCGCCAATCTCGAGGAGGATCAGGAGGTTGTTAAATACCTGGAATACCAGGGCGTGTCTGAAATCGCCAACGACCCTCGCCCGGCAGAAGAAATGATTGACGAAGCAGTCAAGGTTGCACAGCAAGCCGATGTTGTCATCGCCGTGGTGGGCGAGCCCCGCAGCATGTCCCATGAAGCGGCCAGTCGAACCAGCCTCGATCTGCCGGGGCGCCAGAGTGAATTGATCACCGCCCTGAAAGCCACCGGCAAGCCGCTGGTACTGGTATTGATGAACGGTCGGCCGTTGTCGATCGGCAAGGAGCAGAAACAGGCCGATGCGATTCTGGAAACCTGGTACAGCGGTACCGAGGGAGGCAACGCCGTTGCGGATGTATTGTTCGGTGACTACAACCCGTCCGGCAAATTACCCATCACCTTTCCACGTTCCGTGGGGCAGATCCCCAATTACTACAGCCACCTGAACACCGGCCGTCCGTATCTGCCGGGTGCGCTTCGCAACTACACGTCGCAATATTTCGATCAATCCTATGGGCCGCTTTACCCCTTCGGCTATGGGCTGAGCTATACCGATTTCAGCCTGACCGACATGGCCCTGTCTTCGACCACACTGAACAAGACCGACAACCTCGTCGCCAGCATCATGGTGAAAAATACCGGCCAGCGTGACGGCGAAACGGTGGTTCAGCTGTATATCCGCGATGTCGTTGCCTCCGTCGCCCGGCCGGTCAAAGAACTGAAAAATTTTCAAAAAATCATGCTCAAGGCCGGCGAGGAGAGAGCAGTCCACTTCAGCATTAACGAGAACGACTTGAAGTTCTTCAATGCCCAACTGGAATACGTCGCCGAGCCGGGTGAGTTCCGGGTGCAAATCGGCCTGGATTCCCAGGATGTGAAGGAGCAGAGCTTTGAATTGCTGTCAGAACAAGCCACTCAAGACAATCATCCGCCCAGTGCAGAACCTGTAGACGCGAGCGGTGCGGCGATCCGACTTGCCCACGAAGAACGATGATGCGTAATCCCTGAGAAACCGCGGTGCATTCTTCGCGGATGGCTTTAGTGGTCATTTCGTCCCCTCCAACCAAACGGACGGGGCCTGTCCCAGCACCCGACGGAACATGGTCGAGAACGCCGCCGGGCTTTCATAACCAAAATCCAGGGCAATGCGCGTCACCGGCGTGTCCACCGCCAGCCGCGCCAAGGCCAGCACCACGCAGGCCCGCTGCCGCCATTGGCTGAAACTCAGCCCGGTTTGTTGGCGGAACAGACGATTGAACGTACGCAGGCTGATATGCAACTGTTCGGCCCATTGCTGCGGCGATTGGTGAGCGTTCGGTTGCCGGAGAAACCTCTGACACAACCCGAGCAACCGCGAATCCACAGGCAGCGGAATATGCAACGGCAGGTGAGCACTGCGCGCCAGTTCGTGCAGCAACAAGTCGATCAACGCCCCATCGCGCCCGGCCTCGTCGTACTCCTGCGCAACCTCCACCGCCTCCATCAATAAATGCCGCAGCAACGGCGAAACACTGATCACCTGGCAGCGGCTGCCCAGATCAACCGCCCCCGGTTCGATATACACACTGCGAGTGCTCACCCCCAGCATCAACACCTCATGCGCCACCCCTGGCGGAATCCACACCGCCCGCTGCGGCGGCACCACCCAATTGCCGTCGAGCGTGCTCACCTGCATCACCCCGGTGGCGCCATACAACAACTGCGCCCGTCGATGGGTATGGCGCGGCAACCGATGACCGTCGGGATAATCCGTACCGATGGCCACCACCGGCCGTGGCGTGTCGTCCAGCAGATCAATCGAAACATTGCGCATCGAGCGGCACCCAGTGGTTGGCGTAAACGCAAACATTATTGGCTGACTTGCTGAAGCAGGCCAAGCCCCGTCGCTCTATCGTCGGCCACTCTCAACCCACGGACGATGCGCGATGTTCTTCTACCTCTTGCTGGCACTCTTCGGCTGCATGACCGGCGTCACCGCCGTGCTGTTCGGCTTCGGCGGCGGATTTGTCGTCGTGCCCTTGCTGTACCGCATGCTCACGGCCAGCCACGGCATCGACGACCCCATCGGCCAATCGGCGATGCACATTGCCGTGGCGACTTCGACCTGCGTGATGATCGTCAATGCGCTAATCGCCACCAGAAAACATCACCACGCGGGCAATCTCATTCGCCATTACCTGTGGCCGTTGGGCGGGTTCATCGGCTTGGGCGCGATCGTCGGAGCTGCGGCCGCGATGTGGGCGAGTGGTGAGCTGATCCGTTCTGCCTTCATCGTTTACCTGGGCGTGACCATTCTGGACTGCTTGTTCAGACGCGGTTTTCTTACACAGTCCTACATCGAAATCCCACGGCGATTGGGCGGGGCAGAAGTGTCTGGCGGCGGTGTGGGAATTGGCGCTATCGCCACGTTTCTTGGGGTGGGCGGCAGCGTCATGACCGTGCCGTTGCTAAGACGCTGTGGCCTCAGCATGTCGCAAGCCACATCCATGGCTAATCCATTGAGTCTTCCGGTTGCGGTGGCCGGAACGCTGACCTATATGGCGATGGCGGGGTTTACCGAGTTTGATCTGGGACCGTGGTTTGTCGGTTATGTGGATGTGCTGGCGTTTACGGTATTGACGTTTGGGTCGCTGGTGGGGATTCGGCTGGCCACGCCGTGGATCGGGCGGATACCGGACCGGGTGCATGCGCGGGTTTATATTGGTTTGCTGGTGGTGGTGATGCTCAGCATGGCGAAGAAGTGGGGCGTATGAGGCTCGATTCTCCCCTGCAACCTCGCCATAATCCGTCCCCCGTTCAACCTGCGCCGCATGCAACCTACCCGGCGCGGCTTCCGACTCATTCAGGGATCGATCAATGTTCAAAGGATTGTTACGCCTGGCGCCAGTCGCCACGCTGTTACTCATGCTGTGTTCCACTGCTCATGCCGAGGACGGGAGACGAGTGTTCACCGGCACCTTGGGCAAGATGCCGATCGTGCTGGAGCTCAACACCAACCAGCCGGACGAAGTCACCGGCCGCTACTTCTATGAGAAATACCATCGCGACCTGGGGCTGAGCGGCTCGCTGCAAGAAGAGACCCTGACGCTAACCGAAGGCGACAGCCGCTACAGCGAAGACAAACCCCTGGCAACCCTGAAGTTGCAAGAAACGGCCAACGGCTGGCAAGGCGAATGGAAAAGCCCCAAGGGTAAAGTCCTGAAAGTGCTGTTGACCGAGGCCAAGCTCCCGGCACCGGCAGCAGACGCCTTGCCCTTCATCGCCGCGCTGCCGAAAAGCGACCCCTACGAATATCTGCGTCTGCAAGGCTTGAAACTCAAACCGGGCAAGAAAGAGTCCTTCATGGACTACGACCTGCAATGGTGGACGGAGCCCGCGTCCGGTCTCTCCATGTTCAGCATCGAGTCCGGCTACCCGAAAGCTGACCAGCAGCGGATCAATCAGCAATTGTTGGAGCGGCTCTGGAGCGAAGTCATCAACTACCACGGCTGCTTGCTGGGAGGTGGGGAATATGCCGAATTCGACCAAGGCGTCGCCCCCCAATTCCTGTCGCCCGATGTGGTCAGCCTGAACATCTCCACCAGCTACAGCTGCGGCGGCGCTCACCCGGATTTTGGCAATTCGCCGATCAACCTCGACGTTCATACCGGCCATAGCCTGTCGCTGGAAGACGTGCTGTGGGTGGGTAACGGCAAGCCACTGCTGCACGCCGACCGCGACGGCGCGAGCGATACATCCTTGACCGAGGAAGAGAGCAAGGCACGATTCACCTATCAGCGCGAAGTGTTCGTACCATGGCTGATCAAGCAATTCACCGCGCTGTACCCCGAGGAAATGCAGAAGCCGGCGGACGAGGACAGCTGCGACTACACCGACGAAAGCGTTTGGGGTTATTCCAACTGGCACTTCACCGCAAAAGGCCTGTACCTGGGACCGTACTTCGCCCGCGTACAACGCAATTGCGATGACCCGGGCTGGTCAGTGCTGCCATACGCCGTGGTCAAGCAACATCCCGGCGCGGTCAAACTCGAACTGCCTCACAACTAATCCTTAGCCTGCTGCCAACCCCGGCGCTTCACGAATGATGAAGTGATCCAGATTCTCGATGTTGGCACTGAACACCCCGAACGTCTGTTCGGGGTTTTTCTTGCTCGGCACCTGCTTCAACTCCGGCGTCACGCCATAAAAGAAGCAATACAACTCGGCATCACTGTCGACGGCGTGCTTGATCTCCTCCAGAAACGCCTTGCGCTTGCGGTAGTTATCGATCAGCTTCTTACTCAGATAAACGTTCACCGAATAAGGCTTCTTCTTCGCCTCGTCCGCTTGCTTGAACCAGACCTTCTGTTCGAAATCGATGCGAAAGCTCTGCGTGTAATCCTTGATCTCCTTGATCTTGCCCCAGTAAATCAGCCCCTTGTTGTCCTGCAGGTACTCGATCTTCTTGAAGAACGACCCATAAGGCGCCGTGTGCTCGCCAATCTTCAGCGGCATGCGCTTGAGCAGCTCCTTGTCCGCGAAGTTCGACACAAAACACTCCACCGGATGGGCGAAGACACTGGTCTTGTCCGGCGCCGACTCCCGGCTAGGCTGCTCGACGTTATTGGCCGCTGAGCTGGGTGTCGGGTCATCCCGCATAACATCCGCCGCCACCGCCGAGCTCGACGGCTTACGCACATACTCACGCCGAGTCAGCAACAACTCCGACGGAAAATGCTCCTCCCGACCGTCATCCGACTCTGCCCCGTCCACCTCCAGACCCGACGCCGACGTCTTCAGACTGACATAAGGACAACCCTCGACATGCCGCGTGCTCGGCATGTTCTTGAAGTGCGGCGTGCGCACGTAATTCACATTCTTGGCGTTGAACGTTCCCAACACGTTGGCGGCATCGAAGGACAAACGACAGGCATCGTTGGGGCACTGGAAGTGCTCTTTGGCGGAATCGAACTCCATGGTTTCGTCGAAATTCAAATCGCGCACGTCATAGATCGACAGCTTGTCGTCGAGGCTGAGGCAGTAGGCGAGGTCGAATTTCATGGCAGGCTCGGGTCCTTGAGTGGGGAAGGGTATTAATAGCGGGAGGCGGGGCGGGTTGCACTGATTGTTTCTAGGATGATGCGGGTCCAGCTTACTGGCGATTGGTGGAATCAACCAAACCTCTGATCTGGCGCTAACACTGCAGAAACGCATCTCGCAGGGCTATATCCCTCACCACAGGTTCTGCTGGGCATAGGTCTTACTGTCGCTTTAACCGCTTCACTTTTTTATAAAGCGAATCAGTGAATTCCTCTCGGTCGCTCGAGTGGTGGCAGCGCCGATGGCAATTCGGACAGAGCGCAACAGTATTATTTTTGCGATCCTTACCCTGCTGTGCCAGGTGTCTAACGTGATGAACCTCAAGGTATGGTTTTCCATCCATTTCGAATGGTCCTGGTTGATCACAGGCCTCACAAATTCCTTTAGCATTTTCTAGAATCCAACCTTTTATTTTTGAATTTCGGACAAAATACCGGGTAACTGTGACCCCTTGTTGAGGTGCTGAATCATCTTCTGGGACGTCTACGAAATTCTGTGCTTTAGCTGGCGTGTTGCCGCTGACCGAAAACTGACCCAGTAAAGGCTGTTCTGCCGACTGAAAACTGACCCAGGTGTTCAACTGCTTCTGCTCACTTTCCGAGCAGGAGAACACAGGGTGATCAGCATGGAAATGTTGGGAAAAATCCGGCGGATGTACTTCCGCGACAAGCTCTCGCTGCACCAGATAGCCAAGCGTACCGGGCTGTCGAGAAACACCATCCGAAAATGGGTCAGAGCGCCCGAAGCTACTCAGCCGGCGTACCAGCGGTGCGCGACCTTCAACAAACTCAGCCCTTTCCACGACACGCTGGAACAGGCGCTGAAAGCCGATTCGTTCCGGGCAAAGCACAATCGCAGAAGCGCCAAAGCACTTTTCGAGCAGATCAAGGCCGAGGGTTATGACGGCGGCTACAGCCAGCTCACGGCGTTTGTACGCTCGTGGCGAGGTGAACAAGGCAAGTCTTTACGCGCTTTTGTACCGCTGACGTTTGCGCTCGGTGAAGCTTTTCAATTTGACTGGAGCGAAGAAGGGCTGCTGATCGGAGGCCTGTTTCGACGCATCCAGGTCTCCCACATGAAGCTGTGCGCCAGTCGCGCATTCTGGTTGGTTGCGTACCCTAGCCAAGGTCACGAGATGCTATTCGATGCACATACACGCTCGTTCGCAGCGTTAGGTGGCGTGCCGCGTCGCGGCATCTACGACAACATGAAAACGGCTGTCGACAAGGTCAATAAAGGCAAGGGCCGCACGGTCAATGCCCGGTTTTCCGTGATGTGTGCGCACTACCTGTTCGATCCGGATTTCTGCAACGTAGCCTCTGGCTGGGAAAAGGGCATTGTCGAGAAGAACGTTCAAGACAGTCGACGACGCATTTGGCTTGACGCTCAAAACTGCATGTTCCACACCTTCGAGGAACTGAATGCCTGGCTCGGTCAACGCTGTCGTGCGCTCTGGAGCGAGCTGCTGCATCCGCAGTACAACGGACTTACGGTGGCGGAAGTTTTGGAGCTGGAGCGGGTCGAAATGATGCCGATGCCGACGGCCTTTGATGGCTACGTCGAGCGCACCGTACGTGTCTCCAGCACCTGCCTGATCAGCGTGGCGCGAAATCGCTATTCGGTGCCTTGTGAACGAGTCGGCCAGTGGGTCAGCAGCCGTCTTTACCCATCCCGGATCGTGGTCATCGCCGATGACGCAATGATTGCCAGCCACGAGCGCCTCTTTGATCGAGATCAGGTCAGTTTTGACTGGCAGCATTACATCCCACTCATCGAACGCAAGCCGGGTGCACTGCGCAATGGCGCACCGTTTGCCGATCTGCCCAATCCGTTGCGGCTTCTCAAACGGAGCCTGAGACGTCACAGCAACGGTGATCGAATCATGACGCAGGTGCTCGCTGCCGTGCCCATCGCCGGTCTCGACCCGGTGCTAGTAGCGGTAGAACTGGTGCTTGAGTCGGGAAGTCTGAGCGCCGATCACATCTTAAATGTTCTCGCCCGACTCACCGCTACAGCACCACCGCCTTCCGTAGAAACCAGCCTGCAACTCAAGGTGGCTCCCGTTGCCAACACGGCCCGATATGACCAACTCCGTACAACAGATGAGGAGAGCCGCAATGCGTGACTTGATGGCAGAACTTAAAGAACTGCGTCTGCATGGCATGGCGCAGGCTTGGGAAGAACTGGCGGCCCAGGGAGAAGCTTCGACGGCATCCTCGAAATGGCTGCTTGAGCATCTGCTCCAACAGGAGCAGGCAGATCGCGCCGTGCGCTCTGTGAATCATCAGATGAACATGGCAAAGCTCCCCATGCACCGTGATTTAGCTGGCTTTGACTTCAGCGCTTCCAGCGCTGATGCCCGTCTGGTCAAGGAATTATCCAGCCTTGAGTTTACGGAGACTGCGCAAAATGTCGTGTTGATCGGTGGGCCTGGAACCGGAAAAACACACCTGGCCAGTGCCTTGGCCGTGTCCGGAATCACCACTCATAACAAACGAGTACGGTTCTTCTCCACGGTCGATCTGGTCAACCTGCTGGAGCGTGAAAAGTACGATGGCAAGGCAGGCCGAATCGCCCAGGGACTGCTTCGGACAGACCTGGTGATACTCGATGAACTTGGGTATTTGCCCTTCAGTCAGAGTGGTGGCGCGCTGTTATTTCACCTGCTTTCAAAACTGTACGAGCACACCAGCGTGGTCATCACCACCAACCTCAGCTTCTCGGAATGGTCGAGTGTGTTTGGCGACGCCAAGATGACCACAGCGTTGCTGGATCGGCTGACACACCACTGCCACATCGTCGAAACGGGCAACGAGTCCTACCGCCTGCAACACAGCACCTTGGCCGCCCAGACAAAGATCAAATCGCGTGAACGAAAGCGCAAGGACGAAGATGGTATAGAGGACGATGAACCGTTTTGATCTACATCGTAAACTCCCTGCCGCATACCTGCATGCGGTGGGGCCCGATGCGTCTTCAACCAGGACACTACTGCTAAGCTTATCCACAATTGCTGGGACAAAATCAGCAATCCGCCCTGGGTCAATTTTCAATCGGCAGGGTGGGTCAGTTTTCAATCAGCGCCAACAATCATAGGGCGCATGACCAGGTTACCGTCGGGCTCGATCCAGTCCGTCACTGCGAAGTGGATTCCTGGTACGTCCGACGTTCATCAGTCATCCGGATCAAATTCGTCGTCGTCATCGTCCAGGGCGTCACCGTCCATCCAGCTAAAATCCCCGGAATTGAAGAAATGATCACTTTTCGAAGAGCGGTGACCATCACGCTGGTGGGTAATGAGTACATCAATCCTCAAAACAGGCCAAAATTTTCGCCTACAGTATCCCTTCAAGCCAAGAGACTGTTATGAAAGGTAAACGTAAAGTTAAAACTACAAAGTGGTTATTGAAAGGCCGCTATATATATGAAGCAGAGCTGTTGATGAATAACAGATCTCAAAAGGCCCACCGATTTTTGGATGCTGCTCTGCAGTTAGGAGCCGCTCTTGAGCCGATTGGTAGGTTGGCGGGCGACATGAACAGGTGAGTCGTGTGGGCCGAATCGCTATTTATTGAATTTCGAAATATCGTGAGCGCTGATGTCATTGACTCGGATGCCTCAATTATATTCGAGAGGTAAAATTATTCTAATCGTGTTTTGGTCGAATTGTTGTTGGTTGTTTTCCTGGCTATGTTTATGTTTTTAGCTGTTTTAAATGCTCAAGCTCCGAGGTTACTTTTGCCAATAATTCCTCGGCATTCTCTGGCCCCATAGTTTCGTATGTAGCAGTAAGAAGTGTGATTGGGTGAAGTCCAAGTTTTTTAGCAATTTCAGCAATTTTTGGTAACGTAGGCGCCTTTAGTCCGCTCTCAAGCTCACTAATAAAGCCTTGATTCGTTCCGATTTCTCCTTGAGCAAGGCCTTTGCTCCGCCGAATGGATCTGACCGTTTCGCCAAATGATTCTCTGAGTTCCATTTGCTTGTCCGCAAAAGGAACTATAAGGCCTTGCTTGAGAAAAAATCTCTATACGCTATAGAGATATTTGCGTGCGGAATTGGCAGAGTGGGGATGGGGCTTACACCGCAAGACTTTCCGATCGAACGCTTAACCAGTCTGGCCGAAGAGTTCTGTAGTCACCTGATCTGTAGGATGTGAAAATGGCTCGGACTTGTGTTCCTGAAGGTGATGCGACGAGTAGATAACTCGTGACTTTTTTTTCTTCCTTCGATCAAATTCGCCAATTTTGTAGACCGACCCCTTGGTGCGATAGACGATAGTGCTTTCGGGTGTCTCCAGCCCGTTGTAACTGGTCACGCTAAGAAGTTCTTCCATGATCCAGTGGCTTTTCCCGCTGATTGACGGAGGACACATCATATGGATATTTTCAATTTCAACTCCCTTAACCGTAAGTAGGTAGTGATTCAAGGTATAGATACACCTCAGTAACGCCGCCCGGTTGGTCTCTCCGGTCTGTAGCGAGGTTATAGTGACAACGAAGCAGGGGCCGTCGATTTCAGCATGGGACCAAGTCCTTACTTTTTTCTCTATAGGGTCGTAAACGAGCATCACTCATAGCTCCAGGAATCATAACTTGCTGATAACCAATCTGAGTGCTCATTCTACAATATATGCTATAGAGATAATTTTGTTGGTTTGACCGTTCGTCGCCAGTATTGACGATTGAACTGCGCATCTATCTTGGGTGATTGTCGATTTATTGCGCACCGTTTATCGATATGCGTTAAACAGTGGGTGGTGTGTGATATTAAATAGTAGAAGGACTGGTTCGGGCTTTCTGCGAATGTTAATAATTTTTCTGAGTAATATTGAATAGTTCACGCCGTTCTCTTAAAACAGGCGACCGAATCAGCCATCGCGTTTTTGTGGAGTAGCACAGGTTTCAGGCAGAGTTGGTCGTATTGGGCTTGTAGATCAGAATTATCGCGCCATCTATGGCCCCGATGGTTCGCTCACCCGTCAAGTTGTAAACCGAATTTTGCAGGTGGGTCCAGTGGGAGAACAACGATAACGTGCCCGCTCCCGTCGGTATTGATGTGACAATTGACGATCCACTGCTCGTTTCGCTGATCGTTGGACCTTCAATGAGGTACCCGTTGTAATAGGGGGCACATAGAAGAGCGACCATCCAGCAGCTGTATTTTTATTCAACAGCCGCGTTCAACCTGCTTATGCAAAAAAGCCACCTAGGCACTTTGCCTTAGGTGGCTTTTCACATTTTTGGCACTGACTTGGTGCGCTCACTCCGGCTTTAGTGAAAAAAGTCCAGACCTAGCTGAAAAATAAGGGGAGCATCGAATCAATCCCAGCTCAAAGCACCGCCAGTCTGATACTCAATAACCCGAGTCTCAAAGAAATTCTTCTCTTTCTTCAAGTCCATAATCTCGCTCATCCAAGGGAACGGGTTAGTCGTCCCTGGGTACTCTTCCTTCAAACCAATCTGCGACAGACGACGGTTAGCGATGAACTTCAGGTAGTCCTCCATCATCGCCGCATTCATGCCGAGTACGCCGCGTGGCATGGTGTCCCGCGCGTATTCGATCTCCAGCTGAGTGCCCTGCAGAATCATTTGCGAAGCTTCTTCCTTCATCTCGGCATCCCACAAGTGCGGGTTTTCGATTTTGATCTGGTTGATCACGTCGATGCCGAAGTTCAGGTGCATGGATTCGTCGCGCAGGATGTATTGGAACTGCTCGGCGACGCCGGTCATTTTGTTGCGGCGGCCCATGGAGAGGATTTGGGTGAAGCCGCAGTAGAAGAAGATGCCTTCCAGAACGCAGTAGTAGGCGATCAGGTTGCGCAGCAGTTCTTTGTCGGTTTCGACGGTGCCGGTTTCGAACTTCGGATCGGAGATCGAACGGGTGTATTTCAAGCCCCAGGTGGCTTTTTTCGCGACCGATGGGATCTCGTGGTACATGTTGAAGATCTCGCCTTCATCCATGGCCAACGATTCGATGCAGTACTGGTAGGCGTGGGTGTGGATCGCCTCTTCGAAGGCCTGGCGCAGGATGTACTGGCGGCATTCCGGGTTGGTGATCAGGCGGTACACGGCCAGGACCAGGTTGTTGGCAACCAGGGAGTCGGCGGTGGAGAAGAAGCCGAGGTTGCGCATCACGATGCGGCGCTCGTCGTCGGTCAGGCCTTCCGGGTTTTTCCAGAGGGCGATGTCGGCGGTCATGTTGACTTCTTGCGGCATCCAGTGGTTTGCGCAGCCGTCCAGGTACTTCTGCCATGCCCAGTCGTATTTGAATGGCACGAGCTGGTTGAGGTCGGCGCGGCAGTTGATCATGCGCTTTTCATCGACAGCTACACGGGCAGAGGCGCCTTCCAGTTCGGCGAGGCCTTCGGCGACGTCGAGGGAATCCAGGGCAGCCTTGGCGCGGGCGATCGCGGCGGAGTCCGTCGCGGTCACGGCGCGGGCCTCTTGAGCGGCGGCACCACCGGCGCTGTCGAGGCGGTCCATGTTGGCTTCAGAAGCGTGGCCGGCATTGGCGCCTTTTACAGCGACTTCGCCGTCATCTTCTTTGTCGAATTCGTCCCAGCTCAGCATGACGTGTCGTCTCCTGCGTGAGGGCCAGATTGCCCGTGTGAAAACTGATAGGTTGGTTTTTCACACGGCCGGTTCTGGCCGCGTTGGATCTAAAGGAAATCGTTTGTTGCAGCAGTACAACGCAGGCAATAAACAGAATTTTGTACGGGTGTTCCGAAGCCGCTGATGGGCGCAGAGAACGCGAACCGCTCTGCGTGGGCTTCAGACTGGCTTTTCACCCCTGTAAGGGAATATTGCAGGCCCGTTTAAGTCCGCATTATAAGGAAATTTTCGGCCCCGTGGTGCGGCGAAATGGCACCTGGAGGGCTCGGCGAGGGGCGTTTTCAGGTTGGAGCGAGGGTTTACAGGGCTTTGGCGGAGGAAGTTTTTTTTTCGCCTGTTTCGGCTGGTTTTTGACGGCAAGGCCAGGGTGTTTGCGTCGTTACGGGCAGCTGTGGCAGCGCAAGCCAGATGGGACGGGGCTTACAGAGCAATAGACGGGGTCTTGTGGACGAGATTGTGTGCAATTCTGAGCCGCAAAGAGTCTTGAAAAGCGTTGTTCAAAAAACAACCAAAATACCCTGTTTTTCACTACATGTTGTGGTTTTGGTCGATTTTCAACCACTCCAGACACAACTAAGCCCGACCGAAGTCGGGCTGTGATGTCGCGCCGGGTTTCAGCTGAAACGAGCGGCACCCACGCGGTCAGTACCATCAGCGGCAACCTTGGCGGCACCGATGTGATCGGCGCCATCGGCAGCGACTTTGGCAGCCCCCGTACGATCAAAACCGTCAGCCGCGAAGGAGGCAGAACCGGTGTGGTCGTAACCGTCAGAAGCGACAGCCGCATCGTTGAAAGCAGCCGAGCCAGTGCGGTCGTAGCCATCGGCGGCGAAGGTGTTGGCGGCCAGGACGGAAAGGGTCAGGGCGAGGATCAGTTTGGTTTTCATGGTAGTGGCTCCAGGTTCGTTGGCGTTTTGCCTTGGTGTGGAATTCATACTACGCCAGATAATTTGATTAAAAAGTGCAAATAAATGCTTAAAACAATCGTATTTATCGATGCATGGCTCGGCGCTTCATCTGGTCTCTAAAAGGATGGGTCGAGCCTCGGGAGATAAAAGTGGGGCGGATCAGCCGTTGGAGCAGCCGTTACCCATGACGCTATAACGCAGAATGTGTCGCTGGCCTTTGGAGTCGTCGTAGACCATTTTGGCCGGGACCACTTCGCAGACATTCGGGATTTCGCTCATCGAGACAACTTTGGCGATGTCCAGATGGGTGGAGTAGGTGTATTCCTCGACGACGGGTTGTTGTTTTGCGGCATCAGTCGGAGCCTCGTCTGCCATGGCGGTTGCGCACAGACTGCTGAGGGCCAGAACCAATAAAGCTTTCATTTAAAAGTTACCTTTCTGAGGTCGAATGGGGTCACGCAATCTTTTTAGGATTGCGTGTGGAGCTTTAGTAAAGAGTCTTGGATTAACTGCCTTCGTGGGGGCTGCAACTGGGTTAATCACATTGCCGTGTTGGCGAGGCTGATTTTAGGCTTGGGGATGGCGGGCATATAGCTGTGCTTTTGATAAACACTTTTGGCAGATTTGGTAACAATCTCCGCGAAGATCAAAAGATCGCAAGCTCCTGCGAGGCCCCGCAATAGCCGGGTTTGAGCGCTTCGTCGCGGTATAGCCACATTTTGTAGGGGCTTGTTACTACCATCGTCGAATGGTTCTATAGGCCCGCCCCGGCTACAACTGGGGCCATACAAAAACAACTATTCCACCGAGGTAAGAAAGATGAGTGCGGCTTCTTTGTATCCCGTTCGTCCCGAGGTAGCAGCCAATACGCTGACTGACGAGGCCACTTACAAGGCCATGTACCAGCAATCGGTCGTCAACCCGGACGGCTTCTGGCGCGAACAAGCCAAGCGCCTCGACTGGATAAAGCCTTTCACCACGGTGAAGCAGACGTCCTTCGACGATCACCATGTCGACATCAAATGGTTCGCCGACGGCACGCTGAACGTTTCCTACAACTGCCTCGACCGTCATCTGGCCGAGCGTGGCGATCAAGTCGCGATTATTTGGGAAGGGGATGACCCTGCCGAAAGCCGCAACATCACCTACCGCGAACTGCACGAACAAGTCTGCAAGTTCGCCAACGCCTTGCGCGGCCAGGATGTGCACCGCGGCGATGTGGTGACCATCTATATGCCGATGATCCCCGAAGCCGTGGTCGCCATGCTGGCCTGCACCCGGATCGGCGCGATTCACTCGGTGGTGTTCGGTGGTTTCTCGCCGGAAGCCCTGGCCGGTCGCATCATCGATTGCCGCTCGAAAGTGGTGATCACTGCCGACGAAGGCGTTCGTGCCGGCAAGAAAATCCCGCTCAAGGCTAACGTCGACGACGCGCTGACCAACCCGGAAACCAGCAGCATCCAGAAAGTCATCGTGTGCAAGCGCACCGGTGGCAACATCAAGTGGAACCAGCATCGCGACATCTGGTACGAAGACCTGATGAAAGTGGCGGGCAGTGTCTGCGCGCCGAAAGAGATGGGTGCCGAAGAAGCGCTGTTCATCCTTTATACCTCTGGCTCCACCGGCAAGCCGAAGGGCGTGCAGCACACCACCGGCGGTTACCTGCTGTATGCGGCGATGACCCACGAGCGCGTGTTCGACTACCGCCCGGGCGAAATTTACTGGTGCACCGCCGACGTTGGTTGGGTCACCGGCCACACTTATATCGTCTACGGCCCGCTGGCCAATGGCGCGACCACGGTGCTGTTCGAAGGCGTACCGAACTATCCGGATATCACTCGGGTGGCGAAGGTTGTCGACAAGCACAAGGTCAACATCCTCTACACCGCGCCGACCGCGATCCGCGCGATGATGGCGTCGGGCACTGCCGCTGTTGAAGGCGCCGATGGCAGCAGCCTGCGTCTGTTGGGTTCGGTCGGTGAGCCGATTAACCCGGAAGCGTGGGATTGGTACTACAAGAATGTCGGCCAGTCCCGTTGCCCGATCGTGGATACCTGGTGGCAGACCGAAACAGGCGGCAACATGATGAGCCCGCTGCCGGGCGCTCACGCGCTGAAACCTGGCTCGGCAGCACGGCCGTTCTTCGGCGTGGTGCCGGCGTTGGTGGACAACCTGGGCAACATCATCGAAGGCGTTGCCGAGGGCAACCTGGTGATCCTCGACTCGTGGCCAGGCCAGGCGCGTACGCTGTATGGCGACCATGACCGTTTCGTCGACACCTACTTCAAGACTTTCCGTGGCATGTACTTCACCGGTGACGGTGCGCGTCGTGACGCAGACGGTTACTACTGGATCACTGGTCGCGTGGATGACGTGCTCAACGTTTCCGGCCACCGCATGGGCACCGCCGAGATCGAAAGCGCGATGGTCGCTCACCCGAAAGTCGCCGAAGCGGCGGTGGTGGGTGTGCCGCACGACATCAAGGGGCAGGGCATTTATGTCTACGTCACGTTGAATGCGGGCGAAGAGCCGAGCGAGCAACTGCGCCTGGAGCTGAAGAACTGGGTGCGTAAAGAGATCGGTCCGATTGCCTCGCCGGATGTGATTCAGTGGGCGCCGGGCCTGCCGAAAACCCGTTCGGGCAAGATCATGCGCCGGATTCTGCGCAAGATCGCCACGGCGGAATACGACGGGTTGGGCGATATCTCCACCCTGGCCGATCCGGGTGTGGTGCAGCATTTGATTGATACGCACAAGACGATGAATGTTGCGTAAGTAGCATTCGGAGTCATCGAAGCCCCGCCAGGTGTTGAGCCTGGTGGGGCTTTTTCGTACTGATCTTCAACCAATAATTATCGGCTTCCCCTGTAGGCCATTTCCCATTGTTACCCATCACCTTTCAAGTAACTGAATGTGTAACCTTCCGCCCGATAACGAGGCAATGGGAAACGCAAAGCCCCGTTTCAGGGCTTCTCAATCGTCATGAAAAATAAGACACAACGCTACGCTTGCCGGATTAGAAGGGTTTGCCAATAATAGGCCCGCAATTTGCAACATAGATCGGTTCACTGTCTTTTGCTCTTGCATGAAATTGCAGAGCTGTCAACGTGCCCAAGCGGCATTCTCGGTGCTTCTGTAATTTGTTGTCGCATTGAAGAAATATCGGCTTCGGGCCTGTCGTTAGAATGCCAATCACTCGCTCGTCGTTGCCTGCGTTGAAATCAGCGCACGGTTCCTAGGACGCAGCACCGCTTTTTGGTTTAACCATTCGCATATTGGGCTGTCGCTCACTCTGCCGTTTTTGCCCTTTACCGATGGAGTCCCAAGATGAAGAAACTCGTGCTGCTTGGCGCCCTGGCACTGTCCGTGCTGTCCCTGCCGACATTCGCCGATGAAAAACCTCTGAAAATCGGTATCGAAGCGGCTTACCCTCCGTTCGCCTCCAAAGCACCGGACGGCAGCATCGTGGGTTTCGACTACGACATCGGCAACGCCCTGTGCGAAGAGATGAAGGTCAAGTGCCAGTGGGTCGAGCAAGAGTTCGACGGCCTGATCCCGGCACTCAAAGTGCGCAAGATCGACGCGATCCTGTCGTCCATGTCGATCACTGAAGACCGCAAGAAATCCGTGGACTTCACCAACAAGTACTACAACACCCCGGCTCGCCTGGTCATGAAGGCCGGCACTCAAGTCAGCGAAAACCTGGCTGAGCTGAAGGGCAAGAACATCGGCGTGCAACGTGGTTCGATCCACGAGCGTTTCGCCCGCGAAGTCCTGGCCCCGCTGGGTGCCGAGATCAAGCCTTACGGTTCGCAGAACGAAATCTACCTCGACGTGGCCGCTGGCCGCCTCGACGGCACCGTGGCAGACGCTACCCTGCTGGATGACGGCTTCCTGAAAACCGACGCCGGCAAGGGCTTCGCCTTCGTTGGCCCGGCCTTCACCGACGTCAAATACTTCGGCGACGGCGTAGGGATCGCGGTTCGCAAGGGCGACGCGCTGAAAGACAAGATCAACACCGCGATCGCGGCCATTCGCGCGAACGGCAAGTACAAGCAAATCCAGGACAAATACTTCGCCTTCGATATCTACGGCAAGTAATCGTCCCCGCAACAAGTCCGAAATGGCGCAAGCAACAGGATCTCTGAGGTTTGCGCCATTTTTTCATCCCAACTTTCGAGGACCTGAATCATGTTGAAAGGCTACGGGGCTGTCATCCTCGATGGCGCATGGCTGACGCTTCAGCTCGCCTTGTCGTCCATGGCCCTGGCCATCGTCCTGGGGCTGATCGGCGTTGCGCTGCGTCTGTCGCCGGTGCGCTGGCTGGCCTGGCTGGGCGATCTGTATTCCACGGTGATCCGCGGTATTCCCGATCTGGTGCTGATCCTGCTGATTTTCTACGGCGGCCAGGACCTGCTCAACCGCGTTGCGCCGATGCTCGGCTATGACGACTACATCGACCTGAACCCGTTGGCCGCCGGTATCGGTACCCTGGGTTTCATCTTCGGTGCGTACCTGTCGGAAACCTTCCGTGGTGCGTTCATGGCGATCCCCAAAGGTCAGGCAGAAGCCGGCATGGCGTACGGCATGAGCAGTTTTCAGGTGTTCTTCCGGGTGTTGGTGCCGCAGATGATTCGCCTGGCGATTCCGGGTTTCACCAACAACTGGCTGGTACTGACCAAGGCCACCGCGCTGATTTCGGTGGTGGGTCTGCAAGACATGATGTTCAAGGCCAAGCAGGCGGCAGACGCTACCCGCGAGCCTTTCACCTTCTTCCTCGCGGTGGCGGCGATGTACCTGGTGATTACCAGCGTCTCGTTGCTGGCATTGCGTCATCTTGAGAAGCGCTACTCGGTAGGCGTAAGGGCGGCTGAGCTATGATCTTCGACTACAACGTCATTTGGGATGCTTTGCCGCTGTACTTCGGCGGACTTGTGACCACCCTCAAACTGCTCGCGCTGTCGCTGTTCTTCGGTTTGCTGGCGGCGCTGCCGCTGGGGCTGATGCGCGTCTCCAAGCAGCCGCTGGTCAACATGAGTGCCTGGCTGTTCACCTACGTGATCCGCGGCACGCCGATGCTGGTGCAGCTGTTCTTGATCTACTACGGTCTGGCGCAATTCGAAACCGTGCGTGAAAGCTTCCTCTGGCCATGGCTGTCCAGTGCCTCGTTCTGTGCGTGCCTGGCCTTCGCGATCAACACCAGTGCCTACACCGCCGAAATCATCGCCGGCAGCCTGCGCGCCACGCCGAACGGCGAGATCGAAGCGGCCAAGGCCATGGGCATGTCACGCATCAAGATGTACAAGCGGATCCTGCTGCCATCGGCCCTGCGCCGGGCGCTGCCGCAGTACAGCAACGAAGTGATCATGATGCTGCAGACCACCAGTCTGGCGTCGATCGTGACCCTGATCGACATCACCGGTGCCGCGCGCACGGTCAACGCTCAGTTCTACTTGCCGTTCGAAGCCTACATCACCGCCGGCGCGTTCTACCTGTGCCTGACGTTCATTCTGGTGCGCCTGTTCAAAATGGCCGAACACCGCTGGCTGGGCTATCTGGCCCCGCGGAAGCATTGATATGGAACGTATCGATCATGCTTTGCCGTGGAGCCACCTGGGCAGTGAACGCCGGATCTCGGTGTTCCGCTTCGGCGCTGGCGAGCGCAAGGCCTATATCCAGGCCAGCCTGCACGCCGATGAACTGCCGGGGATGCGCACGGCCTGGGAGCTGAAAAAACGCCTGACCGAACTTGAAGCTCAAGGCTTGCTCAACGGTGTGATCGAACTGGTGCCGGTGGCCAATCCATTGGGCCTGGGGCAATTGCTGCAAGGCAATCATCAGGGGCGTTTCGAAGCGGGCAGCGGTAAGAACTTCAACCGGGATTTCGTCGAACTCAGTGCGCCGGTGGCCGCCGAACTCGATGGGCATCTGGGTGATGATCTGCATGCCAATATTCGACTGATCCGTCAGGCCATGAGCGATCACCTGGCAGCTTTGCCAGAGGCGAGCAGCCAGTTGCAAGGCATGCAGCGCATCTTGCTCAGCCATGCCTGCACCGCTGACGTGGTGCTGGATCTGCATTGCGATTGCGAAGCGGCGCTGCATATGTACGCCTTGCCGCAACACTGGTCGCACTGGCGCTCACTGGCTGCGCACTTGAACGTCAAGGTCGGCCTGCTGGCGGAAGATTCCGGCGGCAGTTCCTTTGACGAAGCGTGCTCGCTGCCGTGGCTGCGTTTGTCGCGTCTGTTCCCGGATGCGCAGATTCCACTGGCCTGCCTGGCGACGACCATCGAACTGGGTGGTCAGGCCGATACCGGTCGCGCTGAGGCAGAAGCTCACGCCGAAGGCATTCTGGCGTTCCTCGCCGAGCAAGGCTTGATCGGCGGTGAATGGCCCAAGCCTGCGCAAGACGCGTGCGAAGGCATGCCGTTCGAAGGCACCGAATTGCTGTTCGCGCCGCATCCGGGCGTGCTGAGTTTTCTGCGTAAACCCGGTGAATGGGTTGAAGCAGGCGACGCGATTTTTGAAGTGATCGATCCGCTGGCGGATCGGGTCAGCACGGTGTGTGCTGGTACGTCCGGGGTGCTGTTTGCCATTGAACGGCTGCGTTACGCCCAACCCGGTTTCTGGCTGGCCAAGGTGGCGGGGCGCGAAGCGCTGCGTCACGGGCGCTTGCTCAACGACTGACTGACTGTTTTTGTGAGAACCGACCGCATGTACAAACTTGAAGTCCAAGACCTGCATAAACGCTATGGCAGTCACGAAGTGCTCAAGGGCGTGTCCCTGAAAGCGGCGGCTGGCGATGTGATCAGCATCATCGGCTCCAGTGGCTCCGGCAAAAGTACTTTCCTGCGTTGCATCAACCTGCTCGAGCAGCCGCACGCGGGCAAGATCCTGCTCAACAACGAAGAGTTGAAACTGGTTGCCAACAAGGACGGCGCGCTGAAAGCCGCCGACCCGAAACAGCTGCAACGCATGCGTTCGCGCCTGTCGATGGTGTTCCAGCATTTCAATCTGTGGTCGCACATGACCGCGCTGGAAAACATCATGGAAGCGCCGGTGCATGTGCTCGGTGTGTCCAAGGCGGAAGCCCGCGAGAAAGCCGAGCACTACCTGAACAAGGTCGGCGTGGCCCATCGCAAGGACGCCTACCCAGGGCACATGTCTGGTGGCGAGCAGCAACGTGTGGCGATTGCCCGTGCGCTGGCGATGGAACCCGAAGTGATGTTGTTCGACGAACCGACCTCGGCCCTCGACCCGGAGTTGGTGGGTGACGTGCTGAAAGTCATGCAGGCCCTGGCACAGGAAGGCCGGACCATGGTGGTGGTGACGCACGAAATGGGCTTTGCCCGTGAAGTGTCGAACCAGCTGGTGTTCCTGCACAAAGGCGTCGTCGAAGAAAGCGGCAACCCGCGCGAAGTGCTGGTCAATCCGCAGTCGGAACGCTTGCAACAATTCCTCTCGGGCAGCCTCAAGTAATCGCTCCCGTTACGCACCAAATTAGGTCATGCTGCGCACCGCGCGCCAGATGGTCTAATTTGGTTGCAGCCGCCTTTGGCTTTAACACTGTTTTCGTTTCGGATTGCCCGCCATGACTGCCCATCGAATTGGTTTCCTGATTTGGCCCAGCACTAAAGCTCTGACGCTTGCGCTGGCTGAGGAGGCCTTGCGTGTTGCCCAGCGTGTGCACCCGGACGTTGTTTACGAATTGTCGTTTTTGCAGGCCGAACCGCCGACCGACGGCGCCTGGCAATTGCCCGGTGAGCCATGGGCCGGCAAGCTCGAAAACTTTCAGAAACTGTTCCTGCTCGCCGACGAACCACCGACTTCTCTCGCGCCGCCGCTCAGCAGTGCGCTGAAACAGCTGGTGCGCGCCGGTTGTGTGATCGGCGGTTTGTCCGCCGGTGTTTACCCATTGGCGCAATTGGGTTTGCTCGACGGTTATCGCGCTGCCGTGCATTGGCGCTGGCAGGACGATTTCGCCGAGCGTTTCCCGAAAGTGATTGCCACCAGTCACCTGTTCGACTGGGATCGTGATCGCTTGACCGCGTGCGGCGGCATGTCGGTGCTCGACCTGTTGCTGGCGGTGCTGGCCCGTGATCACGGTGCCGAACTGGCCGGTGCGGTGTCGGAAGAACTGGTGGTCGAACGCATTCGCGAGGGCGGCGAGCGCCAGCGTATTCCGTTGCAGAACCGCTTGGGTTCCAGTCATCCGAAGCTCACCCAGGCGGTGTTGCTGATGGAAGCCAACATCGAAGAGCCGCTGACCACCGACGAAATCGCCCAGCATGTGTGCGTATCGCGTCGGCAGCTGGAGCGGATCTTCAAGCAATACCTCAACCGCGTGCCGAGCCAGTATTACCTGGAACTGCGCCTGAACAAGGCCCGGCAGATGTTGATGCAAACCAGCAAGTCGATCATTCAGATCGGCCTGTCGTGTGGCTTCTCTTCGGGGCCGCATTTCTCCAGTGCCTATCGCAACTTCTTCGGTGCTACGCCGCGGGAGGATCGCAACCAGCGGCGCAGCAGCAGCCCGTTCGAGTTGTCGTCGGTGCCGTCGGAGCGCGGTTGATCGATCAACCGCGCCATGATCGAGCGCTGTACTACTCGTCGATCTCCGAACCTTCAGAGTCGGAGATTTCTATTTCACCCCGATTGATCACGGCTTCCACCCCAAAATCCGCGCCCGTGCGCTCGAAGTAAGCGATCAGCCGTAACAGGCTTTCCTCGGAAAATGGATTGCCCCTCAACGAAATATTATCTGCGACGTCCACCGGCAGTTCCGACAAGTCACTGGGCACCTCGGTGATGGCGTTGCCGCTCAAGTCTGCCCAGTCCAGCTCGGCCAGCTGTAACAGTCCATCCGGTATCCGGTTGATGCCGGTGTCGTTCAGCAGCACGGTCGCCAGTGCCGGCATCTGACTCACATCAGGCGTCTGTCCTAGCGGGTTCGAGCCCAGGTCGAGATAGTCGAGCTGTTCCATCCCCGCCAGGGCGGCGACCGATTCTGATGACAGACTGACGCGACACTCGGGGAGTGACATAGCCCTGAGTTGACCCATTTTGAACACCGCCTCCGGTATGTCGCCAAGGTCACAGCTGCGCAGCCTGAGGCTTTTCAGGTTGGGAAAGGACTCCAGGAAACGTCCGATGCGCGTCACCCCCTCCGCACTGCGAAACTCCAGTGACGACACATGGCTGAAATCAGCGCTCAGGGCAGGCAGTTCTCCATTGATGACCGTGGAAAGTGTCAGATCGTAGGTGAGTTCAAGCGTATCGCTGAAGTTATCCAGCTCCGCATCCCGTTGCCAGCAGTTCTCAAGGGCTTGCTTGAATTCGTCGCGGTTGGCGTGCTCGACAAGCAGTTGAGCTGCGCTGAAGGGTTCGTCTGTCAGTGGATGCAGGTCCGGAAGAGCGGCGGTCCAGGCAGACAGATCGTTCCTCAATTGGCTCAGCTCTTCTTCCAGGCGCGTCAACGCTACCCGACCTTCCTCCAGCGTGCCGGGCAATTCGTAGACGAACTCGCTGGCTTGCTCGACTTCCATGCCAGGGTAGAGCGCCCTGACACGATCAATGTCTGCCTCGGGTGCGAAAACGCCCATGTCGAAAGCGCTGTCGACGTGATGGTTTTTGATGAGTTGTCGCGAGCTGTCGGAAACCGGATTGTGCGTGAGGTGTATGCCACGCTTTTCATACAGCGGACTGTCGAACAAGGCTGCCGGCAGTTCGCTGATTCCATTGTTCATCAGCAGAAGGGTGTCCAGGCGCGGGTGTTGCAGAGTGCCGGGCGGGATTTCGGTCAGGTTGGTGCTGCTCAGGTCCAGATGGGTCAGTTCAGTCATCGAGTCGATGCGGGGCACCGTTTCAAACGGGTTGCGGTAAAGATCCAGCATGGTCAGTTTGTTTAATGACGTCAGCTTCAACCAGGTGGGGGCGTCTACCCTGATGCCGCAATCGCTTAACACCAGCGCTTCAAGCTGCGGCATCCGGGTGATGGCATCGGGGAGGGTGGTCAGGGAGAAACGGCGCAGTTCCAGTCGGCGAAGTCCGCTGAAGCCCTGTAGAAAACCAGCAACACCTTGCGCTGCATGGCTGCCTTCCAGGGACAGCAGCGACACATGACTGAAATCTGCGGTCAACGATGGCAGATCACCCAGCATCGGTTCGTCGAACCTGAGCACGTACCGCTCCATGTCGTCCGCGGTGTCAAAATCCCGATCGGTTTGGCGCCGCCAGGCGCGCTGGATTTCCTGCGCCAGCAACTTGCGAATCTGTTGTTCGGCCTGGCGCTCCAGGGCGCTCAGCGCAACCCCGGTGTCGGGGTGCGCCGTCGGGGCTTCGCTGATCCATCGACCCAGATCCAGATGCAATCGGTTCAGCTCGTGGTGTACGCGTGAGAGTGCTACCCGAGCGCCATCAGGGTGGCTTTGCAACGCCTGGACCACGGACTGCAATTGATCCTGGGACAGATCGGGATAAACCTCCCGGACCCTGTCGTTGAGGGTGGGTGTCATACGATTGCCGCGATCATAGCCCTCCGCACCACCGGGAAGGCGCATGGTGGTCGGGTCGTAGTAGGGTTTTCGATGGGGATGCCTGGCAAACAGAGTGCGTAGCGTCGGCTGGTCCAGCGCGTTTTCGGTAATGCGCTGTCTGAGGGCCTGGGCGTCAGCGATGGCGGGGCTGAACGCATTGCGATGGGCCTGGGGCAACGTTTGAAAGAGTGCCTGGTAGAAATCACCGGGTGTCTCCTGATCAACGTGATAGGAGCCATCCTCGTTGGCCACCAGTGTTTTCACGATGGCTGCATCGGTCGGGCCAATGCTGTCGCGCACGGTGCCCTCGCTGGAGTAATCCCGCACTTCGATGCGTAGTCCGTCCGGCCAGCCGGGCAGTGCGTTCAGGCTGTGCAGGGCCACTCTGTGGGTGTCGACGTTTTCCAGCGCGTCGGTATAAAGGCCTTCATAGGCGCGGGTTGCGCGGACTGCCTCCATGGCTTTGTTCGCCGCGTCCTTTAGCCGCTGAGGCACGCGCCCACCGTGCAGCTGGCGTAACTCGGTGCCGGTGGCATTGCTCACCAGCTCTTGCGCCACATCGGTCGGCAGGCCCTGCACATCGGCGAGCAGTTGCTGAACCTGCACATCATCGGTGTGTTCCTGAGTGCTGTAGAGCTGCTCGAACAACGACTTGCGATATTGGCGGGCCAGTGTTGCCGTTTGCTGTCTGAAGGCTGGCGTTTGAGTTGCCGGTGTCGGCAGTGGCGTATCGACCGGCCATGAGTCATGGCGTGTCAGCAGTGCATGCTGCAGGGCGGTATCGGCTTTTTGATAGTGCTCGGGTTGATCGCTGCCGATCTGTTCGATAAACGTTTCGATGTCACGGTTGATCCGCCAACGCTTGATCGTGTCAGTCAGCAGCGACGGCGGGCGATAGTTTTCGACATGCGCCTGGCGCAATACGTTGTCGTGGTAGCCGCTGATCCGCAGGATCTGTTCGCGCTCGGCACTGGTGAACGACTCGACACTATGGCCAAGACGACGCATGACCTTTTCCCGCTCCCAGTACAACGGTTGCTCCAGTTCGGTTTGCCAGGCGCCGTGGTGGTTATGCCGCAGCGACGGCTGATAAGCATTGTTGCGGCGCGGATGCTCAATCTGGAACCTGTCCGACATGGAGTCGGGTTTCACTGAATACAGTTTTCCCTCAAGGCGCAGCATCGTTTTGCCCGCGTGTTGGTACAAGCCCAGATGATTGGGCTTTACCCCTTCGGGCAAACTGAGTGTTTGTTCGTAAGGTGTGAGATCCGGCATCCAGTAGCGGGTTTTGCCTTCGGCTGCGGCGACAGGTTTGAGTGGGTCGATGAGCGCGACGGCTTCACGGGGCAGAAGCCGGCTGAAGGCGCCGGCGGCGATTGCACCGCCCACCGCGAATGTCCCGACTTGAACGACGGTTTCGACGAACGTCATCAGGTGTCCGAAGGCCTCTGTTTTCAGCCCTTCAGCCATATCCACGATGCCTTCGAAGCTCTCGTCCAGTAACTGGTAGGCCATGTATCCCAGCATCAATTCACCAAGCAACGGCACCAAGGGCGCCGCCACGAACGACGCAGCTTCAAGGATCCTGGAGGCCACTTTGCTGAAGGCATCCCACAATGCCCAGCGGGCGTCTCGATCGGCGCTGGCGGTGGAGACGGCGACAGTGCTGGCGTCGTTGAGGATTTTGTTCAGCTGCCGCTGATAGCCATGGTTCCACAGGTCCGCTTTGATCGGGAGCACGGAGAAACGCAGATTGGGACGCTCGACCGGCGTTTCGCGCCAGCTCGGCAATGGATCGCCGGGCTGGTGCTGATGCCAGGTCACGGTCTGGAGGCGGCTGTTGAGATCGGCGAAAAAGTGTCCGCGTTCCTTGTGCTCGACGAACCGGCTGAAGAACGCTTGATAAGCGGCTGTCCGCAGCTTGCGGGTCAGATCGGTCATGAACGCCAGCGTGTCGGGGTATTGCTTGAGCGGATGTTCTGGGTCATCGGGAATATAGGCAATGAGCCGCGTACTCTTGCGTGCCCGCTCAAGGCTCGGCGCGAAAATGACAATGCCGGTCAGCGAGGATGACATCAGGGTCAGGTCGTGGCCATAGAGCGGCTGGCCATTGAGTCGCGCCCTCGAACCTCCTTCAACCATGCGCAGGAGCGCGAGGTGCGCATCATCTGGAATATCCTTGCGGATGTGTGCCATCTGCAGCGCCGACCTGAGTGCGGCCTTGTTCAGGCTGATCGTGCTGGATTTCAACGCGGCACCGGCCAACGGGTTGGTCAGCCCCACAAATTCCTTGAGATACGCGGTGTACTGGCCACCGATATCGAGTTCACGGCATAGCCGGGCGAAGGCCTGGACCGTGATTTTGTGCTTGATCGCCGGCAACGTTTCGAACTGCCCTGTGGACGACGGCTCGGTAATGAAGGTCGAAGCGGATTCGAAGGCATCTGCGGCTGTTTCCGATTCCTGGAAGTTATGCAGCGCGGCATCGAGCAGCGATACCGTCCAGGTGCGGGCGGCCCCGGTGTTGATTTTGAACAGGGTCACGGTTTGTGGGATGTACAGGCGCAGGAAGGTGGTCTTGACGTCCAGTTCCAGACCAAACCGGGTTTTCAGGGCCGCGATGAGAAGGGGTTCGGCAAATGCCCGTGGGTTTTTCAGCGTGGACAGCTTTGAATCCAGACGATTTCGATGGTGCCAGTGTTCCTGGCTGAGCTTTTTCAGCGAGGCATGCTGTGAAGGTGTCGCGGTGCTATGCCATTGGGGAGTCGCAAGCGTGGTGTTCTTGAGAGCGCTGCGGGTTTCAAGCGATGTCTCTAGTGCCCAGGCGGGCAGATTGTTGAACAGGTGATGGTAATGATCATCCGGCTGCGTGACGAAGTGATCGTCGCCTGCGGCAGAAGGGTGATCGTTTTCGAGTTGGCTCATGCGCTATTCCCTTAGCGTTTGGATGAGTCGCCAGCAAAACAGACGATGAAGCACTGCGTGCGGTACATATTTACCGCATCGGTCGACAAGCCTGCCTATAACCTGTGCCGGCGGTTTAAACTGCGCCTTTGCGACCCTATATGTCGCATTGCCGTAAACCCGGGCAAAACCGGTGTTTGCGCTATAAGAAGTTGTCGCTTGGCGGCAAGGCCGGGCTGAAAACTGTCCTTACAATCCCCTCATCGCTCGCCAGTTTCAGGCGAGTGTTCCTCATCAGGAGACTCCGATGTCCGTTGAGCACGCTGCGGTAGAACGCGCCGATTTTGACCAGGTAATGGTTCCCAACTATGCGCCTGCCGCTTTCATTCCTGTGCGTGGCGCCGGTTCCCGTGTCTGGGACCAGACTGGCCGCGAGCTGATCGACTTCGCCGGCGGGATTGCCGTTAACGTACTGGGCCATGCGCACCCGGCGCTGGTCGCTGCCTTGACCGAACAGGCGAACAAGCTGTGGCACGTGTCCAACGTGTTCACCAATGAGCCGGCCTTGCGCCTGGCCCATAAGCTGGTCGACGCTACGTTTGCCGATCGTGTGTTCTTCTGCAACTCCGGCGCCGAAGCCAACGAGGCCGCTTTCAAGCTGGCCCGTCGCGTGGCCCATGACCGTTTCGGTACCGAGAAGTACGAAATCGTTGCCGCGCTCAACAGCTTCCACGGCCGTACCCTGTTCACCGTGAACGTCGGTGGCCAGTCGAAGTATTCCGACGGCTTCGGTCCGAAGATCACCGGCATCACCCACGTGCCTTACAACGATCTGGCCGCGCTGAAAGCCGCTGTTTCCGACAAGACCTGCGCGGTGGTGCTGGAGCCGATCCAGGGCGAAGGCGGCGTACTGCCGGCCGAGCTGTCTTACCTGCAAGGCGCCCGTGAACTGTGCGATGCGCACAACGCGCTGCTGGTCTTCGACGAAGTCCAGACTGGCATGGGCCGCAGCGGTGAGCTGTTCGCCTACATGCATTACGGCGTGACCCCGGACATCCTGACCAGCGCCAAGAGCCTGGGCGGTGGTTTCCCGATCGCAGCGATGCTGACCACCGAAGACCTGGCCAAACACCTGGTCGTCGGCACCCATGGCACCACCTACGGCGGTAACCCGCTGGCATGCGCGGTCGCTGAAGCAGTGATCGACGTGATCAACACGCCCGAAGTGCTGAACGGTGTCAAAACCAAGCACGACAAGTTCAAGACCCGTCTTGAGCAGATCGGCGAGAAATACGGCCTCTTCACTCAGGTCCGTGGCCTGGGCCTGCTGCTCGGTTGCGTGCTGGCCGATGCCTGGAAAGGCAAGGCCAAGGACATCTTCAACGCCGCCGAGCGTGAAGGCTTGATGATTCTGCAAGCCGGCCCGGACGTGATTCGTTTCGCGCCAAGCCTGGTGGTTGAAGACGCCGATATCGATGCCGGTCTGGACCGCTTCGAACGCGCCGTGGCCAAGCTGACGCAAGCCTGATTCATACAGTGCTCCTCAGCGCCTATCGTAATAGATAGGCGTTGAGATTATTTCCTGTGCCGGGCCTGCCCGGCATTTTTTTCCCTGAGTTGGCGCAATTCGCCAACCTGATGTTAAGAAAGGAGTGACACCATGCTGGTGATGCGCCCCGCGCAAATGGCTGATCTGGGCGAGGTACAGCGTCTGGCTGCGGACAGCCCGATTGGTGTCACTTCCTTGCCGGATGACGTTGAACGCCTGAGCGACAAGATCGCCGCAAGCGAAGCCTCGTTCGCCGCCGAAGTGAGCTTCAACGGTGAAGAGAGCTATTTCTTCGTGCTCGAAGACACCGCCACTGGCAAGTTGGTCGGTTGTTCGGCCATCGTTGCCTCGGCCGGTTATTCCGAGCCGTTCTACAGCTTTCGAAACGAAACGTTCGTGCACGCCTCCCGCGAGCTGAAGATTCACAACAAGATCCACGTGCTCTCCCAGTGCCACGACCTGACCGGCAACAGCTTGCTGACCAGTTTCTACGTGCAGAGGGAGTTGGTGGGCACGCCTTGGGCGGAGCTCAACTCCCGAGGCCGTCTGTTGTTCGTGGCCAGCCATCCGGAGCGCTTTGCTGATTCCGTGGTGACCGAGATCGTCGGTTACAGCGATGAAAATGGCGACTCGCCGTTCTGGGATGCCATCGGTCGCAACTTCTTCGACCTCAACTACGCCGAAGCCGAGCGTCTGTGCGGTTTGAAGAGCCGCACGTTCCTCGCCGAGCTGATGCCGCATTACCCGATCTACGTGCCGTTGCTGCCGGACTCCGCTCAAGAGGCGATGGGCCAGGTGCACCCGCGGGCGCAAATCACCTTCGACATCCTGATGCGCGAAGGCTTCGAGACCGATCACTACATCGATATTTTCGATGGTGGCCCGACTCTGCATGCCCGCGTCTCGGGGATCCGTTCGATCGCCCAGAGCCGTGTGGTCCCGGTGAAAATCGGTGAGCCGGTCAAAGGCGCCGGTCGTCAGTATCTGGTGGCCAATGCCCAGTTGCAGGATTACCGCGCCGTGTTGCTCGAGCTCGATTACGCGCCGGGCAAACCGGTGACCCTGGATCTTGAAGCGGCCGAAGCCTTGGGCGTCGGTGAAGGTGCCAGCGTGCGCCTGGTGGCGGTTTGACGCCTGCTTCCTGGAGAGAAATGTCTGGAAAGCAGCGAAATTTCGCGGGTGGCGCAAGCGGCCCGTTTGAGGAGATAGCATGATCGTTCGTCCCGTACGCAGCAGCGATTTACCCGCTCTGATCGACCTGGCCCGCAGCACCGGCACCGGCCTGACCACTTTGCCGGCCAACGAAGAGCGTCTGGCCCATCGGGTTGGCTGGGCCGAGAAAACCTTCCGCGGCGAAGCCGGGCGGGGCGATGCGGACTACCTGTTCGTACTCGAAGACGACAATGGCCGCGTGGTGGGTATTTCCGCGATTGCCGGCGCCGTCGGCCTGCGTGAGCCTTGGTACAACTTCCGGGTGGGCCTGACGGTCAGTGCCTCGCAAGAGCTGAATATCTACCGCGAAATTCCGACGCTGTTCCTGGCCAACGACCTGACCGGCAACTCTGAACTGTGCTCGCTGTTCCTGCACGCCGATTACCGCAGTGGCCTCAACGGCCGCATGCTGGCCAAGGCGCGGCTGCTGTTCATCGCCGAGTTCCCGCAACTGTTCGGCAACAAGATCATCGCCGAGATGCGCGGCATGTCCGACGAAGCCGGGCGTTCACCGTTCTGGGAAAGCCTGGGCCGGCATTTCTTCAAGATGGAATTCAGCCAGGCCGACTACCTCACTGGCGTGGGCAACAAGGCGTTCATCGCCGAACTGATGCCGAAATTCCCGCTGTACACCTGCTTCCTGTCGCCAGACGCGCGCAACGTGATTGGCCAGGTTCACCCGGACACCGAGCCGGCCCTGGCGATGCTCAAAAGTGAAGGTTTCAGTTACC
Source organism: Pseudomonas sp. GW821-FHT01E10 (assembly GCF_059422365.1). NCBI lineage: Bacteria > Pseudomonadati > Pseudomonadota > Gammaproteobacteria > Pseudomonadales > Pseudomonadaceae > Pseudomonas > Pseudomonas sp. GW821-FHT01E10. Next base: position 45,420 of record NZ_JBWKWT010000026.1, read on the forward strand.
AAGGCTACGTCGACATTTTCGACGCAGGCCCTGCGGTGGAGTGCGAAACCGCCAAGATCCGCGCAGTGCGCGACAGCCAGGCGCTGGTGCTGGCCATCGGCACCCCGGGTGATGACGCCACGCCGTTCCTGATCCATAACCGCAAGCGCGAAGACTGCCGGATCACTGCCGCGCCAGCACGCTTCGCCGCTGGCACGTTGGTGGTTGATCCGCTGACCGCCAAACGTCTTCAACTCAACGCTGGCGATCAAGTACGCGCCGTTCCGTTGTCTGCAGCTCGGGAGTCGAAATAATGAATTCGCTATACATCGCTGGTGAATGGCTGGCCGGCCAGGGTGAAAGCTTTCAATCGGTCAACCCGGTGACCCAGCAAGTGCTGTGGGCCGGCGAAGGCGCCACTGCTGCTCAGGTCGAGTCGGCCGTGCAAGCCGCGCGTCAGGCATTCCCGGGCTGGGCCCGTCGTACCCTGGAAGAGCGCATCAGTGTGCTGGAAGCCTTTGCCGCCGCGCTGAAGAATCACGCCGACGAACTGGCTCGCACCATCGGTGAAGAAACCGGCAAACCCTTGTGGGAAGCGGCGACTGAAGTCACCAGCATGGTCAACAAGATTGCCATCTCGGTACAGAGCTACCGCGAACGCACCGGCGAGAAGAGCAGCCCGTTGGGCGACGCCACCGCTGTATTGCGTCACAAGCCGCACGGTGTAGTGGCGGTGTTCGGTCCTTACAACTTCCCTGGTCACTTGCCGAACGGTCACATCGTGCCGGCGCTGCTGGCCGGTAACAGTGTGCTGTTCAAGCCCAGCGAACTGACACCGAAAGTCGCCGAACTGACGGTCAAGTGCTGGATCGAAGCCGGTCTGCCGGCCGGCGTGCTGAACCTGCTGCAAGGTGCTCGCGAAACCGGTATCGCCCTGGCGGCGAACCCAGGCATCGACGGTCTGTTCTTCACCGGTTCCAGCCGTACCGGCAATCATCTGCACAAGCAGTTTTCCGGTCGTCCAGACAAAATTCTCGCGCTGGAAATGGGCGGTAATAACCCGCTGGTGGTGGATCAGGTCGCTGATCTCGATGCGGCCGTTTACACCATCATTCAGTCGGCGTTCATTTCTGCCGGCCAGCGTTGCACCTGCGCCCGTCGCTTGCTGGTGCCGCAAGGCGCCTGGGGCGATACGCTGTTGGCGCGTCTGGTGGCGGTCAGCTCGACCCTTTCAGTCGGTGCGTTCGATCAGCAACCAGCACCGTTCATGGGCTCGGTGATTTCCCTCGGTGCTGCGAAAGCCCTGATGGAAGCGCAAGAGCATCTGCTGGCCAACGGCGCCGTGGCGCTGCTGGAAATGACTCAGCCCCAGGCTCAGGCTGCGTTGCTGACCCCGGGCATTCTGGACGTGACAGCGGTTGCCGATCGCCCAGACGAAGAGCTGTTCGGCCCGCTGCTGCAAGTGATCCGCTACGCTGATTTTGAAGCGGCGATCGCTGAAGCCAACGACACCGCATATGGCCTGGCGGCCGGCCTGTTGTCGGATTCCGAAGCGCGTTATCAGCAATTCTGGCTGGAAAGCCGCGCCGGTATCGTCAACTGGAACAAGCAGCTGACCGGTGCGGCGAGCAGCGCGCCATTCGGCGGCGTCGGCGCCTCGGGCAACCATCGCGCCAGCGCCTACTACGCGGCGGATTACTGCGCGTACCCGGTGGCCTCGCTGGAAACCCCGAGCCTGACCTTGCCAGCGGCCCTTACGCCCGGCGTGCGCATGTCGTAAGACAGACCCTTGTAGCAGCCTATAACAACAGATTCTTGTGGAGCCTCGCTGATGAAATCCTTTGAAGTCAATTTTGACGGTCTAGTGGGGCCGACCCATAACTACGGTGGCCTGTCCTACGGCAACGTCGCCTCCCAGAGCAACAGCCAGCAATCCTCGAACCCGAAGGAAGCGGCGCTGCAAGGTCTGGCGAAAATGAAAGCGCTGATGGATATGGGCTTTCAGCAAGGCGTGCTCGCACCACAGGAACGCCCTGACGTAGCCGCCCTGCGTCGCTTGGGTTTCAGTGGCACCGACGCGCAAGTGATCGAGCAAGCCGCCAAAGACGCGATGCCGCTGCTGGTTGCCAGTTGCTCGGCGTCGAGCATGTGGGTGGCCAACGCCGCCACGGTCAGCCCGAGTGCCGACACCGCCGACGGTCGTGTGCATTTCACCGCCGCTAACCTGAACTGCAAATACCACCGCAGCATCGAGCACCCGACCACCAGTCGCGTGCTGGGCGCGATGTTCGCTGACCAGAAACACTTTGCTCACCACGCCGCGTTGCCGGCCGTGGCGCAGTTCGGTGACGAAGGCGCGGCCAACCACACCCGTTTCTGCCGTGACTACGGTGAAGCCGGCGTCGAGTTTTTCGTGTTCGGTCGTAGCGCGTTCGACACCCGTTATCCGTCCCCGCAGAAGTACCCGGCGCGCCAGACCCTCGAAGCCTCCCAGGCCGTCGCTCGCCTGCATGGCTTGAGCGATGACGGCGTGGTCTACGCCCAGCAGAACCCTTCGGTGATCGATCAGGGCGTGTTCCATAACGACGTGATCGCCGTGGGCAACGGCGAGGTGCTGTTCTATCACGAGGACGCCTTCCTCGACACCGACCAGATGCTCGCTGAGCTGCAAGGTAAACTGGCAAAAGTCGGTGGGAAATTTCAGTCGATCTGCGTACCGCGTTCCGCGGTCACTGTGGAAGACGCCGTTCGTTCCTACCTGTTCAATAGCCAACTGCTGTCGCGTCCTGACGGCTCCATGTTGTTGATCGTGCCGGAAGAATGCCATGGCAACGAACGCGTCTGGCAGTACCTGCAAGGCCTGACCAGCTCTGGCGGCCTGATCCGCGAAGTGAAAGTCTTCGATCTCAAGCAGAGCATGCAGAACGGCGGTGGCCCGGCTTGCCTGCGGTTGCGCGTCGCCCTCAACGAAACCGAACTGGCGGCCGTCAACCAAGGGGTTATCATGACGGCTCCGTTGTACGGCACATTGACCGAGTGGGTCGAAAAGCACTACCGCGACCGCATGACCGAAAACGATCTGGCGGACCCGCAATTGTTGCTTGAGTGCCGGACGGCACTGGATGAACTGACGCAAATCCTTAAACTGGGCGCGGTTTATCCATTCCAGATCAATTGATAGTCGGCGCGCTTTGGCTTTTTATATGAATGGCAAGCGCGCCGCTTAATCTCCAGATGAGAGCGTAAATACATGAGCGATACCCTGCAGCTGATCCTTGAAGACACCGACGGCACGCAACTGGAAACTTCCTGCACCCGCGTCGCGGTCATGTGGCAAGGCAAAGAGCTGTGGATCCAGCAGGACGGCCGTGGCCAGCTGCTGATCGGCGTGGACGTCGAAGAGGGTGACGCTGAATACGCCAACCTGCTGCTGCGCCCATTGGCGACTAATCTGGTAAGTCTGCAACTGGAGATGGAACCGGCCGATCTCGGTGATGATGAGGACCACGTGCACGGCCCGGATTGCAATCACGACCACTAAGGAAACCGCTCTATGCTCGCCCTCGGCAAACTGCTTGAACTGACCCTCGCCGGCCGCGAACCGGCGGAGAAGACTCAACTGACTGTCGAAGGCGTACGGATGCGCTGGTTGAGCGAAGGTGCGCTGGAAGTCCGGCCACCTGAAGCTCGCGACAATGGCCTGGACCTGCTGCTGTCGGCCGGTATCCATGGCAACGAAACAGCGCCGATCGAGCTGCTCGATCGCCTATTGCATGACATCGCCCGCGGTGACTTGAAGCCGCGCGCCCGTATTCTGTTCCTGTTCGGCAATCCCGAGGCCATCCGTCGCGGTGAGCGTTTCATCGAGCAGGACGTCAATCGGCTGTTCAACGGCCGTCACGAACAAAGCAGCGGTTCCGAGGCCTTGCGCGCTTGTGAGCTGGAGCGGCTGGCGGCGACGTTCTTCAGCCTGCCGGACCGCGACCGTCTGCACTACGACCTGCACACGGCGATCCGTGGCTCGAAAATCGAGCAGTTCGCCCTGTACCCCTGGAAAGAAGGCCGTCAGCATTCACGCCAGGAGCTGGCTCGCTTGCGCGCCGCCGGCATGGAAGCGGTGCTGTTGCAGAACAAACCCTCCATCGTCTTCAGCTCCTACACCTACGACAAGCTCGATGCCGAGTCCTTCACCCTGGAGCTGGGCAAGGCCCGGCCCTTCGGGCAGAACGAAGGGGTCAACGTCAGCCTGCTGGAAACCCGCCTGAAGCAGATCATCGAAGGCACCGAGCCGCCAATGACCGATGAAGGGCTGGAAGGGTTGCAGTTGTTCAGCGTGGCCCGGGAAGTGATCAAGCACAGCGATAACTTCCGCCTGAACCTGCCGGCGGACATCGAAAACTTTTCGGAATTGAAAGTGGGTTATGTGCTGGCCGAGGATATCGCCAATACCCGCTGGATCATCGAAGAGCAGGGCGCCCGGATCATCTTCCCGAACCCCAGGGTCAAGAACGGCCTGCGCGCCGGCATCCTGATCGTACCGACCACCGACGAAAACCTGGTCTGACTGTCGTGGAGTGATCGTTCCCACGCAGAGCGCGGGAACGATCGTCTAACTAGACGGCTACCGCGCGAGGCTCGCTGCGGCGCAATGCGCGAGTCTTGTGCAGCGTATCTGCACACGTCTTCGCCGCTTCCTGACCTTTATGCACGAAATGCTCGAAGAAGAACTTCTGGTGTTCTTCACCGGCGTGGAAGTGGTGCGGGGTCAAAACCACCGAGAACACTGGCACTTCGGTTTCCAGCTGAACCTGCATCAGGCCGCTGATCACCGACTGGGCGACGAATTCGTGGCGATAGATGCCGCCATCGACCACCAGGCCCGCGGCGACGATGCCGGCATAACGACCGGACTTGGCCAGCAACTTGGCGTGCAGCGGAATTTCAAAGGCGCCACCGACTTCGAAGAAATCGATGTCCGACTCCTGATAACCCTGGGCAATCATTTCAGCGACGAAGCCTTTACGGCTCTGATCGACGATTTCCTTGTGCCAGCAGGCCTGGATGAACGCGACGCGCTCGCCCTGATGGTTTTTGCTTTTGCTATCGATTGCGGTGGGTTGCATGTTCTGACTCCTGTTTGTGTGAAAAACAGGGCGTTATGAATCGAATGGGATTTAAGGGTACGCAGGCACACGTGTCTGCGGACGGCGCTTTGGTACGGAACCTGGGCGGCGTCAATCCCGTTCTCTCTTCATCCGGACTATGACCGTCGGCCCCGGGATCACACCGGGTCTGCTGACCTTGCCGCCATCACAGCCATTGCCGTGCCTGTCGCCAAGCGCTCGCGGGCTATGCGCATTGCGCGCAATTACCGCCGGTGGGGAATTACACCCCGCCCTGAGAACGTTTTGCCGCCAGATTGTTTGGCGGCGAAGCGTTTTTAACACATATTTATGGGGCGTGCACGGCTGCTTTCTGATGATTGCTATCGGCTTTTCCGAAGGCATACAGCCTCTTTTCCTCGTTCAAGGCTTGATTAATTGTCGGCATGACCGCAGTAATTCCTTTCCGAAACGGATTTTTCCCCTGTTTACCGAGGCCAGATTCATGAGTGTTATCGATCTTCGCAGCGACACCGTCACCCAACCGACCGCAGGGATGCTCGACGCGATGGCCAATGCCGCCACCGGTGACGACGTTTATGGCGAAGATCCGACGGTCAATCGTCTGGAAGCCGAGCTGGCAACACGACTGGGTTTTGCCGCGGCGCTGTTTGTTCCAACGGGCACCATGAGCAACCTGCTGGGCTTGATGGCCCACTGCGAGCGCGGTGACGAATACATTGTCGGTCAGCAGGCCCACACCTATAAGTACGAAGGTGGTGGCGCGGCGGTGCTCGGTTCGATCCAGCCGCAGCCGCTGGAAGTGCAAGCCGATGGTTCGCTGGACCTGGCGCAAGTCGCCGCCGCGATCAAACCGGACGACTTCCACTTCGCGCGCACCCGTTTGCTGGCACTGGAAAACACCATGCAGGGCAAGGTGCTGCCGCTGGAGTACCTGGCCCAGGCTCGCCGCTTCACTCGTGAGCATGGCCTGGCGCTGCATCTGGATGGCGCGCGGCTCTACAACGCGGCGGTCAAGCTGGGTGTCGATGCCCGGGAGATCACTCAGCATTTCGATTCGGTGTCGGTCTGTCTCTCCAAAGGCCTGGGTGCGCCAGTCGGTTCGGTGCTGTGCGGCTCGGTCGAGTTGATCGCCAAGGCTCGGCGTTTGCGCAAGATGGTCGGTGGCGGCATGCGCCAGGCCGGGATTCTCGCGGCGGCGGGGCTGTATGCGCTGGATAATAATGTTCAGCGCCTGGCCGACGACCATGCCAACGCACAATGGCTGGCCGAAGGCCTGCGAGCGGCGGGGTATGAGGTCGAGCCAGTGCAGACCAACATGGTTTACGTGAAAATGGGCGACAAGGCCGAAGCGATCAAGGCCTTCGCCGCGACACGTGGGGTCAAGCTCAGCGCTGCCGCTCGTCTGCGAATGGTCACGCACATGGACGTCAACCGTACGCAAATCGAGCAGGTCGTCGCTACATTCGTCGAGTTTTCCCGCATCTGATCGCGTTAGCGGTCCAATTGACCGTTTCTATCGTATAAACACGCTGTACCCCGCGCGCAGGGCCGATATAATGCGGCCCTTTGCCGTCGCTTCGTCTGTTGACGTTTCGCACAGGCCTTTGGCCGCAGCCTCCGTGGAAGAACCTAATGAAAAGCGCAGAAATCCGTGAAGCCTTCCTTCGCTTCTTCGAAGAGCAAGGCCACACCCGTGTAGCCTCCAGCTCTTTGATTCCGGGCAACGACCCAACCCTGCTGTTCACTAACGCGGGGATGAACCAGTTCAAGGACTGCTTCCTGGGCCAGGAAAAGCGCGCGTACACCCGCGCCGTCAGCAGCCAGAAATGCGTGCGTGCCGGCGGCAAGCACAACGACCTGGAAAACGTCGGTTATACCGCCCGTCACCACACCTTCTTCGAAATGCTGGGTAACTTCAGCTTCGGTGATTATTTCAAGCGTGACGCCATTACCTTTGCCTGGACGTTCCTGACCTCCGACAAATGGCTGAACCTGCCGAAAGAAAAGCTCTGGGTGACCGTCTACGCCAGCGATGACGAGGCCTACGACATCTGGACCAAAGAAGTCGGTGTACCGGCCGAGCGCATGGTTCGCATCGGCGACAACAAGGGCGCGCCGTACGCTTCCGACAACTTCTGGACCATGGGCGATACCGGCCCGTGCGGTCCTTGCACCGAGATCTTCTACGATCACGGCGCCGACATCTGGGGTGGCCCACCGGGCTCGCCGGAAGAAGACGGCGACCGTTACATCGAAATCTGGAACAACGTGTTCATGCAGTTCAACCGCACCGCCGATGGCGTGTTGCACCCGTTGCCAGCCCCGTCGGTGGACACCGGCATGGGTCTTGAGCGGATCAGTGCCGTGCTGCAGCACGTTCACTCGAACTATGAAATCGACCTGTTCCAGAGCCTGCTGAGCGCATCGGCCAAGGCCATCGGTTGCACCAACGACAATCAGGCTTCCCTGAAAGTCGTGGCTGACCACATCCGTTCCTGCGGCTTCCTGATTGCCGACGGCGTGCTGCCGTCCAACGAAGGTCGCGGTTATGTACTGCGCCGGATCATTCGTCGCGCTTGCCGTCACGGCAACAAACTGGGCGCCAAGGGCAGCTTCTTCTACCAGATCGTTGCAGCCCTGGTCGCCGAGATGGGCGAAGCGTTCCCTGAACTGAAATCCCAGCAGGCGCACATCGAGCGCGTGCTGAAGGCCGAAGAAGAGCAATTCGCCAAGACTCTGGAGCAGGGCCTGAAGATCCTCGAGCAGGATCTGGCCGAACTCAAAGGCGACGTGGTGCCGGGCGACGTGGTGTTCAAGCTTTACGACACCTACGGTTTCCCGATGGACCTGACCGGCGACATCGCCCGTGAGCGCAGCCTGACCATCGACGAAGCAGGCTTCGAGCGCGAGATGGAAGCCCAGCGCGTGCGTGCCCGCTCCGCCAGCTCCTTCGGCATGGACTACAACAGCCTGGTCAAGGTTGATGTGGCCACCGAGTTCACCGGTTACACCGCTCACAGCGGTTCCGCCAAAATCGTTGCTCTCTATAAAGAAGGGCAATCGGTTGACGTACTGAGCGAAGGCGAAGAGGGCGTCGTCGTTCTCGATCAGACGCCGTTCTATGCCGAATCCGGTGGTCAGATTGGTGATTGCGGCTTCCTCCAGGCTGGCGCTGCGCGTTTCGACGTGCGCGACACCACCAAGACCGGCGGTGCGTTCCTGCACCACGGTGTGCTGGATTCGGGCAGCCTGATCGTAGGTGCTCCGGTGGAGACTCACGTCGATGCCGAAGTGCGCCATGCGACGTCGCTGAACCACTCGGCAACTCACTTGTTGCACGCTGCATTGCGTCAGGTGCTGGGCGAGCACGTTCAGCAGAAAGGCTCGTTGGTCGACAGTCAGCGTCTACGCTTTGACTTCAGCCACTTCGAAGCGATCAAGCCTGAGCAGTTGAAGGCGCTGGAAGACGTCGTCAACGCCGAGATTCGCAAGAACTCCGAAGTTGAAACCGAAGAAACCGACATCGAAACCGCCAAGCAGAAAGGCGCCATGGCGCTGTTCGGCGAGAAGTACGGCGACAGCGTTCGTGTGCTGAGCATGGGCGATTTCTCCGTCGAGCTGTGCGGCGGTATTCACGCCACCCGTACCGGCGACATCGGTCTGCTGAAAATCATCAGCGAAGGCGGTGTGGCTTCGGGTGTGCGTCGTATCGAGGCAGTCACCGGTGCCGCGGCACTGGCCTACTTGAATGCCGCAGAAGAACAACTCAAGGAAGCGGCCAACCTGGTCAAGGGCAGCCGCGATAACCTGATCGACAAGCTGTCGGCTGTGCTGGAGCGCAACCGTCTGCTGGAGAAGCAACTCGAGCAGTTGCAGGCCAAGGCGGCCAGCGCGGCGGGCGACGATCTGTCGGCTTCTGCCCTGGACGTCAAAGGCGTGAAAGTGCTGGCCGTGCGTCTGGACGGTCAGGACGGCAAGGCGCTGCTGGCGCTGGTCGATCAACTGAAAAACAAACTCGGCCGCGCAGTGATCCTGCTCGGCAGTGTCCATGAGGAAAAGGTCGTTCTGGTTGCAGGCGTGACCAAAGACCTGACTGGCCAACTCAAAGCCGGTGATTTGATGAAGCAGGCTGCTGCGGCAGTGGGCGGGAAGGGCGGTGGTCGTCCAGACATGGCGCAGGGCGGTGGTACTGACGCTGGCGCACTGGATGCCGCATTGGCCCTGACTGTTCCATTTGTAGAGCAGGGTTTATAAGGCAGTGTGCCTGGCCCGCGGTCTAGTAGCGGGCCAGAACGCTGTTTGAGTGATTTATTGGGCGCCCTTCATGGGCAGAGGCGGCTTTGAAATGGCTTTGATCGTACAGAAATTTGGAGGCACCTCAGTCGGCACTGTCGAGAGAATCGAGCAGGTCGCCGACAAGGTTAAGAAATTCCGCGATGCGGGCGATGACCTGGTGGTTGTGCTGTCTGCAATGAGCGGCGAAACCAACCGTCTGATCGATCTGGCCAAGCAAATCAGTGGCGACGGCCAACCGGTTCCACGCGAACTGGATGTGATCGTTTCCACCGGTGAGCAGGTGACGATTGCACTGTTGGCCATGGCGCTGATCAAGCGTGGCGTGCCAGCGGTGTCGTACACCGGCAACCAGGTACGGATTCTGACGGATAGCGCGCACAATAAAGCGCGTATCTTGCAGATTGATGACCAGAAGATTCGCGGTGACCTGAAGGCCGGTCGTGTGGTGGTTGTCGCCGGTTTCCAGGGCGTCGACGAGCACGGCAATATCACCACGCTCGGTCGTGGCGGTTCCGACACCACTGGCGTGGCGCTGGCGGCAGCCCTGAAGGCTGACGAATGCCAGATCTACACCGACGTCGACGGCGTCTACACCACCGACCCGCGTGTGGTGTCCGTGGCTCAGCGTCTGGACAAGATCACCTTCGAAGAGATGCTGGAAATGGCCAGCCTCGGTTCCAAGGTGTTGCAGATCCGTGCGGTCGAGTTCGCCGGCAAGTACAACGTTCCGCTGCGCGTACTGCACAGCTTCAAGGAGGGTCCGGGCACCCTCATTACTATTGATGAAGAGGAAACCATGGAACAGCCGATCATTTCCGGCATCGCTTTCAACCGCGATGAAGCCAAGCTGACCATCCGTGGCGTGCCAGACACCCCGGGCGTGGCGTTCAAGATTCTCGGCCCGATCAGCGCCGCGAACATCGAAGTCGACATGATCGTGCAGAACGTTGCGCACGATAACACCACCGACTTCACCTTCACCGTACACCGTAACGACTACCAGGCGGCGCAATCCGTGCTGGAAAACACCGCTCGCGAGATCGGTGCCCGTGAAGTCGTTGGCGACACCAAGATTGCCAAGGTCTCGATCGTTGGTGTCGGCATGCGCTCCCACGCAGGCGTGGCCAGCCGCATGTTCGAATCCCTGGCCAAAGAAAGCATCAACATCCAGATGATCTCGACTTCGGAAATCAAGGTGTCCGTGGTGATCGAAGAGAAGTACCTGGAACTGGCTGTGCGCGCCCTGCACACAGCTTTCGAACTGGACGCGCCGGCCCGACAGGGCGAGTAATGCGTTCCCCCCGAAGGGCGCGGTCTGACCGCGCCCTTCGTTTTTTTGAATGGTGCGTACCAAAACTGTTCTTTTGCTCGCGCTAGTCAATACTCAGGCATGTAGGGCTGCGACCTTTTCGGTTGTAGGTCGAATGCCTTTTTTTTGCAGACTGTTGTCCCTGAAATGAAATGCGTGAGGAGAAAGGTATGCTGATTCTGACTCGTCGGTGCGCAGAAAGCCTGATTATTGGTGATGGCGAAATCACCGTGACCGTGCTCGGCGTTAAAGGAAATCAAGTGCGTATTGGTGTCAACGCCCCGAAAGAGGTGGCTGTGCACCGTGAGGAAATTTACCTGCGTATCAAGAAAGAGAAGGACGAAGAACCAAGCCATTAATTTTTATCGTTTTTTATGTTTGCAAACGGGGATAAAGCTGGTTAATATACGCCCCGTGTTGCGGAGAGCTGGCCGAGTGGCCGAAGGCGCTCCCCTGCTAAGGGAGTACACCTCAAAAGGGTGTCGGGGGTTCGAATCCCCCGTTCTCCGCCATTATTTGTTTAGTACGTTGTAATCTGGCTTCTTCGGTAAGTTGTTGAAATTACTAGAAAAAGTGCTTTACAAAAAGATTTAACGGCCTATAATGCGCGGCAACAAATGCACTCGTAGCTCAGCTGGATAGAGTACTCGGCTACGAACCGAGCGGTCACAGGTTCGAATCCTGTCGAGTGCACCATTTAAGAGTTGTTTGCAGCAATGTGAGTAACTTGGCTTCAACCAGTTGTGATCTGGTATAAAAACACAAATGCACTCGTAGCTCAGCTGGATAGAGTACTCGGCTACGAACCGAGCGGTCACAGGTTCGAATCCTGTCGAGTG
>NZ_JBWKWT010000026.1:57066-65711 GCF_059422365.1 Pseudomonas sp. GW821-FHT01E10
GGCACCAAACACCAAAAAGCCCGCGTTTAACGCGGGCTTTTTGCCGTCTGCGATTTGGCTTTTCCTTTGGTACAACCTTTCTCATCGAACTCGATGTGAGCACTGCGCCCTCGCTTGTTGTCGTAGCGGTAGCTCATGGCTGAATTGCGAGTGCTGATTTTGTCTGGCTTGCCGAGAGCGCTTTCGACGTCCTGCTGGCTCATGCCGGCAACCACTCTCTGATTGATGATCGCGATGCGGCGTTCCTTCGCGCTGAGCTGATTTCCACATTTGTCCTCGGGCTGACCAACGACCGTCGGCTCTCTCCTTGGGTTTTTCATACTTGATGTTTCGCGAACCTCGGCTTCTGGCATCAGGGCTGTCGTGCTGCCAGGCAAAAACGTGCGTACTTCCTGAAGCGAAAGGCTTTCTCCGGTCGTACAGCTCAAGGTCGTGAAGGTGATGCGTCCGTCAGGGGCTTCACACCGGTGGATGGTCGTAGCAAACGCCCAGGGCGGCAGGCAGAGCAGGGCGGCAAGCAAAAAATAATCAGCATTCCGTGGCATTCGACGTCCTCCTTGACAGTCCTTATCAAGGGTAGCCGTTACATTTTTCGACTGCGGTGTGTTTTCTTTTCAGGATGAGTCGTCGCAGTTCCATGGATCAGGACAGCGCTCAGGTTTGTCTCGCAAGCGCTTGTTTCAGCCGCGATTTTTTCACGTTTAAAACCGTCAGGCGGTGTTATCATTGCGCCTGTCAGCCCCGCCGGGGCTTGTGGAATACCTCCATGGACTTACCCAGTAGTTACTCAGTACCCCGTTTTTACAATCATGAATTGACTGATTGATCCTTCCGGCGTGCCCCGCTGCTGGGAGTGGAGTTCGCCTATGTCTGAAGTTGAAGTAAAGAAAACGCAGGAAAGCTTGCAGGACCGCCTTGCTCAAGTCGTTGAGCTGCTGCAGCGCCAGCGGGTGGTCGAAGACCTGACTCATCGCCAGGAAGGTCCGCATCACGACCGGGTCGAGAACCTGGTTCACCGGCAAAACCTCGTCGAGTTGCAACGCAAGCTCGATGATCTGCACTCCGCTGACGTTGCCTACATCCTTGAAGCCTTGCCACTGGACGATCGTCTGACCGTCTGGCAGTTGGTCAAGGCCGACCGCGACGGCGACATTCTGCTCGAAGTATCCGATTCGGTTCGTGAAACCCTGATCGCCGACATGGACGATCACGAGCTCCTGGCGGCGGCCAAGGACATGGATGCCGACGAACTTGCTGACCTGGCCTCCGAGCTGCCGCGAGACGTCGTCCACGAGCTGATGGAAACCCTCGATGCTCAACAGCGTGAGCGCGTCCGCTCCGCGTTGTCCTATGACGAGGAGCAGGTCGGTGCGCTGATGGACTTCGAGATGGTGACGATCCGTGAGGATGTCAGTCTTGAAGTGGTGTTGCGTTACCTGCGTCGTCTCAAAGAGTTGCCAAGCCATACCGATAAACTGTTCGTGGTCGATTACGACGGCGTGCTCAAGGGCGTGTTGCCGATCAAGCGCCTTTTGGTCAACGACCCGGATAAACAGGTCTCGGAAGTGATGGCCAGCGATCCGGTGAGTTTTCATCCGGACGAAGACGCCTACGAGGCCGCTCAGGCGTTCGAGCGTTACGACTTGATCTCGGCCCCGGTGGTCGACAAGAACGGCAAGCTGATCGGTCGTCTGACCATCGATGAAATGGTCGACCTGATTCGTGAAGAGAGCGAAAACGAAGTTCTCAACATGGCGGGTCTGCGCGAAGAAGAAGATATTTTTGCGTCAATCTGGAAGTCCCTGCGCAACCGTTGGGCCTGGCTGGCGATAAACCTGATCACCGCGTTCGTTGCATCACGGGTGATCGGCCTGTTCGAGGGCTCTATCGAGAAGCTGGTAGCGCTCGCGGCATTGATGCCGATCGTGGCGGGTATCGGCGGCAACTCGGGTAACCAGACGATCACCATGATCGTTCGGGCCATGGCGCTGGACCAGGTCAGCACCGGCAATACGTCGAGGTTGATGCGCAAGGAGTTGGCGGTCGCTTTGATCAATGGCGTGGTCTGGGGTGGAGTGATTGGCGTGGTGTCCTACCTGCTTTATGGCAGTTGGTCCCTGGGCGTGGTGATGACCGCCGCCATGACGCTTAACCTGTTGCTTGCGGCATTGATGGGCGTGTTGATTCCGATGACCCTGGCGCGGCTTGGGCGCGACCCGGCAATGGGCGCGAGTGTGATGATCACTGCCATGACCGACAGTGGTGGCTTTTTCATCTTTCTCGGGCTGGCGACGATTTTTCTGCTCTGACGTTCTACCTCAAAAGAACCCGCCCAATCGGCGGGTTTTTTTTTGAGGGGCTGAATTTCAGGCAAAAAAGCCAGCAATTACGCTGGCTTGAGCTTTCAGGATGAATCAGGAAACGTCTGCAGCCATTTCGGCATCATGGGCGATCAGCGAAACCAGAGCGTTTTGCTGGCGGTGGGAGAGTTGGCGGAAGCGTTGCAGCAGTTCGCGTTCGTGTAATGACAGCTCGGGGCTGTCCAGGCGCATGCTCAATTCTTCGCCCAACGCGCCTTCCTGAATAAGACTCTGCTCAAGACGCGCGATGATTTCGGAATTCATGCTGCGATGATGATTGCGAGCCACCTCGGCAATGCGTTCACGCATTCCGTCTGGCAGACGTACGACGAACTTGTCAGCCGTACGGCTGGAATAAATTGCCTGTTTCAATGGGCGCATATATTTAACCGGTTAGTTCAGGGGAGCGGTTCTCGGGATAGGCCGCAGGATGTCAGATAGGACAAGCACTCCGACCAAATGTTCAACCTGAATTGATAGAGGCGCGCATCATGCCTCAAATTAGCCATATCATTGGCGTCAATTCTGTGACAAATATTGATCTGGGTAAAGGCTTAATGCCAGCACCTATTATCAGAAATGCGGACTGGTTTGAAAACATTCCATGAGTCCGTATCGCTGACCGCGTCCTCTTGCCCGACAGGTGATGCCCGAAGACGCCTGAAGGTGCATGCTATGCGGATTCGATCCTTGTTCCTTACCTTAACAGGATAGTGGCAAATGGCCGATTTACTAGGGCAGACGGACGGTATGGGATGATTTCAGGATGGATGGCAGGCTGATTTATTTAATGGGGCCTTCGGGATCCGGCAAGGACAGCCTCATCGAAGCCGCTCGCGGGCCGTTGCGGGTGCGTAATTGTGAAGTCGTGCGGCGGGTTATTACGCGCTCGGCTGAGTCCGTCGGCGAAGACGCCATTGAGGTGTCCCGCGAAGAGTTCGAGCGACGCAGAAACAATGGGGATTTCGCGCTTTCGTGGCAGGCCAATGGGCTGGATTACGGTATTCCTGTGCGTATAGACCAGTGGCTCAAGGAAGGACGCGATGTGCTGATCAATGCTTCGCGCGGCCACCTGACAGAAGCGCAACAGCGCTATCCCACGCTGTTGCCGGTGCTGTTGACGGTCAAGGATGACGTTCTGCGAGAGCGCCTGCTACGGCGGGGGCGTGAAAGCCCGGCAGAAATTGAAGCGAGACTGTGCCGCAATGCGCTGTTCACGGCTGACGACACAATCGGTGATACGCAAATCCGTCGACTCGATAACTCCGGCGACCTTGCGGTCACCGTTGCCAGTCTTCTGGAGTTGCTGAGCGTCAGCGCAGAACCGGATCGAACTTGATCTTGCGCCCGGCGATCAGCGCCAGCACGAACAGCGCACTGAACACGCCGCAGGCAATCAGGGGCAGGGTGACGATCGTGTCCTGGACTAATGACAGATGAAGGATGCCACTCAGTAGAGCGAGGATGAGAAACCCTGCGGCTGATTTGGACATGCTGTGCTCCTGATGAGGTGGTTCAAAATACCAAGCGTTCAAAAGACTGCGCGGTTGAAGACTCTCCTGGCTCACCTCTTGGCTTACAAAACTGCGTTGATCGCTCGTGACTGCCCATTGAGGCGCTTTTTGCAGCTGAAGGTAGTGGGGCGTGCGTTGGGCAACCATCGCAGCGTCGTTTGCGGGGAAGAACTGAAAACCCAACAGAACCGCCAGGGCGACTGCATTCGCGACTAAAAGAGCGCTGTTCATGGGGCTGATCTCCTTCGTTCTTTGAGAACAGTCGAAGCAGCCCGCATGCCAAAAGTTTAACGGCTATTAAATCCTTTAAAAACAAAGAATTAAGCTATTTTAACAAAATGCCGGCATTGCATTTTGCAATGATGGCATTTTGCGGTGATGCAATTTGCACGGTAAACAAAGCCACGCTACCGTGGGGCGTCTGCCTACACTTAAAAAGCCCTACGGACGACATGACAAAAGCGGGCCTGCCCGTTAACATGCACGCCGTCCATCGCCGCGCATTCCTTGCGCGCGACTTGTGTCTCAGTAGCTCAATTGGATAGAGCATCCCCCTCCTAAGGGGAAGGTTGGCAGTTCGAACCTGCCCTGGGACACCATATAATCCAAGGCCTACAGCGTCTTTTTGTTTCTCTGCTTAACCCTCATGGGTGCTAGGTGGGTGTAACAGGTATGCTTTAAGCAAAGAAAAGCCCTGCTCAGATTGTTATCTGGCGGGGCTTTTTCATAACTGTCGTGTCATGCGGTCTATCGACTCTTTCCCGATCAATCGTGAAAATGGACGCGCTGCGCGTACCACCAACACGCCCAGACGATGGTGATCACCAGGGAGGCGACGCAGAAGATTATGGTTTGACGCGCATTGCCAAGATCCTCTCGGGCAAGCAAGCCAAGCGCCTGGAGGGCAGCCCCCCCAAAAAGCGCCAGGAACCCCATTCGCCAGGCGAACATGCGCTGTCGGTAAACGTCGAAAGCCAGCGGGAGCATAACGGCGCCATAGATTACGGAAAGATAGCGAAGTCTAACGTCTGCATAATGGGTAAAGACCGAACCACTTGGATCGCCCAGGGAAGGCTGGATATCCGTTATGGCAGAAACGCAGAACATGAGCCCTTGGAGGGCGAGCACCGCTGTGACAATCACGATGACAGTGGGTGGCCGCTTTGGGGTGCTCCGAAGCTCATTGGGCGGCAAACCTTTTGATGCAATCGCGACCTGATTACTCAGCACCGTGCGAATGACCTCAGACAGCCATGCCTGATCGTTGCGGGAAAACCACATACAGATCCGCATCACGCCAATCCCACAGGCCATCATCGCAAGCCCCTCCAGCGGCATGAATGTGGCGTGCGGCCCAGGTACGGCGGTAAACAACGCCAATGCTGTAAAAAGCACACAAAACCCGAACCAGAAGCCCATGAAGAGCTTAACGGACCAGTGCAGCGCAAAACGCCCGGTTAGCACGACCTGGTTTTGGCGCACCTGGAATCGGCCGACGAAAAGTGGCTTGAATGAGTTGTGTACCATCGGGATGACACGTTGGAGCGAAACGCGAGACTCCGTCACCGTTCCCACGGCCGCTTCTCGAAAAGGCGTAAACATAGCCCAGTGCCGGGTCGCGGCTTTCAGGCGCTCAACAGATTCCGCCAGTCCGAACGAGCTCTCAAACTCGACCAGATCCGATCCCACCCAAAGTTCCTTCATCCATTGGAACATACACCCCCCTCTGGGCGCGTCATGCTTGGATTTCACGTTGGTATCGTGCAATTCATATTCGACCTTCCCTGGTCTCCACCACCATTATCAACTGCTCAACTCCAGCCCAATATCACGCCGTCAGCGTATGCTCCGCATCCCCGAACCAGGTGCGCACCAGATCGGGCCCAGGCGTACCAGCGTGGTCAAGCACCGCCACATCGACGAAATTCTTGCCATTGCTTGCGCCATCAGGGTCTACCTTCACGGTGATGTCGTTGCCGGTCTGCACCACTTGGACAAAGTCCGACACCTGGCTGGTGCCGGCGACGAAGTTGGCCTTGAGCAGTGCGGAGAGGTCGATTTTGTCCCCTTCGGCGTAGTTGTAGTCGAGGATATGATCGCCGCCTTCATTCACGTTGAAGTAGGCAAACACGTCGGCTCCCGCGCCACCGCTGAGCGTGTCTGCACCGCCACGGCCCACGATGATGTCGTTGCCGTCGCCACCATTGATCGTGTCTGCGAGCATGGTGCCCACCAGCGTGCCGCTGGATTCTCCGTGGTAACTGACTTGAGTGCCGGCCGCGCCGCCGTCGGTGACCTGGAAGTCTTCCGCCGAGTAATGCCCCAACAGGTTCACCTCGGCCCGATGCACGCCGTCGTCCACTGTCAGCAGGCCGCCGGCGCCAGAGGCGTTGGTGTTGTAGCTGAGTTGGGTGTTGGCGCCGAAAGTGAGATTGCCGAACGTCAGCATGTCATTGCTCTCAAGGCCGAGGATGCCGGCCAGCGAGCCCGCTGTTTCGGCCTGTGCGATCACCAGCGTACCCGCGCCTTCGCCGTGGAAGGCGACGGACCCGTGTGCAGCACCGGAGAAGGTCAGGGTCGCGTTACCGTCGATGGTCGCGCTGCCGTCGCCGGTCACGTCGGCCAGCAGGCGCAGGTCACCACCATTGGCCCACAGGTGGCCGGTGTTTTCGACCGTACTGGCCACCGTCATGCCGCCTGGGCCCGTGGACTCCAGCACCCCGCTGTTGGTGATGGTGTGGGTGCCGGTGTCGAGCACCAGGCTGTTCAGCCCGCTGGCCATGATCAGCCCCGAATTGATCAGCACCATCTGCCCGGCACCCAACTGGCCGGCGCCGGAAATGCGGTTGTCGACGTTGTTCAGTACGGTGTCGGCGCTGCCGCCGAAAATCACGTTTTGCGCGTTGTCGGATAGCAGCACCTGGCCGCCACCGGTCAAGGTCGCGCCACGGAACAGAACCTCAAGGCTGGTCGCGCTGCCGGCGGAGCCGAGCTCGATGGTGCCGCTGTTATGGATACTGCCACCGAACGGCATGATCGCGCCGTCGGCAATGGTGAGGGTAACGGCGTTGTTGGTGAGCGGATCGACATCGAACTGGAAGTTCGCTTCGCTCAAGTCCGCCGCATCGATACCTTTGAGAGTGACCGTCTGGCCGGTGCTTATGCTGACCAGTGCATTGCCGTTGGCGTCGTTAGTGATACTCAAGTCTGCAAAGCCGTTGATGCCAGTGAAGCCGACCAAGTCGATCTTGTCCGCAGCGGCATCGAAATTGAAGATCTGGTTGTTGCCGATCGGTTGGGCGAAGACGAAGGTGTCGGCACCTGACGAGCCGGTCAGGTTATCGTTAGCGGACAAGGCGAAGATCGGCGCGCCCGGGGCGTAGACTTCGACGTTGTTGAACACGTACGCGCTGGCGGTGCTGCCGTCGCTGTTGCTCCAGTTCATGTTGACGTCAAGCACCAACGCACCCACGAAGTCGCTTGGGGCTGTCACAGTCAATGCGCCGGGATCGTTGGTGTGCACGGTCCATGTGCCGTCGCCGTTGTCGGTTCCTGCATTGAACACCCACCCCGAGGGAACCCCGCTGATGGATACCGTTACGGGGCCGCTGATATCGGCTAACGGAACGTTGAGGGCTAGATTGATGGGGTCGCCGGCAACGCCTGCCGGAAGGTTGGCACTGCTGCCAGCCGCACCAGGATTACCCGCCAGGTCGGTGTAACTGTTCGCGGCAACGTCGACTTTTATGCTGCCGCCCTGGGTTCTGGTCAGTATTGCCGTGTAGGTATCGCCATCAACCTGGGTAAAGTTACTGAAGGTTCCGCGGGGCACTCCGCTCGTTGTCGTCACTGCGACATCAGACAGGGTGAAACCGCTCACCGTCTCACTAAATTGGAATGTCACCGTCGACGTTGAACCGACCGAACTCCCTAGGGCCGTCCCCGTCACTGCCACCGTCGGCGGCACGGTATCAACTGGCGTCTCAACGACGTTCTGCACGTTTACCGTAATGGTCTGCGTGTCGATTCCACCATTACCGTCGGCCACCTGAACGTTCACAACATAGGCGTTGTCGCCGGCGGTTCCACCGACATCCTGGGGATTCTCGTAATCGGGCGCCGAATTGAACGTCAGCACCCCACTCGAACTGATCGAGAATTTGCTGAAGTCCGTCCCGGCTGTACTCAGGATCGAGTAGCTCAGCGTCTGCGCTGGTAGATCAGCGTCAGTCGCCACCACTGTCGTGACCGCCGTGGTGTTCTCCAATACGTTGATCGAAGCCGTCGCACCACCACCGTTGGAGGTGATAATCGGGCTGTTGTCGTTGACGCCTGTCACGGTTACCGCGATCGCCTGGTCGTCGAACAGTGTGCCGTCCGATGCCCGCACAATCACGTCATAAACGTTGTTCGTTCCCGAATCAGTCGGTGCTTCAAAGTTGGGTGCAGAGACAAAGCTCAGCACGCCTGTGCCAGAAACGATCGAGAATTTCGCGGCATCCACTCCGCCGACGATGCTGTAGGTCAGCGTTTGTGTCGGCAGGTCTGCATCGGTCGCTGCCACCGTCGTGACCGCCGTGGTGTTCTCCGCCACGCTGACCGAAGCCGTCGCATCAGCACCGTTGGAGGTGATAATCGGGCTGTTGTCGTTGACGCCCGTCACGGTTACCGCAATCGCCTGGTCGTCGAACAGCGTGCCGTCCGATGCCCGCACAATCACGTCATAAACGTTGTTCGTTCCCGAATCAGTCGGTGCTTCAAAGTTGGGTGC
>NZ_JBWKWT010000026.1:65811-66168 GCF_059422365.1 Pseudomonas sp. GW821-FHT01E10
CAGCACGCCTGTGCCAGAAACGATCGAGAATTTCGCGGCATCCACTCCGCCGACGATGCTGTAGGTCAGCGTTTGTGCCGGCAGGTCTGCATCGGTCGCTGCCACCGTCGTGACCGCTGTGGTGTTCTCAGCCACGTTGATCGAAGCCGTCGCACCAGCACCGTTGGAAGTGATCGTCGGTGAGTCGTTGCTGCCGGCGATATGCACGGTGACCGAAGTGAGGGTGCCATCGGCACTGCTCACGGCAAAGGTGTCGGTGTAGGTGGTGCCGGCGGCGAATTCGTTGTGGGCGGAGTTGGCGACGTAGGTCCAGGCTCCGTCGGTGCCGATGGAGAACTGGCCGTAGCTGCCGGCGGT
>NZ_JBWKWT010000026.1:66266-67987 GCF_059422365.1 Pseudomonas sp. GW821-FHT01E10
GCGGAGTTGGCGACGTAGGTCCAGGCTCCGTCGGTGCCGATGGAGAACTGGCCGTAGCTGCCGGCGGTGTTGGTTTGCGTGTGGAAGCTTTCCGGGCTGTCGATATCACTGACGGTCAGGCTACCACCCGTAGTCAGCGGAGCATTGGTTTCGGTCAGTGTGACATTGGCCGAGGACAGCACGGCGGCGTCGTTGCTGCCGGTGACAGTGACGGTCACCTGCTGGGTGTCGACGCCGCCGAGGCCATCGCTGACCTGGATGGTGAACACTTCGTTATGGCTCTCGCCGGCCTGCAACGATTGCACGGCACTGGCGACGCCATTGGTGCCGTTGGCCAGGGTGTAAGTCCATTGGCCCGTGCTGTCGACGGCGATCGAGCCATAAGTGCCGGTATTGGACCCGGCAATGCTCCAGGTGGCGGTGGCCGCGTGGTCGATGTCGCTCGAGCTGAATTGGCCGCTGACGCTAAGGGTGGTGTCCTCCTGCACGTTGCCGGCATCGTTGCCGCTGGCGAAGCTGAGTACGGGGGCGTCGTTGCTGCCGGTGACAGTCACGGTCACCTGCTGGGTGTCGACGCCGCCGAGGCCGTCGCTGACCTGCACGCTGAACACTTCGTTATGAGTCTCGCCGGCCTTCAGTGACTGCACCGCACTGGCGACGCCATCGGTGCCGTTGGCCAGGGTGTACGTCCATTGACCGGTGCCGTCGACGGCGATCGAGCCGTAGCTGCCGGTGTTTGACCCGGCAATGCTCCAGGTCGCGGTGGCGGCATGGTCGATGTCGCTTGAACTGAACTGGCCGCTGGCGCTGAGGGTGGTGTCTTCTTGCACCGCGCCGACATCGTTGCCCGATGCGAAGCTGAGTACGGGCGCATCGTTGCTGCCGGTGACCGTCACGGTCACCTGCTGGGTGTCGACCCCGCCGAGGCCATCGCTGACCTGCACGCTGAACACTTCGTTATGAGTCTCGCCGGCCTGCAACGACTGCACGGCACTGGCGACGCCATCGGTGCCGTTGGCCAAGGTGTAAGTCCACTGACCGCTGCTGTCGACGGCGATCGAGCCGTAAGTACCGGTATTGGACCCGGCGATGCTCCAGGTGGCGGTGGCCGCATGATCAATGTCGGTCGAACTGAACTGGCCACTGACGCTGAG
Organism: Pseudomonas sp. GW821-FHT01E10; assembly: GCF_059422365.1. NCBI lineage: Bacteria > Pseudomonadati > Pseudomonadota > Gammaproteobacteria > Pseudomonadales > Pseudomonadaceae > Pseudomonas > Pseudomonas sp. GW821-FHT01E10. The sequence goes on from NZ_JBWKWT010000026.1 coordinate 67,421, forward strand.
GGTGCTGTCTTCCTGCACCGCACCGGCATCGTTGCCCGACGCGAAGCTGAGTACGGGCGCATCGTTGCTGCCGGTGACCGTCACGGTCACCTGCTGGGTGTCGATACCGCCCAGGCCGTCGCTGACCTGGATGGTGAACACTTCGTTGTGACTCTCGCCGGCCTGCAACGACTGCACGGCACTGGCGACGCCATTGGTGCCGTTGGCCAAGGTGTAAGTCCACTGACCGCTGCCGTCGACGGCGATCGAGCCGTAGGTTCCAGTTGCCGAGCCATTGATCGACCAAGTGGCGGTGGCATTGTGATCAATGTCGCTCGAACTGAACTGGCCACTGACGCTGAGGCTGCTGTCCTCCTGCACGGCGCCGACATCGTTGCCCGACGCGAAGCTGAGCACCGGCGCATCGTTGCTGCCGGTGACGGTGACGGTCACTTGCTGGGTGTCGACACCGCCCAGGCCGTCGCTGACCTGGATGGTGAACACTTCGTTGTGACTCTCGCCGGCTTTCAGTGATTGCACGGCACTGGCAACGCCATCGGTGCCGTTGGCCAGGGTGTAAGTCCATTG
>NZ_JBWKWT010000027.1:0-66524 GCF_059422365.1 Pseudomonas sp. GW821-FHT01E10
GGTGTCCACTTACAATAGGTGTCCACCATCGCCCTAAGCGTTGGGATCAGAAAGGTGTGTTGGCCGGACGCTTACGCTCAATCGTCCATGCAAGATGGACTGCCTCAATATAATCAAGGCAATCGGCCCAAAGGTGATCGACAACACGATTGAAAATAATAGAGATCGCTGAAAATCCTGCACGTCCTTGCCCTCTGATTCCATTTCCCTTCACGATACTAATCCTGACCCGAGATGGTCATTCATCCCTGCCCGGCCCAGCTGAACCGTAGCGAGCAAAGCAGGTGCTGGCATTAGGAGACTTCCTAAATGCCATACTCCGTTTTCCTAAACAATCTGATCCTTCGCACAACCAAGAGTTATGCAAAAGGGGGTCGAGTTCAGAACCACCTGAATCGCCCCCAACAAAAAGCCCCGCCATTCTCTCGAAAGGCGGGGCTTTTCTTTACAGCATCCGACGCTTAAGGCGCGTACGTCAGCAACAACTCGCCCGGCACTTTGAAGTCCAGCGACATCATCACGCTCAACGCGGTAATGGTGAAGATCGAGAACACGAACAGCTTGCGTGCCCAGACCGTGTCATCCACTGCCTTGTAGCCGGTCCAGGCCATGTACAGCCAGTACATGCCCATGGCCGCGGCGACGGCGAGGTAGCTCATGCCGGCGTAGCCGCTGAAGGTCAGCATCAAGGTCGCCACGAGGAAGGCCAGGATGTAGAGCAGGATGTGTTTCTTGGCCACTTCAATGCCGCGCTTCACTGGCAGCACCGGAATCGATGCGGCCAGGTAATCGTTGAAGCGGAAGATTGCGATGGCGTAGGAATGCGGCATCTGCCACAGGCTGAACATCACCAGCAACGTCAGCGCGGCCATGTCGAAGTTATTGCTGACTGCGACGTAACCGATCACCGGCGGCATCGCCCCCGACAGACTGCCCACCAGCGTGCCGTGAACCGACTTGCGCTTGAGGTACAGGCTGTAGAAGCCGACGTAGATGACAAAACCGATCACCGCGAACAACGCGGCCAACGGGTTGGCCACCTTGTACAACAACGCAACGCCGGCGACACCCAGGACGGTCGCATAAGCCAGGGCCAGTTTCAGGGAGATCAAGCCCTGGACCAGCACCCGGTTCTTGGTGCGTTCCATCTTCAGGTCGATGTCGCGGTCGATGCAGTTGTTGAACACGCAACCGGAAGCCACGACCAGGGACGTGCCGATCATCGCGGCCAGGAAAATGGCCAGATCGACATGCCCTTTGGAGGCCAGGAAAAATCCGCCTGCCACAGAAAGCACGTTACCGAAAATGATCCCCGGTTTGGTGATTTGGATAAAGTGCTTAAAGGACATCCGGACTTACCTCACTTCGCCATCATGTTGGTGTGGATGCTGAACATGATCCACAGCGACAGGCCAACCAGCAGGACAATCACGATCGCGGCGAAAACAAACGCAATCACGTTGTTACGCTGCGCGGCGGAACGGTCCAGGTGGAGGAAGTACACCAGGTGCACCAGCACCTGGATAACGGCGAAAGCCAGTACGATCCACAGAGTCAGTGACTTCGGCAGCGACGGGTACATCACCAGACCGAACGGGATCAGGGTCAGGATCACCGACAGGACGAAGCCAATGACGTAGGACTTGACGCTGCCGTGACCGGCGTCGTCATGAGAGTGCGCGTTAGCCATTTACATAGTCCCCATCAGATAAACAACGGTGAATACGCAGATCCACACCACGTCCAGGAAGTGCCAGAACAGGCTCAGGCAGCTCAGACGGGTCTTGTTGGTCGCCGTCAGGCCGTTTTTCTGCACCTGGTACATCATGATCGCCATCCAGATCAGACCGCTGGTCACGTGCAGACCGTGGGTGCCGACCAGGGTGAAGAACCCGGACAGGAAGCCCGAACGGTTAGGGCCGTAGCCCTCGGAGATCAACATGTGGAACTCGTTGATCTCCATGCCGATGAAGCCGGCACCGAACAGGAAGGTCAGGGCCAGCCAGCCCAGGACCTGCTTCTTGTTGCCACGGAAGAACGCCAGCATGGCGAAGCCGTAGGTGATCGAACTGAACAGCAGCAGAGCGGTTTCGCCCAGTACGTATGGCAGTTCGAAGATGTCGTGGCCCGACGGGCCACCCGCTACGTTGTTAACCAGTACCGCGTACGCTGCGAAGATCGACGCAAACAGAATGCAGTCGGTCATCAGGTAGAGCCAGAAACCGAATACGGTCATCTCGCCCGAGTCGTGGTGATGGTCATCATGCCCATGTCCATCGACATGGGTGTGTCCAGCATTGGTCACTAAGTTCGACATGGTTTAAGCCTGTTCCAACGAGGTTTCAACACGGGTGGTGGTGGCTGGGACTTTCCCGGCTGCTACCAGACGCTTGTGCTGCTCGGCTTCGATGCGCTCGATCACGTCGACCGGCACGTAGTAGCCTTGATCATCACGGGCCGCGTGGATCGCGAAGTAGATCACGGTGCCTGCCAGGCTGGCGATTGCCAGCCACCAGATGTGCCAGATCATCGCGAAACCGAATACGGTCAACAGTGCGCCCATGACCACACCGGTCGCGGTGTTGTTTGGCATGTGGATCGGCTCGTACTTGGTCGGAGCCTTGTACGCGGTGCCGTTTTCCTTGGCTTCGGTGAACGGGTCGACAACGTCGGCTTTTGGCAGCACGGCGAAGTTGTAGAACGGAGGTGGCGAGGAGGTCGACCATTCCAGGGTGTGGGCATTCCATGGGTCGCCGTGCTCGCACATGTTCTGCGGCAGCTTGCGGTCACGGATACTCACGTACAGCTGGATCAGCTGGCAGGCGATACCCGCAGCGATCATCACCGCACCGAACATGGCAACGTACAGGTACGGCACCCACTCAGGGTTGGTGGTGGCGTTCAGACGACGGGTCATACCCATGAAGCCCAGTACATAGAGCGGCATGAACGCGACGAAGAAGCCGGAGATCCAGAACCAGAATGCTGCCTTGCCCCAGCCTTCGTGCAGCTTGAAGCCGAACGCTTTCGGGAAGTAGAAGGCGAAGCCTGCGATGTAACCGAATACCGCGCCGCCGATGATCACGTTGTGGAAGTGCGCGATCACGAACAGGCTGTTGTGCAGTACGAAGTCAGCACCCGGGATGGCCAGCAGTACGCCGGTCATGCCGCCGATGGCGAAGGTCACCATGAAGCCCAGGGTCCACATCACCTGGCTGGTGAAGCGCAGACGGCCCTGGTAGATGGTGAACAGCCAGTTGAACAGCTTCACACCCGTCGGGATGGAAATCAGCATCGTCGCCAGACCGAAGAAGGCGTTGACGCTGGCACCCGAACCCATGGTGAAGAAGTGGTGCAGCCAAACCATGAAGCCCAGGATCGAGATCGCGCCCGAAGCGTAGATCATCGAATGGTGGCCGAACAGCTTCTTGCCGGTGAAGGTCGAGATGACTTCGGAGAAGATACCGAACGCCGGCAGGATCAGGATGTAAACCTCAGGGTGACCCCAAGCCCAGAACAGGTTGACGTACATCATCGGATTACCACCAAGTTCATTGGTGAAAATGTGGAAATCCATGTAACGGTCAAGCGTCAGCAAAGCCAGGGTAGCGGTCAGGATCGGGAACGAAGCCACGATCAGGACGTTGGCCCAGGTGCAGGTCCAGGTGAAGATCGGCATGTCCATCAGCTTCATGCCAGGGGTACGCATTTTCAGCACGGTGGCCAGGAAGTTGACCCCCGTCAGCGTCGTACCTAGCCCGGATAGCTGCAGCGCCCAGATGTAGTAATCCATCCCCACGCCCGGGCTGTATTGCAGGCCCGACAGCGGCGGATAGGCAACCCAACCAGTCTTGGCGAATTCGCCAACGCCCAGGGACAGGTTGATCAGCACCACGCCGGAAACCAGCAGCCAGAAGCTCAGGGAGTTCAGGAACGGGAAGGCAACGTCACGCGCGCCGATCTGCAACGGCACTGCAAGGTTCATCAGGCCGGTGAAGAATGGCATCGCCATGAAAATGATCATGATCACACCGTGGGCGGTGAAGATCTGGTCATAGTGTTCAGGTGGCAGGTAGCCAGGCGAACCCTCGGTGGCCATGGCCAACTGGGTACGCATCATGATGGCGTCGGCAAAACCACGCAGCAGCATGACCATGGCGACGACGATGTACATCACGCCGATTTTCTTGTGGTCGACCGAGGTCAACCACTCGGTCCACAAATAGGTCCACTTCTTGAAGTAGGTGATTGCAGCGAACAGTGCCAGACCACCGAGCGCGATCATGGCGATGGTCACCATTACGATCGGTTCGTGGAACGGGACCGCTTCCCAACTTAATTTACCAAACATCGTTTACTCCTCTGCCCCGGCAGCTGAATGCGAACTCATGTCCATTCCTTCCATGGCGGCCACTTCGTGCTCTTTCTTCTCGTGGTGCACTGGCTTGCCCGGTTTCATGCCTTCGTACTTGTCGACGATGATCTGGAACAGGTTCGGCGTGACCGAGGAGTAAAGCTCGACTGGGTTGTTCTGGCTTTGTTTGGACAGGGCTGCGTATTCAGCTTGTTCAAGCTGTTTAGGTGCCTTTTTGACTTCGCTTACCCAGGCGTCGAAATCTTCCTGAGAAGTGGCGATAGCTTTGAATTTCATGCCGGTGAAACCCGCGCCGCTGTAGTTGGCGGAGATACCGTCCATTTCAGCGTTCTGGTTGGCGATCAGGTGCAGTTTGGTCTGCATGCCCGCCATCGCGTAGATCTGACCGCCCAGAGCAGGGATGAAGAACGAGTTCATCACGGCGTCGGAAGTGATCTTGAAGTTGATCGGGGTGTGCGCCGGGAACACGATTTTGTTGACCGTGGCGATGCCTTGTTCCGGGTAGATGAACAGCCACTTCCAGTCCAGCGCGACCACTTCAATGGTGACCGGCTTGACGTCGGATTCCAGCGGCTTGTAAGGATCCAGTGCGTGGGTCGACTTGTAGGTGACGTAACCCAGGGCAATGATGATCAGTACCGGAATAGTCCACACCGCGATTTCGATCTTGGTGGAGTGGGACCATTTTGGCGTGTAGACGGCGTCCTGGTTGGAAGCGCGGTATTTCCAGGCGAACAGGAACGTCATGACGATGACCGGCACGACGACCAACAGCATCAGCAGCGTTGCGGTGATGATCAGGTTTCGCTCATCCAGGCCGACCTGGCCCTTGGGATCGAGCAAGGTCATGTTGCAGCCTCCCAGCAACAACGTGCCGAGCAGCGGCAATAAGCCTAGTAGTCTGGGGTACCTGTTTTTACTCATCTCACGACCTCTAAAGCAGCTTGCGCAATGCAGTTGGGTTTTGATCGCCAACACTTCACCCTGCCAAGGGTTGGCATTTTTCTTGGATTGAATAAGGGCCTGCCCGTCGCGCGTCAGACGCGGCTCGACAATTGCTGGGCCTGCGGTGTGTTCTTATTCGAATTCGTGGTCAAGGGCCTTGTTACAGACCAATTCCATTTGGTGCGGATCGTCGGAAGGCACCGACAATGGGGGGTCGCATGAAGCCATCAGGCTTCTCGACGCCCTGTTCTACTCATAAGCCTGAGTCAGGATGAGCAGTGCCGGGAATTCAGTGCGGGCGATTGTAGATATGTAGCGATTCATAAACCATGTCTCATCCCGAAATAATTTTTATCCGTTCCAGCAACAATCATTCACGGTTTTTGCAAAAGTGGGCCATGGTATCGAAATTAATTCTCAACAAAAACACCAAAAAATGTAGGTGTACCGCGCGAAGTTCAGACAGCTTCCTGGGCTCTGCGCTCGCCTCAGACCCTGCTCTACCCCCTATGTAACAAGGGCTTTGGCCATTCGCCAGCCCCTGTTAAAACTGCCTGTTTCGGCTGATTGGCACTGAAAGCGGCAGTGGCTTGCGGGGCCTGTTTTGGGTACCTTGAGGTGTCCCGATTCCATGTCTTGAAATGACTTGCGACACTCGAGCTGTGACAACATGTCGCACACATGCCGCACCCATAATTGTCGCGCATCAAGGTCTTTTCATTTGAGCTTTGAACATGCAAAACGCCCCGGCCTCTGAACGAGGACCGGGGCGTTTTTTGTTTCCTGCAACGGTGTGGCGGACGGTCTCAGCGCAGGGCTTTGCGGTTACGCCAAGTGAGCAGCGGCACCAGCACCACGACCAGCACGAACGCCGTCAGCGCCCACTGTGCCAGGGACAAACCAAGGATCGGCGGGTACGGCGTGGAGCAGAAACCGTCGACCTGGAAGCCCAGCGGGAAGATCTTCGCCAGCGGCAGGCCGTCGACGATCGGTTGCAGCACATCGATGCCGCAGCTGACTTCCGGGTACAGCTGGGTATAGACGTGATGCCCGGCCACCCCGACGCCTGCGATGGCGCTGATCACCACCAACGCCTCGAACAGCGTGATGCTGCGGCGGGTGCGCATCGCTGCGCCGATAAACGCGAAGAGCGCGATCAGCAACAATGCGTAGCGCTGCAAGATGCACAGCGGGCACGGCGCCTCGCCCAGCACCACTTGCATGTACAGCGCGCCACCGATCAGCGCCAGGCAGATGATGCCCAGCAACACCAGATAGCGCCGTTCACGTCCCAATCGCATTGTTTCCTCGCTCATCGCGTTTCCCTTCTGTGTCCGTGGATCAGCTCGCCGGCGGCTGCGCTTGCAGCTGCTGCATCAGGCTGATGTTGTCTTCGATATGCCAATTGGCCGCGATGCGACCGTTGTCGATCTGATAGATATCGGTTGCCCGGAAGTCTACACGCTGACCCTGACCTTTGAGAGCCTTGAACGGGCCGGTGAAGTGCCCACGAAAGTGCAAATGCACCACCACCCGATCACCGGCAATGATCATTTGTTCGATCTCGCAGCTCAGGTCCGGCACCGCCGTGCGAAAGAACTTCGACGCCAGCAGCGGCCCGGTCGGCCCCTGAACCCGGCCTTCGGGCGGGGTCTTGTCGACGAACTGCTCTGACAATGCAGCCTTGGCCAACGCCTCCTCCCCGGTGTTCCAGAAGCTGCCATAACGCCGGGCGGCCAATTCCATGGAATCGCGCTGCGCCTTGGGCAGGCTCTGATCGACAATCAGGCTCTTGGGCTGGAGCAAGGTCGGTTCGGCAGAGGCAAACGGACTCGCCAGCAGCGCAGCGGTCAGGCTGAAGCCGGCCAGGGTTAAACGGCGGGAGATAGTGATGTGAGTCATGGGGCGATCCTGATCATGTAAACGAACGAGCGCCTATCATCAGCATCGGGGAATAAACGATAAACCGGTTAAGAACGGATTAACCTTTAAGCGTTTTTTACGAATCGGGACCGAGGTGAAGCTTGCCCGCGAAGAAAGCGACTCGGTCCCCCGACCGAGTCGCCGCAACTGCTTACTCCAACGCCGCAGCCGGCCCGAAGAACTCGTAACGGCTTTGCTTCTCCGGCACACCCAAGGCCTTGAGGTGACGCTTGATCGCCGCCATGAAGCCTTTAGGCCCCAGGAAGTAAGCATCCACATCGCGTTGCTGCGGCAACCACTCGCCGAGTTGCTCCTGGCTCAGCAGGCCAACCTTGTCCGCCGCCGGGCTGACGCCATCGTCTTCGGCGTAGCAATAGAAACGCTTGAGCTGCGGATGACGCTCGGCCAGCCCGTCGATCCAGTCGCGGAAGGCATGCACGCTGCCGTTGCGCGCACAGTGAATAAAATGCACCGGCCGCTCGGTCGCCAGCGCCGCTTCGAGCATTGCCAGCGTCGGGGTGATGCCGACACCGCCACTGATCAGCACCAACGGTTTGTCGCTGGCGGTCAGGGTGAAGTCGCCCGCTGGCGGGAACAGCATGATGCTCGCGCCGACGTGCAGTTGATCGTGCAAATGGTTGGAGGCGCGGCCACCGGTTTCGCGCTTGACGCTGATGCGGTACTGGCCCTTGTTGGCCAGCGCCGACAGCGAATAATTACGCCGGATTTCTTCGCCGTCGAGGATCAGTTTCATGCCGATGTACTGGCCGGGCTCGGCCGCGAGAATCGGCCCTTTATCCGCCGGTTCGAAGTAGAACGAAGTGATTTCCGAGCTTTCCTCGACCTTGGCCGCCACGATGAATTCCCGCGCGCCGCGCCAGCCGCCCGGTGCCTGGGCTTTCTGGTCGTAGATACTGGCTTCGGCACCGATCAGGATTTCGGCCAGTTGGTTGTAGGCCGCGCCCCAGGCGCTCATCACTTCAGGCGTGGCAATTTCGTCGCCCAGTACTTCAGAGATGGCTCGCAACAGGCAGCTGCCCACGATCGGGTAATGTTCCGGGAGGATTTGCAGGGCCACGTGCTTGTTGATGATCTTGGCCACCAGGTCGCCCAACTGATCGAGCTGGTCGATGTGCCGCGCGTACATCAATACACCGTTGGCCAAGGCGCGAGGCTGATCGCCGCTGGCCTGGTGGGCCTGGTTGAACAGCGGGCGGACTTCCGGGTATTCGGAGAGCATCATGCGGTAGAAGTGAGTGATCAATGCCTCGCCACCGCTTTCCAGCAGCGGTACGGTGGACTTGACGATGGCACGGTCTTGAACGCTAAGCATAAGAGCAACTCCTGGGCTTTATATGAATACCCTTTGCTTATCAGTTTCCATGCCAACAATTAAAACCTTATAAATCAAACAATTAAAAACAATGTAGTCATATCGACACTCATCGTTTTATAGTCATAGCGACTACACGGAGTCATTATGACTGCAAAATTACTGCTCACGACCCTGCTGCCCCTGGTCTCCGACCTGTCCCGCGAGCTGCCCGAAGGCGAGCGCTATCGGCGCCTGCTCGAAGCCATGCGCGCCCTGCTCCCTTGCGATGCCGCCGCCCTGCTGCGACTCGACGGCGAATGGCTGGTGCCGCTGGCTGTGGACGGGTTGAGCACCGACACCCTCGGCCGCCGCTTCAAGGTCAGCGAACACCCGCGCTTCGAAGCGCTGCTCAGCAGCCCCGGCCCGACCCGCTTCGCCGCCGACAGCGACTTGCCCGATCCTTATGACGGCCTGGTCGATGGCCTGCACGAGCATTTGGAAGTCCACGACTGCATGGGCTGCCCGCTGTTTATCGACGAGCGCCCGTGGGGCCTGCTGACCCTCGACGCCCTCGACCCTGAGCGCTTCGAGCCGATCGAACTGGATGCCCTGCAAGCCTTCGCCAGCCTCGCCGCCGCCACCGTAAACGCCGCCGAGCGCATCGAACGGCTGGCCAATCGCGCCGAAGACGAACATCAGCGCGCCGAGGTTTACCGTCAGGCCAGCGGCCAGCAGAACCGCGAAATGATTGGCCAGAGCAAGACCTACAAACGCCTGGTTGAAGAAATCAACCTTGTGGGCGGCAGCGATCTCACTGTGTTGATCACCGGGGAAACCGGGGTCGGTAAAGAGCTGGTGGCCCAGGCTATCCACGCCGCGTCGCCCCGGGCCGACAAACCTATCATCAGCCTCAACTGCGCCGCCCTGCCGGACACCTTGGTGGAGAGCGAACTGTTCGGCCACGTGCGCGGTGCTTTCACCGGGGCGACGAACGATCGTCGCGGCAAGTTCGAACTGGCCAACGGCGGCACGTTGTTCCTCGATGAAGTGGGCGAACTGTCGCTGGCGGTGCAGGCCAAATTACTGAGGGTGCTGCAGAGCGGGCAATTGCAGCGGCTGGGGTCGGACAAGGAGCATCAGGTCGACGTGCGGCTGATCGCAGCGACCAACCGCGACCTGGCCGAGGAAGTACGCAGCGGCCGCTACCGCGCTGACTTCTATCATCGCCTGAGCGTTTACCCGTTGCTGGTGCCCGCATTGCGGGATCGCGGTCGGGATGTGCTGTTGCTCAGCGGCTACTTCCTGGAACAAAACCGCTCACGCATGGGCCTCAACAGCCTGCGTCTGACCAGCGATGCCCAAGCGGCGTTGTTGGGGTATGGTTGGCCGGGGAACGTGCGGGAACTGGAGCACTTGATTGGCCGCAGCGCGTTGAAGGCGCTGGGTAATTGCACGCAACGGCCGAAGATTCTCAGCTTGAGCGCGGCGGATCTGGATTTGCCCAATAGCGGCGTAGAACAGGCAGCGGAACCCGTGGTCGCTGCGCCGGTAGCTGAGTTGATTCCAGGGGATTTGCGTGAAGCCACTGAGCACTATCAGCGCCAACTGATCAGCGCTTGCCTGGAACGGCACCACCACAACTGGGCCAGCGCGGCGCGGGAGTTGGGCCTGGATCGGGCGAACCTGGGGCGAATGGCCAAGCGGTTGGGCATGAAATAGTTTCACCAGAATGAAGTAATACCCTTGTGGCGAGGGAGCTTGCTCCCGTTCGGCCGCGAAGCGGTCGTGAATTCAGCGATGGAGTTCTATCTGGAAAAATCAGGGACCGCTTCGCGCTCCAACGGGGGCAAGCCCCCTCGCCACAGGTAAGCTCCCTCCCACAGGGGTCACCGTTTGGCTGGCAATAGGCATTTCCCCTAAAGCCAGCCCCCAACAAGTCGATAACCCGGCATCGATAGCTGTTGGCGATGCTCATAATCGCCTCACCTTTTCCACAGAAGGTTTTTATGTCTTCCAACAAAGCCCGCGCAGATTCACTTTCGCTTCTGCTGTTTACCTTGCGCAGCGGCAAGCTGATGGCGATCAACCTGCTGAAAGTCAGCGAAATCATCCCCTGCCCGCCGCTGACCAAGCTGCCGGAGTCGCATCCCCACGTCAAAGGCATCGCCACCCTGCGCGGCGCGTCGTTGTCGGTGATCGACCTGAGCCGCGCCATCGGTGAACGACCGCTGGAAGACCCGAACGGTGGCTGTCTGATCGTCACCGACGTCAGCCGCTCCAAGCAGGGCCTGCACGTTCAGGCGGTGAGCAAGATCGTCCACTGCCTGACCACCGACATCCGTCCACCCCCCTTCGGCTCTGGCGGCGTGCGCTCGTACATCACCGGCGTGACGTCGGTCGACGGTACGCTGGTGCAGGTGCTGGACATCGAAAAGGTCATCCACGGCATTGCGCCGGCGCAGATCGAAATGGCCCCGACCGAACTGAGCATGGAAGAGGCTGAAGTACTGGGCAATGCGCGAATTCTGGTGGTCGATGACAGCCAGGTCGCACTGCAACAATCGGTGCACACCCTGCGCAACCTCGGCCTGCAATGCCACACCGCCCGCAGCGCCAAGGAAGCCATCGACTGCCTGCTGGACCTGCAAGGCACCGCCCAGCAGATCAACCTGATCGTCTCGGACATCGAAATGTCGGAGATGGACGGCTATGCCTTCACCCGCACCTTGCGCGAAACCCCGGACTTCTCGCACCTCTACGTGTTGCTGCACACCTCGCTGGACAGCGCGATGAACAGCGAGAAGGCTCGACTGGCCGGGGCCAACGGGGTGCTGACCAAGTTCTCCTCGCCAGAACTGACCAAGTGCCTGATCGAGGCGGCCAGGGTCGTCGCCGAACAAGGTCACTGAGTGTGGCCGAGGACTTTTGTTTTCTGATGCGGCGCAACCTCGCCGAGGGTGTGCCGCCTTTCACTTGGCCAAACGACATTGAGTTGACCGAGTACCGTCCCGAACTCGCCGAAGCCGTTCATCACTTGATGGAACTGGGTTATCGGGAGGGCGGCGGTCGCGTGCCGGCGCTGGAAGTCTGGCAACAGCGTTTCGAAACCGATCCTGAATACGATCCTACCCTGTGCTTCATCGCTCTGGATGCCGAAGGCATCGTCGGCGTCGCCCAGTGCTGGACCAGTGCCTACATCAAGGACTTGGTGGTGCACCCGCGTGCTCGAGGCCTCGGACTTGGCCGTGCGCTGCTGCTCCATGCTTTCAAGGTGTTTGCGCAGCGCCGCGAAGGTTTTGTGGATTTGAAGGTGCGGGAAGACAACCTTCGGGCGCGGGGCTTGTATGAAAGTGCCGGGATGTATGTGGTCCGCCGGGAGCTGGTTCCAGTCTGAGACCGCCTTCGCGGGCAAGCCTCGCTCCTACAGATTCGATGTGATCGACGCATGACCTGTAGGAGCGAGGCTTGCCCGCGAAGAGGCCCGCACAACCGACATCAAACCATCAGGCATACTCCGACCTTGACCACTACACGCCAAGGATGCCTGATCATGAAAGCCACCACCCTGACCTTCCTCTGTCTCACCACCCTCGCCGCCCAGGCCCACGCCTCCAGCCCCGATGCCTGGGCCGCCTTCGACAGAGCCGTGCTCGCCAGTTGCACCAAGGCCAGCGGCCTGAAAAAACCCCAACCCGTCGGCAACGCCGCGCAGTTCGATGACCGGGTCGGTTATACCGCACTCCTGCTGCAAGGCCAGTACCCGCAAAAACACATGAAAGGCCAGCAAGGCACCGAGCTGTGCCTCTACAACAAGAAAAGCAAAACCGCCTACGTCACCGAATGGGACTCCATCCGTCCAACGGCAAAAGCGCAGTGACTGGCGCATAACTTGCTTTGGCACAGGCCTTTGCGGTGGCTTTCTGTCGCCGTTTCATGCCCTCACAGGTCACTGGCCCTTCAATGAATACACCGTTTTCCTGCGTAGGTTGTGGCAAATGCTGCAACGACCACCATGTTCCCCTGACACTGGCCGAAGCCCGCATGTGGGCGGCAGATGGCGGCCAGGTGATCGTGCTGGTGGAAGCCTTTCTCGCCAACGGCCTGGGCCTGCCAACACAACAACGCGAACACGCCGAACGCCGTTCGGCGCTGGTTCGCAGTGGCACTTGCGAAGCGCATGTGGCGATCACCTTTGCCGCCTACAACGTCGGCCCCTGCCGGAATCTTGACGAAGACAACCTCTGCAGCATCTACGAACGCCGACCGCTGGTTTGCCGCATCTATCCAATGGAAATCAACCCGCACATCCCGCTCAACCCGGCAGCAAAGGATTGCCCGCCCGAGTCATGGGACAAAGGCCCGGATCTGATTGTTGGCGGTGAACTGGTCGATCAGGAACTGGCGGGATTGATCCAGCGCTCTCGCCAAGCGGATCGCGATGAGATTCAGGCCAAGGATGCGATTTGCGCGCTATTGGGGATTCGAACGACAGCGCTGAAAGGCGATGGGTTTACCGCATATCTGCCGGACATGACCGCGTTTGCCATGGTGATCGATCAGGTGGCGCAGCAATCGCAGGCCGGGTCGGGCGGAGAATGGCTGTTTCATGTGTCTGGCGATGATATCGCCGGGCAAGTGCTGGCGGCCGGGGCGCAGGTGGTGACTGAAGCGCCGCTGAACTATGCGTTTATTTCGTTGCGGGCAGCGTAAACGCCAAACCGCTGCGCAGCATCCGTGCGCAGCGGTTCTTTTACTTTAGCGAGCAGCAACCGCCAGGCATTCGACTTCCACGCGCGCATCCAGCACCAGTTTTTTGCCAGCGAATGTCGTGCGAGCAGGCAAACGGTCCGCCGGAAAATAGCGGCTATACACCGTATTCATCGCAGCAAAATCATTGATGTCTGCAAGGATGACCGTGCATTTGACCAGCTGAGACAACGTCGAACCACTGCGGTGTAATGCGGCTTGCAGATTCTCCATGGTCTGGGTCATCTGCGGGACAATCCCGCCCTTGACCAACTCGCCATCGGAGCCCGTCCCGAGCACGCCGGACAGATAGAGGGTGGTGCCGGCTTGCACCGCTTCGGAGAATGGCAAGCCTCCTTCAGCAGGGAAATAGCGTGGCGAATCTGGCACGGTGGGCGGTAGGTAGCGCCCGGTAATCGCCTGGTACTGGCCATTCTGCTTGAGACGCTCAAGGGCCGCATTCAGCTCATCGCGCAAGGCGGTGTCGGATTTTCGCACAGCCATCGCCACGCCACTGCCCAGCATGGGGTCCTTGAGCGCAGGCCCGGCAAAATCAAATCCTTGCCCCTGAGGCTGACTTAAAAACGCCTGGGTGATTTCAATCGAGTCTTGCAGGGTCGCGTCGATCTCACCCGCCAGCAGGCTGGCTATCAGTTGACTGTTGAAATGAAAACTGCGCACCGTCACTCCCGCCGGAGCCCAACGGGACTTGGCGAACGCCTCACGGCTGGTACCTGTCAGAACGCCGACACGCTTGCCTTTGAGCGATTGCGCATCCGGCTGCAGATTCGCCCCTGTACGCGCCACCAGACGGCTGTTCAAGGGATAAAGATTATCGGTGAAGTCGAGCCGTTCTCGACGCGCCGGCGTTGCCGTCATGGGCATGATCACATCGAAATGGTTGGCCTCCAGGGCCGGGATATTGGTGGCGTAATCCTGATCAACCCAGACACAGCGTTTTTTGAGTTCGGTACATAGCGCATTACCCAGTTCGATGTTCAATCCGACCAGCTCACCTTTGTCGTTGCGACTCTCGAAGGGGGGAACCAGGGCCTCGACCCCGAAACGGATCTGTGGATTGGCCGCAGACGAAACACAGCCGGCGGTCAGGACCACCAGCGACAACAGGGAGAAGATTTTTACCAAAGGCATTTCGGTGACCGTCATCAAGCATTCAGGGACATGAATCTTTGATGAGTGGTCACCGACTTCCCAGAGGACAAATCGCTCATCCTTGTGGGAATTGTCTCAATGACAGAAGGAACTGCTACCGACAAAAAACGCCTGGCGGTCAGCGTTTGCCCATCGAACGACGAGTGCCAGGAGGCGCTGCGCCCGGGGTCTTGGTGTGGCCGTTCTTGGCGCCATTCTTGTACCAAGGCTGGCTGGCGCTCTTCGCGGCGGCCAGTTCGCCCGGCTTGAACGGAAACTTGAACGCTGGGATCGCCGCTTTGGTTTCGCTGTCGGCGCTGGAGTCGACGCTGTCGGGCAGGTCTGCCTGGTCGTCGCGCAAAGCGTCGGCAACCGGCGGTTGTGTCGGGGAAGTCATGAAAGCTCCGGGTGATGCTAAAGAGTCGGGCCCGGTAGGCGAGCCGCGAAAGGCGGCAGTATACCTGTGTCGGAGGCCGCAAGCTTCAAGCCGCGAGCGAGTCCGTCGGGTTTTGTGCTGACGGACCTGCCGCCTTCGCGGGCAAGCCTCGCTCCTACAGGTCATGTGTCGATCACATCGAATTCTGTAGGAGCGAGGCTGCCCGCGAAGAACGATAACGCGGTCAATCTGACTGAACGCCTGCCTACGTCTGCGGATCGACGTTATCCAGCGCCCGGTTCACCGCCAACTCCGCCAGCATGATGCTCTGTTGAATCGCCAGCGCCGTGTAGCGCTGCGGGCCGGTCAGGTCGTTGGCGAAATCGCTGGCCAGGACACTCGCCGTGGCTAACGATTCGTAGGCGTGGGCCAAGAGGCTTTCGGTATCCATATTCGGGGCGACGATGAACATGGTGCTGGGGCGGCGTTTTTTTTCGGTGTAGGGCGTTGGGGGATCGAGGTAGTAGTCGAGCGCGCGTTTTATGGCTTCGCGGTCTTTGAGTAATTCTTCGGCGCGCGAGGCTTCGGCGTTGGGGGTGGTGGTGTTGAAGGGTGGATCGGGAATTAACTTGTTGCTCATTGAAACATCCTCTAATCAATTGGAGCCATCACTCATCGTTTCTCACGCGACGGAGTGGTGGCAGCTATGTGCGGAGTGAGAAACCGGTAGAGGATCAAACCCGGCCGGACCGAAGTCCGCCCGCACACAGCCGCCATAGAGCATTGCAGGCAGCGGATAAGCTGGCGGCGATTATGGTGGTACTGGCGATGGATTAAAACCTCTTCCGGGCTCTCACACCCGATCGCTGAATTGTCAGCGACAGCCAAAGACTAGAGAGCCCGCTTCCGACGAACAACCTGAAAGATACGTGGGAAAGGTCTGCGTTCAGGCACATCGATTAAACATTCAAAAGCGGAACTCGGAGCGTCCCTGGAGGCGTTCCCACGCAGGAGCGTGGGAACGATCATTCGGGTACAGACGAAAGAGATTGGTCGGCTGTCAGGCCGCCTTCACGAACAAGCCCCCCCACCATTGAACGGTGCACACCCGCCCCTCGCCACTCAACAGGCCGAGCGTTAGCTCGCCTGCCGCTTTTGATCTTGATTCACCCGCCCCTTCGGGAGGCTGAGTGGAGGTGTTCATCTGGGGATTGGCGCGCAGCGCCGTTCGACGCAGTCGAACACATCGCATGTAGGTTGAAGCGAAGCCAACCGTAGGGCGATGCCCCCAGATGGATACCGGAGCGAAGGAACCCCGAGCCTCAGCGAGGGGCCGTACGTTCGGGGCGAGACCTTTTGGTTACTTTTGGGGCGTTTGCCAAAAGTGACCCGCTGTAAGAGCGGAACCATAAGTGGCCGTTACCGCAGAAATGGATATGTACTCAGTCAGCAAGAACCTGGTCGGCTATAAGGCCGCCAAGATCAAAACAAGATCCCGGTCCAAACTGACAGAGCCGTCAGTTACCAGTCACGCTCCTGACCGGCGAACAGGTTTATAAAGGAAGGTATAAACCTGACAAAACCAGACCACTCAGCCCGGCGCCCCACTCGCATGCGAATTCAGAAAAAAACCGCCCTGCTCGCCGCCCTTCTGATCGCCCTGGCAGCGACGGGCGTTTGGTACGCCACCAAACCCGCCACCACCAAACTGGCCGCCCCCACCGCCATTCCCGTGCGGGTGGTCAGCGTCGTCGAAAAAGATGTGCCCCGCTACGTCAGCGGCATCGGCTCGGTGTTGTCCTTGCACAGCGTGGTCGTGCGCCCGCAAATCGACGGCATCCTCACCAAACTGCTGGTCAAGGAAGGCCAACTGGTGAACCAGGGTGACCTGCTGGCCACCCTCGATGACCGCTCGATCCGCGCCAGCCTCGACCAGGCCCGGGCGCAACTGGGCGAAAGCCAGGCGCAACTGCAAGTGGCCCAGGTCAACCTCAAGCGCTACAAATTGCTGAGGGTCGACGACGGCGTGTCCAAGCAGACCTACGACCAGCAACAAGCCCTGGTCAACCAACTCAAAGCCACCGCCCAAGGCAATCAGGCATCCATCGACGCCGCTCTGGTGCAGCTTTCCTACACACAGATTCGCTCGCCAGTCACCGGTCGCGTTGGTATTCGCACAGTCGATGAAGGCAACTTCCTGCGCATGACCGACACCCAAGGTCTGTTCACGGTGACCCAGATCGACCCGATCGCCGTGGAGTTTTCCCTGCCGCAGCAAATGCTGCCGACCCTGCAAGGCCTGATCAACAATCCACAGCAAGCACCGGTCAAGGCTTACATCGGCGCCGACACTGACGGTGAAACCGGCAACCTGCTGGGCGAAGGTCACCTGACCCTGATCGACAACCAGATCAACGCCAACACCGGCACCATCCGCGCCAAGGCCGAATTCGCCAACCCCGCACAGAAACTCTGGCCGGGCCTGCTGGTGACGGTAAAGATTCAGACAGCGCTGGATAAAAATGCGCTGGTGGTGCCGCCCACGGTCGTACAACGCGGGCTCGATCAACATTTCGTGTACAGGGTCAACGGCGACAAGGTCGAAGCCGTGCAGGTGCAAATGGTCTATCAAGGCAGCGGCCAGGACATTATCAAAGGCGTTAAACCGGGCGACGTGCTGGTCAGCGACGGCCAATCGAGGCTCAAACCCGGCTCGACGGTTCAGGTACTGAGCGAGCCACCGCAAGTGGTCCAGTCGGAGCCAAAACCATGAAGGGCCACGGTTCCATTTCCGCGTGGTGCATCGATCATCCGGTGGCGACGGTCCTGCTGACCTTTGCCCTTATATTGCTCGGCGTCATCGCCTTCCCGCGACTGTCGATTGCGCCACTGCCGGAAGCGGAATTCCCGACCATTCAGGTGGCCGCGCAACTGCCCGGCGCCAACCCGGAGACCATGGCCTCATCGGTGGCCACGCCGCTTGAAGTGCAATTCAGCGCCATCCCCGGCGTGACCCAGATGACCTCGAGCAGCGCCCTGGGCTCGACCATCCTGACCCTGCAATTCACCCTCGACAAAAGCATCGACACCGCCGCCCAGGAGGTCCAGGCCGCGATCAACACCGCCGCCGGCAAACTGCCCAAAGATATGCCCAACCTGCCAACCTGGCGCAAGGTCAACCCGGCTGACAGCCCGGTGCTGATTCTCAGCATCAATTCACCGCAAATGCCCGGCACCGAACTCAGCGATCTGGTAGAAACCCTGCTCGCCCGTCAGATCAGCCAGATCGACGGTGTAGGCCAAGTGAACATCACCGGTCAGCAACGCCCGGCGATTCGCGTGCAGGCCTCGGCGGACAAACTCGCCGCCATTGGCCTGACCCTGGCGGACATTCGCCTGGCGATCCAGAAAACCAGCCTCAACCAGGCCAAAGGTGCGTTGTACGGCGAGTCGAGCATCTCGACCCTGTCCACCAACGACCAGTTGTTCCACCCCGAGGATTACAGCCAACTCATCGTTTCCTACAAGAACGGTGCCCCAGTTCATCTCAAGGACGTGGCCAAAGTGGTCAACGGTTCAGAAGATGCCTACATCCAGGCCTGGGCTGACGGCCAGCCGGGGGTGAACCTGGTGATTTTCCGGCAACCGAGCGCCAACATCGTCGAGACCGTTGATCGAATTCAAGCGGCCCTGCCGACACTGAATGCCATGTTGCCGGCTTCGGTGCAGGTCAAGGTGTTGATCGACCGCACCCAGACCATCCGCGCCTCGCTGCATGAAGTGGAAGTCACCCTGCTGATCGCGATCCTGCTGGTGGTGGCGGTGATGGCGCTGTTCCTGCGGCAACTGTCGGCGACCCTGATCGTGACAGCGGTGCTCGGTGTGTCGCTGACTGCCAGTTTCGCCCTGATGTACATCATGGGCTTCAGCCTGAATAACCTGACGCTGGTGGCGATCGTGGTGTCCGTCGGGTTTGTGGTCGACGATGCGATTGTGGTGGTGGAAAACATTCACCGGCACCTGGAGGCCGGCGACGGCATGCGCGAGGCGGCGATCAAAGGCGCCGGCGAGATCGGTTTTACCGTGGTCTCGATCAGTTTCTCGCTGGTGGCGGCGTTCATTCCGCTGCTGTTCATGGGCGGCGTGGTCGGGCGGCTGTTCAAGGAGTTCGCCTTGACCGCGACCTCGACCATCCTGATTTCGGTGGTGGTGTCCCTGACCCTGGCACCGACGCTGGCCGCGCTGTTCATGCGCGCACCGGCGCATCATGCCCACAGCAAACCAGGTTTCGGCGAGCGCTTGCTGGCGCTGTACGACAAAGGCCTGCGCCGCGCCCTCGCCCATCAGACATTGATGATCGGTGTGTTCGGTCTGTCGCTGGGGCTGGCCATTGCCGGTTACATTTTCATCCCCAAAGGCTTCTTCCCGGTACAGGACACCGGATTCGTCCTCGGCACCACCGAAGCAGCTGCAGATATTTCCTACGGCGACATGGTGAAAAAACACTTGGCGATGGCCGAAATCGTCGCCGCCGACCCCGCCGTCGAGACGTTCTCGCACTCGGTCGGCGTTTCGGGCAGCAACCAGACCATCGCCAACGGCCGCTTCTGGATTTCGCTGAAAAAGCGTGGCGACCGCGATGTGTCCGCCAGCCAGTTCATCGACCGGATTCGCCCGCAGTTGATGAAAGTCCCGGGCATCGTGCTGTACCTGCGCGCCGGGCAGGACATCAACCTCAGTTCCGGCCCGAGCCGCGCCCAGTACCAATACGTGCTCAAGAGCAACGACGGTGCCCTCCTGAGTACCTGGACCCAGCGCCTGACGGAAAAACTGCGCAGCAACCCGGCGTTCCGTGACATTTCCAACGACTTGCAACTGGGCGGCAGCATCACCCACATCAGCATCGACCGCAGCGCGGCGGCGCGTTTCGGCCTGACCGCCAGCGACGTCGACGAAGCGCTGTACGACGCCTTCGGCCAGCGGCAGATCAATGAATTCCAGACCCAGACCAACCAGTACAACGTGATTCTGGAACTGGACACCAAACAGCGCGGCAAGGCCGAAAGCCTCAACTATTTCTACCTGCGCTCGCCGCTGAGTGGGGAAATGGTGCCGCTGTCGGCCCTGGCGAAATTCGATGCACCGACCATCGGCCCGTTGTCCATCGCTCACGACGGAATGTTCCCGGCGGCCAACCTGTCATTCAACCTGGCATCCGGCGTGGCGTTGGGTGATGCGGTGATCATGCTCAACCAGGCCAAGGCTGACATCGGTATGCCGGCCGCCATCAGCGGTAATTTCCAGGGCGCGGCCCAGGCGTTCCAGAGTTCGCTGGCCAGCCAGCCGTGGTTGATTCTGGCGGCGTTGGTGGCGGTGTACATCATTCTTGGCGTGCTGTACGAAAGCTTCGTGCATCCACTGACGATCATTTCGACCCTGCCTTCGGCGGGGCTCGGGGCGGTGATCATGCTGTGGATCTGCGGCCAGGACTTTTCGATCATGGCGCTGATCGGGCTGGTGCTGCTGATCGGTATCGTCAAGAAGAACGGTATCCTGATGATCGACTTCGCGCTGGATGCCCAGCGCAACCGTGGCCTGCCACCGCTGGAGGCAATCCATGAGGCCTGCCTCACACGGTTCCGGCCGATCATCATGACCACGCTTGCCGCCCTGCTCGGCGCCTTGCCGTTGATGATCGGCTACGGCACCGGCGCCGAACTGCGCCAGCCATTGGGCATCGCGGTGGTCGGCGGTTTGCTGGTGAGTCAGGCGCTGACGCTGTTCACTACGCCGGTCATATACTTGTGGCTTGAGCGGATATTCCATAGACCCACACCAGCACAGCAGCCGGTGCTGGCGACCACAGACTGAGGCGGGGTCATGCGCGTTCTGATTATCGAAGACGAGGAAAAAACCGCGGATTATCTGCACCGCGGTCTGACGGAACAGGGTTACACCGTGGACGTGGCCCGCGATGGCGTCGAAGGCCTGCACCTGGCACTGGAAAATGACTACGCGGTGATTGTCCTCGACGTCATGCTGCCGGGCCTCGACGGTTTCGGCGTGCTGCGCGCATTGCGTGCGCGCAAGCAAACCCCGGTGATCATGCTCACCGCCCGCGAGCGGGTAGAAGATCGCATCAAAGGCTTGCGCGATGGCGCGGACGATTACCTCGGCAAACCGTTTTCCTTCCTCGAACTGGTGGCGCGCCTGCAAGCGCTGACCCGTCGCAGCGGTGGCCACGAGCCGGTGCAGGTGAGCATCGCCGACCTGTGGATAGATTTGATCAGCCGCAAAGCCACCCGCGCCGGCACCCGCCTGGACCTGACCGCCAAGGAGTTCTCACTGTTGAGTGTGTTGGCTCGCAGACAGGGTGAAATCCTCTCGAAAACCGCCATCGCCGAGATGGTCTGGGACATCAATTTCGACAGCGACGCCAACGTGGTCGAAGTCGCGATCAAACGCCTGCGGGCCAAGCTCGACGGGCCGTTCGACGAAAAATTGCTGCACACCATTCGTGGCATGGGTTATGTGCTGGAGAGCCGTGGTGTCCAGTAACTCCATCGCGCTGCGCCTGAGCGGGATGTTTACGCTGGTGGCGCTGCTGGTGTTTCTGTTGATCGGCGGTGCGCTGTATCAACAGGTCGACAAGGGCTTGGGCCTGCTGCCCGAAGCCGAGCTCGATGCCCGCTACAGCGTGCTCGAATCGGCGCTCAACCGTTACGGCACGCCCGAGCATTGGGTGAAGATCAACGCCAAGCTCAAGCTGCTGAGCGAAGAAGACAAGCGCATTCGCTTTTGGGTGGTCAGCGGTAATCCCGGTTATGAATACGGCCAACCCGACGCGTCGATCCGCGCGTTCGCCCAAGGCCCATTGGGCATGCGCGACATGGAATTACCCGACCATCCGTACCCGCTGAAAGTGCTGCTAACCGAGTTGCCAGCCAAGGACCAGCGCCCACCGCTGCGCTTCATGATCGGCATCGACACCGAAACCTTTTACGAGACGCAGCACCACTTGCTGATCGCCCTGATCAGCCTGGCGATCATTGGGGTATTGCTGGCCTCGCTACTCGGTTACTGGGTGGCGCGGATCGGCCTCAAACCACTGATCAAGTTGTCGCAGGAAGCCCAGCGCCTGGCACCACCGAGGCTGTCCGGGCGCCTGCAATTATCGCCATTGCCCCCGGAGCTCGATCAGTTCGTCAGTTCGTTCAACGCCACGCTGGAACGGGTGGAACAGGCCTACTCGCGGCTGGAATCGTTCAATGCCGACGTGGCCCATGAACTGCGCTCGCCGCTGACCAACCTGATCGGCCAGACCCAGGTTGCACTGACACGCGGGCGCTCCGCCGAACACTATTTCGAAGTGCTGCAATCGAACCTCGAAGAGCTGGAGCGGCTGCGCTCAATCATCAACGACATGCTGTTCCTCGCCAGCGCCGACCAAGGCAGCAAGGCCACCCAACTGACGTCCACCTCACTGGCTGATGAAGTGGCGACGACGCTGGAATATCTGGATTTCATTCTTGAGGATGCGCAGGTTCAGGTCGAGGTCAGTGGCGATGCGCAGGTGCGAATCGAGATCGCACATCTGCGCCGGGCGTTGATCAACTTGCTGAGCAACGCGGTGCAGCACACCGCGCCTGGGCAAGTGATTCAGGTGCGGATCGAAGTCGAGGAGCACCAAGTAAGCATCGGCGTCGCCAACCCGGGGTCGCCGATTGCCAATGAGCATCTGCCGCGCCTGTTCGAACGTTTCTACCGGGTTGATGCGTCACGCAGTAACAGCGGCAACAACCATGGCCTGGGGTTGGCGATCGTCAAGGCGATTGCGCTGATGCATGGCGGGGATGTGTTTGTGCGCAGTGATCATGGGATGAATACCTTCGGGATTCATCTTCCAGTCTGACCCCCACTCCCTGTGGCGAGCGAGCTTGCTCGCGCTGGGCTGCGAAGCGGCCCCAAAAATACGACTACATTCAATCAGACAGGCCACATACTCCGATTACGACTGCTGCGCAGCCGAGCGGGAGCAAGCTCCCTCGCCACAAAAAAAGCCAAACCACTTGCAACTGCGGACTGTTACTTTTAGCGCAACAGTCCTTTATGCAATCCACTCTTTTTCCCCTCGCCCAAGCCCCTTATCGTTGCCCCATCAAACAGCACTTGCCAAGCAAGAAGGTTCAAAAGATGTCCAACAGTATGGGTATTGCCAGCGCTTTCGTTTTGTCGTCCCTGTTCCTGTCTCCGTTCGCCATGGCTGAAGAGTCGCAGACATTCGTCGCACAAAATGCGAACGCGCCAAGGCCTACGAACAGTATCAAAACGAACTGACAGCCAAGGCCCAAGAGGCTGCGCAAACCCCTCAAGCGTCGAGCACTCAAGCCCAGCCACGGGTTGAGAAAGACAGCTGATCCATACGTATCGCTCTGTTTCCCTCGACACTTTTCATCGGCTCTTCCCTTTGAAAAGTTGTCTTCAAAGCCGCTGCTATCAGCGGCTTTTTTTCGTGGTGGTTTTAAACCCCTTCAGTTCATCTTCCCTGACAACAAACATCCGCACTTCAAAACAATGAAGTACTTAGTTGACCCAAGGAGCTTTACCGCACGTGCGTTTCCCTCTCAGATTCAGTCCGCTGTTCATTGCAATCACTGCAACGATGGCCAACAACGCGCAGGCCGACGACGAATCCAGCCGCGAAGGCTTTGTCGATGGGGCGAGCCTCAACCTCAATGCCCGCAACTACTACATGAACCGCAATCGCCTGCAAAAGGCTGATGACAACATCGAGTGGGGTCAGGGCTTTCTTGGCCGCTTCGAATCGGGATTCAGCCAGGGCACCATCGGTTTCGGCGTTGATGCCCATGCAATGCTCGGGCTCAAGCTCGACGGCGGCGGTGGCACCGACGGGTCGAGCATCCTGCCGATCAGCGATGGCAACGGCAAGGCACCGGGCTCGTTTTCCACCGCTGGCGGCACCCTGAAAATGCGTGCCTTCGATACCGAATTGAAGGCCGGCGACCTGTTCCTTGCCAACCCGGTGATCGCCGGTGGCGAAACCCGCATGCTGCCGCAGACCTTTCGCGGCGTCAGCCTGACCAACCACAGTGTCGACGGGTTGATGATCGAGGGCGGTCAGGCCAGCTTCACCAAACTCTACAACCAGAGCGGCCACACCCGCATCGGCACGTCCTATGGCAGCCTGGCCGATGGCGATGAAAGCCGGCATTTGAATTGGGCCGGCGTGGCCTGGAGCGGCCTGCCGGGCCTGACCAGCAGCCTGTATGCGGCCGAACTCAAGGACATCTGGAACCAGTACTACTACGACCTGGACTACACCTATTCGCTGAATGACTTGGTCAGCCTCAACCCGGGCCTGCACTTCTATCACACGCAAGACACCGGCGATGCACTGCTGGGCAACATCGACAACAACACCTACAGCCTGCATTTCACCGTCGACGTGGGCCATCACAGCGTCACCGCCGCCTACCAGCGGGTCAACGGCAACACGCCGTTCGATTACATCAGCCAGGGCGACAGCATTTATCTCGACAACTCCCAGCAGTATTCGGACTTCAACGGTCCGAATGAGCGCTCGTGGAAACTCAAGTACGCCTACGACTTTGCTGGCCTCGACATGCCCGGCCTGACCTCGGCGGTGTCCTACTCACGGGGTGAACTGGACCTGACCAAGGTCGATCCGGACAGCCGCGGTTACGCCTCGTGGTACAGCGCCGACGGCAGAAACGCCAGGCATCGGGAACGAGACATCGAGCTCAAGTACGTGGTCCAGGGTAGCAAGGCCAAAGATCTGGCGATGCGCCTGCAATGGGCGTCTAACCGTGGCGGCAACGGTTACGGTGCGCTGGATCAGGACACGGATGAATACCGGGTAATTGTCGACTACCCGGTGAATGTCTTCTAAGCTTCAATTAGCAAAAGGCCAGCATGTTTTGCTGGCCTTTTTATTATCCGGGATTTATATAGGCGCGCAGGACGCGACCGGTTTCTGGGACTCTGCCCGATTCTTGTAAAAGCACTTTCATAACGCCTTATTTGCAGAAGTCAGAACCATGAGTGTGAACAGCGCGAAATCCCGTGATCCGATCCGTTCGACACGCTCGGAGCGGCTTCTGGTTCTCAGTAGTGTGTTGTTGGTGATTGCAATACTGAGCATCGTCGCGTTCCTGCTGATCCGCGAACACGCCAATGCCAAATTGTCCGCCGCTCGCGCCGCCAACAATATCGTGCAATTGATCGACGCCGACGTGCTGCGCAATGTCGAACTCTATGACGTGTCCCTGCTGGGTTTGATCGCTGCCTCCCAGCGGGAAGACCTCAAGAGCGTTTCCCCAGCCATTCGTCACCTGGCCTATTTCGACCGCGCCACTGCCGCGCCGTACAAGGGCAACATCTTGTTGCTCGACAACAAGGGCTATGTGATCGCCGACTCGGCCTCGGTGGAGCCCAGAAAGGGCAACTTTGCCGATCGCGAATACTTCCAGGCCCACATCAACAATCCGGACCCGGGCATGTTCATCAGTCGCCCTTTCAAGGCCCGGCCGCCGGAACAGGATTGGCGGATCAGTTTCAGCCGCCGGGTGAACGGCACCCAGGGTGAGTTCCTCGGCGTGGCCGAGGCCGCCATGCATTTGAGCTACTTCGATCAGTTGTTCAACAGCTTGAGCATCGGCCGCGACAGCACGGTCAGCCTGATCAGCAAGGACGGGATTCTCCTGGCCCACCAACCCCACCTGGCCGAAGAGCTGATCGGCAAGGATTTCAGCAACCGCCCCAATTTCCAGCGCATCGTCAAAGAAGGCAACGGCAGCTTCACCGGCATGTCCAGTCGATACAACGATGAGCGCTTGTACACCTTCTCCAAGGTCGGGAATTTGCCGTTGATCGTCATCGTTGCGCTGTCCAGCGATGAAGTCTTTGCGGCCTGGAAGCGCACCGCGGTGGTAGTCACTTCTGCGACCGTTGCCCTGTGCGTGAGCCTGCTGTGGCTGACCTGGTTGCTCTGCCGGGAGCTGCGTCGACGCCAAAGCGCCGAGCAGGAACTGGCACAACTGGCCGCCACCGACCCCTTGACCGGTCTGGCCAATCGCCGAAGCCTGGATCAGGCCCTGCACCATGAATGGTTTCGTGCCCAGCGTTCCGGTCAGCCGTTGTCGCTGTTGATGATCGATATCGATCACTTCAAGGCGTTCAATGATCGCCACGGCCACCGAGGGGGCGACGATGCCTTGCGCTCGGTGGCCAAGGTGATCGACACCCATGTTCGACGGCCGGCGGACCTGGTCGCCCGGTATGGTGGCGAGGAGTTTTCAGTGATCCTGGCTGAAACCGACAGCGCCGGAGCCCAACAGATTGCCGAAAAAATCCGTATGGCGGTGGAGCAATTGCCGTTGGTGGGAGGTGATGTGTCACCGATTACTGTCAGTATTGGTATCAGTACCTGGACGACAGCAACCGACATCAGCCTGGAACAGTTGCTGTTTGCAGCGGACAAGGCGCTGTATCAGGCCAAGGAAAACGGGCGGAACCGGGTGGTCGCTGCGGATTGATCGTTCCCGCTGGCATAAAAAAAGGCCACCCGAAGGTAGCCTTTAAAAAACTAGAGAGGTTTTTTGCTTACACGGCCGCAACAGGACGCATGTAAGAGATCGGTGCGGTGCTGGCGTCTTCGAACGTCACGACTTCCCAAGCATCTGTCTGCTCAATCAACTTGCGCAGCAGCTGGTTGTTCAATGCGTGTCCGGACTTGAAGCCCTTGAACTCACCAATCAGGCTATTGCCCAGCAGGTAGAGGTCACCAATCGCATCGAGGATTTTGTGCTTCACGAATTCGTCTTCATAGCGAAGGCCGTCTTCGTTCAGTACACCATCCGCGTCGACCACAATTGCGTTTTCAACGCTGCCGCCGAGTGCGAGGTTGTGCTTGCGCAGGTACTCGATATCACTCATGAAACCAAAGGTACGCGCGCGGCTGACTTCTTTTACGAACGAAGTGCTGGAAAAATCCACGCTTGCACTTTGTGTGCGGTCACGGAAAACCGGGTGATCGAAATCGATCTCGAAGCTCACTTTGAAACCTTCGAAAGGGACGAAAGTGGCGCGCTTGTCGCCGTCTTCCACTGTCACTTCCCGCAGGATCCGGATGAACTTCTTGGCGGCGTCCTGCTCTTCCAGGCCGGCCGATTGAATCAGGAATACGAAGGGTCCAGCGCTACCATCCATGATCGGGACTTCGGACGCGGAGAGCTCGACGTAGGCGTTATCGATGCCCAGGCCAGCCATGGCCGAGAGCAGGTGCTCCACCGTGTCCACTTTGACGTCACCGTTAACAAGCGTGGTCGACATAGTGGTTTCGCCAACGTTTTCCGCGCGGGCAGGAATCTGCACCACAGGGTCGAGGTCAGCACGACAAAACACAATGCCGGTGTCGACAGGCGCTGGCTTGAGGGTCAGGTAGACCTTCTCCCCGGAGTGCAGGCCGACACCTGTGGCACGGATAATATTCTTCAGGGTGCGTTGTTTAATCATGGCATGGGCCGCTTCAGCGCAAATTGCGAACTGGTATCAACAAAGGCTGGCGATGATAGCAGACCAGACCTTTGCTGAACACCAATCACCCTAATACCCCTGATACATTTCATCAATCGGCCTGACGACGCAGGAAAGCCGGGATGTCCAGGTAGTCCAGATCATCTTGCGGGTTCATCTTCGCGGCAGTCGCAGCACCGGCCTGAGCCTGGTTGCGCATGACGGTCGGACGGTCCAGGTCACGGTAGTTCACCGCAGGCTGTTCCTGACGAACAGGGGCTTGTTGTTGTGGCTGGGAAGCCATCGAGGTGTGAACGGTGTTGTCGATGACCTTCACAGGCTTCTCGATTTTGGCGCCCAGACCTGTGGCAACCACAGTCACGTGCAGCTCGTCGCGCATGTCCGGATCGATAACGGTACCGACCTTGACCATTGCGTGCTCGGATGCGAAGGCTTCGATGATGCTACCCACGTCGGAGTACTCACCCAGAGACAGGTCAGGACCGGCGGTGATGTTCACCAGGATGCCGCGTGCACCTTGCAGGTTCACGTCTTCGAGCAGCGGGTTGCGAATGGCCGCTTCGGTCGCTTCACGTGCACGGTTCGGACCGCTGGCGCAGCCAGTGCCCATCATCGCCATGCCCATTTCGCTCATCACGGTACGTACGTCGGCGAAGTCGACGTTGATCATGCCCGGACGCTTGATGATGTCGGAGATACCGCGAACGGCACCGGCCAGTACATCGTCGGCCTTGGCGAAAGCCGACAAGAGGCTTGCGTCTTTACCGAGGATGGTCAGCAGCTTCTCGTTGGGAATGGTGATCAACGAGTCGACGCTTTCAGACAGCAGACGGATACCTTCGTCGGCGAGCTGCATGCGCTTGCGGCCTTCGAACGGGAACGGACGGGTCACCACCGCAACGGTGAGGATCCCCATTTCCTTGGCCACTTCAGCAATGATTGGCGCTGCACCGGTACCGGTACCGCCGCCCATGCCGGTCGTGATGAACACCATGTTGGTGCCCTGCAGGACTTCGGCAATGCGCTCACGGTCTTCGAGAGCGGCCTGACGACCTACTTCAGGGTTGGCGCCAGCGCCCAGACCTTTGGTCACGCTGGTACCCAGTTGCAGAATGGTGCGCGCGCTGATGCTTTTCAGCGCTTGGGCATCAGTGTTGGCGCAGATGAATTCAACGCCTTCAATGTTGCTCTTGACCATGTGATTGACAGCGTTGCCGCCGCCTCCGCCAACACCGATAACTTTAATAACCGGGCTTGCGGGGATGTTGTCTACGAGTTCGAACATTTTCCCTCTCCTTACATTCTCTAGTTTTTTCGCCTACTGCTTTTGAAGCGGTGTTGCGGTAAAGCTTTAGAAATTGCCTTGTACCCAACTCTTGATGCGATCGAGCAGAGCGGCTTTCGGTTCGTCATTGCTGTAGCTGTCGCGGCTGCCGATGCCCGAGAACGAAATCCCGTCGGACTGCTTCTGCAGGCCGTACATCAACAGGCCAACGCCGGTGGAATAGATCGGGTTGCGGACCACGTCGTCCAGACCCTTGACGCCATGGGGCACGCCCAGGCGAACCGGCATGTGGAAGATCTCTTCGGCCAGTTCGACCGCGCCTTCCATCTTCGACGTACCGCCGGTCAGCACGATGCCGGCCGGGATCAGGTCTTCATAGCCGCTGCGACGCAGTTCGGCCTGGATCAGGGTGAACAGCTCGTCGTAACGCGGCTCGACCACTTCGGCCAGGGCCTGGCGGGACAGTTCGCGCGGTGGACGGTCGCCGACACTCGGTACCTTGATGGTTTCGCCGGCACCGGCCAGTTTGGCCAGGGCGCAGGCATAGCGAATCTTGATTTCTTCGGCGTACTGGGTCGGGGTGCGCAACGCCATCGCGATGTCGTTGGTCACCTGGTCGCCCGCAATCGGGATCACTGCAGTGTGGCGGATCGCGCCTTCGGTGAAGATCGCGATGTCGGTGGTACCGCCGCCGATGTCCACCAGGCACACGCCCAGTTCTTTCTCGTCGTCGGTCAGCACCGAATACGCCGAAGCCAGTTGCTCGAGAATGATGTCGTCGATTTCCAGGCCGCAGCGACGCACGCACTTTTCAATGTTCTGTGCGGCGTTGACGGCGCAGGTGACCACGTGAACCTTGGCTTCCAGACGCACGCCGGACATGCCCAGCGGCTCGCGCACGCCTTCCTGGTTATCGATCACATAATCCTGCGGCAGGGTGTGCAGCACGCGCTGGTCAGCCGGGATTGCCACAGCCTGGGCGGCGTCGAGGACGCGTTCAAGGTCGGCGGAGCTGACTTCGCGATCACGAATCGCCACGATACCGTGGGAGTTCAGGCTGCGGATGTGATTGCCGGCCACGCCGACGAACGCCGAGTGGATCCGGCAACCGGCCATCAGCTGCGCTTCTTCGATAGCGCGCTGGATCGACTGGACGGTGGACTCGATGTTCACCACTACGCCTTTTTTCAGGCCGCGGGACGGATGTGTACCGATCCCGACGATTTCGAGCGTGCCGTCGTCCGCGACCTCGCCGACCAGCGCCACCACCTTGGAGGTGCCGATATCGAGACCGACGATCATTTTGCCGCTTTGCACGTTTGCCATGGGTCCTGCCTCTTCTTAATTCTTTGCGACAGCGGGTTGGGCTGTCGTCGGCGCTACAGGTTCCCGCCAGCCAACGGCAAGGCCGTTGGCGTAGCGCAGATCGATGCGCGCAATGTTCGTAATCTGCTCTTTGAGCGTCTTGTCATAGATGGCAATGAAGCGGCGCATCTTTTCCACCAGGTTGCCGCGTCCCAGCAGCAGTTCGATTCCGGGACCGGCGCTGCCTGCGCCGGTGGTCAGGAACCAGCTGCCTCGTTCACGCAACTCCAGGCGTGCAATCGAGAAGCCCAATGGCCTGAGCATCTGGCTCAGCACCTGGTATTGCTGCATCACTTGTTGCTGGGCCCGCTGCGGGCCGAACAGCTGTGGCAAGTGTTCGTAGTTCGCCAGCTCGCGCGGGGTGAACGCCTGTCCCTGGTTATTCAACAGCGACTCATCGCCCCAACGGGCCACCGGCAGTTGTTCTTCCAGGCGAATCACTACCTGATCCGGCCACACCCGACGCACTTCGGCGTGGGCAATCCATGGCATCTGTTCAAGCTCGGTGCGCATGCTCGCCAGGTCGATGGTGAAGAAGCTCGACGCCACGTACGGGGCGATCCGCTGCTGCACCGCTTGCTGGCTGATGTAACTCAAGTCGCCCTGCACGGCGATTTTGGTGATCGGCCGGTCGGCGTACGGCAGCAAACGCTGTGCGCCTTCGTAAGTACCGAACCCCAACGCCACCAGCAACACGGGCCAGAACAGGCTTTTCAGAAAACCGAAGTTGGCTTTCGGCAGGCGCACGGACATCGGCTCTTTGGCCACCATTCGGCTGGCACCCCGCGGCACCGGCTTGCGGCCGGGTGGTGCGGAGGGCTGATGTCTCAGCTGTGCGCCTTGCATGGTCTTACCCTCGTGGCTCAATGCTTGCGGCCAGAATCGCCAGAACCAGTTGCTGGAAATCCAGGCCGGCGGCACGGGCCGCCATTGGCACCAGACTGTGATCGGTCATGCCCGGTGCGGTGTTGACTTCCAGGAACCAGAACTGCCCGTCGGCGTCCTGCATCACGTCCGCCCTGCCCCAACCGGCGATACCCAGCGCCTCACAGGCTTTGGCCGTGAGGTCCATGAGTTCCTTTTCTTTGTCGCTGTCCAGGCCGCACGGAATGCGGTACTGGGTATCGTTGGCGATGTACTTGGCGTCGTAGTCGTAGAAACTGTGCGTCGTGCCCAAGGCAATCGGTGGCAACACCTGGTCACGCAGGGTGGCGATGGTGAACTCCGGACCATGAATCCATTGCTCGACCAACACTTGCGAATCGTAGGTACTGGCCGCTTTCCACGCCTCGATCAACTCGGGCGCGGTCGTCACTTTGGCCATCCCGATACTGGAACCTTCATGGGCCGGTTTGACGATCAACGGGAAGCCCAGTTCCTTGGCCGCCGAAATGCAATCGGCCTCGCAGCGCAGTACCGCGTGGCGTGGCGTCGGAATGCCGAGGCTGTGCCAGACCTGCTTGGTGCGCAGTTTGTCCATGGCCAGGGCCGAGGCCAGAATGCCGCTGCCGGTGTACGGAATCCCTGCGCATTCGAGCAGGCCCTGCATACTGCCGTCTTCACCGCCACGACCGTGGAGGATGATGAAGGCGCGGTCGATTTTTTCGTTCAACAGGCGTTGCAGCAGGTCATCGCCCACATCAATACCGAACGCGTCCACGCCGGCGCTTTGCAGTGCTTCAAGCACCGCGCCACCCGACTTCAGGGACACTTCACGCTCGGCACTCTTGCCGCCGAACAGCACGGCAACGCGACCGAAATCCTTCGGCGCGACAGTGGAGACGAGGTTGGCGTAAGCAGCAGTCATTTCAACTTCCCCTCTACCGGTGCGGCAACGGCCCCGGCGAACAACGGACTGTTCAACAGTTTGGGTGCGAGACCGCCGATATCACCGGCGCCCTGGCACAGCAGAATGTCGCCGGCACGCAGCAGCGGCTTGACGATCGGCGCGAGGTCGATGCCGCGCTCGATGTAGATCGGGTCGAGCTGACCGCGCTGACGGATGCTGTTGCACAGCTTGCGGCTGTCGGCGCCCGGAATCGGCTCTTCGCCGGCCGGATAGACTTCCATCAGCAGCAGCACGTTGGCGTCGGCCAGCACATTGACGAAATCGTCGTACAGGTCGCGGGTGCGGCTGTAACGGTGCGGCTGGTAGACCATCACCAGACGGCGCTCCGGCCAGCCACCGCGCACGGCTTTGATCACGGCCGCGACTTCGGTCGGGTGGTGACCGTAGTCGTCCACCAGCATCACATTGCCGCCTTCGACCGGCAGTTCGCCGTACACCTGGAAGCGACGGCCAACACCCTGGAAGCCGGACAGGCCCTGGACGATGGCTTCATCGCTGACGCCTTCGTCGGTGGCGATGCAAATAGTCGCCAGCGCGTTCAACACGTTGTGGTTGCCCGGCATGTTCACCGAGACATCCAGCGGCTCACGATCAGGGCGCAGCACGGTGAAGAAAGTCTGCATGCCTTGTTGGCGTACGTTGATGGCGCGTACGTCGGCGTCATCGCCGAAGCCGTAAGTGACCGTCGGACGCTTCACCAGCGGGAGGATTTCACGCACCACCGGATCGTCCAGGCACACCACCGCCAAACCGTAGAACGGCAGGTTGTGCAGGAACTCGACGAAGGTTTTCTTCAGCTTGTTGAAGTCACCGTCGTAGGTCGCCATGTGGTCGGCGTCGATGTTGGTGACCACGGCCACCAGCGGCTGCAAGTGCAGGAAGCTGGCATCGCTTTCGTCGGCTTCGGCGATCAGGTAGCGGCTGGTGCCAAGCTGAGCATTGGTGCCCGCGGCATTCAGACGGCCACCGATGACGAACGTCGGGTCCAGGCCACCGGCGGCGAACACCGAAGCGATCAGGCTGGTGGTGGTGGTTTTGCCGTGAGTACCGGCGACGGCGATGCCGTGGCGGTAGCGCATCAGCTCGGCGAGCATCTCGGCACGCGGCACCACCGGAATCCGGCGTTCCAGCGCGGTCGCGACTTCCGGGTTGGACGTGTTGACGGCGCTCGACACCACCAGCACGTCGGCGGCTGCGGCATTCTCGGCACGGTGGCCGATGAAAATATGCGCACCAAAAGATTCCAGGCGCTCGGTCACCGGCGAAGCTTTCAAGTCGGAACCGGACACTTGATAGCCCAGGTTCAGCAACACTTCGGCGATACCGCACATACCCACGCCGCCAATCCCGACGAAGTGGATACGACGGATACGGCGCATTTCCGGTTGTGGCATGGCTTTCTTGTTCTCAACCATGGGCCACCTCAAGGCAAGTATCGACCACGTTACGAGTGGCATCGGGTTTGGCCAGGCGGCGTGCCGCGCTGGCCATGTCGTTGAGTCGTTGCGGTTGCATCAAGACCTCTGTCAGGCGAGCGGCAAGGTCCGCTGCGCCAGTCGTTCTTTGCGGCATCAGGAAGGCAGCGCCTTCACGGGCCAAATAATCGGCGTTGCGGGTCTGGTGATCGTCGATCGCGTGGGGCAAAGGCACCAGCATCGAGGGCAGACCGGCGGCCGCCAGTTCACTGATGGTCAGCGCTCCTGCGCGGCACACCACCAGGTCGGCCCAGCCATAGGCTTGGGCCATGTCTTTGATGAATGGCTGCACTTGCGCCTCGACGCCAGCCGCGCGATAGCGCTCTGCAGTCACTTCATCGTGGTTTTTGCCGGCCTGATGGAACACGTCCGGGCGCAGGTCGGGGGCGACTTGCGACAGGGCTTCAGGCAGCAACTTGTTCAACGGCTCTGCGCCCAGGCTTCCGCCCAGGATCAGCAAACGCGCCTTGCGACCGGCCAGGGCAGGTCGCGGTGTTTCGAGGAACAGCTCGGTGCGCACCGGGTTACCGGTGGTCCGACGGCTGTCCGACAGGGTAAAGGTGTCGGGGAACGCTTCACAGACTCGGGCGGCCAACGGCACCAGCAACCGATTGGCGGTACCGGCCACGGCGTTCTGCTCGTGAACGATGACCGGCACGCCGGCCAGTCTGGCTGCAACGCCGCCAGGGCCAGTCACAAAACCACCAAAGCCGACCACACAGACTGGCCGCAGCTGACGAATGATCGCCCGCGCCTGCCAGATCGACTTGAGCAACATGACCGGCGCCTTGAGCAGGGACAATTTGCCCTTGCCGCGCAAACCGCTGGCGTGGATCCGATGCAATTCAATACCGGCCGCCGGCACCAGATCGTTTTCGATCCCGCGGGGCGTGCCGAGCCAGTGCACGGTGTAGCCGCGGGCCTGGAACTCACGCGCACAGGAAAGTGCCGGGAACACATGGCCCCCGGTGCCGCCAGCCATGATCAGTACGTTAGCGCCCATGGTTCGGCTCCTCGGCGAAGTCGCTCTCATGGAATTCCATTTCTTCGCTGCCCAAATGGGTTCGACTCTCCCACTCGATGCGCAGCAACAAGCCAAGACAGGCACAGCAGATCACCAACGAACTGCCGCCATAACTGAGGAATGGCAGGGTCAGACCTTTGGTCGGCAACAGGCCGACGTTCACGCCGATGTTGATCAGGAACTGGCCGATCCACAGGAACGACAAGCCGTAAGCAACGTAGGCGGCAAAAAACTGTTTGGCTTTCTCGGCCCACAGGCCGATGTACATGCCACGAATACACACGAAGACGAACAGCGCCACCGTGCACAAGGAACCCACGGCCCCCAGCTCTTCAGCCAGCACCGAAAACACGAAGTCGGTATGGGCTTCCGGCAGGTAGAACTGTTTCTGCACGCTGTTGCCCAGGCCGACGCCCAGCCATTCGCCGCGACCGAAAGCGATCAAGGCCTGGGAGAGCTGATAGCCGGCACCGAACTGGTCGGCCCACGGATCGGCAAAGTTGGTCAGACGCGCCATTCGATACGGCTGCATCTGAATCAACAACACCACCGCCGCGACGGCCAGGACCACCATCAGGGAAAACCGGAACAGCCCGACCCCGCCGAGGAACAGCATCGCCGCAGCTGCCCCCATCATCACGACGGTGGCACCAAAGTCCGGCTCCATCAGCAACAGACCCGCCATTGGCAACAGCACGATGAACGGCTTGAAGAAGCCCATCCAGCTTTCACGCACTTCTTTCTGGCGACGCACCAGATAACCGGCGAGGTAGATCACCACGAACACCTTGGCGATCTCGGAAGGCTGAACGTTGAAGAAACTGAAGCCGATCCAGCGCATCGAACCGTTCACTTCCCGGCCGATCCCCGGGATGATCACCATCACCAGCAAGCCGAATGCACCAATCAGCATCAGCCAGCCCAAGCGTTGCCAGGTGGCAATCGGAATCATCATGGTGACGACGCAGGCACCCAGGCCCAGCACAACGTAAACAAGGTGGCGAATCATGTAGTACAGGGCGCTGCCCGACTGCACCGCCCCCACCTCGGTCGATGCCGAGGCAATCATGATCAGCCCCAGGCCGAGCAGTGCCAGGCAACCGGCGAGCATCGGGAAATCGAGGTCGATACCGCGCCCGGTGATCAGAGGCGATGGATACGGCTTGATGATGTTTCTCAAGCTCATGCCAGATCCTCCACGGCGCGGACGAACTGGTGACCACGGTCTTCATAGTTCTTGAACATGTCGAAGCTGGCGCAGGCCGGCGACAGCAGCACCGCGTCGCCCTTTTCGGCGATGGCGCGGCATTGCTCGACCGCTTCGATCAGCGAGCCGACGCGAATCAGTGGCACGGCATCGCCGATGGCCTCACCGATCTTGTCGGAATCACGGCCCATCAAAATGACGGCGCGGCAGTTGGCCGCCACCGGATCACGCAAATCCTTGAAATCGGCGCCCTTGCCATCGCCACCGGCGATCAGCACAAGCTTGCCGTCGATGTCCGCCCCCAGGCCTTCGATGGCCGCCAATGCGGCGCCGACGTTGGTGGCTTTGGAATCGTTGTAGTAGCTCACGCCATCAAGGTCGCGGACCCACTGGCAGCGGTGCTCGAGCCCGGCGAAATTGCGCAGGGCTGAAAGCATGGCGTCGAACGGCAGGCCGACGGCGTGGCCGAGCGCCAATGCCGCGAGGGCGTTGGACTGGTTATGCGCACCACGAACTTTCAGCTCGCGTACCGGCATCAGGTTCTGGAACTCGAAGGCCAGGTATTTCTCGCCGTTCTCTTCTCGAATGCCGAAGGCCTTGAAGTCGGGTTTGTTCAAACCGAAGGTCCAGCACGGCTGACCTTCACCCATCAGCGGACGGCTCAGGGCGTCCTGACGGTTGACCACAAACTGCCTGGCGCCCCGGAAGATCCGGTGCTTGGCCAAGTGATAGGCCGGCAGACCGCTGTAGCGGTCCATGTGGTCTTCACTGATGTTGAGCACGGTCGCCACTTCGGCGTTGAGCTGATCGGTGGTTTCGAGCTGGAAGCTCGACAGTTCCATCACATACAGCTCGATGTCGTCGCTGAGCAAATCCAGCGCCGGCGTGCCGAGGTTGCCACCAACGGCAACACGCTTGCCGGCCGCAGCCGCCATCTCGCCGACCAGGGTGGTGACGGTACTTTTGGCGTTGGAACCGGTAATGGCGACAATCGGCGCTTTCGCGTTACGCGCGAACAGCTCGATGTCTCCGGACATTTTCACGCCACGGGTGGCGGCAGCCTGCAGGGCCGGGGTCGCCAGCGCCAGGCCGGGGCTCACGTAGAGCTCGTCGGCACGGCACAGGAATTCGACGTCCAGCTCGCCACAACGCACTTCCACGTGCGGATAGTCACGCTTGAGCGTGGCCAGTTCCGGTGGATTTTCCCGCGTATCGGCGACAGCAAACGACACGCCCCGGTTCGCCAGGAAGCGAACCAGGGACATGCCGCTCTTGCCGAGGCCGACAACGATGCGGAAGTGGTCAGAAGCGATCAGAGACACTCGTTCTACCTCAGCTTCAGGGTGGCAAGGCCGATCAACACGAGAATCACGGTGATGATCCAGAAACGGACGATCACGCGCGGCTCGGGCCAGCCCTTGAGTTCAAAGTGGTGGTGAATCGGTGCCATGCGGAACACACGGCGACCGGTCAGCTTAAAGGAGGCAACCTGAATGACGACTGACAGGGTCTCCATCACGAACACACCGCCCATGATGAACAGGACGATTTCCTGACGGACGATCACTGCGATGGTGCCCAGGGCCGCACCCAGCGCCAGCGCGCCAACGTCGCCCATGAAGACTTGTGCCGGATAGGTGTTGAACCAGAGGAAGCCCAGGCCCGCACCGATCAAGGCGCCGCAGAACACAATCAGCTCACCCGCGCCCGGTACGTAAGGAATCAGCAGGTATTCGGCGAACTTCACGTTACCCGACAGGTAGCAGAAGATCCCCAGGCCGCCGCCGACCATCACGGTGGGCATGATCGCCAGACCGTCGAGGCCGTCGGTCAGGTTGACCGCGTTGCTCGAGCCGACAATCACGAAATAGGTCAGGACGATGAAACCTGCGCCCAGCGGAATGCTGTAGTCCTTGAGCATCGGCAGGATCAGGGTGGTTTCCACCGGCGTCGCGGCAGTCATATAAAGGAAGATCGCCGCGCCCAGGCCGAACACCGACTGCCAGAAATACTTCCAGCGGCTCGGAAGGCCGCGGGAGTTTTTCTCGATGACTTTGCGATAGTCGTCAACCCAGCCGATGGCGCCGAACAGCAGGGTCACCAACAACACGACCCAAACGTAACGGTTGGTCAGGTCAGCCCAAAGCAAGGTGCTGACGCCGATGGAGGAAAGAATCAGCGCGCCGCCCATGGTCGGGGTGCCCGACTTCGACAGGTGCGATTGCGGGCCGTCGTTGCGAACGGATTGACCGATCTGACGGTTCTGCAGAGTGCGGATCATCCACGGGCCATAGCACAGCGACAAGACCAGCGCGGTCAGTACACCGAGAATCCCGCGCAGGGTCAGGTACTGAAAGACCGCGAAGCCTTTGTAGAACTGTTGCAGATACTCCGCTAGCAGCAGCAGCATTAATGTTTCTCCAGACTGGTCCCGCACAAAGCGGCAACGATGTTTTCCATCGCAGCGCTGCGCGAGCCCTTGATCAAAAAGGTAGTGTTTGTGTCCTGCTCGGCTTCCAGGGCCTTGATCAGTTCAGCCTGTGTGCTGAAGTGAAAGGCCTGCTCGCCGAAAGCGTTCACGGCGTGAGCCATCATTGGCCCGACGGCGTAAAGCGCGGAAACCTTGGCGCGGGCGTAATCGCCCACATCGCGGTGCCCCTGCTCTGCCCACGCGCCCAACTCGCCGATATCCCCGAGCACCAAAACGGTGCGACCGGAAAAGCCGGCGAGTATATCAACGGCGGCGCACATAGAGGTGGGGTTCGCGTTGTATGTGTCATCGATTACGCGCATGCCGTTAGGCGCCAGTTGCGCGACGGTGCGGCCCTTGACCGGTTGCACCGCGCCAAGGCCGGTGGCGATGCCGAACAGCGACACACCCAAAGCATGCGCGGCAGCGGCAGCGGCCATGGCATTGGCGACGTTGTGGGTGCCGAGCAGATTCAGCTGAACCCGCTCCACACCTTCAGGGCTGTGCAGGTTGAACGCTGGGCAACCGCGGGCATCGCGGTCCAGATCGCTGGCATGGAAATCAGCGTTGACGTTGCTCAGGGCAAAAGTCAGCACTTTTCGACCGGCGGCACGGGTCTTCCAGATGTCGAAGGCCTTGTCGTCGAGATTCAGCACGGCGATGCCATCGGCATCCAGCCCTTCGAGAATCTCGCCCTTGGCTTCGACGATTTTTTCCGGCCCGCCGAACTCACCAACGTGGGCAGTCCCGGCGTTGTTGATGATGGCCACGTGGGGTTTGGTCATGGCGACGGTGTAGGCAATCTCGCCGATTCGCGAAGCGCCGAGTTCGATCACGGCGGCGGTGTGTTCCGGTGCCAGTTCGAGCAGGGTCAGCGGAGCACCGAGGTCATTGTTCAGGTTGCCACGGGTCGCCAGCACCGGACCGCGTGTGCGCAGGATGCTCGCCAGCATTTCCTTGACCGTGGTCTTGCCGCTGGAGCCGGTAACGGCCGCGACCGGCTGAGTGAACGCGGCACGGTTGATCGCACCCAACTGGCCGAGGGCCTGGCGGGTGTCCTTGACCAGCAGTTGCGGCAGCGAGCTGTCGGCCACTTCGCGCTCGACCAGTGCACCCACGGCGCCTTTGGCGGCGACGTCATTCAGGTAGTCATGGCCATCGAAACGTGGACCGGCCAGAGCAATAAACAGCTGGCCGGGCTTGATCGCGCGGCTGTCGATGCTGACACCATCAAAGCTGGCATCGACGGAGATCAGACGGGCATTCAGTGCGCCGGTCAGTTCGCTCAGTTTCAAGGCTTTAAGCATGGGCCACCTCCCACGCGGTCAGGGCATGATCGGCCTCGACCAGATCGGAGAAAGCGAGACGCTCACCGTTGATTTCCTGATAGTCCTCATGACCTTTACCAGCCAGGACAATCACGTCATCCGCCGAAGCGCTGGCGATCAACTGGGCAATCGCCTGGCCACGACCGGCGACGAAGGTGACTTTATCCACAGCGGTGAAACCGGCGCGGATGTCGTCGAAAATCGCGGCGGGGTCTTCGGTGCGCGGGTTGTCGTCGGTGACCAGCACACCATCGGCCAGACGCTCGACCACTTCAGCCATCAGCGGACGCTTGCCGCGATCGCGATCACCGCCGCAACCGAACAGGCACAGCAACCGGCCTTTGGCGTGAGGACGCAGGGCCATCAAGACTTTTTCCAGCGCATCCGGCGTGTGGGCGTAATCGACCACCACCAACGGCTGAGTGCCGCCGCCCAGACGCTGCATGCGACCGGCCGGACCTTCGAGCTTTGGCAACACGTTGAGGATTTCGTCCAGCGCATAGTCCAGACCGAGCAAGGCACCGACCGCGGCCAACACGTTGCTCAGGTTGAAACGGCCGAGCAAGGTGCTGCGCAAATGGTGTTCGCCTTGCGGGGTAACCAGAGTGGCGCGCACGCCTTCGTCACTGAACTGTGCTTCGCGGCAATACAGGTAAGCGCGGGAGTCTTCCAGGCTGTAAGTGATCAGCCGCGACTCACCCTCATCAGCCGCCAGTTGCCGGCCAAAATCGTCGTCGAGGTTGACCACCCGGCACTTCAGATCATTCCAGGCAAACAACTTGGCCTTGGTTTCGCCATAGGCCTGCATGGTGCCGTGGTAATCCAGATGATCGCGCGACAGGTTGGTCATCACCGCCACATCGAAGGCCAGCGCGGTTACGCGGCCCTGATCCAGCCCATGGGAAGAGACTTCCATGGCCACGGCTTTGGCACCGGCCTTTTTCAGGTCGGCGAGGGTTGCTTGCAGCGCAATCGGGTTCGGCGTGGTGTGCAAGCCGCTTTCCAGCGCGCCATGGAAACCGGAGCCCAAAGTGCCAACGATACCGCAGTGTTGACCGAGCAAATCCAAGGCTTGCGCGACCAACTGGGTCACGCTGGTTTTACCGTTGGTGCCGGTCACGCCGATCAGGTTCATGTGACGGCTCGGGTCGCCGTAAAAGCGCCCGGCGATATCCGACAGCTGCGCCGCCAGGCCTTTGACCGGAATCAGCGGCACGTCGGTAATCGGCAGCACGGTCGCGCCTTCGACTTCATAAGCCACGGCGGCAGCACCGCGCTGCAAGGCGTCGGCGATGTGCGCACGACCGTCGAACTTGCCACCAGGGACCGCAAGGAACAAATCACCTGCCCGTACGTTACGGCTGTCCAGCGCCAATTCGCGGATCAATAGATCATGGCCGGCGTGGGCGAAAATCTTGTTCAGGCTCAGCGACATCAGCCGCGCCCTCCATTAGCTTTCAGCGGAACGACCGGTGCGGCGTTCGCTTGTTGAGTGGCTGGCAGGTTGTCCGGGGTGATGTTCATCAGGCGCAAGGTCCCGGACATCACTTTGCTGAACACCGGCGCCGATACCAGACCACCGAAGTAACCGGCCTTGGTCGGTTCGTCGATCACCACCACGATCGCGTAACGCGGGTCGCTCATCGGGCCGAAACCGGCGAACAGCGAGCGGTAGGAGTTCTCGGCGTAGCCTTTGGTTCCGACCGACGTCTTACGCGCAGTACCCGACTTGCCGCCCACGTGATACGCCGGCACCTGCGCACGGAATACGCCGCGCGGGGCTTCGATCACTTGTTGCAGCATGCCTTGCATGGTTTTCGCGACGGCTTCCGGCAGCACCTGAGTGGTTTGCGGCGCCTTGTCGGTTTTGATCAGGGTCAACGGCGCGAGGCGACCATTGTTAGCCAGGGCCGAGAAGGCGTGGACCAACTGGATCGCGGTCACGGAAATACCGTAGCCGTAGGACAGCGTGGCGGTTTCAGCCTTGCGCCATTCGCGGTAGTTCGGCAGGTTGCCGACGCGCTCACCCGGGAAACCCAAGCCGGTGTCCTGGCCGAGGCCAACTTTCTGTGCCAGACGGAAAATCGTTTCGCCGCCGATATCGAACGCGACCTTACTCATGCCGACGTTACTGGAATTGATCAGGATACCGGTCAGGTCGAGCACCGGACCTTCGGTCTTGGATACGTCCTTGATGGTGTATTTACCAATCTGCAAACTGCCCGGGTACACCTCGACGGTGTCGCTCGGTTTCCAGCGCCCGGTTTCGATCGCGGCGCTCATGGAGATCGCTTTCATGGTCGAACCCGGCTCGAACACGTCGATCATCGCGCGGTTGCGCATCATCGCCGGTTGCAGGTTGCGACGGTTGTTCGGGTTGTAGGTCGGCTGGTTGACCATGGCGAGAATCTCGCCGGTCTTCACGTCCATGATCACCAGGCTACCGGCCTTGGCGCCGTTCTCGATGATCGCGTTGCGCAGTTCGCGGTTGGCCAGGTATTGCAGGCGCAGGTCAATGGACAACGCCAAGGGCTTGCCGGCCTTGGCGTTTTTGGTGACCTGGACATCTTTGATCAGCCGGCCGCGCCGGTCCTTGATGACCTGTCGCTTGCCGGGCACCCCGGCCAGCCATTCGTCGTAGGCCAGCTCGACGCCTTCGCGTCCGTGATCGTCGATGTCGGTAAAGCCGACCATGTGGGCGGTGACTTCACCGGCCGGGTAGAAACGCCGGAACTCTTCGATGCCATAAACGCCCGGCACTTTCAGATCGAGCACAGCCTGGCCCTGCTCAGGGGTCAGCCCGCGCACCAGGTAGATGAATTCTTTGTTGGCCTGGGCTTCGAGACGTTCGGCCAGGGCTTTGGGATCCTGCCCCAAGGCAGCCGCCAGTGCCGGCCATTTCTCTTTGGCCAGCTGCATTTCCTTGGCGTTGGCCCACAGGGTGGTGACCGGGGTACTCACGGCCAACGGCTCGCCGTTACGGTCGGTGATCAGACCACGGTGAGCCGGGATTGGAATATGACGAACACTGCGCGCGTCGCCCTGACCTTTAAGGAAGTCACGGTCGACCACTTGCAGATCAATGATGCGCCAGGAAATCGCCACCACCATGATGCCGAGCAAGCCCAGCACCAGACGGAATCGCCACGGGAAAAGTGCACCTTCGAGTTTCATCATGGCGCCACCATCTGCACTTCAGCAGCGCCAGGAATGCGCATCTTCAGTTGTTCGGTCGCCAACACTTCGATACGGCTGTGGGCGGTCCAGGTGCTTTGTTCGAGAATCAACCGGCCCCACTCCGCCTGCGCCTTGTCGCGCACGCTCAATTCGTTGTACAGCGAATTCAACAGCTGACGGTTCCAGTGCGCGCTATAGGACACGCCGATGGCCGACACGAGCACACCGATAAACAGCAGCAGCATGAAAAAGCTTCCGCCGGGAAGTGGTTTGGCGAAAAGCTTGCTCACCGCAGTTTCTCCGCGACGCGCATGATGGCGCTACGGGAACGTGGGTTGGCTTTGAGTTCGGCCTCGGAGGCGGACTGCGCTTTGCCATGGACTTTGATTTTCGGTTCGAAGGCGACGTGACGGACCGGCAAGTTGCGCGGCAGGTTGTCGGCTTCGCCTTTCACCAGTTTACGCATGAACAGTT
Organism: Pseudomonas sp. GW821-FHT01E10; assembly: GCF_059422365.1. Classification (NCBI taxonomy): domain Bacteria; kingdom Pseudomonadati; phylum Pseudomonadota; class Gammaproteobacteria; order Pseudomonadales; family Pseudomonadaceae; genus Pseudomonas; species Pseudomonas sp. GW821-FHT01E10. Next base: position 43,063 of record NZ_JBWKWT010000027.1, read on the forward strand.
TGACGATGCGGTCTTCCAGCGAGTGGAAGCTGATCACCACCAGGCGACCGCCGACTTCCAGGCACTCCAGAGCGGCTTCGAGACCGGCTTCCAGATCGCCCAGCTCGTTGTTGACGTGAATACGCAGCCCCTGGAATGCACGGGTGGCCGGGTTCTTGCCCTTTTCCCATGCAGGGTTGGCGACTTTCAGCACTTCTGCCAGATCGGCAGTGCGCTCGAACGGCTTGATGTCGCGACGTTCGGCCACGGCACGCGCCATGCGGCCGGAGAAACGTTCTTCGCCGTATTCCTTGAACACCCGGGCGATTTCCTCCACCGGCGCGGTATTGACGAACTCGGCGGCGCTGATCCCGCGGGACGGGTCCATTCGCATGTCCAACGGGCCGTCGTTGAGAAAACTGAAGCCGCGCTCAGGGTCGTCGAGCTGAGGCGAAGACACGCCCAGGTCAAGCAGAACACCGCTGACCTTGCCGGCCAGACCGCGTTCGGCGACTTCCGAACCGAGCTCGGCAAAGCTGCGCTGTACAACGACAAAGCGGCCGTCTTCGGCCGCTAGCGTTTGCCCGGTGGCAATCGCTTGAGGATCTTTGTCGAACCCGAGCAACCGACCATCGGGCCCGAGCTTGCTGAGAATCAACCGGCTATGTCCGCCGCGTCCGAACGTGCCGTCCAGATAGCAGCCATCAGGACGTACGGCGAGAGCCTCGACGGCTTCGTCAAGCAGTACGGTGATGTGGTTAAAGCCGCTATCAATAGTCACAGGATCAAATCACGCAGTTCATCAGGCATGGCGCCCGGTTGTTGAATAGCAGCCAGGTCAGCGGCAGAAACCGCATTCCAGGCATCCTCGTCCCACAATTGGAACTTGTTCAGTTGGCCTACCAACATTGCGCGCTTATCCAACTTGGCATATTCGCGAAGACGCGGCGGGACCAGAAAACGACCACTGCCATCGAGCTCGAGGTCGACGGCATTACCAATCAGTAAACGTTGCAGGCGGCGGTTTTCTTCGCGAAGCGAAGGCAGTGCACGCAGTTTGGTTTCGATAATTTCCCACTCATCGAGGGGATAAACACACAAACACGGATCAACGGCATCGATGGTGACGATTAATTGACCGGAACTACGCGAAACGAGCTCGTCACGGTACCGGCTCGGCATGGCGAGACGGCCCTTTGCATCGAGACTGATAGCGTTAGCTCCGCGAAACACGTCAGCGTTTCTCCAAATATTAGCGTTTTGCGCTCAAAAAACCCACTTCATGCCACTTTCCGCCACTTGCGCACACTATAGGAATGCGCCCACCACACCGTCAAGGCGCGGATAGAAGGAAAAGCCTTACAGAACGGAGATTTAGGAGTGTAAAAGGAGGGGAAACGAGAATCTGGCGGATGAATTCGTTCAATAACTTGAATCAGCACAGAAGGCTGCGTTCAGAAGTTAAAGTAGTTTGTTAAGAGTAAGATTTTTTCGGTATTACAAAAGCGCTTCTGCTATTGATTCAGCAGGGAGGGAAACTGCCATTACGCATATCGCTGCCAATGATTGAAGCAGAGAGAAAAAAAGGTGGAGAGTCGATCTGTAAGCCGGGTTCTGTCTTGAACAGTCATTCGTCTACGATGGCCATCACTGGACATCTTTAGCAACCTACCCGGTCCCAGCGCGGGCCACGCCTTGGGACCCTATTTGGTCTTGCTCCAAGTGGGGTTTACCTAGCCACGAACTGTTGCCAGACGTGCGGTGCGCTCTTACCGCACCTTTTCACCCTTACCGGCGCCGAAGCGCTTAGGCGGTTATTTTCTGTGGCACTTTCCGTAGGCTCACGCCTCCCAGGCATTACCTGGCACTTCGCCCTATGGAGCCCGGACTTTCCTCCCCCCTCTAATTTTCATAGAGGGCAGCGACTGTCCGATCGACTCTCCGCCGCGAAGATTAACGGCAGAGCGGTCGAAGAACAAGCTCTAAAAGCCTCTGGCCGGCGCTGCGCGTCGCTTTTTTACTCGCCCTTCTGCTTATCCAGCGCAACCTGATAGAGCACATTCTTGCGCTCGCCAGTAATTTGCGCCGCCAATGCCGCCGCACGCTTGAGCGGCATTTCTTCAAGCAGCAGATTGAGAATACGCATGGCTTCGCTGCTGACAGCGTCCTCAGTCTCGGGAGCAGACCAGCCAGCGACCAGCACTACGCACTCGCCGCGCTGCTGGTTGCTGTCCGATTCGACGAACTCGCGCAGCTCGGCCAGCGGCAAGCCTTTAAGGGTTTCGAAGGTCTTGGTCAACTCGCGCGCCAGCAATGCCGGACGATCGGCGCCGAATACCAGCTCCATGTCTTGCAGGCATTCAAGGATGCGGTGTGGAGCCTCATAAAAAATCAGCGTGCGCGGCTCTTCTTTTATCAGTTCCAGGCGAGCGCGTCGGCCGACAGCCTTGGCCGGTAGAAACCCTTCGAAGATGAAACGGTCCGATGGCAACCCCGCCGCCGAGAGCGCCGCAATCAATGCACAGGCCCCCGGAACCGGCACCACATTGATCCCTGCGGCACGGGCCTGACGCACCAGGTGATAACCCGGATCGGAAATCAGCGGTGTCCCGGCATCGGAGATCAATGCCACATCGTCGCCAGCGAGCAAGCGAGTGATAAAGCGACTGCCTTCATCCCTCTCGTTGTGTTCATGGCAGGCCGCCAGCGGCGTGGGGATACCGAAGTGCTGCATCAATCGCTGGGAATGGCGAGTGTCTTCGGCAGCAATCAACGAAACCTCGCGCAGGATCTTCAGCGCACGCGCACTGATGTCGTCCAGGTTGCCGATGGGCGTCGCCACCACATAAAGCGAGCCAGCAGCGGAATTCAAAGCACCTGGAGCAGTCAAAGCGCACACCTCATAATCGGTAAAAGCCGCCATTGTAGCGCGTAGCGACATTCGTGATACCTGCAAGCAACCCTCGGTTTTCCAGCCTTTTGTGCAGTGTCGCAACATTTGCATGAGCTAAATTGATCGATTCACGCCAGTAACATCGCGCCCCGGCCAGCGCTTGGGTACAATTCCACGCTTATTTGATCGAGTATCAGGAACACTTACATGATCGCTTGCCTGCGGCTGTTCTCTGCCCTCTGCCTCGCTGCCTTGCTGGTGGCTTGCGCCAGCTCGCCCTCCTCCAGCCTTGGCGAACTTCCACGGACCCCGGATGCCAGTGTCGAGCAACTGCTCGAACAGGCCACTCAAAGTAAAACGCCGGACAAGGCAGCCTTGCTGCGCTTGAGCGCGGCAGACCTGGCTTATCGTCAGGGCAATGCCGGCCAATCCGCGCAAATTCTGCAACAAGTACCGATGGAACAACTCAAGCCTGGCCAACAGGTCTTCGCCAGCACCCTGGCGGCTGAATTGGCCATGGTGCGCAATCAGCCCAAAGCGGCGCTGACGGCCCTGAGCCATCCGAGCCTGCAACGCCTGAGCGAACTGCCAGCCGAACAACAGGTTCGCACCGGCACCGTCCATGCCCGCGCCCTTGAGGCCGACGGCCAGACCCTGGCCGCCGCACGGGAGCGCATTTTCATCGCCCCCATGCTGAGCGATCAAGCTGCGAGCAAAAACCACGAAGCGATCTGGACCCTGATCGCTTCACTGCCGACCGATCAATTGCAGCCGACCACCGACGACGACCTCGGCGGCTGGTTGAGCCTGGCCCGGGCAGTGAAAACAGCCGGCACCCTGGAACAGCAGCAAGCCGCGATCGACAACTGGCGCGCGAACAATCCAAAGCACCCGGCCGCCATCCAGCTGCCGCTGCCATTGACCAAACTCAAGGATCTGGCCAGCCAGCCCCTGAGCAAGATTGCCCTGCTGCTGCCGCAAGACGGCCCGCTGGCCTCGGTCGGCAAAGCATTGCGCGAAGGTTTCATGGCCGCACACTACCAGGCGCAACAAGCCGGGCAGAAGCCGCCAACCATCGAGTTCTATGACAGCTCGCGCCTGACCTCCCTTGACGAGTTCTATCGCAAGGCCCAGGCCGACGGCGTGCAATTGGTGGTCGGGCCGCTGGAAAAACCGCTGGTCAAACAGCTCAGCGCTCGCCCGCAACTACCGATCACCACCCTGGCGCTGAACTACAGCGAAGGCGAACAAGGTCCGGCCCAGCTGTTCCAATTCGGCCTTGCCGCTGAAGACGAAGCCCGCGAAGTATCCCGTCGTGCGCGCGCCGATGGCCTGCATCGCGCCGCCATCATGGTGCCGAAAGGCGAATGGGGTGACCGCGTACTCAGAGCATTCAGCCAGGATTGGCAAGCCAACGGCGGCAGCATTGTCGCGACCGAGCGCGTCGACCAACCGGTGCAACTGGCCCAGCAAATTGCCGACATGTTCCAGCTGCGTCAGAGCGAAGGCCGCGCCAAGAGCCTGCAAAACACCGTTGGCTCACAGGTAGCCGCCCAGCCTTCGCGTCGTCAGGACATCGAATTCATCTTCCTGGCCGCGACGCCGCAACAGGCTCAACAGATCAAACCGACCCTGAACTTCCAGTACGCGGGTGACGTGCCGGTTTACGCCACCTCCCACGTGTTCAGCGCCAGCGGCGACCAGAACCAGTACAACGACATGAACGGTATTCGCTTCTGCGAAACCCCATGGCTGCTGGATGCCAACGACCCGCTGCGCAAACAGGTCACCGCACAATGGCCACAAGCCGCTGGCAGCCTGGGCCGTCTATACGCGATGGGCGTTGACGCCTATCGCCTGGCACCACGCCTGGGGCAACTCAAGGCCTTGCCGGACAGCCGCATCGAAGGTCAATCGGGCAGCCTGGGCATGACTCAGAATCAACGGGTCGTGCGTCAGTTGCCATGGGCAGAGTTCGTCAACGGTCAGGTTCAACGCCTGCCGGACACCTCGCACTGATGCCCGACAGGTCACGCCAGCAAAGCGGTAAGGATGCCGAGCGCCATGCGCTCGAGCATCTTCAGCAACAAGGTCTGCGCCTGCTGGCGCAGAACTGGTTATGTAAACGCGGCGAGCTTGATCTGGTCATGCTTGATGGCGATACAGTAGTATTCGTCGAAGTCCGCTACAGAAAAAACACCCAATGGGGTGGCGCGCTCGATAGCATCGATGGGCGCAAACGGCAGAAACTGATTTTCGCCGCGCAGTATTTTCTTCAGCGCGAGTCGCGTTGGGCCGATTCCCCCTGCCGCTTCGACGTGGTTGCCATCGACAGCAGCCTCGATCAGTTGAACTGGATGCAAAATGCCTTCGACTGCTGATCGCTTGCGCCCCGAACCGGACACCTACACCCAACACTTTTGCTCTTTGCTTTGCGGGCTGCACATTCATGTGCCAAGTAGCCGCGCTAATTAAGGTCACACAGATGGACATGCAATCCCGAATTCGCCAGCTTTTTCAGGCCAGTATCGACACCAAGCAAATGGCGATGGACGTACTTGCACCGCACATCGAGCAAGCCAGCCAGGTGATGGTCAACGCCCTGCTCAACGAGGGCAAAATGCTTTCGTGCGGCAACGGTGGCTCCGCCGGCGATGCACAGCACTTTTCGTCCGAGCTGCTCAATCGCTTCGAGCGTGAACGTCCGAGCCTGCCAGCCATTGCGCTGACCACCGACAGCTCGACGATCACCTCGATTGCCAACGATTACAGCTACAACGAAATCTTCTCCAAACAGATCCGCGCCCTCGGCCAGCCGGGCGACGTATTGCTGGCGATTTCCACCAGCGGCAACTCGGCGAACATTATTCAAGCGATCCAGGCCGCACATGATCGCGAAATGATTGTCGTAGCATTGACGGGTCGCGATGGCGGCGGCATGGCATCGCTGCTATTGCCTGAAGACGTCGAGATTCGCGTACCGGCCAATGTCACTGCACGTATTCAGGAAGTCCACCTGCTGGCGATCCATTGCCTTTGCGATCTGATCGACAGCCAACTGTTCGGGAGTGAAGAATGACCCCTAATCGCCTAAGCCTTCTGGCCTTGACCCTGTGCCTCGGCATCAGCGGCTGCACATCAGTGGTTAACGCCAGCCGTGAAGCGCCGATCGAAGATGACCGCGGTACGCGCACCTTCGGCAGCAAGATCGACGACTCTCTGATCGACACCAAGGTCGGCGTGAACATCGCCAAGGCCGATCCGGCCCTGGACAACGATTCGCACATCGTCGTAACCAGCTTCAACGGTGTTGTGTTGCTCGCCGGGCAAACCCCGCGCGCCGACCTCAAGGCCAAGGCCGAACAGGTCGCCGCCTCCGTTCAGCGCGTGAAGAAGGTGCACAACGAACTGCAAGTACTGCAGCCCTCCTCGCTGCTGGCACGCCAGAACGACACCTGGCTGACCACCAAGATCAAGACTCAGATGCTCACCGACCCCTCCATCCCGGGCTCGCGCATCAAGGTTGTGACCGAGAACGGCATCGTTTATCTGCTCGGCCTGCTGACCAAGCAGGAAGCGGCGCAGGCGACCAATCTGGTGCAAGGCGTTTCTGGCGTGCAGAAGATTGTGAAGCTGTTTGAGTACATCGACTGATACTTGCTTACGCGATGGCATCCTTGAGATCGCCTTCGCCGGCAAGCCTGGCTCCAACAGTAATAAAAAAGGCGATCCTTGCGGATCGCCTTTTTTATTACTTCACCACCTTCAAACTGGGTCGACCGCTGGGACGCGGTGGCTCGCTGTCGGGTGGCGGGATATCATCATCCGGCTCGATGTCTTCCTCGTCCTCTAGCGGCGATTCCATATCGAACACCATGCCCTGGCCGTTCTCCCGAGCGTAAATGCCCAGGATCGACGCGATAGGCACGTACAGGGTGTGCGGCACGCCACCGAAGCGCCCTTCGAAACTGACCGCCTCGTTATCCATGTGCAAATGACGCACGGCTGCCGGGGATACGTTCAGGACAATCTGCCCGTCACTGGCAAAACCCTGAGGCACCTGTACCGACGGATACTCGGAATTGACCAGCATGTGCGGGGTGCAATCGTTGTCCACAATCCACTCGTAGAGCGCGCGGACCAGATAAGGTCGACTGGAGTTCATAGCGGCTCCTTAAGCCTTAGCGCATGTCGCGTTCGACACCAGACAGACTCGCCTGGAAAGCCTCACGCGCAAACTGGCGCTCCATGTAATCAAGCAGCGGCTTGGCAGGCCGCGGCAGTTCTATACCCAAAATCGGCAATCGCCAGAGTATTGGTAGTAGGCAGCAATCCACCAGACTTTGTTCCTCACTGAGGAAAAACGGCTTGTCGGCGAATAGCGGCGACACGCCTGTCAGGCTTTCGCGCAGCTCTTTACGAGCCACCACGCGAGCTGCTTCCTTGGTCCGCGAATCCAGAATCAGATCCACCAGGCCACACCAATCACGCTGAATGCGATGAATCAGCAGGCGACTGTTGGCACGCGCCACAGGATAAACCGGCAGTAGTGGCGGATGCGGGTAACGCTCATCCAGGTATTCCATCACCACGGTCGACTCCCACAACGCCAGGTCACGATCGACCAGGGTGGGCAGGCTTCCGTAAGGGTTCACTTCAATCAGTTTAGGCGGCTGACGACCAGCCTCCACGTAAATGATCTCGGCGCTGACACCCTTCTCTGCAAGTACGATGCGCACTCGGTGGGAATAGTGGTCGGCGGGGTCGGAGTAACAGGCCAACCGATTGGTCACGCCCATGGCGGTCCTCCTCGCTTGTTGAAATTATCGAAAACGGAAAAACACGCGCGCCCAGAGGGCGCCTCCCGTAACGCCTGGATCACCAGACTCGTTACACCTTCAGAGACGCCCCTGGGCGCGTGCGATTAACAGCAATGGCTTACAACGTTATCAATGGACGTCTTTCCAGTATTCACGCTTGAGCAAGTAAGCGAATACGAAGAAGAACGCCAGGTACAGCAACACATAGGTACCGATGCGCTGATGCTGCAGCTTCACCGGGTTGGCCGAGTAGGCCAGGAAGGTCACCAGATTCTTGACCTTCTCGTTGAACTGCTCTTCGGTCAGCGTGCCGGTTTTCGGCAATACGGTCAGTTGATCGCAGGCTTCATGAGTCAAAGCGGTGCCGGTCAGCGGATCGAACTGCTTCTTGCCGTCATCGACGACTTGAACCTGTTTACAGCCTACCACCTGGCGACCCTGCAAGCCGACCAGAACGTTAGGCATGCCGACGTTCGGGAACACCTTGTTGTTCACGCCCCATGGACGCGACGGGTCTTCATAGAACGAACGCAGGTAGCCATAGAGCCAATCCGTGCCACGAACGCGAGCCACCAGTGTCAGGTCGGGTGGCGCCGCACCAAACCAGGTCTTGGCGTCAGCCGGCTGCATGCCGATGCTCATGTGGTCGCCGATCTTGGCGCCAGTGAACACCAGCTTCTCGAGCATCAGCTCGTGAGGAATGCCCAGGTCATCGGCGACACGCTCGTAGCGCTGGAACTTGGCACTGTGGCAGCCCATGCAATAGTTGGCGAACGTACGTGCGCCATCCTGCATGGCAGCCTTGTCGGAAACGTCGATGTCGACTTTTTCCAGCTCTGGGCCGCCGTGTTCGGCCGCGAAGGACAGTGCTGGCAGAGCAGCAAGAATCAGTACAGCAAATAGTTTTTTCATCAGCCAGTCACCCTTTCCGGAACCGGTTTGGTCTTCTCGAGCCTGGTGTAGAACGGCATCAGAATGAAGTAGGCGAAGTACAGGAAGGTACAAACCTGCGACAGCAACGTACGTTCCGGGGTAGGCGCCATTACGCCCAGCCAGCCAAGAATCACGAAGGAGATGCAGAATACCCAGAGCCAGATCTTGCTCAGCCAGCCCTTGTAGCGCATGGACTTGACCGGGCTACGGTCAAGCCAGGGCAGGACGAACAGCAAGGCAATCGAAGCACCCATGGCAACAACACCCAGGAGCTTGTCCGGAACTGCCCGCAGAATCGCGTAGAACGGCGTGAAGTACCAGACCGGAGCGATGTGCTCAGGGGTCTTGAAGGCGTTCGCCACTTCAAAGTTCGGCTTCTCGAGGAAGTAGCCGCCCATTTCCGGGAAGAAGAACACGATCGCACAGAAGATGAACAGGAACACCACCACGCCGACGATATCTTTCACGGTGTAGTACGGATGGAAAGCAATGCCGTCCAGCGGTACGCCGTTTTCGTCTTTGTGTTTCTTGATGTCCACGCCGTCCGGGTTGTTCGAACCCACTTCGTGCAACGCCAGAATGTGCAGCACCACCAGGCCAAGGATCACGATCGGCAAGGCAACCACATGCAAGGCGAAGAAACGGTTCAGGGTAATACCGGAAATCAGGTAGTCACCACGGATCCACTGGGTCAGGTCGTTTCCGATGACCGGGATCGCACCGAACAGCGAGATGATCACCTGGGCGCCCCAGTAGGACATCTGGCCCCACGGCAGCAGGTAACCCATGAAGGCTTCAGCCATCAGCGCCAGGTAGATCAGCATGCCGAACACCCACACCAGCTCACGCGGCTTCTGGTACGAACCGTAGAGCAGGCCACGGAACATGTGCAGATAAACCACGATGAAGAACGCCGAAGCGCCAGTGGAGTGCAGCAGACGCAGGATCGAGCCGTACTCGACGTCGCGCATGATGTATTCGACGGAAGCGAATGCTTCTTCCGCCGACGGGGTATAGCTCATGGTCAGCCAGACACCGGTAACGATCTGGTTGACCAGAACGAGCAGCGCCAGGGAGCCAAAGAAATAGAAGAAATTGAAGTTCTTCGGGGCGTAATACTTGCTGAGATGGTCTTCCCACATTTTGGTCGCGGGGAAGCGCGCATCAACCCAATCCATGAACTTGCTCATCACGCTTTCTCCGTATCGACGCCAACGACAATGATGTCATCGGTCTCATAGGAATGCGGGGGAACTGGCAGGTTCAAAGGCGCGGGTTGCGACTTGTAGACGCGGCCAGCCAAATCGTAGTGGGAACCGTGGCAAGGGCAGAAGTAGCCCCCGACCCAATCCTTGCCCAGATCGGCAGGTGCCACTTCTGGACGGAAGGTCGGCGAGCACCCCAGGTGAGTGCAGATACCGATCAGCAGCAGGACTTCTGGCTTGATCGAACGCGTCTGCGGGTCGACATAGGTCGGTTGCGTCGAGTTCTTGGAGGCGGGGTCAGACAGCTGGCCCTCAATCTTTTTCAGATTCCCCAGGATTTCCTCGGTACGGCGGACGATGAACACCGGCTGGCCGCGCCACTCAGCAATCATTTGCTGGCCTGGCTCGATTTTGCTGACATTCACTTTCACCGGTGCACCTGCGGCTTTCGCCTTGGCACTGGGAAACCATGACCCCACGAACGGGACCGCAGCCCCCACCGCTCCTGCAGCACCCACCACGGATGTGGCTGCTACCAAGAAGCGACGCCGGCCTGCATTCACGCCGTCATTGCTCATTCAGTCCTCTCCCATCAGCTTTGTGGCCTGTTAAATCAGGCGTCTACTAAGTAAAAATCTGAACTTATAAAAATTTTGCCGAATGGTAATGAAAAGCCCCAATTCTGACAAGGTAATTACCGAAGGGCTCCACTGCCAAGCCTTGTAGTATAGGGCCTCTGCGGATGTGGCAAGTTGTCACAGCGCAATTCGTTGATAAATAGCGCCCATAAAAAAACGCCCAGCTTCGCAAGGAAACTGGGCGTTCTTTTTGAACGTGAAAGCGAATTAACGCTTCGAGTACTGCGGACGCTTACGCGCTTTACGCAGACCGACTTTCTTACGTTCAACTTCACGTGCATCGCGGGTTACGAAGCCAGCTTTGCGCAGAGCAGAGCGCAGAGTTTCGTCGTAGTCCATCAGAGCGCGAGTGATACCGTGGCGGATTGCGCCAGCTTGACCACTTACACCACCGCCGATCACGGTGACGTAGATGTCGAACTTCTCGACAGTCTCAGTCAATTCCAGCGGCTGACGAACTACCATGCGGGCAGTTTCGCGGCCGAAGAAATTATCCAGCGAACGGTTGTTGATGGAGATGTTACCAGTGCCCGGACGCAGGAAAACGCGTGCGGTTGCAGTCTTGCGACGGCCAGTGCCGTAATTTTGAGTCGCCGACATAATGAACTATTCCGTTAAAACTTCAGTTCTTGGGGCTGCTGAGCAGTATGAGGGTGAGCAGCGCCCGCATAGACTTTCAGCTTACGATACATGTCGCGACCCAGCGGGTTCTTAGGCAGCATGCCTTTGACCGCGGTCTCGATCACGCGCTCAGGGGCTTTAGCGATCAGCTTTTCGAAGTTGATCGACTTGATGCCGCCCGGGAAACCGGAGTGGGAGTAGTACATTTTGTCAGTGGTTTTAGCGCCAGTAACACGTACTTGCTCAGCGTTGATTACGACGATGTAGTCGCCGGTATCAACGTGAGGAGTGTACTCAGCCTTGTGCTTGCCACGCAGACGGCTCGCGATTTCAGTGGCCAGACGACCCAGGGTCTGACCAGCAGCGTCGACGACAAACCAGTCGCGCTTTACTGTTTCCGGTTTAGCAGTAAAAGTTTTCATTCTTTATAGCCTCAGGGGCCGCCCTGTAAATTAGACGGCGGATCTTACTGAATAGTGCGTACTTTGACAAGTCAAAGGCAGCCGGATACAGACGCTTTCGGGGGCTCGGGTCGGCGCGTCCGTTCAACGGCAAGATTCTTCGGCGGCGGCGCATCACTTCCACTGCAGAAAGAGGTGCGCAATTATGCAGATTGCGAAAAATATTTCAACCTGCTTTTATGATTGTTTTGCCCAAGGAGCACCCGATGGACTATCGCCAGCTAGGCCGTACCGATCTGAACGTGAGCGCCATCTGCCTCGGCACCATGACCTGGGGCGAGCAAAACAGTGAGGCTGAAGCCTTCGCCCAGATCGAACGCGCCAAGGGCGCCGGGATCAATTTCATCGACACCGCCGAGATGTACCCGGTGCCGCCCAAGGCCGAAACCTACGCCACCACCGAACGCTACATCGGCAACTACTTCAAAAGTCGCGGCGATCGCGCCGACTGGATCCTGGCGAGCAAGATCGCCGGCCCCGGCAACACCATCGACTACATTCGCGACAAAAACCTGCGGCACAACCGCCAACACATCAGCGAAGCCGTGGACGCCAGCCTCAAGCGCTTGCAGACCGATTACATCGACCTCTATCAACTGCACTGGCCGGAACGCAGTACCAATTTCTTTGGCCAGCTCGGTTACAAACACAAGATCGAAGCCAATCTGACGCCACTGGAGGACACCCTCGAAGCGCTGGACGAACAGGTCAAGGCTGGCAAGATCCGCCATATCGGCCTGTCCAACGAAACCCCGTGGGGCACCATGCGCTTCCTTGCCCTCGCCGAAGCCCGTGGCTGGCCCCGCGCGGTATCCATCCAGAACCCCTACAACCTGCTCAATCGCAGCTTCGAAGTCGGCCTGGCGGAAATTGCCATCCGCGAACAATGTGGCTTGCTGGCCTACTCGCCACTGGCGTTCGGCTTTCTGTCGGGCAAGTACGAAGGTGGCGCGCGTCCGCCAAAAGGTCGCCTGAGCCTCTACAGCCGCTTCAGCCGCTATTTCAACCCGCAGTCGGAAGCAGCGTGCAGCCGTTACGTGGCACTGGCTCGTGAACACGGCCTGGACCCGGCGCAGATGGCGCTGGCGTTCGTCACGCAGCAACCGTTCGTAACCAGCAACATCATTGGCGCCACCACGCTTGAGCAACTGGACAGCAACATTGCCAGCGTCGATTTGAAGCTGTCGGATGAAGTGCTGGCAGGCATTGAGGCGATACACCAGGATCAGCCGAATCCGGCACCGTAACTTACGTCGACGATCGTTCCCACGCTCTGCGTGGGAATGCATCCCGTGACGCTCCGCGTCACTTCCGAAGCGGACGCAGAGCGTCCATGGCGGCATTCCCACGCAGAGCATGGGAACGATCACGCTGCATTACAGCGACCGCGCAATAATCTCCTTCATGATTTCATTGGTCCCGGCATAAATCCGCTGCACCCGCGCATCCGCCCATGCCCGGGCGATCGGGTATTCCCACATGAATCCGTAACCGCCATGCAACTGCACGCATTCGTCGAGCACCTTGCATTGCAGGTCGGTGCCCCAGTACTTGGCCATCGCCGCCGTCGGCACGTCGAGCTTGCCTTGCAGATGCAGTTCCAGGCAGCGATCGACGAAAACCCGGCCGATCTGGATCTCGGTCGCCATTTCAGCGAGCTTGAAGCGGGTATTCTGGAAGTCGGCGATGGCCTTGCCGAAAGCCTTGCGCTCACGGGTGTAATCCAGCGTCCACTGCAACGCCGCTTCGGCTGACGCCAAGCCTCCCACCGCGACCGTCAAGCGCTCCTGCGGTAATTCCTGCATCAGGTAAGCGAAGCCCATCCCCGCTTGGCCCAACAGGTTTTCCTTGGGCACCCGAACGTCCTGGAAGAACAGCTCCGAGGTGTCTTGAGCCTTCATGCCGACCTTTTCCAGGCGCTTGCCCTTGGCGAAACCCGGCGTGTTGGCCTCCACCAGAAACAGACTGGTGCCCTTCGCCCCCGCCTTCGGATCAGTCTTGGCCACGACGATCACCAGGTCAGCCAGAAAGCCGTTGGTGATGAAAGTCTTCGAACCGTTGATCACGTATTCGTCGCCCTCCAGCACCGCGGTAGTCTTCACCCCCTGCAGGTCGGAGCCAGCACCCGGCTCGGTCATGGCGATCGCAGTGACCATCTCGCCAGACACCAGCTTGGGCAGGTATTTGTGTTTCAGCGCCTCACTGCCGTAATGCAGGATATAAGGCGCAACAATGTCCGAATGAAGAGAAAATCCGATCCCGGTCAGCCCCAGACGACCGACCTCCTCGATCACCACTGCGCTATAGAGAAAGTCAGCCCCCAACCCGCCGTATTCTTCCGGCAGATGCGAACAGAGCATCCCCGCCTCCCCCGCCTTGTTCCAGAGATTGCGGTCGATATAGCCTTGTTTTTCCCATTGCCCATGGAACGGCACGGCCTCTTTTTCGAGGAACGTTCGCACGCTGTCGCGAAAAAGTTCGTGCTCGGGGCTGAACAAGGTTCTGGGGATCATGCGTCACCTGTCGTTATTGTCAGACGGAATTGATCTTCAGAGACTAAGCCTCGCTTCCGATACAGGACACTGGACACATCCGACAAAAAATAAGACGATCCAGCCGTCTGGTGACCACTTTCCCCTATAAGAATAAAGTTGAATTATGTCTAACCAAGCCTCCAAGCCCTTGCGGCGCGTCAGCATCCTGGCTATCGACCGGGTTTTCGCTTCCACCCTCATGCAAGCCAAGGATTTCTTCCATCTGGCCAGCCTGCGCTATGGCAAACAACTGGGCCACGGCCTGACACCGGCGTTCGAAACCCGACTGGTCAGCCCCGACGGCAAACCGGTGAACAGCTTCAGCGACGTGATCATGCCGGTGGACGGCGGCCTGGAAAATGCCGACGTCATCATCCTCCCCGCCTTCTGGGACGATTTCGACACGCTCTGCAAACGTTATCCACAGGTCCTGCCGTGGCTGCGCGAACAACACGCCCGCGGGGCAGTGCTGTGTGGCGAGGCCACGGGGGTGTTCTGGCTCGCCGAAGCCGGGCTGCTCAACGGTAAGGAAGCGACCACGTACTGGCGCTTCTTCAATGCTTTCGCCGAGCGCTTCCCTCAGGTTCACCTCAACCAGGACAAACACCTGACCGACGCCGACAACCTGTATTGCGCCGGCGGCACCACCTCGGCCTGCGACCTCTACATTTACCTGATCGAGCGCTTTTGCGGTGCCAACGTGGCCCAGGCTGTGGCTCGCGACATTCTCTACGAAGTACAACGCAGCTATGCGCCGGGGCGGATCGGTTTCGGCGGGCAAAAACTGCACCAGGATGTGATCATCCTGCAGATCCAGCATTGGCTCGAAGAACACTTCGCCGATAAATTCCGCTTCGAAGACGTGGCCCGCGAACACGGCATGAGCATCCGCAACTTCATGCGACGCTTCCAGACCGCGACCGGCGATAAACCGCTGCATTACCTGCAACGCCTGCGCATCGAGACCGCCAAGGGCTTGTTGTCCGGCAGCCGCAAGAGCATCAAGACCATCAGCTATGAAGTCGGATACGACGATGCGAGCTTCTTCGCCCGGCTGTTCCGCCAGCATACGGAGTTGTCACCGAATCAGTATCGGCAGCAGTTTCAACAAGCAGCTTAAGGGCTAGACACCAATCCAGATTGGCTCTTCAGCGCGCATAAAAAAGGGCCTGCAATGCAGGCCCTTTTTATTTTCCGAAATGTCCTACGGCTTGTGCGCCCGGGACAGGAATTCGTGAGACTGCATTTCCAGCAAGCGGCTAAGCGTACGCTGGAACTCGAAGGTCAGGCGACCGCCGGTGTAGAGGTCTTTAAGCTCGACTTCGGCGGAGATGATCAGCTTCACGTTGCGGTCGTAGAACTCGTCGACCATGTTGATAAAACGTCGGGCGATGTCGTCGGTGGTGACGCTCATCTGCTCGACGCCGCTGAGCAACACGGCATGGAAGATCTTGCCCAGTTCGATGTAGTCGTTCTGGCTGCGCGGGCCGTCGCACAGTTCGCGGAAGTCGAACCAGGCCACGTCATCGCAAGTGCGCACGGCGCGGATTTCACGGTTCTCGATCATCAGCACGTCGTTCTCGACGGCAGCCGTGCATTCCGGCGTCAGGGCCCGGAAACTCTTGCGCAGGCTTTCCTGGGCGGCTTCGTCCAGCGGGAAGTGGAACAGCTCCGCTTGCTCGAGGTGACGCAGACGGTAATCGACGCCGCTGTCGACGTTGACGATTTCGGTGTTCTGCTTGATCAGCGCAATGGCCGGCAAGAAGCGCGCACGTTGCAGGCCGTCCTTGTACAGACCGTCCGGCACGATGTTCGAGGTCGCGACCAGGGTCACGCCGTTCTTGAACAGTTCTTCCATCAGCGTGCCAAGGATCATGGCGTCGGTGATGTCGGAGACGAAGAATTCATCGAAACAGATCACTCGCGTTTCGTCGGAAAAGCGCTTGGCGATGATCGTCAGCGGGTTTTTCTCGCCGCCCAGAGTCTTCATCTCTTCGTGCACGCGCTTCATGAAGCGGTGGAAGTGAGTGCGGGTCTTTTCCTTGAACGGCAGCGCTTCAAAGAAGGTGTCGACCAGGTAAGTCTTGCCGCGACCCACGCCGCCCCAGAAGTACAGGCCCTTGACCGGCGCCTGGTCCTTCTTGCCAAACAGTTTGCCGAGCAGGCCCGGTTTGTTCTGCGAGGCCGCGACCAGATCGTCGTACAGGCGCTGCAAATGACGCACTGCCGTTTCCTGCGCAGCATCGTGGAAGAATTCCGGGCGTTTCAGATCAGCTTGGTATCGTTCTAGGGGCGTCATAATTCGTTAGCAAGGCAACAAAAACGGGCCGTCACTGTAGCGACGGCCCGTGGGAATGGCAATCGGCCCTTGGTCGGACCGAACCGTTGTTTATTCCTGAACCGGTGTCAGTGCAACCCGCAATGCGCCGATGGCAGCATCGCGAGCAGCACTGTCGGCGAAGGCCGGGCTGTCGGCCACGCACTCGCCTTCCAGCCAGACGCTGAAGTTCAGGTCTTCACTGCGCACGTCCAATGGCTGGCCGGATTGCAGTTGTTTGGTCACCTGACCTGCGGTTTTGCCATCGGCGAAGTGCCGCGACAGCAGCAGCTGCTCACCATCGGCCGCCAGCAGACGGAAGCGGAAACTGCCATCGTCTTCACGGAAGCTGACAAAACGCGCGGCTTTCGCGGCTTTCTTCTTGGTGGTGGCAGCGACTTGAGTCTGGGCGACGAAAGAACGCAGGCCGACCGCTTCACGCAACTCGTTGAGGAACGGCGTGGCCACTGCACGGGCCTTTTTCGCGCCGTGTTGCAGGATGTCTTCCAGATCCGCCGGACGCTCGATCAGTTGGTGATAACGCTCGCGGGACTCGCCCAACTCGTTGTCCAGCAACTGGAACAGGCGATTCTTCGCCTCGCCCCAACCCAGGCCCTGGAGCAATTCGCTGCGGAACTCGTCGGCTTGTGCCGGTGTAGCGAAAGCCTGGAACAAGGTGAACAGGTGCGAGTTGTCCGGATCTTTGGCTTCGCCCGGGGCACGGGAGTCGGTCACGATCCGCGAAATCGCGTCTTTCATCTCTTTGGCGCTGCTGAACAACGGAATGGTGTTGTCGTAGCTCTTCGACATCTTGCGACCATCGAGGCCTGGCAGCGTGGCGACGCTTTCCTCGATCAGCGCTTCGGGCATGGTGAAGAACTCCTTGCCCTGGCCGAACAAGTGGTTGAAGCGCTGGCCGATGTCACGGGCCATTTCCACGTGCTGGATCTGGTCACGACCGACCGGCACCTTGTGGGCGTTGAACATCAGGATGTCCGCGGCCATCAGCACCGGGTAGCTGTACAGGCCCATGGTGATGCCCGCATCCGGGTCTTCGCCATTCTCGACGTTCTTGTCCACCGACGCCTTGTAGGCGTGGGCACGGTTGAGCAAGCCCTTGGCGGCCACGCAGGTCAGCAGCCAGGTCAGCTCCGGGATTTCCGGGATGTCGGACTGGCGATAGAACGTCACCCGGTCCACGTCCAGGCCACCGGCCAGCCAGGTCGCGGCGATTTCCAGACGCGAGCGCTGGATGCGCAGCGGGTCATCGCATTTGATCAGGGCGTGGTAGTCGGCCAGGAAGTAGAACGAATCGGCATTGCTATCGCGGCTGGCAAGAATCGCCGGGCGGATAGCCCCCGCGTAATTGCCCAGGTGCGGCGTGCCGGTGGTGGTGATGCCGGTGAGGATACGGGTACGAGTCGTCATGGGTAATCGCTTGTCAGACTGCAATCAATTCGAAAGACGCGGCAGGATCAGATCCTTGAGATCGGTCAGCTTGCCATGAAAAAAGTGTCCGCATTCTGCCACTTTCAGCAGCTCATGGGGGCGATCGAGTGCGTCGGACCAATCGTAAACGAGTTGCGGATCGATCACTTCGTCGGTTTCCGGCTGGATCAGGGTCAATGTACCTTGGTGCGGCAGTTGATCCTGATCGCCCAGACGCATGACCGCAGGCGCGACCATGAACAGATGCTTGATCTGCTCACCCTTGGCCTCCAGGCGTCCGCCGAGACTGGCTGCAACAAAACCGCCGAAGGAGAAACCGAACAGGGTCAAAGGTAATTCAGGATGTTTGGCCCGCAGCCACTCGGCCGCTGCCTGGGCATCGTCGACTTCGCCGGAGCCCATGTCGTGCGAGCCTTCACTGGCACCGACGCCACGGTAGTTGAAACGCAAGGTAATCAAACCGGCGTCCCGCGCGCTGCGCTGCAGGGTCGAGACGACTTTGTTGAGCATCGTGCCGCCCTGCACCGGGTTCGGATGGCAGATCAGCGCCAGGCCGCGGGGCTGCTCATTGTCCGGGCTCATGTTTTCCAGATACAGGGCTTCCAACTGACCCACCGGGCCATCAATCACTACAGGGGTTTCGCGCATAAGCAAGGAAGGAACTCCGTGACCTCGAATCGGGTCGACTCGTCTAGCAAATTGTCTGTGCCAATCTATTGCGAGTGAATCGCGGTATACAGCGCAGGTTCGAGCCGTTAACGTAAAGCAAAGCCGTTTATAGAGGAAGGACTCGTGGAACACTCGCTCTTAGTTTGGTTGTTGCCGACTCTTGCCCTGGTTGTGGGTGTCGCCATTGGATTCCTGATCGCTCGCCTGGTGCCGAATGCCGCTCCGAGCAGCACGCAACGTCAGCTGGATGATATTCAGGAACGTTTTGACAAGTATCAGAACGAAGTGGTCACCCACTTCAACAGCACTGCATCCCTGGTCAAGAAACTGACTCAGAGCTATCAGGAAGTGCAGGATCATCTCGCCGAGGGTGCCAACCGTCTGGCCCTGGACGAGCAGACTCGCCAACGCTTGCTGGCTGCCCTGCACGCTGACGCGGTGCAGGCTCCACGGGAACGCCTGACGCCACCGCGCGATCAGGAACCGCCTCGCGATTACGCTCCCAAAGCCCCGAACGCGCCGGGCATGCTCGATGAGCATTACGGCCTGAAGAAGTAATCAGGTTTCGCGCGACACAAAAAGCCCTCGGACGAGTGATTGTCCGAGGGCTTTTTTATTCTGAAGTTTTCATCGCCTGAACAAGCGACACAAAAAAATGCCCGATCCTTTAAGGATCGGGCATTTTCATTTCAGGGAGAGGTCAGCCTCTCATGGGTACTGCTGGACAGTGCCTTGCTGTTGCTGGCCGCCGTATTGCTGGCCCGGAATCGCCTTCAGGTTGACCTCGACGCGGCGGTTCTGTGCCCGGCCATTGGCATCACCGTTGCTGGCAATCGGGTTATCCGGCCCGGCACCACGTGCCGACAGGTTGGCGCCGCTGACACCCTGTGAGGTCAGGTAAGTCGCCACGCTCTGGGCGCGACGCTGGGACAGGTCCATGTTGTGCTGGCGGCTGCCGGTGCTGTCGGTGTAGCCGACGATCTCGATCTGGTTCTGATTGAACTCCTTGAGCGAGCCCGCCAGGTTGTTCAGCGGCTGGTAGAAGCTTGAGGCAATGTTCGCCGAATCGGTGGCGAACGTGATGTTGCCCGGCATGATCAGCTTGATCTGATCGCCCTGGCGCTGCACCTCAACCCCGGTGTTGGCCATGCTGGCGCGCAGCTTTTTCTCTTGCTGGTCGGCGTAGTAACCGTAACCGGCAGCAGAAGCACCCACCACGGCGGCGCCAATCAGCGCGCCCTTGCCACGGTTATCGTGACTGATGGCAGCACCGGCCAGCGCACCGGCCAGGGCGCCGAGGCCACCGTATTTGGCGGTATTGCTCATGCCCGTGGAGCTGCCATCGGCCTGACCCTGGTTGTCATAAGGGTTCGGCGATGCACAACCGGACAACAGAGCCACTGCAGTAGCGACAACGATCAAACGACGCGAGGTGAACATGGAGGAGCTCCTACTTTTTTTGCATTCTGTGGTGCAACGGACTTAAGCAATGAACCTTTGCGGGTGTTGGATCACTGGCAATGACAAAAATTCCGTCAGAGCCCTTCAAGCTCTTACAAAGGGGTTACCGCGCATTTCATCGCCCAGACAGGTGTCCGGGCCATGCCCGGACACCACGGTTGCCTCTTCGTCGAGGGTATACAACCGCTGCTTGATCGATCGCACGAGTGTTGCCTGATCACCACCCCACAAATCCGTGCGCCCTACCCCACGCTTGAACAGCGTATCACCGGCAATCAGCAGCTTAGCCTCTGAAAGCCAAAAGCTCATGGAACCCGGCGTATGACCCGGCGTGTGCAACGCCACGCCACACCCGCACGCCAACTCTTCATCATCGGCCAACCAGCGATCCGGCGATGGCACCGGGGTGTAAGGCACACCGAACATCTGGCACTGCATCTCCAGGTTGTCCCAGAGAAATTGATCTTCTTTATGCAGGTGCAGGGTCGCGCCGGTTTTCTCCTTCAACTGACCGGAGGCGAGGAAGTGATCGAGGTGTGCGTGGGTGTGAATGATGCTGACCACCTTCAGGCCCAAGGCGTCGAGCCGCGCCAGGATCAGCTCGTGATTGCCGCCTGGGTCGACGACGATGGCTTTTTTAGTGATGGGGTCGCCGATGATTGTGCAGTTGCACTGCAAAGGGCCGACGGGGAAGGTTTCGCGGATGAGGGTGGGGGTCGGAGCGTTCACGGGAGGCCCTGATAAGTCGATTTCGAACAGGATACCAGCGCGCATTCCTCAAGACTCACTGGCGCACGTCGACACAGATTTACTGGCCAGTTTTTTGACGCCATTATTAAAAAAATAGTGGCCATGTAATATCAATTGACGCTGACTCTGGTGCAAAATCGCGTCCTTGTAGCGGCCACATACAGGACGGTCGCAGCCTTCTCAGGATATTTAGAATGTCGTCTCCTCTTGGTTACATTTTAACAAAGCCATCTGTTCTGACCGGTAACCAACAAGTCGACAGCCTGATCTATGGCACCTCCTGGCTGAGCCCTGACTTCGGCGCAGACATCTTCGCGACAAGGCTGACCTATAGTTTCGTCACCCCCGGCCAATCGTATTTCTCTACCAAATACAGCTTAAAAAATGAATTCCTGAACAGCTTCGCTCTGACATCGGCTCAACAAAACGCCGTGACCGGTGCGCTTGGCGCCTGGAGCGCCGTGGCTAACGTCAAGTTCACTCTGGTCAGTGACAACATCAACACTGTGGGCGACTTGCGATTCGGCGGCTATTGGGACATGGACGACGACGCCGCTGCCTGGGCCTACTTCCCCGACCGGACACCGCTGGCCGGAGATGTATGGATCAGCCCGGATACGAACAACCCTACCCCCGTCAAAGGCACTTACGACTTTATGACGTTCGTGCATGAAATCGGTCATGCCCTGGGCCTCAAACATCCATTCGAGTCGAGCCAATCCAACAGTACGCTGATCTCGCCCCTGCTCGATGATACGCATTACACGATCATGAGCTACAACAATGCGTACTCCTATCAGCCGACGACACCGATGCTGCTGGATATTCTCGCTATCCAGAAAATTTACGGCGCCAACATGCTTTGGCAAACCGGTGACAACGTCTATCGCTGGGCACCCGACCAATCAGTATTCGAAACCATCTGGGATGCCGGCGGAAACGATACGATCGATGCCAGCAACCAGCAGGCGGCTGTCAGACTGAACCTGAATGAGGGTGAGTTCAGCAACATCGGCAAGGCATTCGTCGACATCCCGAACCTGCAACTGGTCAATGACGGGCTGGCGATCGCCTTTGGCACCAAAATCGAAAATGCCACCGGTTCGGCTTTTAACGATGAGCTTATCGGCAATGCGCTGGGTAACGTTCTCGATGGTGGTGCCGGCCAAGACGTCATGATTGGCGGTGCAGGCAACGACGTTTACGTTGTGGATAACGTGGGTGACGTGGTGGTGGAAACCGGCACCTCGCTGAGCGAAATCGACACGGTTATGTCGTCGATCAGCTACACCCTGGGCAGCAACCTCGAGAACCTGACCCTCACCGGCAGCGACCAGCTCGACGCCACCGGCAACGCCCTGAACAACGTGCTGATCGGCAACAGCGGCAACAACGTGCTGGACGGTGGCCTCGGCGCCGACGTGATGATTGGCGGCTTCGGCAACGACACCTACATCGTCGACAACCTCAAGGACGTGGTCACCGAGACCAGCACCCTGCTATCTGAAATCGACACCGTGCGTTCCTCGGTGAGCTGGACCCTGGGTGCCAACCTGGAAAACCTCACCCTCACTGGCAGCGACAACCTCACCGGTGTCGGCAACGCCCTGAACAACGTGCTGACCGGCAACAGCGGCAACAACATCCTCAACGGTGGCGCGGGCCTGGACACGCTGATCGGCGGCGCCGGCAACGACACCTATGTCCTCGACCAGGCCGGCGAACTGGCGCTATTGCAGGATGACGTTGATCAAGGCCACGACCTGCTGTACATCAACTACACCTCGACTCCGGCCACCAACACCGTCGACCTCAGCCAAAGCAACCTGCAGAACGTCGAAGATGTCACCGTCACCGGCCTCGGCAACTTCACCGTGATCGGCAACGATCTGAACAACATCCTGATAGGCAACGCCTACGACAACACCCTGCTAGGCGGGGCCGGCAACGACTGGCTGGATGGTTGGGCCGGGGCTGACAAGCTCATTGGCGGTAGTGGCGATGACACCTATGTCATCTTGAACAATGGTGTACAAGTCACCGAACTGGCTGATGAAGGCCACGACCTGATCAAGACAGCAGTGAGCTACTTTTTGGAAGCCAACGTCGAGGATGGCGAGCTGCTCGGATCTGCAGCGCTGAGCCTCACAGGTAATGGACTCGATAACAGCCTCACCGGCAACGCCGCCGCCAACGTCCTCGACGGCAAGGCCGGCGCCGACACCCTGGACGGCGGTGCTGGCAACGACACCTACTACGTCGACAACCTCGGCGACACAGTGATCGAACGCGGCACCTCGCTGAGCGAAATCGACACGGTCATGTCGTCGATCAGCTACACCCTGGGCAGCAACCTCGAGAACCTGACCCTCACCAACTTACACGACCTGAATGCTACCGGTAATGCCCTGAATAACCGCCTCGTCGGTAACTTCGGCAACAACACCCTGGACGGAGGCCTTGGCGCCGACGTCATGATCGACGACCGCGGCAGCGACACCTACATCGTCGACAACCTCAAGGATGTGGTCATTGAGACCGGCTCCTCGCTGTGGGATATCGACACCGTGCGCTCCTCGGTCAACTGGACCCTGGGTGCCAACCTGGAAAACCTCACCCTGACTGGCAGCGACAACCTCAACGGCGTCGGCAATGCCCTGAACAACGTGCTGACCGGCAACAGCGGCAACAACGTGCTCAACGGTGGCGCGGGGCTGGACACGCTGATCGGC
>NZ_JBWKWT010000028.1:0-36540 GCF_059422365.1 Pseudomonas sp. GW821-FHT01E10
GGCAATGGTCACAGGAAGGTATCGGCTGCTGCGCCATTTTCCGACTTCGGGCCGGATGCCTTTGCCGGACGCTTACTGTTGTGCTGCCAGGGTGACATTCCAATGGCTGATACGTGTCAGGCAAGGCCCGACACGTATCCCTCTATATGAGTTGTTTATCCACAAGCCACGGACTTCGAACTCTTAAGGTGAGCTTCAATCGAGTTGCTAGCAGAGTGGACTCTTACTCCCTTGAGTTTATCGAGTGGCGGGTCTTTCCAAAGTTTTGATGCGTCGATGGGAAGGATGACCTGTATAGCAGCCCCTTGGGGCGGATCAGCAACAAAATCGAAGTCCTGAATGCCGTCCGGTGGGAACTGGATATAAACCCGTGGCTCCAGTCTCGGGTTTGTCCATCCACCAGAACTCACCAGGCCAATTGCCGATATGTGTAGCTGCGGTGGGTTTGATTTAAGTATTTTTAAGTCGACATCCACCACTTTCATTACTTCAGCCATTTTCGAACTCCTTTCGATAATTGCGCCGCTTTTTTTCACCTTGGCGCTTGGGTGTCAACCCTTAAGCCTTTGCGCCCTTTAATGATTGAGCGACGCGTCAGCCTATTGTCTTAAAACTATCTGAAACTAGGCGAAGGACACTCTCCGGGTGCTGGGACGTGCGGTTTTGTTTTCATAGAAAGAGTCGAGCTTAGCTTTGCTGATCGTTTCTTCTGCATACAGAATTTCAGCCATCTGGGCTCGTTTTAGCTCTTCGGCGGTTCCGATGAACGCAACTTTGTGCTCGCCATCGTAGCCTCTGACTGACGCTGTATACCCTTCAATGGTGCAGTTATGGTATTCACGTTTCCTCATTGCATCCTTGAATTGTTCGGCGAAGGATTTTGTATCACCCAAACCCAGTGCGCTATGGCATCCGAATATCTTGATTTTTCCCGCATAGCTCTTATTAAGTCCAAATAACACGTCAAAAAATCTTGCCAGTTCTTTGGCGTTGACGGTTTGACCTTTGCCTTTTTCTTCCGAGGACATAAGCACGGAGCTTCCCGGTTCACAATGGCCCAGGACGTAAATTCGATCTCCGTCTCCAATCAGTGTTCTAATAAAACTAACAAGCTGCTCGGCGGCGGGTCCACCGGACACCAGGCAGCCTTTGCTTATGTATTTAGAGATGATGGTCGAAGTTTTTTGTGTCTTGCTCGGGTGTGCCTTTTCTTCCTCATCGTCATCTCTTAATCTTTTTATTCCATCTTCTTTGAAAGAAGGAGATGAATTTTTTGAATCGCTTTCCGAGGGTGGGGGCATTATTTTTTTGGACTTTTCTTTCCAGGCATCAAGCCAGCTTCTAGATATTTCGTCGTAATCCGCTGATTCCTTTGCATTAAAGGGGTTCACCAACGCTAAATTGTAAGCCATCCCGATTTCGCTCCCTGATGTCGAGTGCCCACAGCGGTAAATGCCGCCTCTGACTGTTGACGGTAGTAGGGGATTTTCACCTAGGCAAATAAAGGAGGGCACCGGACGTCGGGGAAGGCGACCTCTTTTGTTACGCGCCTTCTAAAGGTACTTGTGCCCCTACAATTCGCCCATTTTCATCTCCGGACTCAACGTCCCCAACCAGGCCACCAATCCCACGATCAACACCGCCGCTGCCAATTCCACCACCACGCTGCGCCGCAACGCATTGGCGGCGACCGTGTATTGCCCGTCCCGCAACGACCGCTCCAGAAACGGCCCGAGGTGAAACCGGTTCAACGCGGCGAGCACCAGCATGCCGGCAAACAGCACCACTTTGATGAACAGCAGAATCCCGTAAGTGCTGAGAAACACCTCGTCCAGCTTCGGCCCAACGATGAACAGATAATTCACCACCCCCGTCGCGATGATGACCACGACGATGGCCGCGCCAATCGCCTCAAACCGATTAACCGCGCGGGCCAGCAACCTGAGGCGCGCTTCGGTTTGCAGGGCGTTGATCTTCGCCATCAACGCAAACGCCAGCAACGCGCCAAGCCAAGCCCCCGCGGCCAGCAGGTGCAGAATGTCCACCGCGAAATGCCAAAAGCGACGATCGCCTTCATCCATCGCCCCATGCCCGCTCCAGGCCAGGCTGGCGAGGGCGACAGCACCGGCAAAAGCCGCGACCCATAAACTGAAACCAGATGCACGGAGCATCACCGCTAAGCCAGCGATCACCAGCGCAACAATGCGAACCCCCCAAGCCAAGCCGACATCCGTCTCAAACAGCATCATTTCGATGTGCGGACGCAGCTCGGCGAAGTCCGTTTCACCGCTCATGGCGCTCGCCATCATCACCATGCTGGCGACGGACAACACCGCGCCCAGCACTGCCGTCCCCGCCAGCATCGACCGGAATGGCAGCACCGCCCCGGACATCCGTTCCTGACCTTTAAGGCTGTACAGCCCAAAAAGCGCCACCCCGAACAACAGCATCAAATCCACATACAACGCAAACCGCAGGGCAATGCCGACCGAGTCGCTCATCAATCACTTCACTTTGAACGTAACGTTGCCGGTGATCGGGTGAGTGTCCGAAGACACGGCGCGCCATTCGACTTTGTAGCTGCCGGTGGGCAGGGGCGAGAGCGGGGTGATGACCATGGTTTTCGGGTCGCTGCCGCCGGAGACCTTGGCTTTCATCGGCATGGGGGAATGGGCCATGCCGGGCATTTCGGTCATGACCAGTTTGGCGCCGGAGAATTGGGTCATGAGGTTTTCGGAGAAGTGCAGTTCGATGTTGCTGGGCGCTGCGCCGTCCGCGCCTTCGGTTGGGGTGGAGGAGAGCAGTTTCGGGTGGGCTTGAGCCAGTGCGCTCATGAGCAGCCCGGTGGAAAGTGCGATGGCGACAGCGGTGGTTTTGATGGTGCGCATGCAAGGCCTCTTACCGCTTTAAGCGGTTGGTTTTTAGGTTTTTGAGTTGAAGTGCTTAGAACCACAGCCGAACGCCGACGACCAGTCGGGCTTCGCTGCGGTCCTCGCCTTCGTCCCTGGCGTAATCGGCGGTTTTGCCGTAGGTGCGGTTCCAGGTCACGCCGATGTAGGGCGCGAATTCCCGGCGGATTTCATAGCGCAGGCGCAGGCCGGCTTCGGTGCTGGACAACCCGGAGCCGATGCCCCGTTGCGGGTCGTTTTTGCCGTAGACGTTGAGCTCGGCGGTCGGCTGCAGAATCAGCCGGTTGGTGAGCAGGATGTCGTAGTCGCCTTCAAGGCGTGCAGCGGTCTGACCGCCTTCGCCGATGAACGCGGTGGCCTCGGTTTCGAAGTTGTACAACGCCATGCCTTGCACGCCGAGCGCGGCCCAGGTTTGCGGGGCGCCAGGTTTGAAGTCCTGGCGCACGCCGGTCACCACGTCCCACCATGGGCTGATCGCGTGACCCCAGAGGACCTGGACCTCGGCGTCTTCGGTTTTGCCATTGACGCGTTCGCCTTCGGAGCGCAGCCACAGGCGATCGATGTCGCCGCCGATCCAGCCGGACAGATCCCACGCCAATGCGCTGCCGTTATCGGCGTCCTGCCATTCGAGTTTGTCGGCGAGGAAGTAATAGTTGAGCGCACTGTCGTGCATGTCATGGCCGGCGGGGCTGACGAAAACGGCGGCACGGTCGGCGTCGGTCAATGCCGGGATCGGCGTGCGGCTTTGGGTCGGCGCGGCGGGCTGCATTTGCCCGTAATCCTCGCTCTGCATCTGGCTGTGGTCCATGCCCGGCATCTGGCTATGGTCCATGCCCTGCATGTTGTCGGTGGCGGCCATGGCCGAAGAGAGCGTCAGGCCCATGGTGACGAGGGTCAAAGTGATCGGAGTGAGTCTGGTCATGGGTAGCGCCTTATTCTTCCACGCGAACTTCACGGAACATGCCCATTTCCATGTGGTACAGGAGATGGCAGTGGTAGGCCCAGCGGCCGAGCGCATCGGCAGTGACCCGATAGCTGCGCTTTGATCCTGGCGGCATGTCGATGGTGTGTTTGCGTACCATGAACTGGCCGTTCTCGTCTTCGAGGTCACTCCACATGCCGTGCAAATGAATGGGGTGAGTCATCATCGTGTCGTTGACCAGCACCACTCGAACCCGCTCGCCGTACTTGAGTCGCACGGGTTCGGCATCAGTGAACTTCACGCCGTTGAATGACCAGGCGAACTTCTCCATGTGGCCGGTCAGGTGCAGTTCGATGGTGCGGCCGGGCTCGCGGCCGTCCGGGTCTTCGAAGGTGCTGCGCAGGTCGGAGTAGGTCAGCACACGACGGCCGTTGTTGCGCAGGCCGATGCCCGGGTCGTCGAGTTTTGGCGTGGTGCTCATGGCTTGCATGTCCACCAGCGGGTTGTTTTTTTCCGTGTCGGGATGGGATTGCATTCCGGCCATGCCACCCATGGCCATGCTGCTGTGATCCATTCCGGCCATGCTGTCCATGCCCTGCATGTCGCCGCCGTCCATGCCCTGCATGTCACCACCGTTCATGCCTTGCATGGCACCGTGGTCCATCCCCGCCATGTCACCGCCCATGCTGCCGTGATCCATGCCGCCCATGCCCATGTCATCCATGGTCAGCAGCGGTCGCGGATCCAGCGCTGGAATCGGCGCCGACAACCCGGCCTTCACTGCCAGGGTGCCTCGCGCATAACCCGTTCGATCCATCGATTGGGCGAACAGCGTGTAGGCGTCCTGGGTCGGCTCGACAATTACATCGAACGTCTCCGCCACCGCGATGCGGAACTCGTCGACGCTCACCGGTTTGACGTGTTGGCCATCCGCCGCGACCACGGTCATTTTCAAGCCCGGGATACGCACGTCGAAATAGGTCATGGACGAGCCGTTGATAAAACGCAGGCGCAGCTTTTCGCCGGGACGGAACAGGCCAGTCCAGTTCATGTTCGGCGCCTGGCCGTTCATCAAGTAGGTGTAAGTGGCACCGCTGACGTCCGCCAGGTCGGTGGGGTTCATCTTCATCTCGGCCCACATCTTGCGATCGGCCACCGTCGACCCCCAGCCTTTCTCGCTGACGTCGTGGATGAAGTCGCCCACAGTGCGTTTGTTGTAGTTGTAGTAGTCCGATTGTTTCTTGAGTTTTTTCATCAGGCCGACGGCGTCTTCGTCGGTCCAGTCGGTGAGCATCACCACGTAATCGCGGTCGTACTGGAACGGCTCCGGCTCCTTGGCATCGATCACCAACGGCCCATAAACCCCGGACTGTTCCTGGAAGCCCGAGTGGCTGTGGTACCAGTAAGTGCCGTTCTGCCGGACCTTGAACTGGTAGACGTACATGCCATCCGGTTCGATCCCGTGAAAACTCAGGCCCGGCACGCCGTCCATGTTGGCCGGCAGCAAAATGCCGTGCCAGTGAATGGACGTGCTGTCCTTGAGTTTGTTTTTCACCCGCAGCGTGACGGTGTCGCCTTCACGCCAGCGCAGCAGGGGGCCGGGAATGCCGCCGTTGATGGTCATCGCGGTTCGAGGGTTGCCGGTGATGTTGACCGGGGATTCGCCAATGAACAGGTCGAAGTCGGTACCGGCCAGCACATTCGGTTGGCCGGGGCTGGTGACCGCCCAGACTGGCGTGCGCCACAGCCCGAGGCCAGCGAGCACCCCGCCAGCGGCCAGGCCCTTCACAAAGGTGCGTCTTGAGGTGTTGGAATGCATGCCGTTTTATCCCGTCCGTCAGCCTGATGAAGCCCTCAGGTCCATCCTGAGCGGAAGGAAGAGAACTCAATGGGGAGGAGGCTAACGGGCGGTGCCTTTCAGCAGGCTGAGGCCAAGATTACAGTTTTGACAGTTTCACGCGGTGTTCAAGGACTGCTATTGGACCTGGACGAATCCGCCACGGTGGCGTTACCGCAATTGATATACGAAGAAGACTTCAACCAACGCTGATCCGGGTAGTAAGAAAATAACAACTGCCCATCCTTCATCGAGTCGATCAGCCGATGTGCAATCGCAGGCCTCACTGCAGGGCAGCCGAGACTTCTGCCAATCCGGCCATTGGCCCGCGCCAGGGCAGGGCTGACGTAAGGCGCGCCGTGAATGACGATCGCCCGTTCGAAGGCGTTGTCGTTAAAACCCGGTTCCAGGCCTTCCATGCGCAGGGAATAACCGTTCTGCCCGACATAGCTGGATTGGGTACGGTACAAGCCCAGGCTGGTGGCGTAGCTGGCATTCTGATTGGAGAATTGGCTGGCCATGTTCTCGCCACTGTTGCGACCATGGGCGACCAGTTCATGGAACAACAATTTGCGTTGTTTAAGGTCGAATACCCAAAGACGTTGTACGGTCGAGGGCAGGGAATAATCGATCACTGCGAGTCTCTGCGCCGGGGACGTGCCTTGGGCCCGGCTGCATTGGGAGGCGCGAACGGCCAGGGCAATGACTTTGGCGTTGGCATCGGGGGCCGCTTTGACCAAGGCAGCTTCAAGCGAATCGGCGTAGGCTGCCGGTAATGAAAAAAAAGCAGTCAGCAGCAGGGCCGTCATTAAGCAGCCAAAGCGGTGTGGGGCCATATGCAAGTCTCATCTGAATATTTCGAGTCTAGCAGCGCGCACGACGCTAGCCGGTTGAAAACGGAAGATTAAGGATTATCCATGGGGCAGTTAACAAGGTTATTCGTCATAAGCCGCATATTTTTTATGGGCTTTCTGATAAGCGGCACTGCGATCGCGCAAACTTCGCCGATTGAGCCGGTATCTCCCGTTAGCAGTGTGGCCGAAGCGGTTCCCGGTGATTATGTCGGCCAAGCGATTCAGGCGGAGTTGGCGCCATTGAGTTCGGCGTTTCCGCCGCTGCTCACCTCGCCGCGTCATCAACGGGTCGATGTGAACCGAGTCGTGCTGGATTTTTATAGCCATCGTGGCTATCGCGCCGCCTGGACGGACGATGACGATGTCGCCCAGTTGTTGAAAAGCTTGGGTGATACCCAGGCCGATGGCCTGAACCCCGCGGATTTCCGGATCGCCGAGTTGGCCGAGGCCCACACGCTGATGCAGACAACCTCCCCAACCCCCGGGCAACGGGCGGCCTTTGATATCTCCGCCACCCGGACGTTCATCACGGCGCTGCTGCAGTTGCGGCGCGGCAAGGTCGACCCTTCGCGGTTGGACATCCACTGGAACTTCGACCCCGCTGGCGTCGATCCTCGGGAGGACGTCAATAAGTTTTTTGCCGCCCTCGATAGCCATGACATTGCGCGCGCCTTTGCCCAGGCGCCGCCCCAAGAAGCGGTTTACGGCACGTTGCGCCATGGCCTGGCGCAACTGCGCAAGGTTCGTGATCGGGGTGGCTGGCCAAAGATCCCGGAAGGGCAGACGCTCAGGCCCGGCATGGACGACGCCTCAGTTGCTCTACTGCGTACGCGTTTGGCGGCGGGCGGTTATCTCGCCGCGCAAGGAACTGCTCGCACCGACTACGACGACGCCGTCACCGCGGCGGTGAAGAAGTTTCAGACTGAGCAATACCTTGGGGCGGACGGTGTAGCGGGGCCGGCGACACTCACGGAGCTGAATGTACCGGTCGAGGCGCGAATCGATCAGGTGCGGGTGAACATGGAGCGGGCGCGATGGCTGCTGTACAAACTTCAGGGCACCTTCGTCGTGGTCGATATCGCCGGGTATAAAGTCGCGTTCTATCGCGATGGCAAACCGATCTGGCGCTCACGGGTGCAGGTCGGTAAACCGTTTCGCAGCACGCCGATTTTTCAATCCGCGATCACCTACGTCACGTTCAACCCCACCTGGACCGTACCACCGACGATTCTGCTCAAGGACATGCTGCCGAAGATTCGCGACAATCCTGGTTACCTTGAGGCAAGCCGGATTCGCGTGATCGATCGAGATGGCAATGTGCTTGATCCGTCCACTGTCGATTGGGACAACCCGCGCGGTCTCACCTTGCGGCAGGATGCGGGGTCGGATAACTCGCTGGGGCAGGTAGTGATTCGTTTTCCCAATGAGTATTCGATTTATCTGCACGACACGCCGCATCGAGATTTGTTCGCGAAATCCAATCGCGCGACCAGCTCCGGCTGTATTCGGGTAGAAAACCCGCTGCAATTGGTGGAGCTGTTGTTCAACGATCCGGTTCACTGGAACAGCGAAGGGATTCAAAAACAGTTAGCCAACGGCAAGACAGAGAACATCAGGCTCCCGGTGAAAGTGCCGGTGCTGTTGGCCTACTGGACGGTGGACCTGAGTCTTGATGGGCGCGTGACATTCAAGCCCGATGTGTATGGCTATGACTCCCCGGTATTGCGGGCGTTGAATCTGCCTTCGGAGCGGCCGGCGCTGGACGGGAGGCGAACGGCGCCTCCCTCGGTGGCAGCGGAGCAGAGCAAGTTGTAGGCCTTAAAGCCCCAAGCCTTCCTGCACGGCCAGCAGCAAATTGTGTTCCGTCAGCGCGATCGCATCCGGTTGTTGTCCGGATTGTTCGCTCGCCTGGAGCCACCACTGCGTCTCGCCGTGTTCGTTCACGGTTCGTAACAAGGCGAGCTCCTTGCCTGTCGAGTGGATTTCGATCCGCCCGGCACCGTCGACGGTGAGGCGCGCGACGGGATCGAAGGTGATGCCGTGGTGGTTGCCTTCGATCAGCAGTTGGTCGATGGCGTAATCGTAAGTCGCGCCGTCCGGCGCACTCTCGAATACATGGGTGGAATTGCGTCGCAGCTTCAGGCCCACCTCGATCAGTGGTTGCAGCCAGGCTTCGATCTGGTGATACAGCTCGTAGACCTGGGCGGGCCAGCTGTCGATGGCTTGATCGGCGATGGTCGCGTCGGCACTGGTTTGCCGGGATTGTTTAAGCTTCGCGGCGAGCTCGTCTACCTTACTCATTTCGATTTCCTGTCGTGATGTCAGTTAATCGTAGCTTCTTCAAGGTCATGTGGTTTTGCCTTGCGTCATGGAATTAAAACACAGCCATTTATCCCTCAATCCTCTGTTTATCCCGCACAACCCCGTAGACTACGCTCAAAAAAATAGGGGCTTTGGGCCGTTGCCCATGTCTTACCCTTTTCCAGGACTCACTTTTGCCTATCCCCATTCACGATCCGCAGCACGCGTCCGGCGGTGCCTTGAAGCGACTGCCTTTGCTCAAGGCTGCGGTGCTGTTCATTGCGGCGGTATGCCTTTGTCTCTGTGGGCTGCTTTACCTGCAACTGGAGCAGTCGCGTCGGCATGACCTGGCGTTGGCCGAGGTGTCGTCGTCGAACCTGACCCGGGCCATGGCGCAGCAGGCCGAAGACACGTTCATGAAGGCCGATCTGGTACTGACCAGTCTGGTGGACTGGATTCAAGCTGAAGGTTTCGACGCTGCCCAGACGCCACGCCTGCAGAAAACCTTCGCCCGGCGGGTGCAGGCGCTGCATCAGTTGCACGGGATATTTCTGTTCGACAGGCAGGGGCAATGGGCCGTGACGTCGTTCGAGGATCTACCCCGCGGGGCTGGTGTGGCGGATCGCGAGTATTTCAGGTTTCACCAGCAAAACATCTCAACCCTGGCGCACATCGGCCCGGCCATTCGTAGTCGGGAAAATGGCGAGTGGATCATTCCGGTTTCCAGGCGGATAAACGATCAGAGCGGTCATTTCCAGGGTGTGTTGCTGGCCGGGATCAAGATGTCGTACTTCGATCAGTTCTTCAAAAGCTTCAGCCTCGACGACAACGGCGCGATGTTTTTGGCATTGACCGATGGAACACTGCTGGCGCGGCGGCCGTTTGTGGAATCGCAGATCGGCAGGTCATTGGCTAAGGGCGAGATTTTTCAGAAACTCTTGCCCAACGCCACGTCCGGCAACGCCATGATCGACTCAGTGGTGGATGGCATCCCTCGGCTGTATGGCTATCGTCAGCTCGATGCCTATCCGGTGGTGGTCGCGGCGGCATCCTCCAAAGACGCGGTCCTCAAGGACTGGTACGACACGGCGATTCAATCCGGTGTGATCGTCGCTCTGGTTGTCCTCGGCGTGGGGTTGTTCGGTTGGGTGTTCATTCATCAGGTTCGCGCGGGCGAGCGCATCGAGGCGGATTTGCGCGAGGCGCAGAAAACCCTGGAACTGATCGCCACCCACGACAGCCTGACCGGGTTGGCCAACCGCCGCTTGTTCGAACGGGCGCTGGAGAAAGAGTTCGGGCGCGGTGCCCGGCGGTCGAGTTCGCTGGGCCTGATCATGCTCGATATCGATTACTTCAAGCGCTACAACGACACTTACGGTCATGTGGCCGGGGACCATTGCCTGGCTGAAGTGGCGCGGGCCCTGAAGAGTTGCTGTCACCGCAAAGCCGATCTGGCGGTGCGCTACGGCGGTGAAGAGTTCGCGGTGTTGCTGCCGGACACCGACATTAATGGAGCACTGACGATCGCCGAGCAAATCCGCCGCAGCGTCATGGACAAAAACATCACCCACAGCGGTTCGCCCACGGGCTATCTGACGGTCAGTCTTGGCTGTTATTCGTTTGTGCCGACGGCGCACGACAGCACCGAAGTGTTGATCAAGCGCGCGGATGCGGCGCTGTACCAGGCCAAGCATTCAGGGCGAAATCGCTCGGCGGTGTTGTCGATGGAAGGGGGCGTCGAGGCGCTGATGCGCTCGGATCGATGACGCTTGCGGCCATCGATGGGCAATGGTTCTTGTGACCGGTTCTTCAAGTGCGGCAATGACTTGCGTTATCCAGGAGCGATGATCGGGCATGCCTGCTATGGTCAGTGCAGAGAGCCTGGCTGTCACACCTGACCGACCGGCCCACCGGTCTCATTCCGATCGAGCAATCGATTGACAGGATCAAGTGCATGGATTTGTCTGCCGTTACCACCGCTGCACCCGCGCGCCATACCCCGATTACCCGCAACCTGATGTTGGTGGTCGGTCTGTTGTTTGTGGTTGGGGTGCTGATCGCGCTGATCGCCCTGTTCAGTATTGCCGGGCGGCTCGATGCCGAGGACCTGGCCAAGACCACGTTTTATACCCAGCGCGCGCTGGAAAACCGCATTACCGCCACGAAAAACTACATTGCCAGTTATGCCAACTGGACGTCGGCCTATGATCACCTGAACGGCGAGGTCGATGTGGAATGGGCCTACGTCGAGCAGAACCTGGGTAAGACCCTGTTCACCATGGACCACTACGAGGGTGTTTTCGTAGTCGATCCCCAGCGAACAAAATACGCCGTGGTGCGTGGGCTTCAGGTACAGGACGAGGCGGCGGCCTATCTGTCGACCTCGATGGCGACGCTCATTGACGAGGTTCAGGGTCAGGAGAACCTCATCAAATCCGTCAGCCACTACACCTTGTTCGAGGGCAAACCCGCGCTGCTGTCGGCCGCCGCGATTGTGCCCAATGACGAACGCCCGGCGGTCGATCCCAAAAGCACTTCGGTGCTTATATACGTTGACCAGCTGAACCCTGAAAAGCTCAGCGCCTTGAGCGTCGATTACGGTTTGCACGACTTGAGCCTGACGCCCGACAACGTCATCGCTCCCGGTCAGCCCGCTATTGCCCTCGCTGGCACCGGTTACAGTCTGGTCTCCCGGCTCCAGCGGCCGGGTCATCAATTGCTCTGGTCACTGCTGCCGCCACTGGGCGGGGCGCTGCTGGTTCTGGCGTTGTTGACCGCTTATTTCTTTCGCTATGTCCTGCGCACGTCCGGGCATGTGGATGCCAGTTACACCAGCCTCGATTTGTCGAACCAGGCACTGGAGGCCAGTGAAGAGCGTTTTCGTGCGGTAGCCGAGGCCGCGTCCGACTGGATCTGGGAAATCGACGACCAGCATTGCATCACTTATCTGTCGGGACGCTTCAGCACCGTCACCGGGTTCTCCGATCAGCAGTGGCTGGGACAGAACATCGGGCAATTGCTCAATTGCGATACGACGCCGTTGTCGCTGTGGCTGAACAAACTCGATGAAGAGCAAGCCGTCAGCCATTTGCGCTGTTCCTACCGCGATCAATCGGGGCAACAGCGGGTCTGTCGGGTGTCGGCACGGCCGATCCAGCGCAAGGGCGCAGTGCTGGGCTATCGCGGAACGGCCAGCGACATCACCGACGAAGTCGCCGCCCATGCGCAGATCCAGCATCTGTCGTTGCACGATGCCCTGACCGGCCTGCCGAACCGCAACAAACTGGCGCGTTTTCTCGATGAGGCACTGGCACTGAAAGAGCAGTCGACGGCGCTGACGTTGTTGATGATCGACCTGGATAACTTCAAGCCGATCAACGATTCCCTCGGCCACCCGGCCGGCGATGCAGTATTGCTGGAAGTCGCCACCCGTTTGCGCGAGTGCACACGAGAAATTGATCTGGTCGCCCGACTGGGGGGCGACGAGTTCGTGCTGGTGCTCCATGGCATGGACAGCCACGCGGAAATCGACCGGTTTTGCGAGCGCTTGCTCGACAGCCTGCATCAGCCGATTCACTACGACCATCACTCGCTGCACATCGGCGCGAGCATCGGTATCGCCTTGAGTCGGCGCCAGGGGCATATTCCACAGGAGCTGATTCGGTGTGCCGATATCGCGTTGTATCAGGCCAAATCCGATGGCAAGAAGACCTGGTGCTATTTTGCCGCGCACATGAACGATCAGATCCAGCATCGCCGGCAACTGGAAACCGACCTGCGTCGGGCGATCAAGAACAACGAATTCGTGATGCATTACCAGCCGCGTTATCACGTCGATGGCAAGCGCATCGTCTCGGTCGAAGCGCTGCTGCGCTGGCAGCATCCAGTGCAAGGCTTGTTGAGTCCCGACGCGTTTATCCCGCTGGCCGAGCAAACCGATCTGATCGTGCCATTGGGCCGCTGGGTGCTACGCGAGGCGTGCGAGACCGCTCTGACCTGGCCCGGTGCGATGATGGTGTCGGTCAACCTGTCACCGGTTCAATTCGCCCGTAGCGATGTGATTGAGGACGTGCGCGAAGCGTTGATCCAGACCCGCTTGCCCGCCAGTCGGCTGGAGCTGGAGATCACTGAAAACGTGATGCTCATCGACGTCGATGGCGCCTTGGCGACCATGAATGCGCTCAAGGAGTTGGGCGTGCGCCTGAACATGGACGACTTCGGCACCGGTTATTCCTCGCTGGGTTACTTGCGCACGTATCCGTTCGACGGGATCAAGATCGACAAACGCTTTATTTCGTCCATGAGCAGCGGCAGCAATGATCGCGCCGTGGTACAGGCGATCATCAACCTGGGCAAGGCGATGGGCCTGACGGTGACTGCCGAAGGTGTCGAGACGCTGGAGCAACTGGACTTCCTGATCTCGGATCAGTGTCATGAAGTGCAGGGTTTTTACCTCAGTCGTCCGGTGGACAGGTATGCACTGCTGCCGTTGCTCAAGGTCTCGCAGGAAGATTTCCCGCTGCAGAGCGCGCACCTTTAGTCGCCTGTTACGTACGCCACGGCAACTGCCGTGGCGGCCCCCGGTCACAATTGGATACCGCCCATCCGTTGCGAGCGTCGGATTATGAACAACCTGAAAATCGCCACCTTCAACGTCAATGGCATGCGTGCACGCCTGCCCAATCTACTGGCGTGGCTGGCGCGGGAGCAGCCAGACATCGCCTGCCTGCAGGAACTCAAATCGGTGGACGGGGCATTCCCTGCCGCTGAGCTGGAGGCGGCCGGTTATGGCGCTATCTGGCAGGGCCAGGCGGCGTGGAACGGGGTGGCGATTTTGGCACGCGATGCGCAACCGCTGGAGCGTCGGCGTGGTCTGCCGGGCGATGACAGTGACACCCATAGCCGCTACATCGAAGCGGCCGTGCACGGGGTTCTGGTGGGGTGTCTGTACTTGCCCAACGGCAATCCGCAGCCGGGGCCGAAGTTCGATTACAAACTGGCGTGGTTCGAGCGGCTGATCTCGTACGCCAAGGACCTGCAAGGCAGCGAGCATCCGGTGGTGCTGGCCGGCGACTACAACGTGGTGCCCACCGATATGGACATCTACAACCCACGCTCCTGGCTCAAGGACGCGCTGCTGCAACCCGAGAGTCGTGCGTGTTATCAGCGTCTGCTGGATCAGGGCTGGACTGATTCCCTGCGCCATCTGTACCCGGAGGAGCGGATCTACACCTTCTGGGACTACTTCCGGCAGCACTGGCAGAAAAACTCGGGACTGCGCATCGATCATCTGCTGCTCAATCAGGCAGCGAGTCCTTATCTGCGAGAGGCCGGCGTCGACGCCTGGGTTCGCAACGAGTCTCATGCCAGCGATCACGCGCCGACGTGGATTCGATTGGGTTCACGCAAACGGCGATAGTTTTAGTGTGAGCGGCGATTGGCGAAATCAATTATCGGCCCGAGCACTTTTTCCCTTATACATGGCGGCCATCGGCGGAGCGATCCGCGGGCTCCATGCATAAGGATTGAGCGATGAGCGAACCACGACTGACAAATCTTGCGCTGTACCTGCAACGCCTGGGTTTCGACGCGCCCCCGGCGCCGACCCTGGAAACCCTGCGTCAATTGCAGTTGCGCCACACCGGTGCTTTTCCGTTCGAAAACCTCACCACGCTGTTAGGGCAACCGGTACTCATCGACCTGCCGTCCATCGAGCAGAAAGTCCTGCACGACGGCCGTGGCGGTTACTGCTACGAACTCAACAACCTGTTCCTGGCCTTGCTGCAGACGCTGGGTTTCGAGGCGCGCGGCATCACCGGCCGCGTGGTCATGAACCAGCCCGAAGGCGCATGGACCGCACGCACTCACCGCTTGAGCCTGGTGATCCTTGACGGCGTGCGCTACATCACCGACGTCGGCTTCGGCGGCATGGTGCCCACCGCACCGCTGATCCTCGACACCGAGGACGAACAGCTCACTCCCCACGAACCCTATCGCATCGAACAGCATGCAGACGGTTACACCCTGCGTGCCAACGTCGGCGGTGAATGGCGGGCGATGTACATCTTCGATCTGCAACGTCAGGAAGACATCGATTACACCCTCGGTAACTGGTACGTCTCGACTCATCCTGAATCGCCCTTCGTCAAACAATTGATGGTGGCGCGGACGGGGGAGGGATGGCGACGCACGCTGAACAATGGCAGTTTTGCCATTCACCGCTTGGGCAGTGAGAGCGAGCGGCGGCAGGTGACGGATGTGGATGAGTTGATCGGGTTGCTGAAAGATGAGTTTGATATACGCGTACCACAGCACTCAGAGTTGGAGCGCGTTATAAATCAATTAATTAGCATTCGATAATAATAGTCAAAAGGACCCGATGTCGCTGGAGTGAACATCGGGTGAAACAAGGGCATCACCCCTGCATAGTTGTTTCTGTATGCCGTGTCCAGCTATTGGGTAGGGTGGACTTATTATGGGCTTATGTCTAATTGCCATAATGCTGGTTGTTTATATTATAAAAGGGTTTTTGTTTTGTTTGGCGGTCCTTGTGTATTCAACTACAAGTTAAGTCAGGCGTATTTAAGTTAAAGGTGTGTAGCTTTTACGAGTGCGGTCAATGGTGCGTTTGTCACGTGCTGGGTCGAGCAGTCATGCCGTCGCATGGCCAGGCCAGCAGCGTTGCAACAGGGACGGGTTCGAAAGTTAGACTGGGAGGTTTTCACCGTGACCAATCTGAATTATGTTTCGTACTTTGTCGCGGTGGTTTTGGGAGTGGTGTTCCCAATAGGCATTTTTGTGGGAAGAAGTAATATTCGAGCAAGCCGATACGAAATTGTGGCAGACCTGGAAAAACTGTTCGGATTCGCAATGAAAGCGGGTGGAACGCCGCTGATAATCCCTTCCTTTGAATTGGTGAAATATAAGTACAGGCCCGCTTCGGAGCTCCAGAGTCGAGCTGACAAAGCCCATACGGTCCTTTATTACTTGATTCCCGTGTTTCTCTACGCTTTGATGTCGACGGTCGGTTTTTTTGCCGTTCTATTGACGCTTGGTGGAATAGAGCCAACGGGCGCTTTTCAGTGGGCTATCGGTATAGAAAATACGCCGAAACTGAACTTTTTGGCGGTATTCTCTTTTACATTTTTGGGTGGTTATTTGTGGAGTGTTCAATATCTCCTGCGTCGGGTAGCAAATTTTGATCTGTCTCCAGTGTCCTTTTATCGTTCGTTAATGCATATTTTATTTGGTTTGTTCGTCATGTTTTCTGTTTTTTACAGTGGTTTGTTCTCTAACATGGAGCGTCTGATTGCAGTGGTCGCACTGCTTGTTGGGATGTTCCCGTCGCTATGCATGAATGTTATTTTTGCCAAATTCCCATGGGCCAGGCTAAAGCGCATTTCGCGTTACAGCGAGGCGCTTCAAGAAGAATTACCGCTGGACGTTATCTTGGGTATCGATGCATTCATGAAGTTTCGACTTGCTGAGTTTGAAATCGAGGACGTACAAAACCTTGCAACAATCAATCCCATCCAGATTTTTGTAGAGACACCTTACGGGCTCTATGAGGTAATTGACTGGGTCGCTCAGGCCCAGCTTATTCTTGCCGTAGGCCCTGAAAAGACACTGAAGTTACGTGAGATGAACATCCGCACTATCTTTGATCTGGAAAGAATGATCTACAACCCCGCGCTGAAGAAACGATTGATGGCGGTGTTGGCGCTTGGTGAGCCAGAGGATCCAGATAATGACTTAGGCATCGAGTGTTATCGGCGTTCTTCAAATAGCGAGGTTGATCTGAGGCACTCCGACCATGCTGAAGCGTTGGTGTCGATTATCAGGGACGATCTGCATGTGAAAAGACTTCGGCAAATCTGGGATGTCATTGCAGAGCGTGTGGATGATCGTTCTACGAGTTCGACGTCTGTAGCCCACGGAGAGACGGCCTGCTGCAAGTGCGGGGAGAGGCATGGACTTGCTCTGGCGCCTGTGATTTCCGAGTCCCGGCGCGCTAAGTCTGACCGTCCAGAGGTCTCTGGTGTGAGTGGGACTGCTGAGCTGGTGGGGCTTTAAGGTTCTGCAAACGATTACAGGGCTGTTTGGTTGTTTGTCTGGATGACTAACTGTATACAATTTTATGGACATTTGTCTGTAGTCTTGCATACAGTGTGCGCATAACAAAAACCAGGGAACCCCCCAACCATGAAAACGCCCCATGTTTCACACCAACGGCCCGAGGACGAAAACCTTGGGATCGGCGCGAATATGGCTTATGGCCTGCAACACGTTCTGACCATGTACGGCGGTATCGTCGCGGTGCCTTTGATCATCGGCCAGGCGGCCGGGCTCTCGCCGGCAGACATCGGTTTGTTGATTGCTGCTTCATTGTTTGCAGGGGGGCTGGCGACATTGCTGCAAACCCTGGGTTTGCCGTTTTTCGGTTGTCAGTTGCCGCTGGTGCAGGGCGTGTCGTTCTCCGGCGTTGCGACCATGGTCGCGATAGTCAGCAGTGGCGGGGAGGGTGGCTTTCAGTCGATTCTCGGGGCGGTGATTGCCGCGTCGTTGATCGGTTTGCTGATCACGCCGGTGTTCTCAAGGATTACCAAGTTCTTTCCACCGCTGGTGACGGGCATTGTGATCACCACTATCGGCTTGACGCTGATGCCGGTGGCCGCGCGCTGGGCCATGGGTGGCAACAGCCATGCGCCGGATTTCGGCAGCATGGCGAACATCGGTCTGGCGGCGATGACGCTGGTGCTGGTGTTGCTATTGAGCAAGATCGGCAGCGCGACCATTTCCCGTTTGTCGATCCTCCTGGCGATGGTCATCGGCACGGTCATCGCTGTGTTCCTCGGCATGGCGGATTTCTCGTCCGTTACCCAAGGGCCGATGTTCGGCTTTCCGGCGCCGTTCCATTTCGGCATGCCGACCTTCCACTTCGCCGCGATCCTGTCGATGTGCATCGTGATCATGGTGACCCTGGTGGAAACCTCGGCCGATATCCTCGCCGTCGGTGAAATCATCGGCACCAAGGTCGACTCAAAACGCCTGGGCAACGGTTTGCGTGCAGACATGCTGTCGAGCATGATCGCGCCAATCTTCGGCTCCTTCACTCAGAGCGCCTTCGCCCAGAACGTCGGGTTGGTGGCGGTCACCGGGATCAAGAGCCGTTTCGTGGTGGCCACCGGTGGTGTGTTTCTGGTGGTGCTTGGGTTGCTGCCGTTCATGGGACGGGTCATCGCCGCCGTGCCAACCTCCGTACTTGGTGGCGCCGGCATCGTGCTGTTCGGTACCGTCGCCGCCAGCGGCATTCGGACGCTGTCCAAGGTCGACTACCGCAACAACGTCAACCTGATCATCGTCGCCACTTCCATCGGTTTCGGCATGATCCCTATCGCCGCCCCGAACTTCTACGACCACTTTCCCAGCTGGTTCTCGACGATCTTCCACTCGGGCATCAGCTCCTCGGCGATCATGGCCATCGTGCTGAACCTGACCTTCAACCACCTCACGGCCGGCAACTCGGACCAGCAATCGGTATTTGCCGCCGGTACTGAACGAGTCCTGCGTTATCAAGACCTGGCGGCGCTGCGGGAAGGGGACTACTTCAGCGAAGGTAAACTGCGCGACTGCGACGGGAATGAGATTCCGGTGGTGGAGATGGATCATGGGCACGCCGATTTACGGGCGGTGCATGCGAAAAGCAGTGAGCATGTCTGACTGGCGATCGGGGGTGGGTCGACCGATTCAGTTGTCGGTCAGGTTGACACTCGCTCCACGCATGGTCGAGAATCGAATTCGAGGTCTGCAATTGCGCATCCTTGGGCTTGGCCTCCAGCATTGGCCCCCCATCTTGTTGGCAGCAGAGAAGCTGGCTCCCTCTGAAGTAGTGACGACTGGCATGCCGGTCGGATTCTGAACCCAAGGTCATTTGTGGCCAGGAGCTAAAGAATCGCTGCGACTACTCCTCGAAAATTCAAAAGGCGTCCATCAGGACGCCTTTTTTATTGCTTGGGATCTGGTTTGGCGATTGTGCCGACCAGGGTGCCTTCTGCACGTCTCTTGGGATACCAGGTTACGACGTAGTATCCGAAGCCGCGACGTTCATTTCGAGGCTCCAGAATGAGCGAGCCGGTAGGATTTTTAAGCGCGGCGACTCTGATCACCTCTCATTTCCTTGAACTCACAGTAGATGGGGGCGCCGGGTACGATCATTTTGGCGATGTGGGCTGCCACGTCATCAATGGTGTGGCAGCCAAATATTGCCAGGTCGGTCTTGTGGGCTTCCCAGACATGTCGAACGCCAAATCCTTTGTTGATGCCTTTGTGAATTCCGACCCGCAGGAATATTTCGCCACCCCGTAAATTGAACCTGGGCATCTCGGGAAGGGTGCCAAAGCTCAGTGAGCCGCCAGGGTGAGGGACAAGGACGTTCTCCTTGAGTTTGAGTAACTCTGACACGTGAACGATCCGGGGATGTTGGCAGGCGAGAGGCGCTATTCATAACGCACAAGTTCGCTGCTTTACAGTCAGCATCCGGCCACTATGAAAGTGGCTATTGATGCTCTAGTCCAGGGTTTACGGGGGCTCAGGCGAAAGCCTGAAACACGGCTACAGAAAATCAGGAAGCTTCCTACTCTGTCGGGGTAGGGAATTCATAGGATCGTGTCTTTTCGTCAAGCACAAAAAAGCCCCTGAATCTTTCGATTCAGGGGCTTTCCGGTTTTGCTGTCTGGCTCACGACCTGGACTCGAATAGAAAAATAAGCACTTGTTTTACATTGAAATTATGCTGATTTCTAAAATTTATATCCCTACGATTATCCTAATCAAACCCGTATTTTATGCGATTTTTTTGATACCTCATGAGCACGGCAGCAGCAAGTTGCCGAAGGTGGCGTACGCAGGCCATTCTGTGCTGGATCAGGAAGCACATCCGAGTGACTGCTTTTAGCCCAGGCTGTTGAAAAAGTCCGAGCGGGCAAGCTCACCCTGCATGAGTTCTACTGCAAAAGGGGATGCGTTTAAGCGTCGAGCTTTTTCCGCGGTCAGAGGAACACCGCCATGAATGGACGCACGATGTTGCCGCAGAGCATGAATGAAGAAACCATGAACAATTACCACGAATGTGAAACGCTGCTCACCCATATGCCTATTCAAGCGTTACCGCGTGGCATTCATCGTAGGCACGTGGCAGCGCCTGAAACGTGTTTGTTCTGGAGCGTTGCGCAGAAAAGGACACGGTGTTCTGCAGCTCGGCCAGCCATTTGTTGTCCTATTTCTTGCTCAGCGCATTGGCCAGGCGCAGCATGGCTGCTTCGATTTCATAGGCGGTCAAGGACGAATACCCCAATAGCCAACCTTGTTTCTTCTCCTCGCCGGCGTACAGCCGACTGAGGCCGGGCAGTTGCACGCCCGCTCTGGCAGCTTGGCGGATGGTCTTTTCCTCCGACCAGCCATCGTGCAGCAGGCAGGGAATTTGTAGTCCGCCGGGAGGGC
Source organism: Pseudomonas sp. GW821-FHT01E10 (assembly GCF_059422365.1). Classification (NCBI taxonomy): domain Bacteria; kingdom Pseudomonadati; phylum Pseudomonadota; class Gammaproteobacteria; order Pseudomonadales; family Pseudomonadaceae; genus Pseudomonas; species Pseudomonas sp. GW821-FHT01E10. The sequence continues at coordinate 20,322 of NZ_JBWKWT010000028.1, forward strand.
GCAAGGCGGTAACGATGCCGTCCAAGTGCTTGCCGATCGCGTCGAGCATGATGGAACGGCGCCCGGCATACAGCTTGCGCATGGCCCGTACATGGGCGTTGTAATGGCCGTCCTCCATAAAGCGCGCCAGGGTCAGTTGCAGGATTTGTGGTGTGTGGCCGTCCATGATGCTGCGCGCGTAGGTGAAGGCTTTGATCAACTCGTGGGGCAGTACCATGTAGCCCATTCGCAACCCAGGGTAGAGGGTCTTGCTGAAGGTGCCGATGTAGAGCGTACGCTGGTACTTGTCCAGGCCCTGTACGCAGGCAGTCGGCTGCCCGTCGTAGTGAAACTCGCTGTCGTAGTCATCTTCGATGACCCACTTGCCCTTCTCCGCTGCCCAGTTGATCAGCTCAAGACGACGCTCCAGCGGCAAGGTCGCGCCAGTGGGGTATTGATGAGACGGCGTGACATAGACGCAATTGGCGCCGCTACGGTCGGCGTACAACAGGTCCGTGCGTATGCCCAGGGCATCGACGTCAATGGGCACGACCTTGGTCTCGGCGGTTTCAAAGGCCTTCTTGGCGCCATAGTAACCCGGGTTTTCCAGCAGGATTGGTTTGCCGACATCCACCAACAACTGCGCACACAGAAAAAGGGCCTGGCGAGTGCTGCTCAACACCATGATCTGGTCTGGGGAGCATTTGGCCCCGCGTTCGAGGTTCAAGTAGGTGGCAATCGCCTTGCGCAGAGGCTCGGCGCCTTGCGGGTCTCCGTGCAGCAGGACATTGCCCCGGTAGTCCTTCATGACCTGGCGTTGCAGGCGTTCCCAGACATCGGTGGGGAAGGTGCGGGTTTCCGGTAGACCTGTGGCAAAGGCCTTGATTACCTGTTGATCGGTAACTCCACCACTGTCGAAAATCATCCGACCGCGCCGGCTCAAGCCCGGTCCTGGCGCCGCCTCGCTGTGTTTGGTGTCTTGCAATTTCATGCGCCGGCGCGCAGCCCCGCGCAATTCGGTGCCAACCGTCTCGGATACATAGCTGCCCGAGCCCTCGCGGCGCACGATGAAGCCATCACGGTGCAATTGCACGTAGGCGTTCTCGACCGTGTCGCGGGCAACGCCGAGCGTCTTGGCCAGGACCCGGGTTGCCGGCAGCTTCAGGCCAGAGTCAAGGGCACCATTGAGGATCAGTGCACGCAGGGCACGCTGAATCCGCTGGTGCAGATCCAGCAGTTGAAACTCGGCGTCGTTGAGTCGCATCTTCAGCGTTTCGAGCTCGAAGGTTTTCGCCATGCGGTCTGCCCTATGTGAATAAATTGGCCTGCAAAGGCAGGCCAGTCTATCCGTAGACTCTGTCCATCGCTATTGCCTTTGTGCTCGGCGATCTATCGCTTGGTGGGCAACTTTGAGAAGGGCTGGATTAAGGTATGGCAAGGTCACACAACTTCAGCGCAGGGCCAACCGCGCTGCCGCTTGAAGTGCTTCGGCAAGCGCACGAAGAGTTTTTCGACTTCGCTGGTACCGGCATGTCGGTGATGGAAATCAGCCATCGCTCAGAGGTGTTCATGGAACTTGCCTATCAGGCCGAACAAGACCTGCGGGCGATTCTGCAGGTGCCCAGCCAGTACAAAGTGCTGTTCGTGCAGGGCGGCGCCTCGCTGCAGTTTGCCCAGGTGCCGATGAATCTGTTGGGCGATAAAGGGGCTGCGGACTATCTGCATACCGGGCTCTGGTCGGGCAAGGCCATCCAGGCTGCTCAGCGCTACTGCGACGTTCGTATCGCTGCCAGCAGCAAGGCTTCTGGCTTTGATCGCATCCCCGCCGTGACGGACTGGAACCTCAACCCGAACGCCGCCTATCTGCACTACACGGAGAACGAAACGGTGCACGGCGTGCAATTCGCCGGCGCGCCATGCGTGTCGGTTCCTCTGGTCTGCGACGCCTGCTCAAGCCTGCTCTCCAAACCCATTGATGTGGCCAAACACGGCCTTATCTATGCTGCCGCGCAAAAGAACATGGGGCCGGCGGGTCTTACCATCGTGATCATTGACGCCGCGCTACTCGATACCGCACTGGAGGTCACCCCCGACATTCTCAATTACGCGCACATCGCCAACGCGGAATCGATGCTCAATACGCCGGCAACCTTCCCCTGGTACCTCACCGGTTTGACACTCAAGTGGATTCAACGCTGCGGTGGTATCGAGAAGATCCACCAGACCAACCAGGCCAAGGCCGAGCTGCTGTATCGCACGATTGACGACAGCGACGGGTTTTATCGAAACAGTGTGCAAGCGCCGTTTCGTTCGATCAACAACGTGCCGTTCGTGCTCCCCGATACCGCGGTTGAAAAGGACTTCTTGCGCCTGGCCGATCAGTCCGGATTCAAAGGCCTCAGGGGCCATGCCTCGGTTGGTGGCGTCAGGGCCAGCATCTATAACGCGGTCACGCTGCTGGCGGTCGAGGCATTGACCGATTTCATGAAGGGCTTCGCCCGCGTGCATGGCTAGGCAAGGACCGCCGCAGGCCCGACAAGTGGTCTGGTTTCATACGCAAAAGTGTATGGGCAAAACAGGCCATTTCAGCGCTATAAATCACTTTCCAGTCGAGGCCAAGTACCTCGCTTTGCAAGGAGCAAAGTAAAGCCATGCCTTCTTCAACATCCAAGTCATCTGTTCGCCTCAGCGATCTCATTCATCCGATTGTCGCCGGTCTGATCTCGGTCATTGTCAACTATGGCGGCACCTTCATTCTGGTCTTCCAGGCAGCCAAGGTAGCTGGGCTGAGCCCTGAGTTGACAGCTTCGTGGGTGTGGTCCGTGTCGATTGGTGTGGGCGTTACCGGGCTGTTCCTCAGCTGGGTTTCTCGCGAGCCGATCATCACCGCCTGGTCGACACCCGCGGCGGCATTCCTGGTCGTCGCCCTGGCCACCACGCCCTATGCCGAGGCGGTGGGCGCGTACATGATCTCGGCCGCTGCCTTCGTGCTGCTGGGCTTGTCCGGCTACTTCGAAAAAGTCATCCGACTGATCCCGCCGGGTGTGGCCGCAGGGCTGCTGGCCGGTATCCTGCTGCAGTTCGGCATCGGTGCTTTTGGCGGCATGAGCATTGACCCGATGCTGGTCGGGTTGCTGATTGTTGCCTATATCGTGCTCAAACGCTTTACCGCGCGCTACGCGGTGGTGGGCATTCTGGCACTGGGGCTGGCCTTCCTGCTGATTCAGGGACGTGTCGATTTGTCGGGGCTGGAGCTGCAACTCGCGGCACCAGTGTTTACCCTGCCTGAGTTCTCGCTCAATGCCTTGCTCAGTGTCGCGCTGCCGCTGTTTCTGATCACCCTGACCGGTCAGTACATGCCTGGCATGCTGGTACTGCGCAACGATGGGTTCAGCACCAGTGCCAATCTGATCGTGACCCTCACCGGGTTGGGTTCCTTGCTCATGGCGCCCTTTGGTTCCCACGCGTTCAACATCGCGGCGATTACAGCAGCCATCTGCACCGGCAAGGAGGCCCATGAAGAACCCTCCAAGCGCTGGATCGCCGGCATTGCTGCGGGCGTCTTCTACATCCTCGTCGGGGTATTCGGCGTGACCCTCGCTGCGGTGTTCATGGCCTTCCCGGCAGCCTTCATCACTACTCTGGCCGGGCTCGCCCTGCTGGGCACCATCGGCGGCAGCCTGGCCAGTGCCATGGCCGACGCCAGATCCCGCGAAGCCTCGCTGATTACCTTCCTGGCTGCTGCCGCCAACATCACTTTGTTCGGGATCGGCGGGGCGTTCTGGGGGCTGCTGATTGGTCTGGTGGCGTACGCCGTGCTCAACGGTCGTTTGCCGCGTCGCGAGCCGGTCGTCAATCCTGCTGCCGAGCCTGTCACCCGTAAAGGAGCTGCCAACTGATGCAAGCCCGTATTGAAGAGGTCACCGCAGTCGACACCCTGACCCTGCACGAGTGCCACGGCCGCTACCCGCAGGCCAGCAGCGTTGAGGACTTCCGGCGCAATCTGGCTGCAGTGCAGCAGCGCATCGCCAGCGCCTGCCAGCGTGTCGGTCGTGATCCGGCGTGTGTGCGTCTGCTGCCGGTGAGCAAAACCTTTGACGAAGCACACCTGCGCCTGGCCTACGCCGCAGGCTGCCGGCTACTGGGCGAGAACAAGGTGCAGGAAGCGCAGCGCAAATGGGAAGCCATGGCTGACCTGACCGACCTGCAATGGTCGGTCATCGGCCACCTGCAGACCAATAAAGTCAAGCAGGTGGCTCGTTTTGCCTCCGAGTTCCAGGCGCTGGACAGCCTGCGTGTGGCCGAGGCACTGGACCGTCGCCTGCAAATCGAAGGTCGGCAGCTGGATGTGTTCGTCCAGATCAATACCTCCGGTGAGGTCAGCAAGTACGGCCTGACGCCCGAAGAGGTCGCCGACTTTTTGCGTGCGCTGCCTGCGTTCTCTGCGCTACGCGTGCGAGGCCTGATGACGCTGGCACGGTTCTCTGCCGACGTCGCCCGTGTCCGTCCTTGTTTCGTGCTGCTGCGCGAGCGACTGCGCCAGGAGGCACCGGCCGGTGTCGGGCTGGAGGAGCTGTCCATGGGCATGTCCGGTGATTTCGAAATCGCTATCGAAGAAGGTGCGACCGTGGTGCGTGTCGGTCAGGCCATCTTCGGTGCACGCGCCATGCCGGACGCCTATTACTGGCCTACGACGGATGCCAGACCCGGCAGTAATGACTAGAGCGAACCCTCAACCCTCAACCCTCAACCCCTTTTGATCCACGACCTACTGGAAGGAATGCCATGACCTCTTCACCCTCGTACCTCATGCAGACATACGCACGCCAGCCTGTCTCGTTCAGCCGAGGCCAGGGTGCGCGCCTGTGGGACACGCAAGGGGTCGAGTACCTGGATGCGATCGCCGGCGTGGCCGTCACCAGCCTCGGTCATGCCAACCCCGAAATTGCTGCTGTGATCGCCGAGCAGGCCGGCCAACTGCTGCACACCACCAACATGTTCCGCATCGAATGGCAGGAGCAACTCGGCGAGCGCTTGTGCGCCTTGTCGGGCATGCAGCGCGCGTTCTTTTGCAACTCGGGGGCCGAAGCCAACGAAGCGGCGCTCAAGCTGGCCCGACTGCACGCCAACGCCAGGCAGGTGGCACAGCCGCAGGTACTGGTCATGGAGAACAGCTTCCACGGCCGCACCCTGGCAACCCTGGCGGCGACCGGGAACCCTGCCGTGCAGCGAGGCTTCGAGCCATTGATGCCGGGCTTTTTGCGGGTGCCTTACGACAACATCGAGGCGGTCCGTCAGGCAGCGGCGCAATCACCCGACATCGTCGCGGTGCTGGTCGAGCCGGTACAGGGGGAGGGTGGTGTGCATGCTGCATCCGCCAGCTATCTGCAGGCCCTGCGGCAACTGTGCGACGAACACGACTGGCTGATGATGGTCGATGAAGTGCAAACCGGGATGGGCCGCACCGGTACCTGGTTCGGCTTCCAGCACGCGGGGATAGTGCCTGACGTCATCACGCTGGCCAAGGCGCTAGGCAACGGCTTTCCGATCGGGGCCTGCCTGGCGCGGGGCACCGCGGCCGAGCTGTTTTCCCCAGGACATCATGCCTCCACCTTCGGTGGTAACCCACTGGCCTGTCGTGTGGGTTGCACTGTGCTCGACATCATGGAGCGCGAGCACATCCCGCAGCGGGCCGCCACCTCGGGCCATCGGCTGCTGGCAGCTCTGCATGAGGCGCTGAACAACCACCCCAATGTCGTTTCCATCCGCGGATTGGGCCTGATGATCGGAATCGAGCTGGATCGTAACTGCGCCGAGTTGGTTGGTCGGGCGCGGGACGAACAGCGCCTGCTCATCACCGTTACCCGTGGCACCACTATCCGACTGCTGCCGCCGCTGATCTGCGATGAAGCGCAGATCGACGACATCGCAGAGCGTGTCATTCGGCTTTTGTCGTAGTAGGCACTGCAACCGGCTCATTTTCCCAATCCACAGGATCCTATCATCATGTACGACTCATCCCTGACCCTTGCAGAGTTCGACGCCGAGCTATGTGAGGCGATTCATAACGAAGAACACCGCCAGGAAGACCACGTCGAGCTGATCGCTTCCGAGAACTACGCCAGCCCATTGGTGATGTCGATTCAGAACTCGGTGTTCACCAACAAGTACGCCGAAGGTTACCCGGGCAAGCGCTACTACAGCGGCTGCGAGTATGTCGATGTGGCTGAGCGCCTGGCCATCGAACGGGTCAAGACGTTGTTCGATTGCGATTACGCCAACGTCCAGCCTCATGCCGGTGCCCAGGCCAACGCCGCAGTGTTCCTGGCACTGATCAGTCCTGGCGATACCGTGATGGGCATGAACCTGGCCCAGGGTGGTCACCTGACCCACGGCAACCCCTCCAATTTCTCCGGCCGCCATTACAGGATCGTTCCCTACGGTCTCGACCCGCAGACGGGGTTGATCAACTACGACGAGATGGAGCGCATCGCCCTGGAAACCCGACCGAAGATGCTGATCGGTGGTTTTTCCGCCTACTCCCGGTACAAGGACTGGGCGCGTATGCGGGCCATCGCCGACAAGGTCGGGGCGATTTTCTGGGTCGACATGGCCCACGTCGCCGGTCTGGTGGCCGCTGGCGAGTATCCGAACCCGTTGCCGCACGCCCATGTGGTAACCAGTACCACCCACAAGACCCTGCGCGGCCCACGGGGCGGTTTGATCCTGTCCAAGGGGCAGGACGATACGTTTTACAAGAAGCTCGACTCGGCGGTATTCCCGGGTGTCCAGGGCGGTCCGCTGATGCACCTGATCGCAGCCAAGGCCGTTGCCTTCAAGGAAGCGCTGGCGCCCGGGTTCAAAACCTATCAGAAGCAGATCGTGATCAACGCCCGGGCCATGGCCGTCGTGCTGCAGCAGCGTGGTTACAAGATCGTCTCCGGGGGGACTGACAACCATATGATGCTGATCGACCTGTCCGACAAGCCTTACACCGGTAAGGACGCCGATGTAGCCCTGAGTAATGCCTACATCACTGCCAACAAAAACTCGGTGCCAAACGATCCACGTTCGCCGTTCGTGACCTCGGGACTGCGCATCGGCACTCCGGCCGTGACCACCCGCGGGTTCGGAGTGCCGGAGTGCGAGCAACTGGCAGGCTGGCTCTGTGACGTGCTGGACGCACTGGAATCCGGCGGCAGCGAGCAGGTTGCACATCATGTGCGCGAACAGGTGGTGGCGCTGTGCCGTCGTCATCCTGTATATCGGTAAACCCCATGTTCACTATTGATGCCGACCGGCGCCTCGCATTTTGGAGCAGAAAAGGGGACTCCCATTAGCCGGTCCCAAGTCGAGGCTAAAAGCCTGCTCGCCCTGCAGTTCTGACTGCAGGGTTGCTCCTCTAATTCAAGCTGCCTGGTTGAACCCGTCGAATCCGTTTCCTCATCATTGACTACGACCGAGTCGTGCCTGACACCCGTGTGGATCAAGCGGTATCGATACAGCAAGCATATTCTTGAAGCCTTCCCCCACGTCATCCCGCCACGAATGTTGAGTGTTATCAGGGATCAAGGCCCCTGCGACCTGTGAGGGTTGTCCTCTAACGCGGGACTGGCGGCTCCTTACGGCCGGGAGCCTGGATATCTCATGATCTAGCCTCCTGAACACCGATACCGGTGGGCGGGTGGAGGCTGCATTGGCTGACGAGACCAGCGCCGCGAGATCCTGAGTCAGGTGAAGGCAGTGAAGCGACGACCGGGGCATACCTGACTGTCAGTCAGGTGCAGTCCATTCCGTGGGCTGCGGCACCATCATCGGCATCGCTGTTGCTGGTGACATCGGTGTTTGTCGCGCCGATTGTCACGAGGGGGAATGCCGCAAAGCCTGGTACGAGGTGGGCTGCAGCAGTGGTACGAGCGCCCGTCTCTTTCCGGGAGAAAGAGACGGGCGCAGGTTGGCGCAATGAAATGGCCACGCGGATAGGTTGCTGCAGGGCAGTTGGGTAGGGGGATGTATTTGCCGCAATGGCAATGATCTGAAGTGGGCATCCATCACTCGGTGAGTGACCGTGCGAGCCGCCGGACGCTAATCGCACTTTGGGAGAACCACCACGGTGTGGCGTAGCCTTAAAGGTTTTGGCTACCTGGGTTGCTGTCAGCGACAGCGCTTTGCCCGACCTTTTCTACGCCTGTGTAGAATTAGGGTCAAGGCTCGAATTTTCGGGAGTTCTGCGGCTGTGGATGAAATTATCCACTAATGGAAATCAGTGGTTTTCCACAGACAATTGCGTGGGCTTTAGATTTTTTAAGTGAGGTCCATCCAAACAGGGAGGCTTTGCAGCCCTGTTTGGATGGACCCGCGTGGACAAACGGATCACTGAGATATTAGGACCGAGCGCTTACTCAGTTGCGCCACGTTTTGCTTTTAGGCGAGTGACATTCCCACCCGTCTGATTGGCGAATTCGCGTGGGCTGACATGCTTCTGCTGATTAGCCTCAAGGTAGCGACTCCACCAGTTCATGATCAGCCTGCGCTCCTCGATGAACTCGGCCTTGTGGATGTAAGCGGCGCGGACGTTGTTGCGTTCCTTGTGGCTCATCTGCCGCTCGATGGCTGTGTCCGTCCACAAACCTGACTCGATCAGTGCGCTGCAGGCCATCGAACGAAACCCATGCCCACAGATCTCGGATTTGGTGTCGTACCCCATCTTCCGAAGCGCGCTGTTCACCGTGTTTTCGGACATTGGTTTCCAAGACTTGGTATCGCCTGCGAACACCAAGTCAAATTTGCCTGTGATTGCGTGGATCTGCTCGAGCAGGGCGATCGCTTGCGGCGATAAGGGTACAAGATGGATATCGCCTGCCATCTTCCTACCCCTTGTGGAAAAGGGTACGCCTTCCAACGCTGGTCGCGTGTCGGGTATTTCCCAGACGCCACGTTTGAGGTCGAACTCGCTCCAGCGGGCGAAGCGCAGCTCGCTGGAGCGTACAAACACGTGCAGCGACAGCAAGACCGTCAGCCGGGTAAGTGCGCGGCCTTTATAGGTGTCGATCCGTTCCTGCAATTCAGGCAAGCGCGATAAGGATAAGGCGGGGCGGTGGACGACCCGCGAGGCTTTGATCGAGCCTACGAGGTCGTAAGCAGGGTTTACGGTGATAAGCCGGAGGCGCTTTGCCTCGCGCATGATGCTCTGCAGGTAGTTTTGTACCCTTAAAGCAATGTCTATCGTTCCGCGCTTCTTAATCGCGTCCAGGGGCCGCATAAGGTCGTGGGTATCAAGGTCGACAATGGCGCGGGCGCCGATCAGCGGGAAGAGATGAGTTTTGAGGCGACTCATCACTGTCTTGGAATAGTCCGGTGCCCACTTGGCTGACATTTCCATGTGCCAGCCGAGGGCAACGCTTTCAAAGGTGCGGCCTTTGATCAGAACGTCCGTCTTGGCTTGGTTCTTGGCTCCTATAGGGTCAATGCCATCCGCCAGCATTCGCTTGACCTCCAAGCGCTTGCGGCGCGCATCCGCGAGGCCAACGATGGGGTAGTTGCCGAATGAGGTCAGTCCTTCCCGGCCATCAGGTTTGACGTATCTGAGACGCCAGCCTTTGCGGCCATTGAGTTGGACTAGAAGGTAAAGGCCGTCGCCGTCGAAAAGCTTGTAGGCGCGGTCTGTGGGCTTGGCCGAACGGCAAGCGGCGTCGGAAAGTGGAGCAGTAGTGCGCGACATAAGGGTACTCCCTTTTATCGAACTGACCTTTATCCCAAACTCTACCCTTAAAATGGCTGGTATCCACCGGAATCCGACAGAACGCCAAAACGAAAAAACCCGCCAGAAGGCGGGTTTTCGGGGGGGTCAGAGATTTTGAAAGCCTTCTCTGGAACTTTGTCTGGCTCCACGACCTGGACTCGAACCAGGGACCCAGTGATTAACAGTCACTTGCTCTACCAACTGAGCTATCGCGGAATGGCGTGTATGTTACTGATTCAAAAAGAGAAGTCAAGCCTCTGTTGGCAATTTGATGTTTTCATCGGATCAGAGGGAGGTTTATCGGCCATCGGCGGTTACCAGAAGCGAGGGAGAGGTCTACCATGGCTGCCCGGAAGTGGTGACACGCGCTGCCGGCCCTCAGCCGAAAAGGTATGCGCCATGAATCACCCAGCCTTCACACCCCGAAACAGTGGGGTGTTCCCATGAGCATCGCTCAGATCAGCTTGCCCAAAGGTGTCGGCCCGCACGCCGAGAAACTGTTCGACGCAATCACTCAGGCCAGCACCGCTGAAGAACTGAACCGCGCAGGCGGCAAGGCCGAAGGTTTTGTCCTGGGCCTGGAAAGCACCAAGGCGATCAAAAGTCAGGTGGCCGAGTCGCTTTATGTCGCCTATGACGACGCGGCCAGCCAGCGTGCGAGCGAATTGGCCTAACCGCCAAAAGTGATAGTGCCGAGCATCAGCTTGGCATACAGCATCGTGGCGGCCAGTTGCACCAGCCACAAGGCCAGGCCGCCAAGGAACACGCCCGCGGCCACTTGCAGCACCAGGTTATTACCGCGTTTGGCCGAGGAGCGGGGCACGAAGTGGTCCAGTTCATCGCGGTCGGCGCGTAGGTCGTCGTTTTTCATGTGGGTTCTCGCAAGAATTCTCGGGTGTACATAAAGCCTGTGGGAGTTTAAAGGGCGCAGCGGCTGCTTTGAGATTTATCTGAGGCCAATAAAAAACGGGAAGCCATTTTGGCTTCCCGTTTTCATGTCACGCGACGACTCAGATCACCTGAACGATGGCCTTGGTCACGGCGTCGATGTTGCTCTGGTTCAGCGCGGCAACGCAGATGCGGCCGGTGTCCAGGGCGTAGATGCCGAACTCGTTGCGCAGACGGGTCACTTGCTCAACCGTCAGGCCGGAGTAGGAGAACATGCCGCGCTGGCGACCGACGAAGCTGAAATCGCGCTGTGGAGCGTTTTTCGCCAGCAGGTCGACCATCTGGGTGCGCATGCCGCGAATCCGCAGACGCATTTCTGCCAGTTCTTCTTCCCACTGGGCACGCAATACCGGGCTGTTCAGCACAGCGGCGACGATGCTTGCACCGTGGGTCGGCGGGTTGGAGTAGTTGGTGCGGATCACGCGTTTGACTTGCGACAGCACGCGCGCGCTTTCTTCTTTCGATTCGCTGACGATCGACAGGGCGCCAACGCGCTCGCCGTACAGCGAGAAGGATTTGGAGAACGAGCTGGAAACGAAGAAGGTCAGGTTCGATTCGGCGAACAGGCGCACAGCGGCAGCGTCTTCATCGATACCGTCGCCAAAGCCCTGGTAGGCCATGTCGAGGAATGGAACGTGACCTTTGGCTTTCACCACGTCCAGCACGTTTTTCCAGTCCGCCGGGCTCAAGTCGACGCCAGTCGGGTTGTGGCAGCAAGCGTGCAGCACAACGATGGAGCCGGACGGCAGGGCGTTCAGGTCTTCCAGCAGGCCGGCGCGGTTAACGTCGTGGGTGGCGGCGTCATAGTAGCGATAGTTCTGTACTGGGAAACCAGCGGTTTCGAACAGTGCGCGGTGGTTTTCCCAGCTCGGGTCGCTGATCGCCACGACGGCGTTCGGCAGCAGTTGCTTGAGGAAATCGGCACCGATTTTCAGCGCGCCAGTACCGCCGACGGCCTGGGTGGTGATGACCCGGCCAGCAGCGATCAGTGGCGAGTCATTGCCGAACAGCAGTTTCTGCACGGCCTGGTCGTAGGCGGCGATGCCGTCGATCGGCAAGTAGCCACGGGAAACGTGTTGAGCGGCGCGAATCGTCTCGGCTTCGACAACGGCGCGCAGGAGAGGGATTCGCCCTTGCTCGTCGCAGTAAACACCGACCCCCAGGTTGACCTTGGTGGTACGGGTATCGGCATTGAATGCTTCGTTGAGGCCCAGGATTGGATCGCGTGGTGCCATTTCGACAGCGGAGAACAGGCTCATTATTGCGGCGGCTCTGAATGGAGTGTGGAGGGACGTGTCGCGCTCCAGCCGAATGCACTAGAGCGGTGCACAAACGGGGAGCTAGTATAGAGGCCATCAGCGATTGATGGCGACAGGCGATTCGGCTTTTACGGTAAGTTTTTCCAATTATTTTTCGATCGTTGGTCGAGCGACGTCGTCAAAGGTTTTACCCGATGTAGGACGTTTGCCTTGAAAGGGATGGCAATCGGCTCCACATTGAGCACAATCCAGTTTTTTCCTCGGGCGACATCGGTCGTTTGCGGTCTTTCTCGTTCCTGTCCGGCTTAACCGGGCAAGAGTGAACCAGAGGTATGTATGTCTGAATTCCAGCTAGTCACCCGCTTCGAGCCCGCCGGCGATCAGCCGGAAGCCATCCGTCTGATGGTCGAGGGCATCGAGGCCGGGCTGGCGCACCAGACGCTGCTCGGTGTGACCGGCTCGGGCAAGACCTTCAGCATCGCCAACGTGATCGCCCAAGTGCAGCGCCCGACGCTGGTGCTGGCGCCGAACAAGACCCTGGCTGCGCAGTTGTATGGCGAGTTCAAGGCGTTCTTCCCGAACAACGCCGTTGAATACTTCGTCTCCTATTACGACTACTACCAGCCCGAAGCTTATGTGCCGTCGTCCGACACCTTCATCGAGAAGGACGCCTCGATCAACGACCACATCGAGCAGATGCGCCTGTCCGCGACCAAAGCGCTGCTGGAACGCAAAGACGCAATCATTGTCACCACGGTGTCGTGCATCTACGGTCTGGGCAGCCCGGAAACCTATTTGAAGATGGTGTTGCACGTGGATCGCGGCGACAAGCTCGACCAGCGTGCGCTGTTGCGTCGCCTGGCCGACCTGCAATACACCCGCAACGACGTGGACTTCGCCCGGGCGACTTTCCGGGTGCGCGGCGATGTGATTGATATCCACCCGGCGGAATCCGATTTTGAGGCGATCCGCATCGAGCTGTTCGATGACGAGGTGGAAAGCCTGTCCGCCTTCGATCCGCTGACGGGCGAAGTCATCCGCAAGCTGCCGCGCTTCACCTTCTATCCGAAGAGCCATTACGTGACGCCTCGGGAAACCCTGCTCGACGCCGTCGAGGGGATCAAGGTCGAGTTGCAGGAGCGCCTGGAATACCTGCGCTCCAACAACAAGCTAGTGGAAGCCCAGCGGCTGGAGCAGCGCACCCGTTTCGACCTGGAGATGATTCTGGAGCTGGGTTACTGCAACGGCATTGAAAACTACTCGCGCTACCTGTCGGGCCGTGCATCCGGCGAGGCGCCGCCCACCTTGTTTGACTACCTGCCAGCCGACGCCTTGCTGGTGATCGACGAATCCCACGTCAGCGTGCCGCAGGTCGGTGCCATGTATAAGGGCGACCGGTCCCGTAAGGAAACGCTGGTGGAATACGGCTTCCGCCTGCCATCGGCGCTGGATAACCGGCCAATGCGTTTCGACGAGTTCGAAGGCATCAGTCCGCAGACAATATTTGTCTCGGCCACACCGGGCAATTACGAGGCGGAGCACGCAGGGCGCGTGGTCGAGCAAGTGGTGCGCCCGACTGGCCTGGTGGACCCGCAGATCGAAATCCGTCCGGCGCTGACTCAGGTCGACGACTTGCTCTCGGAAATCACCAAGCGCGTAGCCCTGGAAGAGCGGGTGCTGGTGACCACGCTGACCAAACGCATGTCCGAGGATTTGACCGATTACCTGGCCGATCACGGCGTGCGCGTGCGTTATCTGCACTCGGACATCGACACCGTGGAGCGGGTCGAGATCATCCGTGACTTGCGCCTCGGCACCTTCGATGTGCTGGTGGGGATCAACCTGCTGCGTGAAGGCCTGGACATGCCGGAAGTCTCGCTGGTGGCGATTCTTGATGCGGACAAGGAGGGTTTCCTGCGCTCCGAACGCTCGCTGATCCAGACCATTGGCCGGGCGGCACGTAACCTTAATGGCCGGGCGATTCTGTATGCGGATCGGATTACTGGTTCCATGGAGCGGGCAATCGGCGAAACCGAGCGTCGTCGCGACAAGCAGATCGCCTTCAACCTGGCCAACGGCATTACGCCCAAAGGGGTGTTCAAGGACGTCGCCGACATTATGGAAGGCGCGACTGTGCCGGGTTCGCGCAGCAAGAAGCGCAAAGGCATGGCCAAGGCTGCCGAGGAAAGCGCCAAATACGAAGCCGAATTGCGTTCGCCGAGCGAGATCACCAAGCGCATTCGTCAGCTGGAAGAGAAGATGTACCAGCTCGCCCGCGACCTGGAGTTCGAAGCCGCGGCGCAGCTGCGCGACGAAATCGGCAAGCTGCGGGAGCGGTTGATCGCGGTTTGACGCTCCCTCTGTAGAAGCTGCCGAAGGCTGCGATCCTTTGATCTTGTTTTTACAGGCAAAGTCAAAAGATCGCAGCCTTGGCAGCTCCTGCGGCGCTTAAATCCCGCACTCACTGGAGCCGGGCGGCTATCGCCTGTTACCATTCGCCCCTTGTTTGATCTTCGCTTTTCATTCTTTTTGAGACATGCCATGACCACCGTCCGCACTCGCATCGCGCCATCGCCTACCGGGGACCCCCACGTAGGTACCGCTTACATCGCTTTGTTCAACTACTGCTTTGCCAAGCAGCATGGCGGTGAGTTCATCCTGCGGATCGAAGACACCGACCAACTGCGTTCGACCCGCGAGTCCGAACAGCAGATTTTCGACGCCCTGCGCTGGTTGGGTATCGACTGGAGCGAAGGCCCGGATGTCGGCGGCCCGCACGGTCCTTACCGTCAGAGTGAGCGCGGCGATATCTACCAGAAGTACTGCCAGCAACTGGTCGACATGGGCCATGCCTTCCCGTGCTTCTGCACCGCTGAAGAACTGGACCAGATGCGCGCCGAGCAAATGGCCCGCGGTGAGACCCCGCGTTACGACGGCCGTGCGCTGTTGCTGTCCAAGGAAGAAGTCGCGCGCCGCCTGGCTGCCGGCGAACCCCACGTGATCCGCATGAAAGTGCCGACCGAAGGCGTGTGCGTGGTGCCGGACATGCTGCGTGGCGATGTCGAGATCCCGTGGGATCGCATGGACATGCAAGTGCTGATGAAGACCGACGGCCTGCCGACGTACTTCCTGGCCAACGTGGTCGACGACCACCTGATGGGCATCACCCACGTGCTGCGCGGTGAAGAATGGCTGCCTTCGGCACCGAAACTGATCCTGCTGTACGAGTACTTCGGCTGGGAACAGCCGCAGCTGTGCTACATGCCGCTGCTGCGTAACCCGGACAAGAGCAAGCTGTCCAAGCGCAAGAACCCGACCTCGGTGACGTTCTACGAGCGCATGGGCTTCATGCCGGAAGCGATGCTCAACTACCTGGGCCGCATGGGCTGGTCGATGCCGGACGAGCGCGAGAAGTTCTCCCTGCAGGAAATGGTCGACAACTTCGACTTGAGCCGCGTCTCGCTTGGCGGGCCGATTTTCGACATCGAGAAACTGTCGTGGCTCAACGGCCAGTGGCTGCGTGACCTGCCGGTGGAAGAGTTCGCCGCTCGCGTGCAGAAGTGGGCGCTGAACCCTGAATACATGATGAAGATCGCGCCGCACGTGCAGGGCCGGGTTGAAACCTTCAGCCAGGTCGCACCGCTGGCTGGCTTCTTCTTCGCTGGTGGCGTGAATCCGGACGCTAAACTGTTCGAATCCAAGAAGCTCTCGGGCGATCAGGTTCGTCAGTTGATGCAATTGATCCTGTGGAAGCTGGAAAGCCTGCGTCAGTGGGAGAAGGACAGCATCACTGCAACGATTCAGGCGGTGGTCGAATCCCTGGAGCTGAAGCTGCGTGACGCCATGCCGCTGATGTTTGCTGCGATCACCGGGCAGGCCAGTTCGGTATCGGTACTCGACGCGATGGAAATCCTCGGTCCGGACCTGACCCGTTTCCGTCTGCGCCAGGCCATTGACCTTCTGGGCGGCGTGTCGAAGAAAGAAAACAAAGAGTGGGAAAAGCTTCTGGGCGCGATTGCCTGACGGCGTTTGACTCAGTAGGAGCTGCCGAAGGCCGCGATCTTTTGATCCTGATCTTCGGCGCTTCCCCCGAATTTACGGGGGGAGGGCGGTAAGTGATTGTTATGTCGGCAAAAAATTTTAAATTTTTTGAAAAATAAGTTTGACAGCTTTCCGATGCGCCATTAAGATTCGCCCCGTCCTCAGCGATGAGGGGCTATAGCTCAGCTGGGAGAGCGCTTGCATGGCATGCAAGAGGTCGACGGTTCGATCCCGTCTAGCTCCACCAAGT
>NZ_JBWKWT010000028.1:36638-63854 GCF_059422365.1 Pseudomonas sp. GW821-FHT01E10
CGTCCCCTTCGTCTAGTGGCCTAGGACACCGCCCTTTCACGGCGGTAACAGGGGTTCGAGTCCCCTAGGGGACGCCACGATTACCCGCTTTGCGGGATTTTTAAGGGTCATTCAATTATTGAATGGCCCTTTTGTTTGTCTGGCGTTTGGCCAAATCTCCTTTTTCCCCAACACTGTTCTTCAGACCAGCGGTCACATCCACGACTTGCGGAAAATTATTATGAGAATAATATTCTAGTCGTAATATTCGGAGGCAACGATGAACGATAAAAAAGCTCAAACCCGCGAACGCATCCTCAAGGCTGCCAGTGCAGCGCTGATCCAGCGCGGCCCGGCCGAGCCGAGCGTGGGCGAAGTGATGGGCGCGGCCGGCCTGACGGTCGGCGGTTTCTACGCGCACTTCGAAAGCAAGGACGCGTTGATGCTGGAGGCGTTCAAGCAGCTGCTCAGCCATCGTCGTGACTTGATCGCCGACATGGATGCCGAGTTGACCGGCGAAGAGCGTCGCGCGTTGGTCGCAGCGTTCTACCTGTCGCGCAAACACCGTGATTCCACCGAGCAGGCATGCCCGGTTCCAGCGTCGATCAGTGAACTGGGCCGTCTGCCGGACGAATTTCGTGTGGCGTTGAATGAACATATTGAATTGATGGTCGCGCAGTTGGCAGCCAGCCCGGAAGACATCGACAAGGTCTTGGCCGACATCGCCTTGATGGTGGGTGGTTTGGCGCTGGCGCGGGCGCTGGGGCCAGGAGAGTTGTCCGATCGATTGCTGCGCGCCGCCAAATCGGCGGTGCTGTGACCTAAAGGCATCCAGCCTGAGGAGATGGGCGATGAACACGTTGAGCTGGGTTCGTGGCGTTAATGGCACCTTGGGCTGGTTCGCACCGAAGCTGGTGGCGAGCAAGATGCGTCTGGCATTCATGACCCCGCGGGAGTTGCCGCCGCGTGATTGGGAATTGCCGCTGCTGGCGAAATCCGAGCGGATCACTTTGCGCTTCGGCCTCTCGGCGCTGCGTTGGGGACAGGGCCCGGCAGTGTTGTTGATGCACGGCTGGGAGGGCCGGCCAACGCAGTTTGCCGCGCTGATCACGGCGCTGGTCGATGCCGGTTACACCGTGGTCGCCCTGGACGGCCCGGCTCATGGTCGCTCGCCTGGACGCGAAGCCAATGTGGTGCTGTTCGCCCGGGCGATGCTTGAAGCAGCTGCTGAACTACCGCCGCTGCAAGCGGTAATCGGTCACTCGATGGGCGGCGCCAGCGCCATGCTCGCGGTGCAGTTGGGCTTGCGCACCGAAACCCTGGTCTCGATCGCCGCCCCGGCGCGAATCCTTGGGGTGCTGCGCGGTTTTGCGCGCTATGTACGCCTGCCGCCCAAAGCCCGTTCGGCGTTCATTCGTCAGGTCGAAAAAGACGTTGGCATGCGTGCTGCTGCGCTGGATGTCGCGCACTATCAGCTCGACATGCCAGGCCTGATTGTCCATGCCGAGGACGACAGCTTTGTCTCGGTCAAGGAGTCCCAATTGATTCACGAAGCCTGGTTCGACAGTCGCTTGTTGCGCCTGGAAGAGGGCGGTCATCAGCGGGTCCTGGCCGATCCGCGGGTGATCGATGGCGTGCTCTCGCTGCTGGCCGGTCGCAGCCTGCAATCGCGCCAATCGGCCTGAGCTTCCGTTACACTGCCCCGGTCGAAATAATCTGACCGGGAGTGGGGCATGGGCTGGGATCGGGCAACGCCGTTTATCATTGATCTGGAAGTGGGCGCCGAAGACATCGACGGGTTGGGCCACGCGAACAACGCGGTGTACGTGACTTGGCTCGAGCGCTGTGCCTGGCGTCACTCGCAGCGGCTGGGTCTGGACCTGGTCGAGTATCGGCGGCTGGACCGGGCTATGGCGGTGGTGCGGCACGAGATTGATTACCTGGCGGCGGCCTACGAAGGCGATGAGCTGCAGCTGGCGACCTGGATCGTCGATTGGGACCAGCGCCTGAGAATGACCCGACACTTCCAGCTGATCCGCCCCAGTGACAGCTCGACGTTGCTGCGGGCGCAGACCACGTTCGTGTGCATCGAGCTGTCGACCGGCAAGCCCAAGCGCATGCCGGCGGAATTCATCGAGGGCTATGGCTCGGCGTTGCAAGTTCCAAGCTGACACAGTCCGCACATTTGCCACCGCCCGGTCTGACGAAATACCTTCTGCACGCCGAAACCAGTAAACTGCCGCACGTTTTTCGTTGAGTGTGTTTTTCATGCAAATTGCTTTGGCGCCCATGGAGGGGTTGGTCGACAACATCCTGCGGGACGTGCTGACCCGTGTGGGCGGTATCGATTGGTGTGTAACCGAGTTCATTCGGATCAACGATCAGCTGCTCACGCCTGCGTACTACCACAAGTTCGGCCCGGAACTGCTGACCGGCGCCCGTACCGCCTCCGGCGTGCCGCTGCGGGTGCAACTGCTTGGCTCCGATCCGGTGTGCCTGGCGGAAAACGCTGCACTGGCCTGCGAATTGGGTTCCGAAGTCATCGACCTGAACTTCGGCTGCCCGGCCAAGACCGTCAATAAGTCGCGCGGTGGCGCCGTTCTGCTCAAAGAGCCTGAGCTGCTCAACGAAATCGTCGAACATGTCCGCCGTGCGGTGCCAGCACACATTCCAGTGACCGCCAAAATGCGCCTGGGCTTCGACAGTCCCGATGGCTCGCTGGTTTGCGCCACAGCCCTGGCCGAAGGCGGTGCGGCGCACATCGTGGTTCATGCGCGGACCAAAACGGATGGCTACAAGCCGCCAGCTCACTGGGAATGGATCCCGCGGGTCCAGGACGTGGTCAAGGTGCCAGTGTTTGCCAACGGTGACATCTGGAGCGTCGAGGACTGGCGCCGTTGCCGCGAGATCAGCGGCGTCGAAGACATCATGCTCGGTCGTGGCCTGGTGTCGCGTCCGGATCTGGCAAGGCAGATCGCTGCGGCGCGGGCCGGTGAGGAGGTCGTCGAGATGACCTGGACCGAGCTGCTGCCGCTGATTCAGGATTTCTGGCTGCAAGCCAAGGCCCAGATGACACCACGCCAATCGCCGGGTCGCCTGAAGCAGTGGCTGGCAATGCTGACCCGTAATTATCCCGAAGCGGTAGAGTTGTTCGGCGTCCTGCGTCGTGAAACCGAGCTGGATCAGGTCTCGCGTTTACTGGGGTTGCAGGTGTCTGAGGCCGCCTGAATCTGCTTGAAAAAAATCTGAAAATAATCTCTTGAAAAGTAATCAGCGGTCCTTATCTAAGGATTACGCGATGCCGAATTCGGGTCGCGGAGACAAAAAAACTTGCTGATTATGTTCAGGAGATTTGAATCATGAGTACTGCATTTTCCTTGGCCCCACTGTTCCGTTCCTCGGTAGGTTTCGACCGTTTCAACGACCTGTTCGAAACCGCCCTGCGCAATGAGCCAGGCAGCACCTATCCACCCTACAACGTTGAAAAATACGGTGATGATCAATACCGCATCGTTGTGGCGGCCGCCGGTTTCCAGGAAGACGACCTGGACCTGCAAGTAGAAAAAGGTGTACTGACCATCAGTGGCGGCAAACGTGACGCGGACGAAAACGTCACTTACCTGTACCAAGGCATCGCACAGCGCGCCTTCAAACTGTCGTTCCGTCTGGCGGACCACATCGAAATCAAGGCCGCCGAACTGCGCAACGGTTTGTTGAATATCGAGCTGTTGCGGGTGATTCCGGAAGAAGCGAAAGCCAAACGCATCCCGATCAATGGGGCGGAAAAACCGGCTCTGCAACACTAATCGGTCAGAGCAAATGAGAAGGGCGCCATCCACTGGCGCCCTTTTTTTGTCCGTTGTCCCGTCCTGAATAAGATTTACACCTATTTGTAGCAGCTGCCGAGCCCGCGAGGCTGCGTTCGGCTGCGTAGCAGTCGCAAAACCTGCCACCGCGTTCTTTCAGGTAAATGGTATTGACTGGATTACGACTGCTTCGCAGCCGAACGCAGCCTCGCAGGCTCGACAGCTGCTACAGTCGAATGCGGAGCTGCTACGGGTCTATTTGAGCAGTTTCTGAAACTCCTCCACCAGCAACGGCCTGCTGTGCAAATACCCCTGATACAAATGGCAGCCCAGCCCTTGCAAGAACTCCAGTTGCTCCTCGGTTTCAACCCCTTCGGCAATCACTTCCAGCTCCAGGCTGCGGGCCATGGCGACGATGGCGCGAATGATTTCGGCATCGTTGGGGTCGGTGGTGGCGTCGCGGATGAACGACTGGTCGATTTTCAGGGTGTCGACCGGCAGGCGCTTGAGGTAGGTCAGCGAGGAGTAACCGGTACCGAAATCGTCCATGGCAAAGCTCACGCCGAGTTTTTTCAGGCGTCGCATTTTGCTGATGGTGTCGTCCAGGTTCTGGATGACGATGCCTTCGGTGATTTCCAGTTTCAGTAACGAGCAGGGCAGGTCGTGGCTGCCGAGGCTGTGCTCGATGCGTTCGACGAAGTCGTTCTGACGGAATTGCCGCGGGCTGATATTCACGCACAGGCTGAAATTGAGCGGGTCGATCAGGCCTTTGGCGATCAGGCGTTTGAAGGCCGCACAAGCTTCGTCGAGGATCCATGTGCCGACTTCCAGAATCAGCCCGCTGTCTTCCAGCACCTTGATGAACTCGGTCGGCGATTGCGCGCCCAGTTGCGGATGGTGCCAGCGCACCAGGGCTTCGGCGCCGGTAATGCGGTTGTTGCGGGCGTCCACCTGAGGCTGGTATTGCACGCTGAATTCACCCCGGGAAAGGGCCAGGCGCAGGTCGGTCTCCATGCGCAGGCGTTCGCTGGCGGCCTTCTGCATGGTGTTGTGATACATCTGCGTGGTGTTGCGGCCCGAGTCCTTGGCGCGGTAGAGGGCGATATCGGCGCGCTTGAGCAGGTCGGTCGGGGTCGAACCGTGGTCGGGGATCAGCGCGATGCCGATGCTCGGCGTCACTTGCAGGCGTTGTCCATCGAGGAACATCGGTTCGGACAGCAATTCGCGCAAGGTATCCGCCAGTTCCCGGACTTGAGCGCTGACGTCGCTGCGCGAGCCTTCCAGGCCACTGAGCAGCACCACGAACTCATCGCCGCCCAGGCGTGCGACGGTGTCTTCCATGCGTACGCTGGCTTCAAGGCGCGCGGTGATGATTTTCAGCACCGTATCGCCCACCGGGTGGCCGAGGGAGTCGTTGATGTGCTTGAAGTGGTCGAGGTCGAGGAACATCAGGGCGCCACGCAAGTTGTGGCGCTTGAGCAGGGCGATCTGCTGGCTCAGGCGGTCCATCAACAGCGCGCGGTTCGGCAGGTTGGTCAGCGGGTCGTGGTAGGCCAGGTGACGGATCTGCGCTTCGGCATTTTTCAGCAGGCTGACGTCCCGGGCGGTCAGCAGCAGGCAGGCAGTTTCGTTGAGGGTGATCGGTTCCACCGAGACTTCGACGGTCAGCAACTCGCCGCGCTTGTTGCGCCCGAGCATTTCCAGGTGGTGAACCCGGCCCTTGATCTGTAGTTCGGCCAGCAACGCCGAGCGTTGTTTCTCCTCGGCCCAGATGCCGACCTGATACACCGTGCGGCCCACCACTTCATCGGCACGGTAGCCGGTCAGGCGGCAGAAGCCGTCGTTAACTTCCAGATAGCGTCCAGTGTCGCGCTCGGTAATGGTGATGGCGTCGGGGCTTGAATGGAAGGCCTTGGCGAACTTCTCTTCGCTGGCCTTGAGCGCCGCTTCCGAGCGTTGCTGTTGGGTGATGTCGCGCAGGGTGGTGACGATGCACGGCTGGTCGCCGACGCTGATCTGGCGGCTGGAGATCACGCAGGTCAGGGATTGCCCGTCCTTGTGTTGAACGATGATCGCCACATTGTTCAGGCCCTGTTCGCGGATGACCCGCTCGATCCTTTGCAGGCTTTTCGCCGAGGCGTCCCACAGGCCGATTTCGTCGGCGCTGCGGCCGATGACGTCGGTGGTGCTCCAGCCGAACGTCTGGGTGAAGCTGGAGTTGATCTCGATGAAGTGGCCGGTGTCCTGACGCGTGACGCAGATCGGGTCGGGGCTGACCTGGAACAAGGTGGCGAATTTCTCTTCCGACGCTATCAGTTGCTGTTCGCGCTCTACTTGCTCGGTGATGTCCAGCAATGTGCCGGCCATGCGCAGCGGGTTGCCGTCATCATCGCGGTAGAGTCTGGCGCGGCTTTCCAGGTAGCGCGAACTACCGTCCGGCAGCTGCACGCGGTAGGTCAGTTGATAATTGCCGGCGGGGCCTTCGCGTAAGCTGCGGTAAGCGTCGCGCATGGTGTCGCGTTCTTCACCGGGTACACCTTCGAAAAACGCATCGAAGGATTCATGGAAGGGTTTGGGCTCCAGGCCATGCAGCTGGGCGGCCCGCGCCGAGCCGTAAAGCATGCCGCTGGGGATGTGCCAGTCCCAGGTGCCGAGTTGTGCTGAATCCAGGGCCAGGTCGAGGCGTTCCTGGCTGTCTTTGAGGGCGTGCTCGGCGATTTTGCGTTCGGTGGTGTCAAGGAATGTGCTCAGCAGATAGGGCTGGCCTTCGAGCTCGACCTTTTGCGCGCTGAGAATGCCGTCGTGAACCTGCCCGTTGCTGGCGCGAAATTGCACCTCCATGTTGATCAGCTCGCCTTTGGCCTTGGTGGCCTTGACCAGTTCCGCCCGTTGCTCCGGGTTGACCCAAAGGCCCAGTTCCAGGGTGGTTCGGCCGATTGCGTCTTGCACCGGCCAGCCGAACAGGCTTTCGAAGTACTGGTTGGCTTCGCTGATCAGGCCGTCTTCCTGTCGGGTCAGCAGCACCATGTTCGGGCACAGGTGAAACAGCGTGGCGAAGCGTTTTTCCGAGCTGCTCAGCGCTTGTTCACGCTGGCGCTGGTGGGTGATTTCACGGATGACCCCGATCATTCGTGGCCGGCCGTTTTTGTCCGGTAGCAGGCTGCCGTTGATTTCCAGCCAGTGCAGGCTGCCGTCGGGCCAGCGGATGCGGTGGTGCATGGCCTGCTCCAGCGGGGCGCCGGCGATCACTGCATTGAAGGCGCGGATGGCTTTCGCCCGATCCTCCTGGGGCAGCAGGTCGAGGTATTCCAGATCCTCGGGCAACGGTTGTCGGGGATCGAAGCCGAACAACGCCTGAGTGCCCCGTGACCAACTGATCTGTCCGCGCTCGATGTCCCAATACCAGGCGCCCAGTCGGGCACCATTGAGGGCCGCGAGCAACTGTGGGGCGCTTTCCCAGCTCTGCTCGGACCGTTTTGGGTCAATTGCCTGAATTCGCGGCATTGGCGGCATACGTTCAACAGATTTGGGCATGGATGACAGGCCTTGGGCTGAATTGGGCGTTAGGCACAGGGTTTTGGGGCTCTATAGGCGTAGCACAAAAGAAGAAGCACAGCTTAGCCGCGAGTCCCTGGCTGATCGATTTGTGCATCCAGCAAAGCCATGAAGGCCTTTGCCGCGTTCGACAGCGTCCGTTCGGTGTGCAGGATATAGCCTAGCTGGCGAGTGAGCTGTATGCCCGGCAAAGGTATGCGCGCCACTTGCTCATCCAGCATGGTGCGCGGCAAAACGCTCCAGGCCAGGCCGATCGAGACCATCATCTTGATGGTCTCCAGATAATTGGTGCTCATGGCGATGTTCGGCGTCAGGCCCTGGGCCTCGAACAGGCGTTGCACGATGTGGTGGGTAAAGGTGTTGCCGCCGGGGAAAACCGCGGGGTGCAGGGCAATGTCCGCCAGGCTGACCGCACCGTTGCTGATCAGCGGATGCTCCGGGGCGGCCACGAAATCCAGCGGGTCGTCCCACACGGGCGTGGCCTTGACCAATGTGTGAGGTTCCGGTGCAAGGGTGATGACTGCCAGTTCAGCGCGGCCATGGAGGATTTCTTCGTAGGCCACTTCCGAATCGAGGAACTGAATATCCAGCGCTACCTGCGGGTAACGTCGGGTGAACTCCCTTAATAAGGGCGGCAAGCGATGCAGGCCGATGTGATGGCTGGTGGCCAATGTCAGACGACCGGTCACTTCGCCAGTCAGGTTGGTCAGGGCGCGGCGGGTGTCATCCAGTACATTGAGGATCTGATAGGCCCGTGGCAGCAGGGCGCGGCCGGCTTCGGTCAGGCCGACTTCCCGGCCCAGTCGATCGAACAGTCGCACCTTCAATTGCTGCTCCAGCCCGGCGATGCGCTTGCTGATGGCCGGTTGCGTCAGGTGCAGCCGTTCGCCGGCGCCGGAGAAGCTTCCGGTCTCGGCAATCGCGATAAAGGCGTTGAGGTTGGCGAGGTCCATAATGAGGTCTCAGTGGCATTCCAGTTGGTTATGCAAAGCATAAAAAATATGAATTTGAGTTATTTAATGTAACCCCCTAGGATCGACCTCACAAGCCAAGGGGTTATTGAATTACTCAAGATCCGGGGCATAGAAACAAGCTGATGAGGAAACCGTCTGATGGCCGGCAAAACGCTCTACGACAAGCTCTGGGATTCGCATTTGGTCAAGCAGCGCGACGATGGCTCTGCGCTGATCTACATCGATCGTCACATCATCCACGAAGTGACCTCGCCGCAAGCCTTCGAAGGCCTGCGTCTGGCCGGGCGCAAGCCCTGGCGCATCGATGCCAACATCGCGACCCCGGACCACAACGTACCGACCACCCCGGAGCGCAAGGGCGGCATCGAAGCGATCGTCGACCAGGTCTCGCGTTTGCAGGTTCAGACCCTCGACGATAACTGTGACGAATACGGCATCGTCGAATTCAAGATGAATGACGTCCGCCAAGGCATCGTCCACGTCATCGGCCCGGAGCAGGGTGCCACCTTGCCGGGCATGACCGTGGTCTGCGGCGACTCCCACACCTCGACCCACGGCGCATTCGGTGCCCTGGCTCACGGTATCGGCACCTCCGAGGTCGAGCACGTGCTCGCCACTCAGTGCCTGGTCGCCAAGAAAATGAAGAACATGCTGGTGTTGGTCGAGGGCAAATTGCCGTTCGGCGTGACTGCCAAGGACATCGTCCTCGCCGTGATCGGCAAGATCGGCACCGCCGGCGGTAATGGCCACGCCATCGAATTCGCCGGTAGCGCGATTCGCGACCTGTCCGTTGAAGGCCGCATGACCATCTGCAACATGTCCATCGAAGCCGGCGCCCGTGTTGGCCTGGTGGCCGCCGACGAAAAAACCGTGGCTTACGTCAAGGGCCGTCCATTTGCTCCGAAGGGCGCGGAATGGGATTTGGCCGTCGAAGCCTGGAAAGACCTGGTCTCCGACGCCGATGCCAAGTTCGACACCATCGTCGAGCTCGATGCCTCTCAGATCAAGCCGCAAGTCAGCTGGGGCACCTCGCCTGAGATGGTGTTGGCCGTGGACCAGAACGTACCGGATCCGGCCAAGGAAATGGACCTGGTCAAGCGCGATTCCATCGAGCGCGCCTTGAAATACATGGGCTTGACCGCCAATCAGGCGATCACTGACATTCAACTGGACCGCGTATTCATCGGCTCCTGCACCAACTCGCGGATCGAAGACCTGCGCGCCGCCGCGGTGATCGCCAAGGGCCGCAAAGTGGCTTCGACCATCAAGCAGGCCATCGTGGTGCCGGGTTCGGGGCTGGTGAAGGCTCAGGCCGAATCCGAAGGCCTGGACAAGATTTTTATCGAGGCCGGTTTTGAATGGCGTGAGCCTGGCTGCTCGATGTGCCTGGCGATGAACCCGGACCGTTTGGAGTCGGGCGAGCATTGCGCGTCGACCTCCAACCGTAACTTCGAAGGCCGTCAGGGCGCCGGTGGTCGTACCCACCTCGTGAGCCCGGCCATGGCCGCCGCCGCCGCTGTGAACGGTCGTTTCGTCGACGTCCGTGAATTGATCTAAAGGAGCGCAGCATGAAAGCTTTTACCCAGCACACTGGTCTTGTCGCGCCTTTGGATCGTGCCAACGTCGACACCGACCAGATCATCCCGAAGCAGTTCTTGAAGTCGATCAAACGCACCGGTTTCGGTCCGAACCTGTTCGATGAGTGGCGTTATCTGGACGTTGGCCAGCCGTATCAGGACAACTCCAAGCGCCCGCTGAACAAGGACTTCGTCCTCAATGCCGAGCGTTATCAAGGCGCCAGCGTGTTGCTGGCCCGCGAGAACTTCGGTTGTGGCTCCAGCCGCGAGCACGCGCCGTGGGCACTGGAAGAGTACGGTTTCCGCAGCATCATCGCACCGAGCTACGCCGACATCTTCTTCAACAACAGCTTCAAGAACGGCTTGCTGCCGATCATCCTGAGCGACGCTGAAGTCGATGAGCTGTTCAAGCAGGTTGAAGCGAACCCGGGCTACCAGTTACAGATCGATTTGCAGGCCCAGACCGTGACCCGTCCGGACGGCAAAGTGCTGAGCTTCGAGATCGATGCCTTCCGTAAGCACTGCCTGCTCAATGGCCTGGACGATATCGGCCTGACTTTGCAGGATCACGAGGCGATTGCCACGTTTGAAGCCAAGCACCGCGCGAGCCAGCCATGGTTGTTTCGCGACGCCTGAGATTGATCTGGAATCGATGTAATCAGGGCCGGCCTCTTCGCGGGCAGGCCCAGACAGCGCAAGGTTAAACCTAAAAAGGAAGTCCCGATGACCAGCACCGCGCAGCACAGCCAGGTAGTCCAAAAACAATTCGGTGAACAGGCCTCGGCCTATCTGAGCAGCGCCGTACACGCTCAAGGCACTGAATTCGCGCTGCTACAGGCTGAACTGGCGGGGCAGGGCGATGCCCGGGTACTGGACCTGGGTTGCGGTGCCGGTCATGTGAGTTTTCATGTGGCCTCGCTGGTCAGGGAAGTAGTCGCTTACGACCTGTCCCAGCAGATGCTCGATGTGGTTGCCGCCGCCGCTGTTGACCGGGATTTGAGCAATGTGGCCACGGTCAACGGCGCCGCCGAGCGTCTGCCGTTCGACGATGGCGAGTTCGATTTCGTCTTCAGCCGCTATTCGGCGCACCATTGGAGCGACCTAGGCGTGGCCCTGCGCGAAGTTCGCCGGGTGCTGAAGCCGGGCGGGGTGGCGGCGTTCATCGATGTGTTGTCGCCGGGCAGCCCGCTGTTCGACACTTACCTGCAAAGCGTCGAAGTGCTGCGCGACACCAGCCACGTGCGCGATTATTCTGCGGGCGAGTGGTTGCGTCAGGTCAGCGAAGCGGGGTTGCATACCCGCAGCACAACGCGCCAACGGTTGCGCCTGGAGTACACCTCCTGGGTCGAGCGCATGCGTACGCCGCAGGTGATGCGCGCGGCGATCCTCGAGTTGCAGCAATCGATGGGCAACGAGGTGCGCGAATATTTTGAGATTGAAGCCGATGGTTCGTTCAGCACCGATGTACTGGTGCTGATGGCTGAACGATAGAATTTTTCCGGGCGCACCCGCGGGTGCGCCGACTGATGACATGAGGAAAGCATGAGCAAGCAGATTCTGATTCTCCCAGGCGACGGTATTGGCCCGGAAATCATGGCCGAAGCGGTCAAGGTGCTGGAGCTGGCGAACGACAAGTACAGCCTGGGCTTCGAACTGAGCCATGACGTGATCGGTGGCGCCGCCATCGACAAGCACGGCGTGCCGCTGGCCGATGAGACCCTGGCCCGTGCACGCGCAGCCGATGCTGTGCTGCTGGGCGCCGTGGGCGGCCCGAAATGGGACACCATCGAGCGTGACATCCGCCCTGAGCGCGGTCTGCTGAAAATCCGTGCGCAACTGGGCCTGTTCGGCAACCTGCGTCCGGCGATCCTGTACCCGCAACTGGCCGAGGCTTCCAGCCTGAAGGCAGAAATCGTTGCTGGCCTGGACATCCTCATCGTCCGTGAACTGACCGGCGGTATCTATTTCGGCGCGCCACGTGGCGTGCGCGAGTTGGAAAACGGCGAGCGCCAGGCCTACGACACGCTGCCATACAGCGAAACTGAAATCCGCCGTATCGCCCGTGTCGGTTTCGACATGGCGCGCGTGCGCGGCAAGAAGCTGTGCTCGGTGGACAAGGCCAACGTGCTGGCCTCCAGCCAGCTGTGGCGTGAAATCGTCGAGCAAGTGGCCAAGGACTACCCGGACGTCGAACTGAGCCACATGTACGTCGACAACGCCGCCATGCAACTGGTGCGTGCGCCGAAGCAGTTCGACGTGATCGTCACCGACAACCTGTTCGGCGACATTCTTTCCGACGAAGCGTCGATGCTCACCGGTTCCATCGGCATGCTGCCGTCGGCGTCGCTGGATGCCAACAACAAAGGCATGTACGAGCCGTGCCACGGTTCGGCGCCAGACATCGCTGGCAAGGGCATTGCCAACCCGTTGGCGACCATTTTGTCGGTGTCGATGATGCTGCGTTACAGCTTCAATCTGCAGGATGCGGCCGACGCCATCGAGAAGGCCGTGAGCCTGGTTTTGGATCAGGGTCTGCGTACGGGAGACATCTGGTCGGCTGGTTGCACCAAGGTCGGTACGCAGGAAATGGGCGACGCAGTAGTCGCCGCGCTGCGGAATCTGTAATCTCTCTGGCCCGCTGCAATTTTCAACCTTGAAAGCAGCGGCCCACTTTTCAAGAAGGTGTAGTTGCGATGAAACGTGTAGGTCTGATCGGTTGGCGCGGCATGGTCGGTTCCGTGCTCATGCAGCGGATGCTGGAAGAGCAGGATTTCGATCTTATCGAGCCGGTGTTTTTCACCACTTCCAATGTCGGTGGCCAAGGCCCGTCCGTGGGCAAGGACATTGCTCCGCTCAAGGACGCTTACAGCATTGAAGAGCTGAAAACCCTCGACGTGATTCTGACCTGCCAAGGTGGCGACTACACCAGCGAAGTGTTCCCGAAGCTGCGCGAAGCCGGCTGGCAGGGTTACTGGATCGACGCCGCTTCCAGCCTGCGCATGCAGGATGACGCGGTGATCGTGCTGGACCCGGTGAACCGCAAGGTTATCGACCAGCAGCTCGACGCGGGCACCAAGAACTACATCGGCGGCAACTGCACCGTCAGCCTGATGCTGATGGGCCTGGGCGGTCTGTTTGAAGCCGGTCTGGTGGAGTGGATGAGCGCCATGACCTATCAGGCGGCCTCTGGTGGCGGCGCGCAGCACATGCGTGAGCTGATCAAGCAAATGGGTGTGACCCACGGCGCTGTCGCCGATCAACTGGCCGATCCGGCCAGCGCCATCCTCGACATCGACCGCCGTGTTGCCGAAGCCATGCGCAGCGACGCGTACCCGACCGAAAACTTCGGCGTACCGCTGGCCGGCAGCCTGATCCCGTGGATCGACAAGGAACTGCCGAACGGCCAGAGCCGTGAAGAGTGGAAGGCCCAGGCCGAAACCAACAAAATCCTCGGTCGCTTCAAGAGCCCGATCCCGGTGGACGGTATCTGCGTGCGCATCGGCGCCATGCGTTGCCACAGCCAGGCGCTGACCATCAAGCTGAACAAAGACGTGCCGATCGCTGATATCGAAGGGCTGATCAGCCAGCACAACCCTTGGGTCAAGCTGGTGCCGAACAACCGTGAAATCAGCATGCAGGAGCTGAGCCCGACGAAAGTCACCGGCACCCTGAACGTGCCGGTCGGTCGTCTGCGCAAGCTGAACATGGGTTCGCAATTCGTCGGTGCCTTCACCGTTGGCGACCAACTGCTGTGGGGCGCGGCCGAGCCGCTGCGTCGCATGCTGCGGATCCTGCTTGAGCGTTGATCTATTGATGCAATGAAAGAACCCGTGCCTTGAAAGAGGTGCGGGTTTTTTATGCGCGCCATCCAACTTCTGTAGCCGCTGGCGAAGCCTGCGTCCGGCTGCGCAGCAGTCGTAAACCCTGCGCGCGCGGTTTGCCTGAATGATCGGGATCGCCATGACGAGGACTTCGTCCTCGAACGCAGCCTTCGGCAGCTGCTACAAGGCTTCCCCATTCATTGCCTCACCACCAACCACCCGGTAAAGTGCCGCTCCCCCCGTTTCGCCAGAGGTAGAACCATGAGCCAGTCCTTCGATATTGCCGTGATCGGCGCCACCGGCACTGTCGGCGAAACACTCGTCCAGATTCTCGAAGAACGCGACTTCCCGGTCGGCAATCTGCACCTGCTGGCGAGCAGTGAATCGGCCGGACACTCGGTGCCGTTTCGCGGCAAGAACGTGCGGGTGCGCGAAGTCGATGAGTTCGACTTCAGCAAAGTCCAGTTGGTGTTCTTCGCCGCCGGTCCGGCGGTGACCCTCAGTTTCGCCCCGCGCGCTACGGCCGCCGGTTGCTCGCTGATCGACCTGTCCGGCGCGTTGCCGGCCGATCAGGCGCCGCAAGTGGTGCCCGAGGCCAATGCTGCAATTCTTGCCGGCCTGAAAAAGCCCTTCCAGGTCAGCAGCCCAAGCCCTTCGGCGACAGCGCTGGCGGTGGTGCTGGCGCCGCTGCTCGACTTGCTCGACCTGCAACGCATCAGTCTGACGGCGTGCCTGGCGGTATCCGCCCAGGGCCGCGAAGCCGTCAGCGAGCTGGCCCGGCAAACCGCCGAACTGCTCAACGTGCGTCCGCTGGAGCCGGCTTTCTTCGATCGGCAGATGGCTTTTAACCTGTTGGCGCAAGTCGGTGCGCCCGATGCTCAGGGCCACACGTTGCTGGAAAAGCGTCTGGTGCGCGAGCTGCGTCAGGTCTTGTCGCTGCCTTTATTAAAGATTTCCGTCACTTGCATTCAAGCCCCGGTGTTTTTTGGCGATAGCTATAGCGTGACCTTGCAGTCATCGAGCGCTGTCGACCTGGCGAAAGTCAACGCGGCACTGGAAGCAGCGCCCGGTATCGAGCTGGTCGAGGCGGGCGATTACCCGACTCCGGTAGGCGATGCGGTAGGGCAGGACGTGGTTTACGTTGGTCGGGTTCGCAGCGGGATCGACGACCCGGCGGAACTTAACGTGTGGCTGACGTCAGATAACGTACGCAAAGGCGCCGCGCTCAATGCTGTGCAGGTGGCTGAATTGTTGATAAAAGACCTGCTGTAAAAGATACTTGGCAACAATTTTTTCTAGTGGTTCCAGCCGAACACCCTGTTTGGCTGGAATGCTTGAGGCGAGCCATCCCGCAGGGCTTTCGTCGCATGAATGAAACGATCGCGCGCGACGACCCTTCGCCGTCGCGCGCAACGCCTTACGGCAGCGGCAATCAACACCTTCTCGCTGGCCGAGGAATGTTCAAATAAAGGATGAGGCTATGGTTCAAGTTCGCAAACTGGTGTTAGCAATAGCGGCCGCCTCGGCGCTGTCCTCCGGTATGGCGCATGCCCTCGGGCTTGGGGAATTGACCCTGAAATCGACGCTGAACCAGCCTCTGGTAGCAGAAATCGAGTTGCTCGACGTCAAGGACCTCACGGCTGCCGAAGTGGTGCCGAGCCTGGCCTCGCCCGAAGATTTCGCCAAGGCTGGTGTCGATCGTCAGGCGTTCCTCAACGACCTGACTTTCACGCCGGTGCTTAACGCCAGCGGCAAAAGCATCCTGCGCATCACCTCCAGCAAACCGCTGTCCGAACCGATGGTGAAATTCCTGGTTCAGGTGATGTGGCCAAGCGGTCGTCTGCTGCGTGATTACAGCGTGCTGCTCGATCCGTCCAAATTCTCGCCGCAAACCGCCGATGCCGCCGCGCAACCGGCGCCAGCCCAGGCGGTGACCGCGCCAGTCACCGGCGCGACCAAATCGACGCAATACACCACCACATCGCGCGATACCTTATGGGAAATCGCCGCGAAGGCGCGTAACGGTGGATCGATCCAGCAAACCATGCTGGCCATCCAGGCGCTGAACCCGGATGCCTTTATCGACGGCAACATCAACCGGCTGAAAGCCGGCCAGGTGCTGCGTCTGCCGGATCAGGTGCAAAGCGCCAGCCTGCCGCAACCCAAGGCCATCGCTGAAGTCGCGGCGCAGAACTCTGCATGGCGCCACGGTCGTCGCTATGTGGCGAAGCCTGGAAGCGGGCAGCAGCAACTCGACGCCACCAAGCGTGCTCGCGGTGACGGCGCTTCGTCGCAAGTCGCCACGGACAAGCTGAGCCTGGTCTCTGCCGACACCGGCAAGGGCCGTGGCAAAGGTGCCACCGGTGATGCGAAAGCCTTGAGCAACAAGCTGGCCGTGACCCAGGAAAGCCTCGACACGGCTCGCCGTGACAACGCTGAACTGAAAAGCCGCATGAACGACCTGCAAAGCCAGCTGGACAAGCTGCAGCGCCTGATCGAACTGAAGAATAATCAGTTGGCCAAGCTGCAAGCCGAAGGCGGCGCGGGCGCACCGGCGGCTACGACCGCTCCGGCGATGTCGGCCGAGCTGGCAGCCAGCCCGGCGGCAACACCTGTTGAAGTGACTCCGGCGGCTCCTGCGCCGGAAGTCGTTCCGGCGCCAGCCGTCGAGCCGACGCCTGTGGCGTCCGACGAGCAGAAATTCAACGAACTGCTGACCAACCCGATCCTGCTGGGTCTGGTGGGTGGCGGTGCGGTGGTTCTGCTGCTCTTGCTGCTGTTGCTGGCCCGTCGCCGTAAAGCTCAGCAGGAGGCAGAAAAACATCTGCGCATGGCCCGTGCCTTGGCTGAGGAACAAGCGTTCTCCGCCGACCTCGACCTGCCGGAAAGCAGCTTCGAAGGTCTGGAAGTTCCGCCGCCAAGCGTGAAGCTCGCGACCGCACCAACGCCTGCACCTGCACCGGCCCCGGTGATTGCCCCGGTTGTGATGACGCCACCGATCGCTGCACCGTTGGTTGCGCCTGCCGCCGAACGCTCTGACGACGTCTTGGCCCAGGCTCAGTCGCACATCGCGGCCGGTCGCCTGAATCAGGCTGCCGCGCTGCTGGAAGACGCTATCAAGCAAGAGCCGCAACGCAGCGACCTGCGCCTGAAGCTGATGGAAGTCTACGGTCAGCAGGGCGATCGCGATGCGTTCGTCGCCCAGGAGCGTCAACTGGTGGCCAACGGCGACAACTTCGCCCGGGTCGAGCAGCTGAAAAGCCGCTTCCCGGCCATGGTGGTCGCGGCGGTGGGCGGTCTGGCCGCCGCAGCTGTCGCCGCCGAGCTGGACGCACAGTACGTCAAGGACCTGCTGCTGGACGAGCCGCAAGCCCCGGAACCGGCATTGGCTGACTTTGACAGTGCTTTCGATCTGAGTCTCGACGATCTGGAAGCGGCTACTCCGATCACGCCTGCGGTTGCAGTCGAGCCAGCACCGCAACCACAGCCCGAACCAGAACCAGAGTCTTTGGCTGAACTGGACGAGTTTCCGCTGGACGACGACCTGAGCTTTGAGTCGGTGTTGCAACAACAGACTGAAATCAAGGAAAGCCTCGACGATCTGTCGGACTTCGACCTGGACATGGATCTGGGCGGCGATGCTTCCCCGGAGACTCTGGCTGAAGACGACTTCCTGCTGAGCCTGGATGACGACCTCAAGGACTTGCCTGTCGCTGAAGTGCCGACCGTCACTGAGGCGCCGCTAGACGATCTGGAGTTGCCGGCTGATTTCGATCTGTCGCTGGCCGATGAAATGGACGCCGCCCCGGATAAGCCTGACGCCTTTGAAAACGAACTCAACGACGTCAATGCCGAGCTGGATCGTTTGTCCCAGAGCCTCGGCGAGCCAAGCTTCACCGAGGAAGATGCGTTGGCCGCGTCAGATGACGAGCTCGATTTCCTCTCTGGTGCTGACGAAGTCGCCACCAAACTCGACCTGGCCCAGGCCTACATCGACATGGGCGACAATGACGGTGCTCGGGACATCCTCAATGAGGTGGTGACCGAGGGCGATGCGGGGCAGAAGAGCGAAGCCAAGGAAATGCTCTCGCGTCTGGCGTGAATCGTCGGTAAGGCTTAAACAAAACGGCAGCCCATCCAGGCTGCCGTTTTTGTTGGGGGGATGCGATGGGGTTGGTACATTCAACGCCGTGTCACAGTTACACTGGCATCCCGGTCCAGCGGCCTTATAATGCCTGCCTTTGAGTAGATCAGCAGGCTGTCACCCCTTGGCAAATATAGATAATCCGGCCGCCGAAATGGCGGCCGACGGCTTTTTCCGGATCGCGTTGGGCGTTGAATACAAAGGTTCGCGTTATCGCGGCTGGCAACGTCAGGCCTCCGGTGTGGACACGGTGCAGGAGCTTCTTGAAAAGGCCTTGTCCAAAGTCGCCGACTCACCCGTGTCGCTGCATTGCGCCGGGCGCACTGACGCCGGTGTGCATGCTTGCGGCCAAGTGGTGCATTTCGACACCCAGGTAGAGCGCTCGATGAAGGCCTGGGTCATGGGTGCCAACATCAACTTGCCGCACGACATCAGCGTCAGCTGGGCCAAGGTCATGCCGGCGCATTTCCATGCGCGGTTCAAAGCCATCGCCCGGCGCTATCGCTACGTGATCTACAACGATCAGATCCGCCCGGCGCACCTGAACGAAGAAATCACCTGGAACCACCGCCCGCTGGACGTTGAGCGCATGTCCGAGGCCGCCCAGTATCTGGTCGGCACCCACGACTTCAGTGCTTTCCGCGCCGGCCAGTGCCAGGCCAAGTCGCCGATCAAGGAGCTGCATCACCTGCGCGTTACCCGCCATGGCAAAATGATCGTGCTGGATATCCGTGCCAGTGCGTTCCTGCACCACATGGTGCGCAACATCGCAGGCGTTTTGATGACTATCGGTGCTGGCGAGCGTCCCGTGGAGTGGATGAAAGAGGTGCTGGAGAGTCGCATTCGCCGTTCCGGTGGGGTGACGGCTCATCCGTTTGGCCTGTATCTGGTGCAAGTCGAGTATCGCGACGAGTTCGAATTGCCCGAGCGTTACATCGGCCCACACTTCCTCACCGGCTTCTCGGAACTTGACGGCTGACGCCTTCGAACGCTTTTGATACCATCCGGGACTTTCCCGCAGTTGCCCTGAGGTTCTATCGACATGTCGGCCGTTCGCAGCAAAATTTGTGGGATTACCCGCATAGAGGATGCGTTGGCGGCGGTTGAGGCCGGGGCCGATGCCATCGGATTTGTGTTCTACGCCAAAAGCCCGCGGGCCGTGACGTTCCAGCAGGCGAGGGCGATCATCAAGGCCTTGCCGCCGTTCGTGACCACCGTGGGTTTGTTCGTCAACGCCAGCCGTTGCGAGTTGGGGGAAATCCTCGACGCCGTGCCACTGGACCTGTTGCAGTTCCATGGCGACGAAACCGCCGCTGATTGCGAAGGCTGGCACCGACCGTACATCAAGGCATTGCGGGTCAAGGCCGGTGATGACATCGCGGCAGCTTGTGACGCATACCCAAGTGCCAGCGGTATTTTGCTCGACGCCTATGTCGAAGGTGTTCCTGGTGGAACCGGTGAAGCCTTCGATTGGTCACTGATACCGCAAGGCTTGAGCAAGCCGATCATCCTGGCGGGTGGCTTGACGCCAGATAACGTCGCCGAGGCGATTGCCCGGGTTCGGCCTTACGCGGTGGACGTCAGCGGAGGGGTAGAGGCGAGCAAGGGCATCAAGGATCACGCAAAGATTCAGGCATTCATCAAAGCGGTACGCGGTAGCACGTCGTTGATGTGACGGCTGGCAGACTGCCGCCGTCCACTGCTCTGTACAAAAGAGGTGCACCTGCACAAAGCAGGCATGGCTGAGAATTTTTGGGTCGTACGCAGGTCAGCGTCTCGCTGACCCGGCAATCCATCGATCATCGCTACACATATGAATTTAGCTCAAGGGCATACGCGGGGCTGCGAACCAGAGCGTTCGGGCCGCCGGTACTGGAGAAAGAAAGCATGAGCAACTGGTTAGTAGACAAACTGATCCCTTCGATCATGCGTTCCGAGGTCAAGAAGAGCTCGGTGCCTGAAGGTCTGTGGCACAAATGCCCGTCTTGCGAGGCGGTGCTGTATCGTCCGGAGCTGGAAAAGACCCTGGACGTTTGCCCCAAGTGCAACCACCACATGCGTATCGGCGCACGCGCGCGCATCGACATCTTCCTCGACGCTGAAGGTCGTGCCGAACTGGGCGCGGACCTGGAGCCGGTTGACCGTCTGAAATTCCGTGACGGCAAGAAGTACAAGGATCGCCTGACCGCTGCACAAAAGCAGACCGGCGAAAAAGACGCACTGATCTCCATGAGCGGCACCTTGCTGGGCATGCCGGTCGTGGTGTCGGCTTTCGAATTCTCCTTCATGGGTGGTTCGATGGGTGCCATCGTCGGTGAGCGCTTTGTGCGCGCCGCCAACTACGCCCTGGAAAACCGTTGCCCGATGATCTGCTTCTCCGCTTCCGGCGGTGCACGGATGCAGGAAGCGCTGATCTCCCTGATGCAAATGGCCAAGACCTCCGCGGTGCTGGCACGTCTGCGCGAAGAAGGCATTCCGTTCATCTCGGTGCTGACCGACCCGGTCTACGGCGGTGTTTCCGCCAGTCTGGCGATGCTCGGCGACGTGATCGTCGGTGAGCCGAAAGCCCTGATCGGTTTCGCCGGTCCGCGCGTGATCGAACAAACCGTTCGCGAAAAACTGCCGGAAGGCTTCCAGCGCAGCGAGTTCCTGCTGGAGCACGGCGCGATCGACATGATCATCCCTCGTCAGGAGCTGCGTCCGCGTCTGGGCAACCTGTTGGCGCAACTGACCGGCAAGCCGACGCCTAAATTCGTCGCCGCGCCAGTCGAGCCGATCGTGGTCCCACCGGTACCTGCGAACCTATGATCGAGCGCACCCTTGGCGAGTGGCTCGCCTACCTTGAACAGTTGCATCCTTCGGCCATCGACATGGGGTTGGAGCGTTCGCAACAGGTAGCGTCCCGCATGGGGCTGGGCAAGCCGGCGCCTCGGGTGATCACGGTCACCGGCACCAACGGCAAAGGGTCTACCTGCGCATTCGTGGCTTCATTGCTGCGGTCGCAGGGCCTGAACGTGGGTGTCTACAATTCTCCGCACCTGCTGCGTTACAACGAGCGGGTGCAGGTCAATGGTGTCGAAGCCACTGACGCGCAGCTGTGTGAAGCCTTTGCCGCGGTCGAGGCGGGTCGCGGCGAAACATCCCTGACTTACTTCGAAATGGGCACCCTGGCGGCGTTCTGGCTGTTTCAACAGGCCGGTCTCGATGCAGTGGTGCTGGAAGTCGGCCTGGGCGGGCGCCTGGACACGGTCAACGTGGTGGATGCCGATATCGCGCTCGTCACCAGCATTGGTGTCGACCATGCGGATTACCTGGGTGATACCCGCGAATCCGTGGCCTTCGAAAAGGCCGGAATCTTCCGCCAGGGCGCTCCTGCACTGTGCGGCGATCTGAATCCTCCTCAACCTCTGCTGGATAAGGCGCGCGAGCTCAATTGCCCGTTTTTCCTGCGTGGGCGCGATTTCGACCTCGGTATCACCGATTACAACTGGCAATGGCGCGGCGTTGATGCTCAAGGGCGTGCGGTCGAATTGCACGATCTGCCATTGCTCGATCTGCCGATGGAAAACGCTGCACTGGCGTTGCAGGCTTACCTTCTGCTCGGTTTGCCTTGGGTGGATGCGCAGATTATTGAAGCGTTGAAAGCGACGCGGATCGTCGGTCGTCTTGATCGTCGGCAGTTCGACTGGCAGGGCAAGCGTCTGAATCTGCTGCTGGACGTGGGGCACAACCCTCACGCGGCAGAATATCTGGCTCGGCGTCTGGCCAGTCGACCGCTGGCCGGCAAGCGTCTGGCGGTGTTCGGGTTGTTGGCGGACAAGGACCTGGATGGTGTTGTCGGTGAATTGAATGCTAGTGTCCAGCATTGGGCCGTCGCGCCGCTGGATTCGCCGCGGGCACGGCCGGTAGCTCAGTTGCACGCAGCGTTGCAGAACCTTGGCGCCTCGGTTACGTCCTATGACAGCGTGGCCGCTGCCCTGGAAGGGCAGTGCGCGCAGGCGACGAGCGACGACGAGATTC
The DNA here is from genome assembly GCF_059422365.1 of Pseudomonas sp. GW821-FHT01E10. NCBI lineage: Bacteria > Pseudomonadati > Pseudomonadota > Gammaproteobacteria > Pseudomonadales > Pseudomonadaceae > Pseudomonas > Pseudomonas sp. GW821-FHT01E10. Next base: position 58,515 of record NZ_JBWKWT010000028.1, read on the forward strand.
TGTTATTCGGATCATTTTATTGTGTCGCCGAGGCCCTTGAGTGGCTGGCCCGGCACTCCACGGAGGAAGCGGCAAATGGCTTTGCTGGATAAGGCGTACAAGCAGCGCATGGTCGGTGCCTTGGTGCTGGTGGCGCTGGCGGTGATTTTCTTGCCGATGCTGTTTTCCCGTCAGGACGAACAGCGCCAGGTAAGGGTCGACGCGCCTGCCGCGCCGCATGCCCCCTCGATCCCGCAAGTGCAGATCGAGCCGGTGGCGGTGCCTGAACCGCAGGCATTGCCGCAAGAGCCTGTGCCAAGCGACGACGAAATTGCCGAGCAGCAAGCGCCGTCGGCACCGATTGCGCCAACGGCTCCCGTAGCGCCAGCGCCGCCGGCTGCCAAGCCAGTCGCGCCGCCAGCAGCGCCAGTTGCCAAGCCTGTACCGGCACCTGCCCAGCCAATCGCGGTTGCACCGACCAAGCCGGTCGCTACTCCAAGTCGCGTCGATGCCAATGGCCTGTCGGTCAGCTGGTCGGTGCAACTGGCCAGCCTGGCGAGCCGTGAGAGCGCTGAAAGTCTGCAGAAAACCCTGCGCAGCCAAGGCTATAACGCCTACATTCGCTCCGCCGATGGCAAGAATCGAGTGTTCGTCGGGCCGCTGATCGAGCGTGCGGAAGCCGATCGTCTGCGTGATTTGTTGAGTCGCCAGCAGAACCTCAAGGGTTTTGTGGTGCGTTTCCAGCCTGAGCGCGGCTAAATCTATCACCCCGATTTGAAAAGCACTGACAATCTCAGCTTACCGACAGCCATGGGCTCTGCTAAAATGCGCCGCCTCATCTGTCTGTAGGCTGCACTGTGCCATTTACCTGGGTTGACTGGGCGATCGTTGCAATCATCGCCATCTCCGCTTTGATCAGTCTGAGCCGCGGCTTCGTCAAGGAAGCACTCTCGCTGCTGACCTGGATCATCGCAGGAGTCGTTGCCTGGATGTTCGGTGGTTCATTGTCCGAGTACCTGGGCGGATACATTGCTACGCCGTCGGCTCGTGTTATCACGGGCTGTGCCATCATGTTTGTCGCCACTTTAATCGTAGGCGCAATGATCAATTATCTTATCGGCGAGTTGGTTCGCGTCACCGGGCTATCCGGGACCGATCGATTCCTCGGCATGGCTTTCGGCGGGGCGCGTGGCGTGTTGCTGGTGGTCGTGGCGGTCGGGCTGTTGAGCCTGGGGCCGGTACAGCAGGACGAGTGGTGGAAAGAGTCACAGCTCGTGCCAAAATTTCTATTGGTCGCAGACTGGTCCAAAAACCTGATCCTCGGGTGGAGCAGTCAGTGGCTTGCCAGCGGAATCAGCGTACCCGCTGATATTCCGTTCAAGGAGCACCTCTTGCCGACGGCCAAAACGCCTCAGTGAGTTGTGTTCAGTTCAGATCCATTAAGTAGGGGTTGCGTCGCATGTGTGGCATCGTCGGTATCGTCGGTAAGTCGAACGTCAATCAGGCGCTGTATGACGCGCTAACCGTCCTCCAGCACCGCGGCCAGGATGCTGCCGGTATCGTGACCAGCCACGATGGCCGGTTATTCCTGCGCAAGGACAATGGCCTGGTGCGTGACGTGTTCCATCAGCGTCACATGCAGCGCCTGGTCGGCCACATGGGCATTGGCCATGTGCGTTATCCGACCGCGGGCAGCTCGACCTCGGCCGAAGCTCAACCGTTTTACGTCAACTCGCCGTACGGCATTACCCTGGCGCACAACGGTAACCTGACCAACGTTGAACAATTGGCCAAGGAGATTTACGAATCTGACCTGCGCCACGTCAACACCAACTCCGATTCGGAAGTGCTGCTCAACGTGTTCGCACACGAGCTGGCCCAGCGTGGCAAGTTGCAGCCGACTGAAGAAGACGTGTTCGCGGCCGTCACCGACGTGCACAACCGTTGCGTCGGTGGTTACGCGGTCGTGGCGATGGTGACCGGTTATGGCATCGTCGGTTTCCGCGATCCGCACGGCATCCGCCCAATCGTTTTCGGTCAGCGTCACACCGATGAAGGCGTCGAGTACATGATCGCCTCCGAAAGCGTTTCGCTGGACGTGCTCGGTTTCACCCTGATTCGCGACCTGGCACCCGGCGAAGCGGTCTACATTACTGAAGACGGCAAGCTGCACACCCGTCAGTGCGCGACCAACCCGTCGCTGACCCCGTGCATCTTCGAACACGTCTACCTGGCACGTCCGGACTCGATCATCGACGGCGTTTCGGTTTACAAGGCCCGTCTGCGCATGGGCGAGAAGCTCGCCGAGAAGATCCTGCGCGAGCGTCCGGACCACGACATCGACGTGGTCATCCCGATTCCGGACACCAGCCGCACCGCGGCCCTGGAGCTGGCGAACCACTTGGGCGTCAAGTTCCGCGAAGGCTTCGTGAAGAACCGCTACATCGGTCGGACCTTCATCATGCCGGGTCAGGCTGCGCGGAAAAAATCCGTACGCCAGAAGCTCAACGCCATCGAACTGGAGTTCCGCGGCAAGAACGTGATGCTGGTGGACGACTCCATCGTTCGCGGCACCACCTGTAAGCAGATCATCCAGATGGCTCGCGAAGCCGGCGCCAAGAACGTCTATTTCTGCTCCGCGGCCCCGGCCGTGCGTTACCCGAACGTCTACGGCATCGACATGCCGAGCGCTCACGAGCTGATCGCCCACAACCGTTCGACCCAGGACGTGGCCGACCTGATCGGCGCTGACTGGTTGATCTATCAAGATCTGCCCGACTTGATCGAAGCGGTCGGTGGCGGCAAGATCAAGATCGACAAGTTCGATTGCGCGGTGTTCGATGGCCATTACGTCACCGGCGACGTCGACGAGGCTTACCTGAACAAGATCGAGCAGGCACGTAACGATGCCTCCAAGGTCAAGACCCAGGCAGTCAGTGCGATCATTGATCTGTACAACAACTGAGTAACTACCGGCCCTGAGGGGCCGGTTTTGTATCTACTAAATAAAGAGCAAGGCAAGGAGTGACAGCATGAGTCAGGATTGGGATGCCGGTCGGCTGGACAGCGACCTCGAAGGCGTAGCGTTCGATACCCTGGCCGTACGCGCCGGTCAGCACCGCACGCCGGAAGGCGAACACGGTGATCCAATGTTCTTCACTTCCAGCTACGTATTCCGTACCGCCGCCGACGCGGCTGCACGCTTTGCCGGTGAAGTACCGGGTAACGTTTACTCGCGCTACACCAACCCGACCGTGCGCGCATTCGAAGAGCGCATTGCCGCGCTGGAAAGCGCCGAGCAGGCCGTGGCTACGGCGACTGGCATGGCCGCGATCATGGCGGTGGTAATGAGTCTGTGCAGTGCCGGCGATCACGTGCTGGTGTCGCGCAGCGTGTTCGGCTCGACCATCAGTCTGTTCGAGAAGTACTTCAAGCGCTTTGGCATCGAAGTCGATTACGTAGCTCTGGCGGACTTGTCCGGCTGGGATGCGGCGATCAAGGCCAACACCAAATTGCTTTTCGTGGAATCGCCTTCCAACCCACTGGCCGAGCTGGTGGATATCACCGCCCTGTCGGAAATCGCTCACGCCAAGGGCGCGATGCTGGTGGTCGACAACTGCTTCTGCACGCCTGCGCTGCAGCAGCCACTGAAGCTGGGCGCGGACATTGTCGTGCACTCGGCGACCAAGTTCATCGACGGCCAGGGTCGTTGCATGGGCGGTGTCGTGGCGGGTCGCAGCGAGCAGATGAAGGAAGTCGTCGGTTTCCTGCGCACTGCCGGGCCGACCCTGAGTCCGTTCAATGCCTGGATTTTCCTCAAGGGCCTGGAAACGCTGAGCCTGCGCATGAAGGCGCATTGCGCCAATGCCCAGCAACTGGCTGAGTGGCTGGAGCAGCAGGACGGCATCGAGAAAGTCCATTACGCCGGCCTCAAGAGCCATCCGCAGCACGAACTGGCCCAGCGGCAGCAGAAGGGGTTCGGTGCGGTCGTGAGCTTCGAGGTCAAAGGCGGCAAAGAGGGCGCCTGGCGCTTTATCGATGCGACTCGCCTGATCTCCATTACCGCCAACCTGGGCGACAGCAAAACCACCATCACGCACCCGAGCACCACCTCTCACGGCCGTCTGGCGCCGCAAGAGCGTGAAGCCGCGGGGATTCGTGACAGCCTGATTCGCATTGCGGTCGGTCTGGAAGACGTGGCAGACCTGCAAGCCGATCTGGCGAGCGGGTTTGCTGCCTTGTGATCGAGTTGTCGTCGCCGACCACGGGTACCCATGGCCGCGTCGCGCTGGTCACCGGTGCCGCGCGCGGCATTGGCCTGGGCATTGCGGCCTGGCTGATCAGCGAAGGCTGGCAGGTGGTGTTGACCGATCTGGATCGCGAGCGTGGTTCGAAAGTGGCGAAGGTGCTCGGCGAAAACGCCTGGTTCATCGCCATGGACGTCGCGAATGAAGCGCAGGTGGCGCTGGGTGTGGCCGAGGTGCTGGGGCAGTTCGGGCGTCTGGATGCGCTGGTGTGCAATGCGGCGGTGGCCGATCCGCACAACATCACCCTGGAAAGCCTCGACCTGGCCTACTGGAACCGGGTGTTGGCAGTGAACCTCAGTGGGCCGATGCTGTTGGCCAAGCACTGTGCGCCGTACCTGCGCGCTCACAGCGGCGCGATCGTCAACCTGGCCTCGACCCGCGCCGCGCAGTCGGAACCCGACACAGAGGCTTATGCGGCGAGCAAGGGCGGCCTGTTGGCCCTGACTCACGCCCTGGCCATCAGTTTGGGGCCAGAGATTCGCGTCAATGCGGTCAGTCCCGGCTGGATCGATGCACGGGATCCAGCGGCACGGCGCGCCGAACCGCTGACTGACGCCGATCATGCGCAGCATCCGGCGGGCAGGGTAGGGACCGTCGAAGACGTGGCGGCAATGGTGGCCTGGTTGCTGTCGAAGAACGCTGGTTTTGTCACGGGCCAGGAGTTTGTGGTCGATGGTGGCATGACCAAGAAGATGATTTACAGCGAGTAACAGGGCAGGGGCGCCGTCCCCGGCATTGATGTTGAATGTGTTGCCATCATCGTCGGCTCGCCGCCGAGAGTCGGGTCGCTCCCACATTAGAAAACCTGTTGTCTGAAGAGGCGCGGTCCACTGTGGGGGCGAGCGTGCTCGCGAAAGCGGTCTGACGGTTGTCGGCCTAGTCCGGAATGACACGATTTTGTCTTTTTTAGAAAAACTTCAAGCGGGGTATTGACTTAGCTTCGGTACCTGCGTAAATTTCGCGGCCTCAGAGATGCAAAGGGTGATTAGCTCAGCTGGGAGAGCGTCTGCCTTACAAGCAGAATGTCGGCGGTTCGATCCCGTCATCACCCACC
>NZ_JBWKWT010000029.1:0-57699 GCF_059422365.1 Pseudomonas sp. GW821-FHT01E10
ACCGGGGTATAGCGCAGTCCGGTAGCGCGCCTGCTTTGGGAGCAGGATGTCAGGAGTTCGAATCCCCTTACCCCGACCATATTAAAAATCCTCGTATCGAAAGATACGGGGATTTTTTTTGTCTGCGAAAAAGCAGATCGCTTCAAGTCATCGTACAACTTGCCGATAACGAGCTAACGGGGCACGGACAGGGCCTCGACTCCAGCCAATAAAAACAAAGGCGCTCGTTATGTTTCTTCGTCAGCTGAATATTGCCCCTCGCGCCGCGCTGGGTTTTGCCTTGATCGCGGTACTGGTGGCATTGCTCGGGGTATTTGCACTGGGGCAGATGTCGAGCATTCGCGACAGCGAGGTGGCGGTGGAGGCCCAATGGTTGCCGAGCATTCGCGGCGGTGACGAGATCCGCGAGCTCATGTTGCGCATCCGTACCATTTCCCTGCGCATGGCCTTGGATCAAGATCCGAAGAACATCGCCACTTACCGCAGCCAAATGGACACGCGCGACAAGGAATTGAGCGAGAAAATTGCCGCTTATGACAAATTGGTCACCACCCCTGAGGGCCAGGAGTTGTATGACCAGTTCAAAAAAACCTTCGCCGCCTACGGCAGCGGCATCGCCCAATCCTTCACCCTCGCTGAGCAAGGGAGGCGTGACGAGCTGACCAAACTACTTCTGGTCGACATGAAGACTGTTGTCGACGGTTCGGGCAAACAGCTCAACGATCTGGCGGAACTGTTCACCCGGCTAGTGGCCGCCGAGAGCCGGAAATCCCAAGAGCACTATGCCACCTCCCGGATGATCGTCAGCCTGTTTATTGCCCTCGCGGCGCTGGCCACGGTCGGCCTTGCGATGCTGTTGACCCGTAGCATCGTCAAACCCTTGGCAGAGGCGTTGAACGCTGCGGAAAACGTGGCACGAGGCGATCTGACCCGCCCCATCGAGACCCATGGCAACGACGAAGTGAGCCGCTTGCTCAAGGCGCTGGCGACCATGCAACACAACCTGCGTGACACCTTGCAGGGCATCAGCGGTTCGGCGGCGCAATTGGCGACGGCAGCCGATGAATTGAACGCGGTCACCCTCGACAGCACCCAGAATCTGCAACAGCAGAACAACGAGATTGAACAAGCGGCGACAGCCGTCACCGAAATGACCGCCGCGGTGGAGGAGGTCGCACGCAACGCGGTTTCTACCTCTGACGCCACGCGCCAATCCAGTGAGTCGGCACACGTTGGCCATCAGCGAGTGAGCGAAACCGTGAGTGCCATCAGCGCCCTTGCCAGCGACGTGCAGACGACGGGCGGCTTGGTGCAGTCGCTGGCCAACCAGTCTCAGGACATCGGCAAGGTGCTGGATGTGATTCGTGCCATTGCCGAACAGACCAATTTGCTCGCCCTCAACGCGGCCATCGAAGCGGCGCGTGCGGGCGAAAGTGGTCGAGGTTTCGCGGTGGTTGCCGACGAAGTGCGTGCCCTGGCGTACCGCACGCAACAGTCGACTCAGGAAATCGAACAAATGGTTCAGGGCATGCGTACTGGCTCAACCCAGGCGCTGGACTCCATGCAAGCCAGCTCCTCGCGGGCCGCCAGCACCCTGGCGTTGGCGGAGCATGCGGGCGAAGCGCTGCAGACCATCACCGCTTCGGTTCACCAGATCCACGAACGCAACCTGGTGATCGCCAGCGCCGCCGAGGAGCAGGCGCAAGTGGCGCGTGAAGTTGATCGCAACCTGGTGAACATTCGCGATTTGTCGGTACGCTCCGCTGCTGGCGCCGATCAGACTAGCGCCTCCAGCCATGAGCTGTCGCAGTTGGCCAATTCGTTACGGACCATGGTGCAGCGGTTTCAGTTGTAAATCCGCCGGACGAAAAAAAGCCCCGCTCCTCGATGGAGAAGCAGGGCCTGGTCTTCATTGGCTTAGCTGTTGTCTTTCAGGTGCTCGAACAAGCCTTTTGGCATTTTTTTGCCATTGGCTTCGTAGCTGGCTTTCACATTGTCGAAAGCCTCTTGTTCCGAGATTTGACCATCGTGGTTAGTGTCGATCTTGTCGAAGTCGCCCTTGGGCGCCACTTTCAGGAACTCCGCACGGGACACCTGACCATCGCCATCGGTGTCGGTCTTGGCCATCGAGGCATCGCCGCACTTGCCTTCGCCACATTTGCCTTCTGGGGTTTTTACCGAAGTTTCGGCGGAGGCGACCATGTAGCCCTGGGTCAGTGGCTGCGCGGCGAATACGGAACCGGACAACATCAGGCCACCGGCCAGGACGGCACCGAGCAGGCCAACGGTGTTTTTGCTGAGAGTAGTGGTACGGGACATTACAAATCTCCTGGGTTGCACGACACAACCGTTCGATAAAGGACGCCACGCAAGTGCGGCGATGACCGAAGCAGGCGGTGCCTTGCTCGGGTGTGGCCATTTAGCGGGCGCGGTGTATCGCTACTGTGTCGTGCAAGGAGGGAGTTTGTAAGCGAAGGGGTGAAATCGTGGGGGAGATACAGTGAGACACAGAAGTGTTCACGGGGTAGACCGAGGCGCCTGCATCGCGGGCAAGCCACGCTCCCACAGTTAATCTTTGTTGGCCGCATATTTGCGTACGACGCAGATCCTGTGGGAGCGTGGCTTGCCCGCGATGAGGCCCTGACAGACGCCGAAAATTTAGTGCAACTTGAGCCGCGGCTCGGTCCCACGCCCAATCTTGCTACCCAGCATCAACATCGCCGTACGGAACGCGCCATACAGCGCCATCTGGTGCATGCGGTACAGCGACACGTAAAACATCCGTGCCAGCCAGCCCTCGAGCATCACGCTGCCGGTCAGGTTGCCCATCAAGTTACCCACAGCCGAAAAACGCGACAGCGAAATCAGCGAGCCGTAGTCGGTGTATTTGTATTCCGGCAGGGCCTTGCCTTCGATCCGCAGTTTCAGCGATTTGGCCAGCAACGAAGCCTGTTGGTGGGCCGCCTGGGCGCGCGGCGGCACATTGCGGTCGCTGCCCGGTTGCGGGCAGGCCGCGCAGTCACCGAAGGCGAAGATGTTCTCGTCGCGGCTGGTTTGCAGGGTCGGCAGCACTTGCAGCTGGTTGATGCGGTTGGTTTCCAGGCCATCGATGTCCTTGAGGAAACCCGGCGCACGAATCCCGGCGGCCCAGACTTTGAGGCTGGCGTTGATTACCTGGCCGTCGGCGGTAATCAGGCTGTCGGCGGTCACTTCGCTGACCGCGGCATTGGTCATGACGTTGACCCCGAGTTTCTCCAGGGTTTTATGCACAGGTCCGCCGATCCGCTCCGGCAGCGCCGGGAGAACCCGTGGCCCGGCTTCGATCAGGGTGATGTGCATGTTTTCCGGCTTGATCCGGTCCAGGCCATAAGCCGCCAGTTCATGGGCGGCGTTGTGCAGTTCCGCTGCCAGTTCGACCCCGGTGGCACCGGCGCCGACGATGGCCACGCTGATCTGTTGCACGGTGTCGGTCTGTCCGGCGTGCGCGCGCAGGTAGTGATTGAGCAGTTGCTGATGGAAGCGCTCGGCCTGTTTGCGGGTGTCGAGGAACAGGCAGTGTTGCGCCGCGCCTTGAGTGCCGAAGTCGTTGGTGGTACTGCCGACCGCGATCACCAGCGAGTCGTAAGGCACTTCGCGCGCGGGTACCAGTTCAAGGCCAGCGTCGTCGTAGGTGGCGGCCAGCTGGATTTTCTTCTGTGTGCGATCGAGCCCGCTCATGCGCCCCAGCTGGAACTCGAAATGGTTCCATTTTGCCTGGGCAACATAGTTGAGTTCGTCTTCGGAAGAGTTGAGCGATCCAGCGGCCACTTCGTGCAACAGCGGTTTCCAGATGTGGGTCAGGTTCGCGTCGACCAGCATCACACTGGCCGTGCCGCGCTTGCCCAGAGTCTTACCCAGACGGGTAGCCAACTCCAGACCGCCGGCGCCGCCGCCAACGATGACAATACGATGAGTCATGGGGATATCTCGCAAGGCTAAAAGAAATCGGTGCAATTACCCGAGCGAGCGCCAGGCAGCTCATAGCGTCAGGTAACTGATCAAGCGGCTCAACAGGCCCAGGCCAATGGTCACTGCCAACACCACCACCAGGAGCATCCACGGCCGGAAAGGCCGGCGCTCGACTTGGTGCTGGGACAGGTGCAGGTACTCTTCGACATGCTTCTGGTCGTCGGGGTTCAGGCGGCTGGTCATAAAGGCCTCGTCGGGTAGACGTTGCTGAATGTGCAGACGTTACAGCAGATTGTCTGCAAGCGTTGAACGGTGCATGTGGTTCGGGTGAACGATTGCGCTTTGTAACATTCGGCCAGTGATTGCGCCATCCTGTGCAGGGTTGCCGCTATATGTGGCGGGACTCACAAGCTGATCCCGACATCGAAGACGATGCTGCGCCCCAGGTTGCTGCGCAGGAAATCCGGGGCATCCGGGTGGGCGAAGAGTACGCGGGCGAAGGTCGGGCCGACCAGCGACAACGAGCGCCAGCCCTGGCGCAGGTATTCGGTGGGCGGCGGGAAGTGGCTGTTGAGGTCCAGCACTTCGCGCTTGAGGCTGGCGAAGGCGATGATGTCCAGATCCCCCAGGTCCATGCCGCGCTCTTTGTAGTTGTGGGCTTTTTTGCGCAAGGTTGGCGCCAGTCTCAGCAGAAATTCATTAGCCGGGATGCGCCGGGGCTTGGCCTCGCGGCGCACCAGTTGGCTCAGGGAGAACGCGCTGCGCCGACGTTGCAGCTCATCACGCCATTCATCATTGAGGCGCCGGCCCTCGTCGAGCACGAAGAACACCTCGAAATTCGCGTCGCGAAACAGCACGTCCGGCGGCTCTCCGGCGGGGGCAAACTCGTCGGCGCGATAGGGAATGTTCAGACCTTGCAGCAGGCGCTGGCAAACCCAACGCTCACGCTCCCATTTGCGGGCATTGGAAAGGAACGTGTTGGCTTGCTCGGCCGCAATGGTCAGCAGGCGTAAATAATCTGAGTCATCCATAGGCCCAAGCTTAGCGTTCAAATGTGATCTGAATAATAAAGTCTGTCGCAAAAGAAAAAAGGCTGTCGCGATTTCTTCAGATAGAACCTTACCTGCTTTTTCTGACGTACCTATAGGTGTTCGCGCTGTTGTAGCCTTTCCATGCTGTGTTTGATGACATCCATCACCGCAGCGGTCATGACTGAGGTAGAGACACCAAACATCAGGATGCCGTTGGCTGCTTCCAGTGGGCCAAGCAGACGCCAGCGTGGGGACATGATGATATCGCCATAGCCCAGCGTGGCGAAGTTGACTGCCGAGTGATAGAGCGCAGTGGCGAATTCGTCGAATTCGTCGAGCAACATGAACAGGGTGGCCCAGATGGCGATCTGCACGAAATTGCCGAGCAACATCAGCACCATGACCATCGACAGCAACAGGATATTCAGCCATTGCGATTCACGATTTGGATGGGTATGCCTGAAATGCACGTAATGGCGCAAACAGATAGTTATGAAAACGGCTTGCATCAGCAGGCAGAACAGCATCACAGGGAGACCGGCGAGTAGATTCAACAGCATGGCGATATCCTCGGCAGACGTGTCAGGTCGGTCCCTGGCGGTCTGTCCCGGGTTCTTGCGCTTGATCGTCTACCCATTGCCAGAACAGCCGATAACCGACCGCCAATATCACAGGGCCGATAAACAGGCCGAGGATACCGCTCGTGACCATGCCGCCCAAGGCACCGATCAGCACCACCGGCATTGGCACATCGACGCCTCGACCTAGCAGCAACGGCTTGAGGACGTTATCGACCAGGCCCGCAACGAAGACATAGATGGCAAACACAATGGTCGCCGTGCTGGCACCTTCGTTCGCGAAGACGTAGACGATGACCGGAAGGGTAATCAGGGTGGCCGGTAATTGCATGATGCCAATAAGCAGCACCGCCAAGGCGAGAAGACCTGCGCCGGGGATGCCCATGGACACAAAGCCGATGCCGATCAACAGCATCTGGATGAAGGCGATGCCGACCACGCCCAACGCCACTGCCCGGATGGTCGCGGTGCACAGCTCGGTGATTTTCGGTCCCTTGACCGGGCCGCAGAAGCGCGAAGCGATTTGCACTGCGCTGCGGTGGCCACTTTCACCATAGGCTAAAAAAATACCGGCAATAATCAGGGCAAAGATAAATAAAAGGAGCCCCATGCCGGCCCCCGCCAGCTTGCTCAGCAGGGAGAGGCTGACACCTTTGATTTGCGGTATGAACTTCTGTAGCAGGTCGGGCAGGTTGGTGACAGCTTGTGTCCATAAGCCATGAAGGGGTTTGCCCACAAGTGGCCAGCCGGCCACCGCGTCGGACGGAGGGGGGATATGGAAACTGTCACTTTTGACCATGCTTATCGCCCGTTCCACGGAGTCTGCAATCGAGGTTCCCAACAAATAGGCAGGCACCATAAGGATGCAGATGGCGATCAGCACAATCAGCGTCGCGCTGAGCCCATCCTTGTTTCCCAGCGCGCCTTTGAACCTGACTTGTGACGGGTAGAGGGTGATTGCCAGGATTATCGACCACAGCATCAGATCGAGGAATGGACTGAATATCTGGAAGCAGAAAACCACCAGAACGGCGATCAACCCGGCACGAATCAGTACATCGAGCAGACCTCGGGAAAAAGCCTTTTCGGAAATGGGCGTGGGAACCATCGATTTTTCCTCCTATAGGAGCAAAGGCATGAGCCGGGTAAATCCAGCATAGACGTGCTCCTCGCCACAGGTTTCTCTGATTCAAGACCCTCTTTCCCCGCCCAACGCCCGGTTCCGGGCGGTGCACAAAACGGATAGCGATCTGCGCAAAGCGGATATTGCCCCGTGCCTGGCGACTTTACCCTCGGCTGTACGGACGTTAGCCGCGTTACCGACTCTTAAAAAAACAACAACAAGAGATAGATGCCATGCGCAAGATTGACGTACATGAGGTTATCGACAAGGCACGATTCAACCGCTTTCACTGGATGGTGCTGTTCTGGTGCGCCCTGATCATCATTTTCGACGGTTACGATTTGGTGATCTACGGCGTGGTGTTGCCGATGCTGATGAAAGAGTGGGGGCTCAGTCCTCTGCAAGCCGGCGCACTGGGAAGTTATGCACTGTTTGGAATGATGTTCGGCGCGCTGTTTTTCGGCCCGCTGTCAGACAAGATCGGTCGTAAAAAAGCCATCACCCTGTGCGTGATGCTGTTCAGCGGTTTTACCGTGCTCAACGGTTTTGCCAGTAACCCCACCGAGTTTGGCCTCTGTCGGTTCATTGCCGGGCTGGGCATTGGCGGGGTGATGCCCAACGTCGTGGCGCTGATGAACGAATACGCGCCGAAGAAAATCCGCAGCACGCTGGTGGCGATCATGTTCAGCGGCTACTCGGTGGGCGGCATGCTCTCGGCGGGGCTCGGCATCGTGCTGATCCCAAGTTTCGGCTGGCAGTCGGTGTTTTACGTGGCGGTGCTGCCGTTGCTGCTGTTGCCGTTGATCATGTACTTCCTGCCTGAATCGGTGGGCTTCATGCTGCGTCAGGGGCGCAATGAAGAGGCGCGCAACATTCTCCAGCGAGTCGATCCGGCGTACATCGCGCAAACCGGCGATCAGCTGCACATAAGCGAAGTGAAGGGCAGCGGCACCCCGGTGTTGCAGTTGTTTCGTGAGGGGCGGGCGCTGCGCACGCTGATGCTGTGGCTGGCGTTTTTCTGCTGCTTGTTGATGGTCTACGCCTTGAGTTCCTGGCTGCCGAAACTGATGGCAAGCGCCGGTTACAGCCTGGGCTCGAGCCTGTCGTTCCTGCTGGTACTCAACTTCGGCGCCATTTTTGGCGCGGTCGGCGGCGGTGTGCTGGGTGACAAACTCAACCTGCCACGCGTGTTGGCGGTGTTCTTCGCCGGTGCAGCCGTATCGATCACCTTGCTTGGCTTCAACAGCCCGATGCCGGTGTTGTACCTGCTGATCGCCATCGCTGGCGCCACCACCATCGGCTCGCAGATACTGCTGTACGCCTGCGCCGCGCAGTTCTACTCCATGGCCATTCGCTCCACCGGTTTGGGCTGGGCGTCGGGCATCGGCCGCAACGGCGCCATCGTCGGCCCGCTGCTGGGCGGTGCCTTGCTGGGGATCAGCCTGCCGCTGCAACTGAACTTCATGGCGTTTGCCTTGCCCGGTGCGGTGGCCGCCATTGCCATGACCGTGTTCGCGATCAGCAGTCAGCGCAGTGTCAAACAAGCGCTGTCGGGCCTGCGCCATGGTTCGCGTGACGGGTCTGTCGGCGACGTTTCATGAAAGCGTTATTCCGGGATTTTTCCTTGTCGGCTGCCGTCGCCGGATTTATCGCGACGGTGATCTCCTACGCGGGCCCCTTGGTGATCATCTTTCAAGCCGCCGAAACCGCGCACCTCTCGCGAGAAGTGCTGTCGTCGTGGGTCTGGGCGATTTCCATCGGCAGCGCCGTGCTCGGTATCGGTTTGAGCTTGCGTTACCGGGTGCCGGTGATCATTGCGTGGTCGGCGCCGGGCTCGGCGTTGCTGGTGGCGCTGTTGCCGGGAATCTCCATGCCCGAAGCGGTGGGCGCGTACCTGGTCAGCAGCCTGATTATCTTTCTGGTCGGGGTGTCGGGGGCATTTGACCGGATCATCGGCAAACTGCCCGCGGCGATTGCGGCGGCGATGCTGGCGGGGATTCTGTTCAGTTTCGGCACCGGGTTGTTCGTCTCGTTGCAAGGCAAGCCGCAGCTGGTGCTGGCGATGTTTGCCACGTACCTGATTTGCAAACGGGTGATGCCGCGTTATGCGGTGTTGATGGTGCTGCTGGTGGGCTGTTCCATCGCGTTTCTCGCCGGTGATTTGCACCGCGAAGCGCTGGTGATCGGTTTGGCCACGCCAGTGTGGATCACGCCTGCGTTCAGTTTGAGCGCGACGCTGAATATCGCCTTGCCGCTGGTGATGGTGGCGCTGACCGGCCAGTTTGTCCCCGGCATGGCGGTGCTGCGCGCCAGCGGCTACGCAACGCCCGCCGGCCCGATCATCGCCAGCAGTGCGTTGGGCACTGCGCTGTTGGCGCCGTTCGGTTGTCACGGGCTGAATCTGGCGGCGATTACCGCCGCCATCTGTACCGGTCGCGAGGCCCATGAAAACCCGGGCAAACGCTATGTGGCCGGGGTGGTGGGCGGTCTCTGTTATTTGGTGCTGGGGATCTTCGGCGCCACGCTGGTTTCGTTGTTTTCGGCGTTTCCCAAGGAGTTGATCGCGGCCCTGGCCGGGCTGGCGCTGTTCTCCGCGATCGCCGGGGCACTGGCTGGCGCAATGGCGGTGCCGAGTGATCGTGAAGCCGCGCTGGTGACCTTTCTCACCACCGCCTCGGGCATGTCGCTGTTTGGGTTGTCTGCCGCTTTCTGGGGACTGATTTTCGGCATGGTCACCCACTGGTTGTTAAACGCCCGGCGTCCCATCGCTCGCAGCGCAAATGCTGCGACTGAAGCACTTCAACCTGTCGATCAATAAAAATAAGAGAAAAAACGATGAAACAGATTTTTCCAACAACCGGGTCAGTGTTGTCCATCGCTGTCGTCTCGAGTTTCTCCACCGGTGCGGTGGCCGCCGAGGGCGGCTTCATCGAAGACAGCACCGCCACCTTGCAAGCGCGCAATTACTACTTCAGCCGGGACTTCTCCGACATCGTCGGGGCCAATACACAGTCGAAGGCCGAAGAGTGGGCACAGGGCTTCATTCTCAACGTCAAATCCGGTTATACCCAGGGGCCTGTCGGTTTTGGTGTGGATGTCATTGGCCTGCTCGGCCTCAAACTCGACAGCAGCCCGGACCGGGTCAATACCGGTTTGCTGCCGGTGCGCAATGATGGACACGCGGCTACTGAATACAGTCGTCTGGGGGGCGCGCTGAAGGTGCGTTACTCCAAGACCGAATTGAAGGTGGGGGAGCTGCAACCCAACCTGCCGGTACTGGCCTTCAGCGATATCCGTCTGCTGCCGCCCAGTTATCAGGGCGCAAGCATCAGCTCCAATGAGATCGATGGCCTGACCTTACAGGGCGGTCATTTGAGTTCGACCAGCCTGCGCAACGAGGCTGGCGATGAAAAGATGCAAGCCATGCTCGGTCATGTACCCCAGCGTCAGGTCAGCAGCGATGGTTTCAACTTTGCCGGCGCCGACTACGCGTTCAATGATAAACGCAGCTCGGTCAGCGCCTGGTTCGGGCAATTGGAGGATATCTACAACCAGCGCTTTCTCGGCTTCAAGCACAGCGAGCCGTTGGGGGACTGGACCCTGGGCGCCAACCTTGGCTATTACGATTCGCGCGAGGACGGCAAAAAATTACTGGGCAACATCGACAACCAGGCGTTCTTCTCTTTGCTGTCGGCCAAGCGCGGCGGTCACACGTTTTATGTCGGCTATCAGGGTATGTTCGGCGACAGCGCCTTCCCGCGAGTGTTTGCCAACATCACTCCGTTGGGCAACGAGGTGCCGACCTACGAGTTTGCCTACGCCGACGAGCGTTCCTGGCAGGCGCGTTACGACTACGACTTCGCCGCCCTCGGCGTGCCGGGGCTGACCAGCACCGTGCGTTACATCACCGGCAATAACGTCGACACCGGCAAGGGGTTTGAAGGCAAGGACCGCGAGCGCGATCTGGACATCGGCTATGTGTTGCAAAGCGGCAGCCTCAAAGGCCTCGGGATCCGCGTGCGCAACGCCATGGCGCGCTCCAACTACCGCAGTGATATCGACGAGAACCGCCTGATTCTCAGCTACACATGGAAGTTGTTATGACCGGAGCGATCACAGATCGGTGGTGCAGTTGCCCATGACTTCGTACGTCACGCGATGGGTCTGGCCCTGATGGTCGACATATTCCATGGTCGCTGGCACGACTCCGCAGGCGGTTGCGGTGTCTGTCACTGAAACGACCTTGGCGATGTCCAGTGGTTGTGCCGGGTTGTACGGGGTGGCAGCGGCTGGCTCGTTGGCGGCCAGGGCCGAGGTGGCGGCGAGGGTCAGGAGCAGGCTGGTCAGGGTTTTCATTTTTCTGTGCTCTGTGTGGGTTCCAGTGTCTGAATTTTAGTCTTTGCCTGTGGGGGATAAAGGGGGCTGGGTCTGATTCAGTCTTGCGGGAAATGTAACAATCGCTGTTGATTGTGTGCATATCCGTTTCTGCGGTAGTGCCGGCTGGCGGTTTCGCTCTTACAGCGAGTCACTTTGAAAAGCCCAAAGTAACCAAAGGCTCTTGCCCCTTTCGTTCGGCCCTTCGCCTAGGCTCAGGGTGCCCTCGCTCCGGTCCTGCTCCGTGGGCCCGCCGCCATCGGCCATCCATGGCCGGGGGCGGCTAACCCGGCATCCATGCCGGGTTGCCCACTGCGCAGAACCTCCACTCGGCCTCTCGAGGGGGCGTGCACCGCCAAAGCAATAGCGAGGCGGCCTACCGGCCGGCCTGACTTCAAGTGAACGCATTCCCCTGTAGGAGCTGCCGAAGGCTGCGATCTTTTGATCTTGCCGTTGCTTTGGTTTTTGATCTTGATCTATCCGCCCCTTTCCCAGAGGCCGAACGCAGGTATTGCGCAGGGGGCACCGCGGCAGGGATGCCGCGGTAGCCGCCCCCGGCCATGGATGGCCGATGGCGGCGGGCCCCCGGAGCAATGCCGGAGTGAGGGCATGCCGAGCCTAGGCGAGGCACCGAATGGAGGGGCAAAAGCGCTTTGGTTACTTTCGCGCTTTTCGAAAGTGACCCGCCGTAAGGGCGGAACCATAAGTGGCCGTTACAAAAAAATGGATATGTACGCCACCAAAGAGCCGCCATTACCGCAGCAACGAACATGCCCCCCAATCGTAAAACGCCCCTCCAGAGCAAAATCAAAGGCCGGTGTAGACTGATGACCTGTTCTCTTCTGGTAAGACAAAGGAGTGTGCCCAGCCATGATCGGTGCCGAGTTACTGTCATCCGAAACCCTGACGGTGGGTTGGCTGATCTATATACCGGCGCTGATCTGGGCAATTGCGCGAGCGCCATGGGTCGAACTGTTCAGCGACAGCCGCCGCCAGCATCTGTTGTTCGGTACGGTGTTTGCGCTGTTCATGCTGTGGCTGGTGCGACGGGACTTCGATACCGGTGTGTCCTATCACTTCATCGGCATGACCGCCGTGACCTTACTACTGGATTGGCCGTTGGCGATTGTCGGCGGGTTGGTCGCGCAGGTGGGCTTGGTGTTGCTCGGGCGTCAGGACCTGGCCGCTGTCGGGGTCAATGGCGCTCTGCTGATCCTGCTGCCGGTGCTGGTCACCGAGTGCTGCGCCATCCTGGTGGAGCGCGCGCAGCCACGTAATCCCTTCGTGTACATCTTCTGTTCCGGTTTTTTTGCCGCTGCGCTGTCGGCCTTGTTGTGCCTGATCCTGACGCTCACGCTGCTGTGGTACGACGAGCGATTCGTCATGCCGTACTGGCTGGAAGACTTTGTCGGTTACCTGTGGTTGCTGATTTTTCCGGAAGCGTTCATCAACGGCATGGTGGTCAGCGCGTTGGTGGTGTTTTGCCCAGAATGGCTGGAGACGTTCAATCGCACGCGCTATCTATCGGCGCCCTGGAAAGATGACGATCCCAAATCTTGATCCACATCAAATCCAAAAAACGTTGACGAATCCATGCTTCGGAAAACCTTCAGGAGCATCGAAATGAGTGTCTACGAGTGGGCCAGGCAGGAGTTGCGTCAGAGTCTGGATGTGGCGCAAGAGGTGGGCTTTGATCCGGGGTTGAGCCTGCGCGCCTTGCTCAGTGCGGTGGTGCAGCAGAGCAAGGCAGTGCGCAATATCGAAGACCTGGCCGATGAGTTGCGGTTTCTCGCCGAGAACCTCGACGTGGGCCAGGACTATGGCTTTATGCGGCCCTGATGGCCGGGATCAGTGACGCGGGTCGAAGTCGCCGCTGAACATCTCGTCCTCGGCATCAGGGGGCACCGGGATCTTGTGTTCTTCCGACGCCCAGGCGCCCAAGTCGATCAGTTTGCAACGGTCCGAACAGAACGGCCGGAACTTGCTCTCGGGGCTCCATTCGACAGGGGCGCCACAGGTTGGGCATTCGACGGTCGGGGTTTGGCTCATGACTGGCCTCCACGCAAAGTAAGGTAAAAGTGATGCAGGCGTTCGACCTCGCTGTGCAGCCAGGCGAGGTCGCGGTCGTTGACCACCACATCGTCGGCATGGCTCAAGCGGTCCTGTCGGCTGGACTGAGCCTTGAGGATCGCCTGGACTTGCTGCTCGCTGGTCTGGTCACGCTGCAGGGTGCGTTCGATCTGTAACTGTTCCGGGGCATCGATCACCAGGACCCGTTGGGTCATGGCGTACTGCCCGGACTCGATCAGCAGCGGCGAAACCAGAATCGCGTAAGGCGATTGTGCCTTGGCCAGATGATGGGCGATTTCCTCGGCGATCAACGGATGCAGTAGCGCTTCGAGCCAGCGGCGTTCTTCCGGCACCTCGAAGATCAGCTTGCGCAGGGCCGCACGATCCAGCTGGCCATCGGCTTGCAACACGCCGGGGCCAAAGTGCTCGGCGATTTTTGCCAGTGCCGGGCGACCGGGTTCGACCACCCAGCGAGCCGCATGATCGGCGTCCACCACGTGCACGCCGAGGTCGATGAAGTGCTGCGCAGCCGCGCTTTTGCCGCTGCCGATGCCGCCGGTCAGGCCGAGAATCCAGGGTTTTTCCACAGGGGTATTCATTTCAAACCGACAAACTGCCAATAGAAGCCGGTTATTTGACCACCCCAGAGCAAGGCAATCCAGCCGGCAATGGCCAGATAGGGTCCAAAGGGTAGCGGCGTCGAGGTTTTCGCATCCCGCAGGCGCAGCAAAATCACCCCGAGAATGGCCCCTACCAGCGATGACAGCAGAATGGTCATGGGCAGGATCTGCCAGCCGCCCCAGGCGCCGAGCATCGCCAGGAGCTTGAAGTCACCGTAACCGATGCCGTCCTTGCCGGTGACCAGCTTGAACAGCCAGAACACCGTCCACAGCGCCATGTAGCCGGCCACCGCGCCCCAGAACGCGTCATGCAGTGATACGAAGAGCCCGAAGCTGTTGAGGACCAGTCCCAACCACATCAATGGCATCACCAGTACGTCCGGCAACAGTTGATGTTCGGCATCGATCAGGCTCATCGCCAGCAGGCCCCAACTCAGGACCAGCACCATGCAGGCCTGCCAGCCGAAACCGAAATGCCAGGCGACGAACGCCGACAGCAGGCCGCAGGCCAGTTCGGTCAGCGGGTAACGTTTACTGATCGGCGCTGCGCAGCTCGAGCATCGCCCACGTAAAAACAGATAACTGAGTATTGGAATGTTCTCCCACACTCGAATCCGATGGCCGCAGTGAGGACACTCGGAGTGGGGCAATATCAGGTTGTAGGTCGGACCGGGGGCTTCGACTGGCAAGTCCAGTACGTCATGGGCCTGCAGGCGCCATTCACGCTCAAGCATTTTCGGCAGGCGCCAGACCACCACGTTGAGAAAACTGCCGATCAGCAGGCCGATCAGCCCTGCGGTCATCACGAAGGCCAGCGGGTTGAGGCTCAGAAATTCGTTCAAGGACATATCAGACCGCTGAGCCGAGTTGGAAGATGGGCAGGTACATTGCAACCACCAGCCCGCCGACGATAACACCCAGCACCACCATGATGAACGGCTCCATCAGGCTGGTCAGGTTATCGACCATGTTGTCCACCTCGGCCTCATAGAAACCCGCGACCTTGTCGAGCATGTCGTCCAGCGCGCCGGACTCTTCGCCAATGGCCGTCATCTGGATCGCCATGGTCGGAAAGATGCCGGAGGTACGCATGGAAAAATTCAGCTGCATGCCGGTCGAAACGTCCTGCTTGATGCGCAACACCGCTCGCTTGAACACGATGTTGCCGGTCGCGCCCGCCACTGACTCCAGGGCTTCGACCAGTGGCACGCCGGCGGCAAACGTCGTCGACAGGGTGCGGGCGTAACGGGCCACGGCGGACTTGTACATGAGCGCGCCAACCAACGGCAGTTTCAGCAGCCAGGTGTCCGTCCGGTCGCGAAAGCCCGGGGAATTCTTGAAGGCATGGCGCAGGCCGAAGATCCCCCCAGCCAACACGCCGAGTATCATCCACCACCAGTCCTGCATGAACTCCGACAAGCCGATGACCATCACGGTGAACGCCGGCAGTTCGGCGCCGAACCCCGAGAATACCGACTGGAATTGCGGCACAACCTTGACCAGCAGAATGCCGGTCACAATGATTGCGACGAACACCACGGCCAGCGGGTAGGTCATGGCTTTCTTGATCTTGGCCTTGAGGCTTTCGCTCTTTTCCTTGTAGGTCGCCACCCGTTCCAGCAGGGTATCCAGGGCACCGGCCTGCTCGCCGGCGTCCACCAGGTTGCAGTACAGCTCGTCGAAATACTGGGGCTTTTTGCGCAGGGCCGCGGCGAAGCTGTTACCGGCCGCGACTTCCTGTTTCACCTCGTCCACCAGCTTGCGCATGTTCGGGTTATCGAAGCCCTCGCCGATGATCTCGAACGATTGCAGGAGCGGTACGCCGGCTTTCATCATGGTCGCCATCTGCCGGGTAAACAGGGCGATGTCCAAGGGTTTGATGCGCTTGCCGGCACTGAAAATGGACGCGTACTTTTTCCGCACCTTGCCCGGATTGATGCCCTGCTTGCGCAACTGGGCCTTGATCAGCGCTGGATTTTGTCCGGTCAACTCGCCGGTCATTTTCGCACCTTTGCGATCCGTGCCTTCCCAGGCATACACGCTGATTTTCGCTGCTTTGACCGCCATATTCAGTCCTTCGTGACCCGGTTGATTTCTTCAAGGCTGGTGATGCCTTGCATGGCCTTGAGCAAGCCCGACGTGCGCAGGTCGTTGAAGCCGTCCTTGCGCATCTGGAGGTCGATCTCCAGTGAATTGCCTTCGGCCATGATCAGCCGTTGCAGGTCAGGAGTGTTCTTCACCACTTCATAAATCCCCACTCGCCCTTTGTAGCCAGCATTGCATTGATTGCAACCGACCGGTTCATAGATCGTGAATGAGCCGATGCGTTCCTCGGGGAAGCCTTCCTTGAGCAGCGTCTCGCGGGGAATCTCGATGGGTTTCTTGCAATGGCTGCACAACTTGCGCGCCAGGCGCTGGGCAATGATCAGGCTGACCGAGGTCGCAATGTTGAAGCCCTGAATCCCCATGTTGTGCAGGCGGGTCAGGGTTTGCGCAGCGCTGTTGGTGTGCAGGGTGGAAAGCACCATGTGCCCGGTCTGGGCGGCCTTGATGGCAATTTCGGCAGTTTCGAGGTCGCGGATTTCGCCGACCATGATCACGTCCGGGTCCTGGCGCAGAAACGAGCGCAACGCCTGGGCGAAATCCATTCCCTGCCTGGGATTGACGTTGACCTGGTTGACGCCCTCCATGTTGATTTCCACCGGGTCTTCGGCAGTGGAGATGTTGATGTTGACGGTGTTGAGGATGTTCAGCCCGGTATAGAGCGACACGGTCTTGCCTGAACCGGTGGGCCCGGTCACCAGGATCATCCCCTGTGGTTGCTTGAGGGCGGCCATGTACAGGTCTTTCTGCTCCGGCTCATAGCCGAGGGCATCGATGCCCATTTGCGCGCTGGACGGATCGAGGATCCGGATCACCACTTTTTCGCCCCACAGGGTCGGCAGGGTGTTGACCCGGAAGTCGATGGACTTGCTCTTGGACAGGCGCATCTTGATTCGCCCGTCCTGGGGTTTGCGCCGCTCGGAGATGTCGAGACTGGCCATGACTTTGAGCCGGGAAGCAATGCGGTTGGCCAGTTGCGTTGGTGGCTTGGCAACTTCATGCAGGATGCCATCGGTGCGCATCCGCACGCGGTAGGTTTTTTCGTAGGGTTCGAAATGCAGGTCGGAAGACCCGCTCTTGATCGCATCGAGCAACATCTTGTGGACGAAGCGCACCACGGGCGCGTCATCGGTGTCCTGTCCGCCGATGGCGTCCTGTTTCTGGTCGTCGACCGACTCGATGTCCAGACCGTCGAGGTCGACATCGGCCATCTCTTGCAGGTCGGTGGCGTGGCTGTCGAAGAATCTTTCGATGGCGTCGCTAAGCTTGTCCTCTTCGACCAGGATGGCTTCGGTGTTCAGCCCGGTACTGAACTGGATGTCGTTGATGACCTGTTGATTACTCGGATCGGAAACCCCCACGAACAGTTTGTTGCCGCGTCGCCAGAGGGGTAGGGCGTGGTGCTGGCGGATCAGTTTTTCGCTGACCAGCCCCTTGGGTTGGGTGTCTTTTTCCAGGCAGTTGAGGTCCAGCAGGGCCATGCCGAAATGCTCCGAAGCCACCTCGGCGACCTGCCAGCTTTTCAGCAGTTTGTTTTGCACCAGATAACTGACCAGTGAGACTCGATCGCGTTGGGCTTGCTGATACGCCTGTTGCGCACTTTGATCAGTGATCAGCTCGGCCAGCACCAATTGCTTGGCCAGACCGCTAAGGGCAATGTCATTCATTGGGATTCCGGACGCAGGCGGTTAATGACTTATAGCCTAGTCAAACAGTGGAACCAAACCAGCCGAGGTGAGGTGACAAAAAATGTCAGAAAGTGCGGATCCTGGGGGTACGAAAGGTCTTTGTCGTGATCCCGAGCCCAGTCTGCAGGGGCGCATACGACTTGGCATGACCTGTGCTGCACCCTCTACAGATCATGAGATTTCGACTCATGCATGGAGCCTGTCTATGAAAAATCAAAATGGTTTTACCCTGATCGAACTGCTGATCGTGGTGGCGATCATCGGGATTCTGGCGACGTTTGCGTTGCCGCAGTATTCGAAGTACCAATCACGGGCGAAAGTTACCGCTGCGCTTGCAGAAATCTCGGCACTGAAGGTGCCTTTTGAAGACATTATGAATCAGGGTACAGATCCTACCCTCGCTTTGATCGGCGGTACGGCGACTACAGGTAACTGCACGATTACGGCATCGGGTACCACCGCTACCGGTGTGGGCACTATTGCCTGCACGATCCTCAATGCTCCAGGGCCTGTGCTCAGCAAGACCATTACGCTTTCGCGTACCCTCGCCGGTGGCTGGACATGCGCCACCACGGCTCTACAAGAGTACGCACCTAAAGGCTGCACCGGTACCTGATCCATATCACCCGGCATAAACAATGCCCCGCTTCTCACGACGCGGGGCATTTTTGTTGGTCATTTGGGCGGGGGGCGATTCGGATGATCACGAAAACCCCCGACAATTCATGCCCTTAGGCCTGCGTTAAAACCCGCAACTTGCATGTAGATAATGTCGCACTCATGCATTTTGCATGATTTCGAAAGTTGTCATTTTTATTAAGTTGTTGATTTATAGGTATTTATTTTTTGGTTGCTAGTTGGCACAGCGTTCGCACTCTCTCTGGTAACCCTGCTGACAAGACGACACGCAGCAGACTTTCCAGAAGAACAGGAGTTACTCGTATGAAAAAGTTCGCTATCGCTGCCGCTACTGCTACCGCGCTGACCCTGACGATGGCCAACGCTGCATTCGCCCAGACCAGCCATACCACCCAGGCTCCCATGACGCTGGCCGCCGGTGAAGTGACCAAAGCCAAGGAAGCTACTTCCGATACCTGGATCACGACCAAAGTCAAAGCAGACCTGGTGACTGAAAAAGGCATCCCTGGCACCGACATCAAAGTCGAAACCAACAAAGGCGTCGTGTCGCTGTCGTCCACTGTTGCGGTGACTGAAGCTCAGAAAGCCACCGCCGTGGCCATTGCCAAGAAAATCAAAGGCGTCAAAGCGGTGTCCGCTGACGGCCTGAAAGCCGAGTAAGGCAAGGCTTCTCGCCTGGACCGGGAGAAGATGCGGCAGGCGGGCCAGGTCATACGTCTGTCGCTTTTTGAGAGTTCATGCGAAAGGCCATATGGACGTGGCCGTTACAGGCCCCGACATTCGTGTCGGGGCCTGTTCTATTGGGAGCAACGCAAAAAACTGTGGGGGCGAGTTCAGTTACCGCGCTTGCTGGTGATTTGAACCAACCGGTTTCCTTCAAAGCGCAGGTACTGGTACATCCCGCCGTTGGGCCCGTAGGTCCATTCCTCGACCTGAAACTCTTCCCGTCGATTGGCGCTGCGCTTGTAGCCAAGCAGGTCGCGGGCGACGGGCTCTCCGCATTTTTGCAGCACTTCGCTGGACCTGTCCCCGACGCTGATCAATTGACTGCCGCAGCGCAGGGTATCGGCCGCCGCAGCTTGACCGGCAGCCAATACCAGGGCCAGGCTCATAAGCCATTGCGCGCCCATCATTCGGCATCCAGATGCAAGGCCGTCACCACGCGGCCATCGCTTTCGGCCTCACCGAGGTTGGCGTCGATGAAGTACACGCGGTCATCGGCCAACTGCCCTTTGTCCACCAGGTAGTCCTTGATGCTGCTGGCCCGTTCCTGGCCCAGCTGACGCAACAGAACCTCGCTGGAGCTCCAGAAGCCGATCACGCTTTCGCGCATTTTTTTGCTGCGTTCTTCCTTGCCCAGATCCTTCCATTCCGCGGGCGGCTGGATCTTGAGACGTGTGCGGTAGATTCCTTCGAGCAGCGGGCCTTTCTCGCTGTCCGGCACTTCCAGCATGGAGGCCTGGGCCGGCACTTTGTCACCGCGGCGCTGGAGCATTTTGTAGTAGTTGTACTGGTATTCCCGTTCCAGGCGTTGCTCGGCGAGCAGTGGGCCGTCGCTGCTCTTGGCGGCAGTGCCTTCGATTTCCAGGCGCAGGGCCGGACGCTCCTTGAGCGCCTGGGACAGTTTGATCAGTGTCGCTTCGGCTTCCTTGCTCAAGTCGCTCGAACCTGGTGCAAACGCCACGGTGCCCAGCTCCTCTGAACCGCCGCCGCTGACCAGCCCGCCAATCATTTTGAACGGCGCCGCGGCCGCCTTCACGATCAGATTGCGCAGGGTCTGCCAGATGATCGGCATGATGCTGAACTGCGGGTTGTTCAGGTCGCCGCTCACCGGCAGTTCGATGGAAATCTTGCCGTCGACATCCTTGAGCAAGGCAATCGCCAGTTTCAGCGGCAGGCTCACTGCATCCGGACTGTCGACCTTTTCACCCAGTTGCAGCTGCTCGACCACCACTTTGTTTTCGGCCAGGAGCTGACCGTTGGTGATCTTGTAATGCAGATCCAGATTGAGCCGGCCCTTGCGGATGCGGTAACCGGCGAACTTGCCGGAATAAGGCGTCAGGGTCGTCAGTTCCACCCGTCTGAAACTGGTAGCGATGTCCAGACTGGCCATTGGGTCGAACGGGTTGACCGAGCCCTTGATGGTCACCGGTGCATAGCGGTCGACCTTGCCTTTGACGTCGACGTTGGCCGGTTTTACGTGGCGGCTGTCGATGGTGCCGATCTGCCCGTTCAGTTGTTGGACGGCCGTGGCGAAGTTCGGTGTCAGGCTGAAGTCGGCGAAGTTTGCCGAACCGTCATTGATGGCGATGCTGCCAATGTGGATGCCCAGTGGTTTTTCGTTTCCGGCTGCCGGTTTGGCTGCGGCAGTTGTGGTCGTTGTGGTCGTTGTGGCGCCGGAGTCGGCCGGTTGCGGGATCAGCAGGTCATCGATGTTGGTGGTGCGGTCATCGTTGATCATGAAGCGGGCATAGGGCTGGAACAGATTGACCTTGTCGATCGACAGGCTGTCGCCGTGCTGATAGTTCAGGCCTTCGAGCGCCAACTGTTGCCACTTGAGGAAGTCACGGGTTTTCAGAGTGTCGAGGGTATGCAACTGATCGATCTGGGCTTTACCTGTAACACTGAACGCCAGCGGCTCGGTGCTTTTCAAGTCGACCGCCAGATCACTGCCCAGCATGCCGCTACGCAGTTCGAGGCGAATGAACGGATTGATGTAGGACTGGGCGACGCGCAGGTCGATATCCCTGGTCTGCACGTTCAGTTTGGCGCTGATCGGGGCCAGATTGACCGTGCCGTCCGCCATGATCTTGCCTTGCTTGCCCACGCCCGTGTCGAGCTTGAGGTTGAAAGGGGAGCCGTTGAGGCTGTCGAAATTCTGCAGGTCCAGGTTCAGCGGGCCGAGCTCCAGCGCTACGGCGGGTTGTGCCTTGCGGTCGGCCAGGTGCACCTGATAATTACGCAGTTGCACGTCTTTGAGCAGCACCTGCCAGGGTTTGCTCGGCGCGGTCGGTTCGGGCTTCGGTGAATCGGCTGCCGCGGGTGTGCTGGTGGGTTCGGCGTTGGCTTTGGCCGCCTGTTTGGACGGCTGGCTGGCGAACAGTTTTTGCCAATCGAGTTGCCCATCGGCTTCGAGGGCTGCCCAGGTTTCCAGTTTCTGGCTGCGGATCTTGCCGACCACCACTTGCTGCTTGGCCAGATCCACGGTGGTGTCGCTGATGTCCAGTCGTTCGAGCTTCACCAGAGGTCGGCCGTCCGGCGCCTTGATGGCGAAAGGCGCGACGCTGACGACGACGTTGTCCAGCAGCAGTTCGGTGCCTTTGTTCAGATTGAGTTTGTAGTCGGTGCTCAGGTTCAGGACGCCGTTTTCCAGGACCAGTGGCACAGCATCGCGCACATAGGGCCAGAAGGACTTCATCTTGCCATCGGTGATTTTCAGCTTACCTTCAGAGGCGATCGGGCTCAGGCTGAAATTGCCGGTCCAGTCGATCTGCCCGCCGGCGGGGCCGACCGCGACCAGGGTCATGTCGGCGTTGTCGTCGGGCAGGGTACTGAGGTTCTTCAGCTCGAAATCGAGTTTGTCGTAGAGGAATTCGATGGGCTCGCTGGGCCGGGCATCTTCGAAATGCACGTAGCCGCCGGCCAGTTTGATCCGCTCCACGCGCAGCGGGAAGGGTTTGGCGTTCGGGTCGACCGGGGTCGGTTCGCTGGCGGGGATTTTGAACAGCCCGAGAAGATTGAGCTGGCCGTCCTTGCCGAAGCGTATTTCGGTCTTGGGTTTGTCCAGTTCGATATCGGACAGGTGCAGCGCCTTGGTCCACAGGCTGTCGATCTGCAAGTTGGCGTACAGGCGTTCGAAGCCCACTTGTTCCTTGCCCGGCTCGCCGATGATCAGGCCCCAAAGGGTTACTTCAAGGCTGAACGGGTTGAGTTCGATCCGCGAAATTGTCGCGGGCGTCATGGCGTAGTTGGCCAATTGCTGGTTGGCAACCCGCAACGCGATGCCCGGCAAAATCAGAAACCCCAGCAGGCTGTAAAGGGCCAGGGCTGTTAACAAGGCGCCGATAGCGCGGATCAATCCTTTGGGCATGTGTGGCTTCATCTGTCGGAATCGGAGTGCCTTGGAGTATGGCATGCGTTTGCGGTTCCGAAGCAATCACGCTTTATAGGCGTTGTCTGATAATGGGTGTGGATTTTCAGAGCTGCAGGATCAGCGTTTTCAGCGGCGGTTGTTGGTCCGTCGACGGAAAGTCGCTGCCCGGTGTCAGCGCTGTCCACTCACGCACCGGGCGTCCGGCCTTCTCTGCGCAGCGCAGCACCTGTTCGCGCCAATCGTCCATGCTGACCTTCGCCAGGTTGTTGCAGCAGATCAACACGCCATTGTCGGCAGTGGTCAGCAGCGCCGGTTTGAGCAGGCTCTGGTAATCGCGCAACAGATCGACCGTGCCGAAAGCACTCTTGGCCCAGGCCGGTGGATCGAGCAGTACCAGATCATATTGACGCGGCTCCAGGCGCTGATAGCTCGGCAGTTTTTGCCCGCGACGCTGGCTGATCGGCAGGCCGGCCAATTGACGAATCGCCGGGAAGTAATCGGACTGGATGAACTCCATGGTCGGCAATTGCGGGTTGAGCAGACCGTTTTCGCGGCCGACCGCCAGGTTGCCTTCGGCAAAGTCCAGGTTGCACACCTCGCTGGCACCACCGGCCGCAGCGCAGAGACCGACGCCACAGGTGTAGGCAAACAGGTTCAGCACACTTTTGTTTTTGCTGTGCGCCTTGACCCAGCCGCGGGCGTTGCGCAGGTCGAGAAACAGCAACGGATCCTGGCCGGCATGGCGCCCGCGAACCCGGTAGTTCAGCCCCCATTCGTGGCCGATCAAGTCTTGCAGGGCGGCCTCGTCGGCGCGGTAGACGGTGTCTTCGCGGTCGATGCGCGAGTTGCCGCGGGAGCGGTCGTTGTAGACCAGCAGGCTATCGAGGCCCAGCTGTTGATTGACGATTTCGTGCAATTGCAGCAGGGCGTCACGCTCCAGTGACTGATGAAAGCTTTGCACCAGCAGTTGCGGGCCATAGCGGTCGATGGTCAAGCCGCCGGCACCTTCCTGGCTGCCGTGGAACAGGCGATAGCAATCGGTGCCTTGCTGATGCAGCTCGGCGAGCAGGTCCTGGCGACGATCAAGGGCGGCGCACAGCGCCTGATTCAAGGAAGACATGCTGGGCGCCTTGCTGGAGGGAATTGAGGGCGCGGGAGTTTAACACTGTGGCGAGGGGGCTTGCCCCCGTTCCAGTGCGCAGCACTGGCAAAAATTCGAGGGAGCGCCAAGCTTTTTGGGCCGCTTCGCTGCCCAACGGGGGCAAGCCCCCTCGCCACAATAAGCCTCACAGCGCGGCCGGTGGCCGCGCGCAACATTATTGGTTCAGGCGTTGATCAATCAGCCCTTGCACCACGCTTGGGTCGGCGAGGGTCGAGGTGTCGCCGAGGCTGTCCAGTTCGTTGCAGGCGATCTTGCGCAGGATCCGTCGCATGATCTTGCCCGAACGGGTTTTCGGCAGGGCCGGGGCCCACTGGATCAAGTCCGGTTTGGCGAAGCTGCCGATTTCCTGGCTGACATGGGCCAGCAGTTCTTTCTTCAGATCGTCGTTGGGGTCGACGCCGTTCATGGGTGTGACGAAGGCGTAGATGCCCTGGCCTTTGATGTCATGGGGGTAACCGACCACGGCGGCCTCGGCAATGCTGTCGTGCAGCACCAGCGCGCTCTCCACTTCGGCGGTGCCGATGCGGTGCCCGGAGACGTTAATCACGTCGTCGATGCGCCCGGTGATCCAGTAATCGCCGTCCTCGTCGCGGCGTGCGCCATCGCCGGTGAAGTAGTAGCCGGGGTAGGGCTTGAAGTAGGTTTCGACCATCCGTTTCGGATCGCCGTAGACGCTGCGGATCTGCGCCGGCCAGCTGGACTTGATGGCCAGCACGCCGCTGCCGGCGCCTTTGATTTCTTTGCCGTGCTCATCGAGCAACACCGGTTGCACACCGAACATCGGTTGGGTGGCGCAACCGGGTTTGACCCGTTGGGTGCTGACCAGCGGGCTGAGCATGATGCCGCCGGTTTCGGTCTGCCACCAGGTATCGACAATCGGGCAGCGTTGCTCGCCGACTGTATTGAAGTACCACTCCCAGGCTTCCGGGTTAATCGGCTCACCGACAGTACCGAGTAAGCGCAGGCTCTCGCGGGATGTTTCCTTCAACGGCCCGGGACCTTCACGCATCAACGCGCGCAGGGCGGTCGGGGCGGTGTAGAAGATGTTGACGTGGTGCTTGTCGATCACCTGCCAGAAGCGCGAGGTGCTGGGGTAGCTCGGTACGCCTTCGAAGATCAGCGTGGTCGCGCCGTTGGCCAACGGCCCGTAGACAATGTAGCTGTGGCCGGTGACCCAGCCGACATCGGCGGTGCACCAGAAGACTTCACCGTCGCGATAGTCGAGCACGTATTTGAAGGTCATCGCCGCTTGCAGCAGGTAGCCGCCGGTGGTGTGCAGCACGCCTTTGGGTTTGCCGGTGCTGCCGGAGGTGTAGAGGATAAACAGCGGGTCTTCGGCGTCCATCGGCTCTGGCGGGCAATCGTCACCGACATCGCGCAGGGCCTGGTGATACCAGAGGTCGCGGTCTTCAACCCAATTCACCTGGTTTTGGGTGTGCTCGACCACGATCACACTGCTGACGTGCGGGCAACTTTGCAGGGCCTTGTCGACGTTCTGTTTGAGCGGTACGAATTTACCGCCGCGCACGCCTTCATCGGCGGTGATTACGGTGCGGCAGTCGGCGTCGAGGATCCGGTCACGCAGTGAGTCCGGGGAGAATCCGCCGAACACCACCGAATGAATCGCGCCGATCCGCGCACAGGCGAGCATGGCGTAGGCGGCTTCGGGGATCATCGGCATGTAGATGCACACGCGGTCGCCTTTCTTTACGCCACGGCTTTTGAGCACGTTGGCCAGTCGACAGACGTTGTGATGGAGTTTTTTGTAGGTGATTTGGGTGGATTCGGCGGGGTCATCGCCTTCCCAGATGATTGCAATCTGATCGCCACGCTGTTCCAGATGACGGTCGATGCAGTTGTAACTGACGTTTAACTTTCCGCCGGCGAACCAGCTCGCTTCACCGGTTTTCAGGTCGTACCGCTGAACGGTCTGCCACCGCGTGCTCCAGTCGAGGAACCGTGTGGCCTGTTCGGCCCAGAAGGTGCTGGGGTGTTCAATGGATTCACGGTACAGGCGCTTGTAGTCGTCCTGACTCAACTGTGCAGCCCGGCGGACGGCATCGGCTTTGGGGAACGTGCTGATATCGAACATGACGGTTCCTTATTCTTGTTTTGCGACAAGAGGGGAGCTGCGCGACCCTCGTAGGAGCTGCCGAAGGCTGCGATCTTTTGATCTTGTCTTTTACAACCAGGATCAAAAGATCGCAGCCTTCGGCCGCTCCTACAGTGATAGCGCACGCCACCGATTTTGCAGTAAACCCGGTGCCGTGGAACTGTCGGTGCTGCAAGTTGAAGGGGCGGGTAAACCGCCCCTTCAGCCTATCACCCGCGGTGACGACCGCGGAAGTAGTTGATCAGGCCTTGGGTGGAAGCATCGTCGGCCGGGGTTTCTTCGCTGCCGACCAGGCGGTTGTAGACGCCTTTGCCCAGTTCTTTACCCAACTCCACGCCCCACTGGTCGAAGGCATTGATGCCCCAGACCACGCTTTGCACGAAGACTTTGTGTTCGTACAGCGCTACCAGTGCGCCTAGACGACGCGGGCTGATGCGTTCGAGCACCAGGGTGTTGCTCGGACGGTTGCCCGGGATCACCTTGTGTGCGGCCAGTTTTTGCACTTCATCCTCGGCCATACCCTTGTCACGCAGCTCGGCTTCAGCCTCGGTGCGGGTCTTGCCGAGCATCAATGCCTGGCTTTGCGACAGGCAGTTGGCGTACAGCCACTGGTGGTGGTCGGACACCGGGTTGAAACTGACGATCGGCACGATGAAGTCGGCCGGGATCAGTTGGGTGCCCTGGTGCAGCAACTGGTGGTAAGCATGCTGACCGTTGCAGCCAACGCCGCCCCAGATTACCGGGCCGGTATCGGTGGACACTGGCGTGCCGTCCTGGCGCACGCTCTTGCCGTTGGATTCCATGTCCAGCTGTTGCAAGTGCTTGGTGATGTTGCGCAGGTAGTGGTCGTACGGCAGGATCGCGTGGCTCTGCGCCCCCCAGAAGTTGCCATACCAGATGCCGAGCAATGCCAGCAGTACCGGCATGTTCTGTTCGAATGGCGCGCTCTGGAAATGCTGGTCCATGGTGTATGCACCGGACAGCAGTTCCTTGAAGTTCGACATGCCGATGGCCAGGGCAATTGGCAAACCGATGGCCGACCACAGCGAGTAACGGCCGCCGACCCAGTCCCACATCGGGAAGATGTTCTCTTCACGAATACCGAATGCCACGGCCGCCGCGTTGTTGCTGGAGACGGCGATGAAGTGACGGTACAGCTCGGCTTCCGAACCGCCCTGAGCCAGGTACCAGGCGCGGGCGGCCTGGGCGTTTTTCAGGGTTTCGAGGGTGTTGAAGGATTTCGACGAGACGATGAACAGCGTGGTCTCGGCGCGCAGCTTCATGGTCAGTTCGTGGAATTCACTGCCGTCGATGTTCGCCAGGTAATGGCAACGCACGCCTTTCTGGGCGTAGGACAGCAGCGCTTCGGACACCAGCTCGGGGCCGAGGAACGAGCCACCGATGCCAATGTTCACAACGTCGGTGATCGGCTTCTCGGTGTAACCGCGCCACAGACCGTCGTGGATACGGCCCACGAGATCGGTGATCTGGTTCAGCACTTTGTGCACGTCGGGCATCACGTTGACGCCGTTGACCGACAGCTTGTCGCCCACCGGACGGCGCAGTGCGGTGTGCAGGGCCGGGCGTCCTTCGGAGGCGTTGACGATTTCGCCCGAGAACAGCGCTTTGATCGCGCCCTTGAGGTCGACTTCGTTGGCCAGGCCCACCAGCAGATTGCGGGTCTCGGCGTTGATCAGGTTCTTCGAGTAGTCGAGAAACAGGCCGCAGCTGCTGAGGGTGAATTGATTAAAACGCTGCGGATCGGCATTAAAGGCTTCGCGCATGCTGAAATCCTGCATGGCTTGGCGGTGGTCATTCAGCGCTTGCCAAGCGGGCAGAGCGGTAACGTCGTGAGGAGTGCGGTAATACGCCATCGCTGCGGTTTTCCTTTTACTTGAACGGCCTTTTGAACACTAAAAATCCCGGAGCGCTGTGGGTGGGCGTCCGGTCAACTGCGTCGACACGATTTCTGGCGCAGGGCGAATACAGTAAACCTCGCGCTGCAATCTGTCTTGACTTTGTCTGACCTGCTCCCGGTACTTTTTTAACATTTAACCAGGAGCGGTCCGACAAACGGAAAGCTGGCAGGGGGGCGGTCCGGTCAGGCGACCTGAACCGGAATGGCATTGCTGGTGTGGCTCAGTTCGTTGCCCGGCGCCATGTAGAGCATGCGCGGCTTGAAGTTGAGCAGTTCGGCTTCGCTGTAGTGGGCGTAAGCGCAGATGATCACGCGGTCGCCGACCTTGGCCTTGTGGGCCGCGGCACCGTTGACCGAGATCATGCGCGAACCTTCTTCGCCACGAATCGCGTAGGTGGTGAAGCGTTCGCCGTTGTCGATGTTGTAGATCTGGATCTGTTCGTACTCACGGATGCCGGACAGGTCCAGCCATTCGCCGTCGATGGCGCAAGAGCCTTCGTAATCGAGTACAGCATGGGTGACTTCGGCGCGATGCAGCTTGGCCTTGAGCATGATGGCGTGCATGAGTGTTTCCCCGGGTCGGAATCGAACGGGGGGCAGTTTGCCCGAAGGCTTTGTGGGCGGCAATACAACGCAAAAGATCGTCCGAACACGGCCCGAGCCTGCGGCGTCTCCTAAAGGTCTCCGCGAGACCGTGTAGGGGCTGCCGCAGGCTGCGATCTTTTGATTTTGCCGTTAAGACGTAGCGTCGAGGTTCAGATGCAGGTTGTCGATCAACCGCGTCGTGCCGAGGAACGCCGCCACCAGAATCACCAGATCCCGATCTTGCGCTGTCGCCGGACGCAAGGTCAGCGCATGGCGAATTTCCAGGTAATCCGGACGCAGGCCAGCGGCTTCCAGTTGCTTGATCTGCTCGTTGATCAGCGTCGGGTAATCGCGCTCGCCCTGTTTGATCGCGTCGCTGATCCGGGTCAGGGTGCGATAGACCTCTGGTGCGATGGCCCGCTGTTCTTCGCTGAGGAAACCATTGCGTGACGACAACGCCAGACCGTCGGCGGCCCGTACGGTCGGTTCGCCGATGATCTGGATCGGCATGTTCAGGTCGTGCACCAGGGCGCGAATCACCGCCAGTTGCTGGAAGTCTTTCTGGCCAAAGATCGCCAGGTCCGGCTGGACCATGTTGAACAGTTTGCTGACTACCGTCGCCACCCCTTCGAAATGCCCCGGACGGCTGGCGCCGCACAGGCCTTCAGACAGTTGTGGAACGCTGACGCGGGTCTGGCCGGCCATGCCGTCGGGGTACATTTCTTCGACGGTTGGGGCAAACAGCAGATGGCAACCGGCCTGGAGCAGTTTCTCCTGATCGGCGGCCAAGGTCCGCGGGTATTTGTCGAGGTCTTCGCCGGCGCCGAATTGCAGCGGGTTGACGAAAATGCTCGCGACCACGAAATCCACCCGTTGGGTGGCTTTGGTAATCAGCGCGATATGCCCGCTGTGCAGGTTGCCCATGGTCGGCACAAAGCCGATGCGCTTGCCTTCGCTACGGGCGCGGGCCACCGCGGCCCGCAGTTCGCGTACGGTTTTTACGGTGTTCATGCAGAGAATCCGTGTTCGATGCCAGGGAAAGTCGCCGCTTTGACTTCAGTGACGTAAGCGCTCAAGGCTGCTTGAATGCTGGTTTGGTCGGTCATGAAGTTCTTCACGAACTTTGGCACGCGGCCGGTCATGGACAAGCCCAGCATGTCGTGCAGAACCAGTACCTGACCGTCGGTGCCACTGCCGGCGCCGATGCCAATCACCGGGATCTTCACCGCCTGGCTGATTTCTTCGGCCAATTCGCTCGGCACGCATTCGAGCAGCAGCATGGCCGCGCCGGCCTGTTCCAGGGAAATTGCGTCGGCACGCATCTGCCGCGCCTGGTTCTCGTTGCGGCCCTGGACTTTATAGCCGCCGAGGATGTTGACCGATTGCGGTGTCAGCCCCATGTGCGCGCACACCGGGATGCCGCGTTCGGCCAGCAGACGGATCGAGTCCGCGAGCCACAATGCCCCTTCAACCTTGACCATGTGCGCACCGGCCTGCATCAACAGGGCGCTGTTGGTCATGGTTTGTTCAATGGTGGCGTAGGCCATGAAGGGCAGGTCGGCGAGGATCAGGGCATCGGTGTTGCCGCGTTTGACGGCTGCCACGTGGTAGGCCATTTCAGCAGTGGTCACCGGCAGGGTGCTGTCGTGACCTTGCAAGACCATGCCGAGGGAGTCGCCCACCAGCAGCACTTCAACCCCGGCCTCATTGCAGGCGTGGGCGAAGGTCGCGTCATAGCAGGTCAGCATGGTGATCTTTTCACCTGTCTGCTTGAGGCTCTGGAGCGTGGTCAGGGTGATGGCTGGCATGAAAAAAATCCTCATTACAGGCGCTATGAAAACTACTGCGAGTAACGCGCGTGATTCGTCATTTATACAGGCGCACCCTCTTTCGTGGTGCTTGTAAGGCCTGGACTGCGCCCTTTAGCGCCGCGTTGGCGGCAGCGGGACGCCTATAGTCGTGAGGAGAACCCGGGAAGTCAATTGCATGTGTTACCGCATTGTTACGTGGGGGGTGTTACCGACGTTACTGATGCGATTCAGCAGATTTGCGATGGGCTTGTATCGTCAAAAGCGGCAACTCAGGCTGCCGGGAGGCGTTCCAGGCCGACGAACGGGCAGGCGGCGAGTAATTCTGCGAGGGTGCGGCCGTCAGCCAGGCGCAAATCCGCCGGTGCCAGTTCGGCCAACGGATAGAGCACAAAGGCTCGTTCCTGCAGGTGATAGTGAGGGACTTTGAGGCGCGGTTCGTCGATCAGTCGATCGCCGAACAACACGATGTCCAGATCCAGCGTGCGCGGGCCCCAGCGTTCAAGGCGCTGGCGGCCTTGTCCGTTCTCGATGGCTTGCAGGGCATCGAGCAGCTCCAGCGGCGCGAGGCGGCTGTCGAGAGCGGCGACCGCGTTGGTATAACGCGGTTGGCCGGGCAGCAGCGAGTCGCTTTGATAAAACCCGGAAACACCGACCAGTTCGGTCTGCGGCAAGCGTGCCAAGGCCTCGACAGCGCTGCGCAACTGTTCGGCAGGGTCAGCCAGATTGCTGCCCATGCCGATGTAGATGCGTTCCATGGCTTATTCGCCTGTCGTGCTCGAAGCGCCGGCAGCGCGTTTGCGTTTGGCGCCGCCACTGCGGCGACGTTTGCGCGGAGCACCGCTGCCGTCGTCCTTGCCGCTGAGTTCGCGGATCATGTCCCGACGTTCGCTGTCGTTGGCGTCCTGATAGTCGGTCCACCATTCGCCCAGGCCATCAGTCTGTTCGCCAGCGCTTTCGCGCAGCAGCAGGAAGTCGTAGCCGGCACGGAACCGCGGGTTGTCCAGCAACAGGTCGGCCCGCTTGCCGCTGCGGCGCGGCAGACGCTCCTGCATGTCCCAGATCTCGCGGATCGGCATGGTGAAGCGTTTCGGAATCGCAATACGCTGGCACTGTTCGGCAATCAACTCGTGCGCTGCTTCCTGCATCGCCGGAATCGGCGGCATGCCACGTTCTTGCAAGCGCAGCACGCGGGCCGGCAGGGCAGGCCAGAGCAGGGCGGCGAACAGGAACGCCGGGGTGACCGGTTTGTTCTGCTTGATCCGCAAGTCCGTGTTGATCAGTGCTTCACTGATCAGCGTGTGGGTGTACGTCGGGTTGTATTCCAGCGCCTCGGCACTGGCCGGGAACAGCGGATCGAACAACTGCAGGTCGACCAGCATCTCGAAGGTGTCCGCGGCGTGGCCGGAGAGGAACAGCTTGAGCACTTCTTCGAACAGACGGGCTGATGGAATCTCGCGCAGCATCGGTGCCAGATCGCGGATCGGCAGGGCACTGTGCTTCTCGATACCGAAATTCAGCTTGGCGGCGAAACGCACGGCCCGCAGCATCCGCACCGGGTCTTCCTGGTAGCGCTGCTTCGGATCGCCGATCAGGCGGATCAAGTGATTGCGGATGTCGTGTACGCCATTGGCGTAGTCGAGAATGCGCTCGCTGACCGGATCGTAATACAAGGCGTTGATGGTGAAGTCGCGGCGTTGCGCGTCTTCTTCCAGGGTGCCGTAGACGTTATCGCGCAGGATGCGCCCGCTTTCGTTGCGGGAAGACTGGTTGCTGTCTTCGTCCTCGTCGTTTTGCGGGTGATTGGCGCGGAAGGTCGCGACTTCGATGATTTCGCGGCCAAAGTGGATATGCACCAGTTTGAAGCGACGACCGATGATCCGCGCGTTGCGGAATTCGGCCCGTACCTGTTCAGGGGTGGCACTGGTGGCGACGTCGAAATCTTTCGGCGTGATGCCGAGCAGCATGTCACGCACACAGCCGCCGACCAGGTAAGCCTGGTAACCGGCGTTCTGCAAGCGTTCGACGATGTTGACCGCGTAACGGCTGAATTGCGCCTTTTGCAGCGAATGTTGGCCGCTATTGAGCACTTCAGGCGTGCTGCGGATGTGTTGCGTACGACGCAGGGGAGAACGGAATGACTGGAACAGCTTCTTCAGCATGGGATGCACTGTTTGAAGGAATGTTCGGCCATAACGAAGAATGACCGCATGATGGGCCGGGATTCTAGCATTTAGTCGGGGGATGGTGTAGGAAGCTGCGCAAGCGCTTGAAGGGAGATGTCTTGAGGGGCGGTTTTGTAGCAGCTGCCGAGCCTGCGTTCGGCGGCGAAGCCGTCGTAAAACCAGAAATTGCGGTGTGTCAGTAGGAACCGGTTGCCCGTATTAGCGACTGCTGCGCAGTCGAACGCAGCCTCGCACTGCTCGGCAGCTGCTACAAGGCAGAGAATGCCAAACGCCAGAAACCACAAGGGGAGCCGAAGCTCCCCCAGAAGTAGTTGCCTGCTCTATTTTTATTATTGGTTTCGGGCTTCTTGTTTTTGTTGAGCGCCCTCGCCATGAAGTTTTCCTTCATGACCCTCCCAATCGGGAGCCAAGAGCAAACGGATTGCTTTGGTCGCTGTGTTGCTATGATCGTGTGATCCAACCAGTTCAGGCACTGCCTAGGGACAGTTTTTTATTATTCTCGGCCTGGTTGCGGGGCAAGCCCCAAATGCAACGCCTCTCCAAAAGAATCAGTTAGCTACGCCTCTCGCCGTCTTGTTTTTATTGTGCGTGAGTCGATTCGTCTTATTTTTATTGTCTTGTGCATTACTTGTTATTGTTCTTGTACTGAACATATAGCAGGGTGCGTGCCAACTTTTGTGAGGCCCAGTAAAACAAGGGGTTAGGCGGGCTAATGGGGTTTTTCGAGGCCAAAAAAAACCGGGGCTTCGTTACCGTAAGCCCCGGCTTCTGTTACGTGAAAAAGCTGAGGTAACAGTTTTTCCACAATGTCACGTGTTACCCGCGCATCTGACAGGCGCGGTTCAGCTCTCGCTGGCCACCCCGGTTTTGCGCCGCGGGATGCCCAGGCGCTGACGGCGTTCCCACAAGCATTTGCGACTGACCCCGAGCTTGCGGGCCAGTTCGGTTTCGGTCATGTGATCCTGATGCTCGAGCACGAAGTGCTGGAAGTAGTCTTCCAGGGACAGATCTTCGGTCGG
Source organism: Pseudomonas sp. GW821-FHT01E10 (assembly GCF_059422365.1). Lineage (NCBI taxonomy): Bacteria > Pseudomonadati > Pseudomonadota > Gammaproteobacteria > Pseudomonadales > Pseudomonadaceae > Pseudomonas > Pseudomonas sp. GW821-FHT01E10. The sequence goes on from NZ_JBWKWT010000029.1 coordinate 33,059, forward strand.
TTCGTGGCTGGTGTTACCGGCGCTGTTGCCCTGCTGGGGCGCGAGGCCGATGAAATCGTCGTCTTCCAGATCGCTGAGTTCGATGTCGATGCCCAGCAGCTCGGCGGAAATCTCCGGGCTCTCGCACAGAATCACCGCGCGCTCGACCGCGTTTTCCAGTTCGCGAACGTTACCCGGCCAGGAGTAATGCCGAATTGCTTGCTCGGCATCCAGGGCGAATTTCAGATCGGTGCGGTTGACCCGCGCGCTCTGCCGCGCCAGGAAGGCATTGGCAATTTCATTGACGTCCGCACCGCGCTCGCGCAGGGCCGGCAGTTTCAGGGCGATCACGTGGAGGCGGTAATACAAGTCTTCACGGAACTGGCCGATCTTCGCCAGGCTCTTGAGATCCCGGTGGGTCGCGGCGATCAGGCGTACATCGACCTTCTGCGACTGGACCGAGCCAACCCGGCGGATTTCACCTTCCTGCAATACGCGTAACAGGCGGGCCTGGGCTTCCAGTGGCAGTTCACCGATTTCATCGAGGAACAAGGTGCCGCCGTCAGCCGCTTCCACCAACCCGGCACGCCCGGCGCTGGCGCCGGTAAACGCGCCTTTCTCGTGGCCGAACAGTTCGGACTCGATCAGGCTTTCCGGGATGGCTGCGCAGTTCACCGAAATCATCGGCGCCTTGGCGCGTTTGGACAGGTTGTGCAGGGCACGTGCTACCAGTTCTTTACCGGTACCGGATTCGCCCTGGATCAGGACATTGGAATCGGTCGGCGCGACTTTACGGATTTTGCTGTACAGGTCCTGCATCGGCGGGCAAGAGCCGATGATGCCGATTTCGCCGTTGCTGTTGTCGACACCACTTTTTGCTGCGGCGCCATTGGACGCTTTGCCGACGACCGGCTCACCGCTGGCTTGCGCCGATTGCCGGTCACGCAGGATTCGCGCGACGGCCTGGAGCATCTCGTCGTGATCGAAAGGCTTGGCGATGTAGTCCACCGCGCCCATTTTCATGGAGTCGACGGCCGAACGCAGGCTGGCGTAACTGGTCATGATCAGCACCGGAGTGCCCAGGCCGAGTTTGATCAACTCGGTACCCGGCGCGCCCGGCAGGCGCAGGTCACTGACGATCAGGTCAAACGTGGGAATGCTGAAACGCTCTTGTGCTTCCTGCACGGATCCGGCTTCGCTGACCTGGTACTGGTTACGTTCCAGCAGACGGCGCAAGGCGGAGCGGATAATTGTTTCGTCTTCGACGATCAAAATGTGCGGCATTGATTCGATACTCTCGACGGTCTCAGTTCACAGCGGACGTCGCTTCGACATGACGCGGTAAGGTCACCCGGATACGGGTGCCGCGTTGGCTTTGAACATCAGCCGGGCTGTCGATGGTGATTTGTCCATAATGCTCTTCAACGATGGAATAGACCAGTGCAAGGCCCAGACCGGTGCCTTCGCCAGGATCCTTGGTGGTGAAGAAGGGTTCGAACAGTCGGTCCATGATGCTCGAGGGAATACCGCTGCCTTCGTCTTCGACGATCAGATCGACCGTGTGTTCGCCGGCTTCGCTCTTGACGCGCACTGCACTGCCCGGAGGCGAGGCGTCACGGGCGTTTGAGAGCAGATTGATCAATACCTGGGCGAGCCGCTGCGGGTCGCCTTCGACCCAGTGATCGGGGTCGCACAGGTTGTAGAACTGTACTTCGAAATTGCGCCGGTTCAAGGCCAGCAGGCCGATGGCATCCTGGGCCACTTCCGCCAGACAAACGGGCTCGTCGCTGTGCTGATGAGCGCCCGCGTGGGCGAAGCTCATCAGCGACTGAACGATGCGTGACACGCGTTTGGTCTGCTCGAGGATCTGCCCGCTGATTTCCGTGAGTTCGGCGTCTTCTTCACGTTCTTCGCGCAGGTTCTGCGCGAGACAGGCAATGCCGGTGATCGGGTTGCCGATTTCATGGGCCACGCCGGCCGCCAGTCGGCCAATGCTGGCCAGGCGCTCGGAGTGCACCAGTTTGTCTTCGAGCATCTGGGTTTCGGTCAGGTCTTCCACCAGCAGCACCAGGCCGCTGTTACCCGGTGCCAGCGGTTCGTCGATCGCCGCTTTGTGCAGGTTCAGCCAGCGGGTCTGGCCATCGAGGGCCAGGTGCTGCTTGTGCAAGTGTTCGTCCGGCAGATTGATGAAACCTTGCAGCAGCTCTTTCCATGGATCGGCAATGGTGCTCAGGCGCGAACCGACCACACGCTGCGCGGCAATCCCGGTCAGCTCCTCCATGGCTTTGTTCCACATGAGGATTTCCTGATCCTTGGCCAGCGAGCACACGCCCATCGGCAATTCCTGCAGGGTTTGGCGGTGGTAGCGACGCAGGGCATCGAGTTCGGCGGCAAGGCCGGTGAGGCGCGAGTGGTAATCCTCGAGGCGACTTTCGATGAAGTGGATGTCTTCGGTGACGTAGTTTTCGCCGCCGGCCTTATAGGGCAGGAAGGTTTCGACCATGTCCTGCGCCACGCTCGGGCCCATCAGGCCGGAGAGGTTGGCTTCGATACGGTCACGCAAACGACGCAAGGCGTAAGGCCGGCGTTCGTCGAACGGCAGATAAAGGTCACGCAGCGCTTGTTCGACTTCTTTCTGCGCGGCCTTGGCACCCAGCGGTTTGGCCAGTTGCGTGGCGAATTCCTGAGGCGAGGCGGCATGCAGTTCGCGGCGTTGCGGGCGGCGAACGTTGTCCACCGCGCAGGCTTCGGCGGCGCTGGCCTCTTCGGGGCTGGCGTTGGTGAACAGTGAGATCAGAGTGAACATCAGCACGTTGGCGGCCAGCGAGGCAATTGCCGCCATGTGCCAGCTGGTGTCGTCCAGCACGTAAATCATGTTCAGCAACGGAATGTAGAAGCCTTGCAGATTGCCGACCAGCGGCAACAGCATGGTCACCAGCCACACCAGAATCCCCGCCAGGAGGCCGGCGATGAAGCCTCGACGGTTGGCGGTCGGCCAGTACAGCACCGACAACACGCCCGGCAGGAACTGCAAGGTGGCGACGAAGGCGACGATGCCGAGGTTGGCCAGGTCCTGTTCCGCGCCCAGCATCAGGTAGAAACCGTAGCCGGCCATGATGATCGCGACGATCAGCGCCCGGCGGGTCCATTTCAGCCAGCGGTAGATATTGCCCTCGGCCGGCGGCTGATAGAGCGGCAGCACCAAGTGGTTCAGTGCCATCCCGGACAGCGCCAGCGTAGTAACGATGATCAGCCCGCTGGCTGCCGACAATCCACCGACATACGCCAACAGTGCCAGGGCTTTGCTATTGGCGGCGATGCCGATGCCCAGGGTGAAATATTCCGGATTGGTGGTGGCACCGAGTTTCAACCCGGCCCAGAGAATCAACGGCACTGCCAGGCTCATCAGCAGCAGGAACAGCGGCAAGCCCCAGCTCGCGCTGACCAGCGAACGCGGGTTGAGGTTTTCGGTAAAGGTCATGTGGTACATGTGCGGCATGACGATCGCCGAGGCGAAGAACACCAGCAGCAGCGTGCGCCATGGGCCTTCCTGCAGAGGCGTGTGCAGGGCGGCGAGGGCGGTCTGGTTTTGCAGCAGCCACAGTTCCAGCTGTTGCGGGCCGTCGAACACGCCATACAGCGCATACAGGCCGACGCCACCAATCGCGATCAGCTTGATCACTGACTCGAAGGCGATTGCGAACACCAGGCCTTCATGTTTCTCACGGGTGGCGATGTGGCGCGAGCCGAAGAAAATCGTGAACAGCGTAATCAGCGCGCAGAAACTCAGGGCCACGCGATGCTGCACCGGCTCGCGGGTGAGGATGCCGATGGAGTCGGCCACCGCCTGAATCTGCAACGCCAGCAACGGCAGCACGCCGACCAGCATGAAAATCGTCGTCAGCGCACCGGCCCAGGTGCTGCGGAAACGGAACGCGAACAGGTCGGCCAGCGATGAGAGTTGGTAAGTGCGGGTGATTTTCAGGATCGGGTACAAAAGCACCGGCGCCAGCAGAAACGCCCCGGAAACCCCGAGGTAGCTGGACAGAAAACCGTAGCCGTACTGATAAGCCAGGCCCACCGTGCCGTAAAACGCCCAGGCACTGGCATAAACGCCCAGCGACAGGGTGTAGGTCAGCGGGTGGCGAATGATCGCCCGGGGGATCATGCCCCGTTCACTGATCCAGGCCACACCGAACAGCACCGCCAGGTACGCGGCGCTGATCAGGATCATCTGGGTCAGGCTAAAGCTCATCGGCATCTTTTTGGCTCTGCAGGATGAAGGTCACGACGATCAGAATCAGCCAGAGCAAATAAGGGCGATACCAGGCGCCAGTGGCGTCGATCCACCAATCCATGATGGCCGGGGAGAACAGATAAATCCCCACTACCAGGAGCAGGACCAAGCGATAGATGTACATCCCGGCCTCTCTCTTTTATGCGCGTGCCCGAAAACGTGCGGCGATGGTAACGGATGGGTGCGCCACTGCAAGTGGCATCACTGCAGTTGCGCTTCAGGCAACGTCAGTGTGCGCGGGATCAGCGACGCATCCCAGTGGGCAATGCCCCAATTCAGCACTTCCCGTGGCGTGGCGTCATTGAGTTCGATAACGGGAGTGTGCCCCAGCGCCCGCAATGCGCGCAGCAACAGCGGCGTGGCCTGATCTTCGGTGAGTGGCGGCGAGCGATAGGACTTTCCGAGTTTGTGGCCGTCCGGCTGGGTAATCAACGGGATGTGCAGGTAGCGTGGTTGCGGCAGGCCGAGCAGTTCTTGCAGATAGAGCTGGCGTGGCGTGGAGTCCAGCAGGTCGGCGCCGCGCACGATATCAGTGATGCCTTGCCAGGCATCGTCTAGCACCACCGCCAATTGATAGGCGTAGAGCCCGTCGCGGCGACGAATCACGAAGTCACCCACCTCGCGGCCCAGGTGTTGACGGAATTCGCCCTGCACCCGGTCGATGAAGTGGTATTCCAGCTCCGGTACACGCACGCGGATCGCCGCATTCTCAGTGCCGTGCCCAGCGTTGCGGCAGAACCCGGGATAGATGCCGTGATACGGCTCCAGTTGCTTGCGCGAGCAGGTGCATGCGTAGGCCAGGCCCTGGCTGAACAGGCGATTGAGGACTTCGGCGTAGGCCGCGTGCCGGTCACTCTGTCGGACCATCTCGCCATCCCATTCGAAACCATAGCTTTCCAGCGCCTTGAGAATCGCCGCCTGAGCACCGGGCTCCTCGCGTGGCGGATCTAGATCCTCCATTCGCACCAGCCAGCGCCCGCCGACCGAACGGGCGTCGAGGTACGAGGCCAGCGCTGCAACCAGCGAACCGAAGTGCAGATGCCCGCTGGGCGTGGGGGCGAAGCGCCCGATGTAGGCGGAAGAGGCGATGGCGGTCATAAGGGCGATGTCAGGCTGTCCAATCGTATTGAGCACGGCTTGAAGCCGCCTTCACGAGCAAGCTCAGCTCCTACAGGAGATTGCGCCAGCCTTTGTAGGAGCGAAGATTGTTCCGGGCGGCGATCCGACGAAGGCGATTTCGAAGTCGCAACAAATATCAGCAAATATCAGAAACAAAAACGGAGCGTTCGCACGCTCCGTCTTTCGTTCAAGTCGAGATTACTTGCCGACTTGCTTTTCCTTGATTTCCGCCAGGGTCTTGCAGTCAACGCACATGTCGGCGGTAGGACGGGCTTCCAGTCGCTTGACGCCGATTTCGACGCCGCAGGACTCGCACCAACCGTATTCTTCGTCTTCGATCAGTTGCAGGGTCTTGTCGATTTTCTTGATCAGCTTGCGCTCACGGTCGCGGGCGCGCAATTCGAGGCTGAATTCCTCTTCCTGGCTGGCACGGTCTGCCGGGTCAGGGAAGTTGGCCGCTTCGTCTTTCATGTGATCAACGGTACGGTCGACTTCCTGCATCAAGTCCTGTTTCCACTTGTTCAGGATCTTGGTGAAGTGAGCACGCATGGGTTTACCCATGTACTCTTCGCCCTTCACTTCTTTGTAGGGTTCGAAGCCGCTGATCGACTGATTTTGCTGCTTTGCTTGGGTGGGCATGAAATGGACCGCCTCTACTCTTGTAATCCATTGCGCAGGATTGCTCCATCACCGACACCTGCCGGCCCTGCGGCTGCAAGCGGGCGAACTTACCAGATCAAATCGGACCGCGCTACTCCCGGATGTCGAGCCCGCGGCCCGTGGTGCTTGCAAAAGATTGCAAAGCTTCGTCTGGTGGCTAGGGAGACCTGATCAATTATTGATTTTAGCCAAACCTGAGACATACGCTTGAATCGATTGAGACCAGCATTATATGGCTCTGACCGCTTTAGGCTCTCGCTCGTTCCTGCGCTTGGGTAGAATCAATTCTTTTCCCCGTTGTAAGGAAGGCTAATGGCTCTGTCCTACAGTGCGCGTAGTCGCGCTATCGAACCGTTCCACGTTATGGCCCTGCTGGCGCGGGCCAACGAGCTGCAAGCGGCTGGCCACGACGTGATTCACCTGGAAATCGGCGAGCCGGACTTCACCACCGCCGAACCGATCATCCAGGCCGGCCAGGCCGCGCTGACGGCGGGGAAGACCCGTTACACCGCCGCTCGCGGCATTCCTGAGCTGCGTGAGGCCATTTCGGGTTTTTATCAGCAGCGTTACGGGCTGAACATCGATCCGCAACGCATCCTGATCACGCCTGGCGGTTCAGGCGCATTGCTGTTGGCCAGTGCCTTGCTGGTGGACCCAGGCAAGCACTGGCTGCTGGCCGACCCGGGTTATCCGTGCAACCGGCACTTCCTGCGCCTGGTGGAAGGTGCGGCGCAACTGGTGCCGGTCGGCCCGGACGTGCGTTATCAACTGACCCCGGACCTGGTCGCGCGTCACTGGGATCACGACAGCGTCGGTGCCCTGGTCGCATCGCCGGCCAACCCCACCGGGACCATCCTGACCCGTGATGAACTGGCCGGGCTATCCGCGGCGATCAAGGCCCGCCACGGTCATTTGGTGGTCGACGAGATTTACCACGGCCTGACTTACGGCACGGACGCGGCCAGCGTGCTGGAAGTCGATGACGGCGCTTTCGTCCTCAATAGCTTTTCCAAGTATTTCGGCATGACCGGCTGGCGCCTTGGTTGGCTGGTCGCACCTGAAGCAGCGGTCGGTGAACTGGAGAAGCTCGCCCAGAACCTCTACATCAGCGCACCGAGCATGGCCCAGCACGCGGCATTGGCCTGCTTCGAGCCCGCCACCATCAGCATTATCGAGGAGCGCCGCGCCGAGTTCGGTCGACGTCGCGACTTCCTCCTGCCAGCCCTGCGGGAATTGGGTTTCGGTATCGCCGTAGAGCCGGAAGGCGCGTTCTATTTGTACGCCGATATCAGCAAGTTCGGCGGCGATGCCTTCGCGTTCTGCCGACACTTCCTCGAAACCGAGCATGTTGCAATTACTCCGGGCCTGGACTTCGGTCGTCATCAGGCCGGGCATCATGTGCGGTTTGCGTACACCCAAAGCCTTCCGCGCTTGCAAGAAGCAGTCGAGCGGATCGCCCGCGGTTTGAAGAGCTGGCAAGGCTGATGCGTTTTCATCCTCCCCTTGAAGAGGGGCGCTTGATTCGTCGTTACAAGCGTTTTCTTGCCGATATCGAAACCGTTGGCGGCGAGTTGCTGACCATTCACTGCCCGAACACTGGCTCGATGCTTAATTGCCAGGTCGAGGGCGGGCAAGTCTGGTTCAGCCGCTCCACCGACCCCAAGCGCAAGTTGCCCGGCACTTGGGAAGTTGGCGAAACCCCACAGGGGCGGCTGTTCTGTGTGAACACCGGGCGCGCCAACGGCTTGATCGAGGAAGCGTTGCAGGCTGGCGTCATCACCGAGTTGAACGGCTTTACCGAACTGAAGCGCGAAGTGGCCTATGGTCAGGAAAGCAGCCGTATCGATTTTCGTCTCGATTACCCGGGCGGGCCGGCTTATGTGGAAGTCAAAAGCGTCACCCTGGGCTTTGATGGCTCGGCGGTGGCGGCATTTCCTGACGCGGTGACCCAGCGTGGGGCCAAGCATTTGCGCGAACTGGCGCATTTGGCCAGGGACGGGATTCGGGCAGTGCAGTTGTATTGCGTGAACCTGACAGGGATCGACGCGGTGCGTCCTGCCGAAGAAATCGATTCGGCCTACGCAGCTGCGTTGCGTGAGGCAGTGGCGTGTGGAGTCGAAGTGCTGGCGTATGGCGTGCGCTTGACTCACGAAGAGATGGTGGTCGATCGGCGACTGGATGTGCTGTTGAACGGTTAGAGCGTGACCCAGATTCCTTGCTCATCTTCGTGGCAGGGGATGCTGGTCAGGGATTGTCCGGCGCAGGGGCCGGCGACGCATTCACCGTCCTCGATCAGAAACAGTGCGCCGTGGGTCGCGCACTGGATCAAGCTGTTGCTGGGGTCGAGAAACTGGTCGGGCTGCCATTCCAGCCCGACGCCCCGGTGCGGGCAGCGATTTTCATACACATACACCCGACCGCCCCGGCGTACGGCCAGGAGCTTCTGGCCGTTGACGTCGAAACCGCGACTGCTGGCGTCAGCCAATTCGGCGCCTGTGCAAAGAAGCTTCATGTCTATCCTCAAGTCCTGTGGCTCGTGACCTGGTACGTCCGAGCTTGACGTTCAAATGCAAGCAATTATCAAATGACGGCTCGCCCGCAGGGCGATTACCGGATGCCGAGAATACTTGGCCTGTCATAACTATGCCCGGGAAACCTTTGAAGGAGGCTGTTTATGCACCTGTTCGATCCCGGTACGACTGGCCAATGACCCTTCTGATTAAACCTCGTGCGTTGTTCATTGGCTTGAGCCTGTTGTGTTTGCTGGCGATCTGGCTGTCGCTGGCGTTGGGGCCGGTGAGTTTGCCGTTGTTCGACACCTTGCGCGCGGCGCTGCGCTTGGTCGGCCTGCCGATTGCCGCCGACGGGTTGGAGCAGGCCGAACTGATCCTCGGGCAAATCCGCCTGCCGCGAACCTTGCTCGGTTTGGCGGTGGGCGGGGTTCTGGCGCTGTCTGGTGTGGCAATGCAGGGGTTGTTTCGCAATCCTCTGGCCGATCCGGGCCTGATAGGGGTGTCGAGCGGCGCGGCATTGGGCGCGGCTATCGCGATTGTCGGCGGCTCGGTATTCGGTGGACTGCCTGAATCCTTCGGGCCATATCTGTTGTCGGTGTGCGCGTTTCTCGGCGGGTTGGGGGTGACGGCGCTGGTCTATCGACTGGGGCGACGCAATGGCCAGACCAACGTCGCGACCATGCTGCTGGCCGGTATTGCATTGACTGCCCTGGCTGGTTCGGCGGTCGGGCTCTTCACCTATCTGGCGGATGACGCGACCCTGCGCACCCTGACGTTCTGGAACCTGGGCAGCCTTAACGGCGCCAGTTATGCGCGACTCTGGCCGTTATTGCTGGTGAGTACCGGTGTGGCACTGTGGTTGCCGCGTCGGGCCAAGGCCTTGAACGCATTATTGCTGGGGGAGTCGGAGGCCGGCCACCTGGGTATCGACGTCGAAGGACTCAAGCGCGAATTGGTGTTCTGCACGGCGTTGGGTGTCGGCGCGGCGGTAGCTGCGGCGGGGATGATCGGGTTTGTCGGCCTGGTGGTGCCGCATCTGGTGCGACTGCTGGTCGGCCCCGATCATCGGGTGTTGTTGCCGGCGTCGGTGTTGGCGGGGGCCAGTCTCCTGTTGTTTGCTGATCTGGTGGCGCGGCTGGCGCTGGCGCCGGCTGAGTTGCCGATCGGGATTGTCACGGCCCTCATCGGCGCGCCGTTCTTTCTGTATTTATTGCTCAGAGGGCGTGCCTGATGTTGCGAGCGCAGAACCTGCAAATCCGCCGCGGTCGAAAAATTGTCCTGACGGACATCACCCTCGAGCTTAAACCGGGCGAAGTCCTCGGCGTGTTGGGGCCTAATGGCGCCGGCAAAAGCACGTTGCTCGGCGCCCTGTGCGGGGAATTGCCTGCGGACCATGGCAGCGTCTGGCTCGATGAGCGTGAGTTGAGTCATTGGAACGGAGCGCAGCGAGCCCGGCGTTTGGCAGTATTGCCGCAAGTGTCGACCCTGGACTTTGCCTTTCGCGTCGAAGAAGTGGTCGGCATGGGCCGTCTGCCTTATCAAAGCGGTCGGGTCCGGGATGAGGAGATTGTCGCCGCCGCGTTGCAGGCGGCCGATGCGGGGCACTTGAGCGGTCGCAGTTATCTGGCGTTGTCCGGTGGCGAACGTCAGCGGGTGCATTTGGCGCGGGTGTTGGCGCAGCTTTGGCCGGGCGAGGCGGGGCAGACGTTGTTGCTCGATGAGCCGACGTCGATGCTCGACCCGCTGCATCAGCACACCACTCTGCAAGCGGTGCGTGAATTCGCCGATCGCGGTGCGGCGGTGCTGGTGATCCTGCATGATCTGAACCTGGCGGCGCGTTATTGTGATCGCTTGTTACTGCTTGAAGGTGGGTGTCCTGTGATGCTGGACACGCCGGAACAGGTATTGCGCCCGGAACCGCTCAAGGCAGTGTTCGGGCTGGAAGTATTGGTGCAACCGCACCCGGAGCGTGGGCATCCGCTGATCATCGCCCGCTGAGGTGTTTTAGGGATGAAAACACGCGTGATGGTTTTTCTGGCCGCGCTGTTACTGAGTGCTTGCCAGCATGTAGCGGTGCCGCCGGTCAGCGGCGAAATCCGGGATTTGCGCAGCGGTCAGACCCTGACCGCGCAAGAACTGCTTGCACGGTTGGCGGAACCTTCGCGGTTGATCGTCGGCGAGCAGCATGACAATCGTGATCACCATCAACTGCAATTGTGGTTATTGCAGGCACTGGGTGAGCGACGGCCTCAAGGCAGTCTGCTGCTGGAAATGTTGACGCCGGCTCAGCAACAGCGCGTCGATGACGTTCGGCATACCTCACCGCTGCCGACCGATTTGTCCGGGGCATTGGCCTGGCAGCCGGGATGGGACTGGAGTCTTTACGGGCCGATCGTTCGTTTTGCCCTGACTCAGCCGTACCCGTTACTGGCGGCCAATCTGGACACGCCTGAAGTCCGTACTGTCTATGCCAAACCGCCAACATTGAGCGGTGCGCGTTCCAACGCTCCGACGGTCAGGAACGAGTTGCTGGCACAGATCAGCGATTCCCACTGCGGCTTGCTGCCTGAATCACAGATGCCCGCGATGCTGGCCGTGCAGCAGCAGCGTGACCGGCGGATAGCCGAGCGATTACGGGCGGCACCGATGCCTTCACTGTTGTTTACCGGCGCGTTCCACGCCCGCAAGGATGTCGGGGTGCCGATCCATGTGCTGGACCTGGGGGAGCCCAAGGCACCAACGGTATTGATGCTGGCGGAGCAGGGCGCTGAGGTCACGTCGGCCATGGCCGATTACGTCTGGTATACGCCCACCACGCCACCGCAGGATTACTGCGCGCAAATGCGCAAGCAGTTCGGCAAGCCGTCAGGCCAATAAGATCACGCGAGTTTTCCACAGGCAAAAAAAGACCCGGCAAGAGCCGGGTCAAATAACCGTGATTAGCCTGATGAGGAGATAATCTGAGAGTCCGAACCAAGGGCTTTTCAGAATATCGACCAGTCTCGCGACCAGTTGTGATAATCATAGCGATTCTCATTACCAAGTCAATCGCTGATTTCTCGTTTCCGTGAATTACGTCATTCCTTCGCTGGAAAGCCTCGTAATCATTGGGTTTCAGGCTGTGCGTTCGAGTGAAATTATCCGTTCAATTCTTGTGGCGAGACGAAATAGCATCCAGCTGTTTGTTCAAGGCTTCCTTGCGCTCGGCGGGAATGTCGTTCCAGTGGACATCCATCAACGCGCCTTCAATCGCATACAACAACACCTTGGACGCCCGAAAACCGCGAGTGCGCACGGCCCGATAAGCGTCCACAGCTCCCAGCCGACGCAAGTCCGAGGCACTGTGGATGCCCACGGCATGCAGCCATTGCGCCGACGTCTTGCCAAGATTCTTCAGGTGTTGCAGTTCATCATTCATCAAGCCTCCTTGCGACAGCCGAATGGTGCGTGGGCGAGCCTCTCAGCAGTGTAGCCATCAGTAGGAAAAGCGTGATTGTTTGGTCGGTTTCGACGCAAAAGCTTCTAAGAGGAAAACTCAAGAAGCGGCGTGAAAAGGCGGAGCATGTAGTCCGAGGGCGTGTGGGAAATTGAGTTTTCGAGCAAAAAAAGTACAACGTCCAGCGCAAGGCGGGGGCGCTGGACTGGGTGAGACGTCGCTTTTAGCGGGTGCGATAACGCAGGCGTGTACCGAAATTCATCGACATCAGGATCTCATCGGCACTCAGCTCTGGCGGGAAGTAGGCGCCGGAGATCTGCGCGTGGGCCAGGCTCGCGCCTTCCAGGGATGAGTTGCGAAAGTCGACGCCGCGCAAGTCGGCAGAGCGAAAGTAGGCATCGGTGAAGTCGATGCCGTCGGCGTTCAGTTCACGCAGATCGAGCCCGCGGAAGTCACCACCGACCATGTCGATAGGTCCATCTTTCGGGCGTTCATTGTTGAAGCTTGTGATGTCGTCTTTGTGCAGCAAGGCATAAAGCGGGGTGTCGAGAAGTTTTGGCTGGCTCATGTCACATCACCTGATGGTTTTATGACGCCAGTATAGTGCCACTATTTGGCAGCCGTGAAGCCGGTGAGGGCTTCACGGTTGAAATAGTTTCTTACAGACCAGGCAGGCGCTGGCGAATCTGCGCAACGACCGTATCGAGGGTGCCACTTTCATTGGTCTGGACGCGCTTGCTGCAGAGGATTTCTGCTGGCGTCAGTGCCTCGCGGCTGGCTTGCTGGGCGGCGATAACAGCCAGGTTGGCGTCGGACGGATCGTTGTTGTCCGCCTGGCGTTGCTTCAACCAGCTCTCGATCACCGCTTGTGGCGCGTCGCAATCGAGGATCAGGAACGGCGCGCCGGTGGCCTCGGCGATTTTTGCCGCGCTGTCGCGTTGGTCGCGCTTGAGATAAGTGGCATCGATCACCACCGGGAAGCCGGCACGCAGAATTACATTGGCAACCTCATGCAGGCGGGCATAGGTGGCGACGCTGGCGTCGGCGCTATAGATGCCGGCCTGCGGGTCGTTCGGTACGGTCTGTTCGCCGAACATGCGCTTGCGCTCGACATCCGAACGCAGGCGAATGGCACCCAATGCTTCCACCAGGCGCATGGCCACATGGCTTTTGCCGACGGCGGAAACACCGTGGGTGATCGCCAGGAAACGCGAAGGAATGGTGCTGTAGCTTTCCGCCAGGTTGGCGTAGTTGCGGTACTGACGCAGAGTGGTAGCGCGCTGCACCGGGTCGGCCTCGGCCGGCATGCTGAACAGGCTGACCTTGGCGCGAACCAGGGCGCGGTAGGCTTTATAGAAGTTCAGCAGCTCAAGACCCTGGTAGTCGCCGGTCAGTTCCAGGTATTGGCTGATGAAACGGCGCGCCAGGCTCTTCAGGCCGCGGTCTTCCAGGTCCATTGCCAGGAAGCCGGTGTCGGCGTAAACGTCGGTGAAGCGGAACGGTTCGTTGAACTCGATGCAGTCGAAGATCACCACTTTGCCGTCGATCACGGTAGCGTTGCCCAGGTGAATGTCACCATGGCATTCACGAATGAAGCCGTCGGCCTTGCGCTGGGCGAACAGTGGCTTGAGGCGCTCGAAGCTGCTTTCGGCCCAGGCTTGCAGTGCCTCGAGTTGCAACAGATCGGCCTTGTCGCTGAGGAACGGAAGGATCTGTTCGAAGTTCTGCCGTACCGGCGCCATGACGCTGTCCGGCGTGCCGGCTTCGTGTTCGGCAGGCACTTTCGGCGCACTGAGGTGGAATTGAGCGATCTGCGCGGCCATCGCGTCGATGTGCGTGGTGGTCAATTCGCCGTTGGCTTGCAGGGTGCTGAGCAGTTGGCTTTGCGGGAACTGACGCATTTTCAGGGCGTAATCGACAACCGGACCATCGCCGCCCAGTTGTGGCGCCTCGGCACTGCCGGTGATCGGTAGCACTTCAAGATACAAGTCATGGGTCAGGCGCTGGTTCAGGCGCAGCTCTTCGCCGCAGAAATGCTTGCGAGCTTCGAGACTGGTGAAATCGAGGAAGCCGAAATTCACCGGCTTCTTCACTTTATAAGCATAGGGACCGGTGAGTATCACCCAGGAAATATGGGTCTCGATGACCTGGAACCCTTCTACGGGATGCGGGTAGAGGGCCGGGTTTTGCAGGGCAGCGATCAGGGACTGGCTCACAGGCGATCCTTCAGAGTCTGGGGGGAAATTCAAGGCCGTCATTATGGCTGCAAGTCCGTCCGACGCAAACCTCAGAGGGCTCCTGTTGAGGATGAATAAAGTGCGTATAATCCGCCGCCATGACTCGATCTCGATCCCCCCGCACCCCTAAAAAACCACCTTCCAAGGGCATGCGCCCCTGGCTGGGCTGGGCCCTTAAACTCAGCCTGGTCGGCCTTGTGGTGCTGGCCGGGTTCGCGGTTTACCTCGACGCCGTGGTTCAGGAGAAGTTTTCCGGCAAGCGCTGGACCATCCCGGCCAAGGTGTACGCGCGCCCGCTCGAGCTGTTCGTCGGACAAAAGCTCAGCAAGGACGACTTCCTCACCGAACTCGATGCCTTGGGCTACCGACGCGAAGCGGTCAGCAACGGCCCCGGCGCGGCAGCGGTCAATGGCAATACCGTCGACTTGAATACCCGAGGCTTCCAGTTCTATGAAGGCATGGAGCAGGCGCAGCCCGTGCGCGTGCGGTTCTCCGGCGATTACGTGGCCGAGCTCTCGGCGACCAACGGTTCGAAGCTTTCCGTGGTGCGACTGGAGCCGCTGCTGATCGGCGGGATTTACCCGAAAAACCTTGAAGACCGCATCCTGATCAAGATCGATCAGGTTCCGCCGTATCTGCTCGAAACCCTGGTTGCTGTAGAAGACCGGGATTTCTACAGCCACTGGGGCGTGTCGCCGAAGTCGATTGCCCGAGCTATCTATGTCAACACCTCGGGCGGCAAGATGACCCAGGGCGGTAGTACGCTGACGCAACAGTTGGTCAAGAACTTCTACCTCACCAGTGAACGCAGCCTGACCCGTAAGCTCACCGAAGCCATGATGGCGATGTTGCTTGAGCTGCATTACGACAAGAGCGAAATTCTTGAGGCTTACCTCAATGAAGTATTCGTCGGCCAGGATGGTCAGCGCGCGGTGCACGGCTTCGGCCTGGCCAGCCAGTTTTTCTTCGGGCAGCCATTGTCCGAGCTGAAACTGCATCAAGTCGCTTTGTTGGTGGGCATGGTCAAGGGGCCGTCCTATTACAACCCGCGCCGCAACCCTGAGCGGGCTCTGGAGCGGCGCAATCTGGTGCTCGATGTTCTGAAGGAGCAAGGCGTTGCCAGCGCCGAACAGGTTGAGGCGGCGAAGAAAATGCCACTGGGTGTGACCACTCGCGGCAAGTTGGCCGACAGCTCGTTCCCGGGCTTCCTTGATCTGGTTAAACGTCAGTTGCGCGAAGACTACCGCGACGAAGACTTGACCGAAGAAGGGCTGCGAATCTTCACCAGTTTCGACCCGATCCTGCAGATGAAAGCCGAAGCCTCGGTCAACGACACGTTCAAGCGCCTGGCCGGGCGCAAGGGTTCCGATGACGTGGAAGCCGCGATGGTCGTGACCAACCCGGAAACCGGTGAGGTCCAGGCCATGATCGGCAGCCGTCAGGCGAGTTTTGCCGGTTTTAACCGTGCGTTGGACGCGGTGCGACCGATCGGCTCTTTGATCAAGCCGGCGGTTTATCTGACCGCTCTTGAAAAGCCGAGCCAGTACACGCTCACCAGTTGGCTATCGGACGACTACTTCTCGGTCAAAGGCGCGGACGGTCAGATCTGGAAACCACAGAACTATGATCGCCGTTCCCACGGCACGGTGTTCCTGTACCAAGGGTTGGCGCATTCCTACAACCTGTCGACCGCGCGTCTCGGGTTGGCGGTGGGCGTGCCGAATGTCTTGAAGACCCTGGCACGCCTGGGCGTAAGCCGCGAATTCCCGGCGTTCCCGTCGATGTTGCTCGGTGCCGGCGGTATGACCCCGATCGAAGTGGCGACCATGTACCAGACGCTGGCCAATGGCGGGTTCAATACGCCGATGCGCGGGATTCGCAGCGTACTGACTGCCGAGGGCGAGCCGCTCAAGCGTTATCCGTTCCAGATTCAGCAGCAATTTGATCCGGCGTCCATTTACCTGATCCAGAACGCCATGCAGCGCGTCATGCGCGAAGGTACCGGTAGTTCGGTTTATAACGTGTTGCCGAAAACCCTGACCCTGGCCGGTAAGACCGGTACCAGTAACGATTCGCGGGACAGCTGGTTCGCCGGTTTCAGTCAGGATCTGCTGGCCGTTGTCTGGCTGGGGCGCGATGATAATGGCAAGACACCGTTCACCGGTGCCACCGGCGCGTTGCAGGTCTGGACCAGTTTCATGCGCAAGGCCGATCCGCTGCCGCTGGACATGCCGCAACCGGACAACATTGTTCAGGCCTGGGTCGATTCGCGCACTGGTCAAGGTTCCGAAGCCAACTGCCCAGGTGCGGTGCAGATGCCGTATATTCGCGGCAGTGAACCGCCTCCCGGTGCTGCTTGCGGTGGTGAAAGCCCTGCAGAATCGGTGATGGATTGGGTCAAGGGCTGGATGAATTAAGCAAAGAGGATTTGAAGTGAACAAGTGGTTGATTCCAGCGGTGACTGCCGTGGCTTTGCTCAGCGGCTGCTCCACTGTGCAGCGTGGTTCGATCCCGGTTGAGGATGCCGGCACTGCCGTCTCCAACAGTGAGCGGATTTCGGCGAATGGCGGTTTCCGTCAGTCGACGGTGAAACGTCCTGTACAAGCTCAGACTCAGGCGATCCCGCAAGGTGACACCGGGGTCGTGGTGATGGTCCCGGGTGGTGGCGCCGTCTCCTCGGCACCGATCAGCACTTCGCCGATTACCCCAGGCCCGATTACTCCGGGGCCGATTGATACCTCGCCGGTTCAGTCGGCGCCGATCAATCAGGGTAGCTACAGCATGCCGTCGACGCCCAGCGGGATTCCTTCGGCGAACTCCGGCGGACTGTCCGCCGATGAACAACTGGACGGTCCGGTCCTGGCATTGTTGACCACCGCCCAGCAGCAACAGGCCAGTGGCGACCTTAATGGTGCATCTTCCAGCCTCGAACGTGCCCAGCGTGTTGCACCGCGCGAGCCGCAAGTACTTTATCGCTTGGCCCAGGTGCGTATGGCTCAAGGTGATGCGGCTCAGGCCGAGCAGTTTGCCCGCCGTGGCCTGACGTTCGCCAATGGGCGTCCGGATCTTCAGGCCAGCCTGTGGGAATTGATCGCCCAGGCCCGAGAGAAGCAGGGTGACCCGGCCGGTGCTGCGTTGGCTCGTCAGAAGGCCAAGGTTTCGCTGTGATGGATATGCGCTTTCCGAAGATTGCCGAACAGTTGCTGTTGATCGAGCGCGAGCTGCGCGTTCAGGGCTGGTGGGATGAAGTGCCGCCGTCTGCTGAGGCGCTCTCCAGCGTTGAACCGTTTTCGGTGGATACGCTGGATTTCGAGCAATGGCTGCAATGGGTCTTCTTGCCAAGGATGAAGTCGATCCTGGAGCAGGATCTGCCATTGCCCAACGCATCAGGGATTCAGGAGATGGCCGAAATGGTCTTCGCCTCCCGCAATGTCCAGGGCAAGGATCGGCAGCTTCAGGTCTTGCTCAAAGAGTTCGACGCGTTGATCACCGTCTCCCGCTGAATCGGAAACTGCCAGTGCTTACTGGCAGTTTTTCGCAATCTGTTTCTGTGCTTCGGTGAGGCGCTCCTGACGTTGTTGGTCGGTCAGGCGGCGCGTCTCGCCGTCGACTTCCTCCCGCAATCGCGGATTGTTCTGCAGTTGAGCCAGGTTCGTCCGAGCTTGTTCACAGAACACTCTTAGCTGGGCCTGCTGCTCGGCGACCTGCTTTTTCACTTTGTGATCGATGGCCTTTTGATCGCCGATGACGTTGCCGCGCGGTAGCGCGCCCGGCTTGCCGACGGGCGGGGAGGGCGTGACCATGACGGTGGCCTCCCGGCCTTGGGGCGGCTGTGCATCGAAATGGGTGACGCCCTGGGCATCGACCCATTTATAGATCTGACCCGCCATGCACAAAGGGCTCAGGCTGATCAGCAAGCTGGCGGTGAAGATGAGCGTTCGCATGCCATTTCCTTATCGGGGGTGCGCAATTGAAGCTAACACAGTTGCGGTTTAAAGGTTTTTTCTTGCGTTCTCATGCGCTTAGTTCAATAAAGCACATTGACGGCTTGACTTGCGATGGGCGAAACAGAAGAATCCAAAGTCCGCTGTAGAGGGACTGCCAGAAGCAGACCCACTCGGCAGATCATGAGGCGCACATCCGCGCCGACCTGTTACACCCGCAACGCGTTACCTCGCGCTGGGTGGGAAAGGCCCGCAACACTTGGGACGATCCCAATACTTGCTCAGTCAGTGCTGACGTAGTCGGCGACCACCGTCGCTCATGCTCTGCCGAGAAGTAAACCTATTAAGACCCGTCCTCTTGTATGTGGGCGGTATTCTGGCGTTTTAGAGGTGAACAACGTGGAGCTTTTATCTGGCGGTGAGATGCTCGTCCGCTTTTTGCGTGACGAAGGCGTCAAATATATCTACGGGTACCCGGGTGGTGCTCTTCTTCATGTCTATGATGCCCTGTTCAAAGAACCGGAAGTGACCCACATCCTGGTTCGTCACGAGCAGGCTGCGACCCATATGGCTGACGGCTATGCCCGTGCCACCGGTAAAGCCGGCGTGGTACTGGTGACGTCCGGCCCGGGCGCAACCAACGCCATCACCGGTATTGCCACGGCCTACATGGACTCCATTCCGATGGTGGTCATTTCCGGCCAGGTGCCTAGCACCATGGTAGGCACCGATGCGTTCCAGGAAACCGACATGATCGGTATCTCCCGGCCGATCGTGAAGCACAGCTTCATGATCAAGCACGCCTCGGAAATCCCGGAAGTCATGAAGAAGGCGTTCTACCTGGCGCAATCCGGTCGTCCTGGTCCGGTCGTTGTCGATATCCCGAAAGACATGACCAACCCGGCCGAAAAGTTCGAATACATCTTCCCGAAAAAAGCCAAACTGCGTTCCTACAGCCCGGCCGTTCGCGGTCACTCCGGGCAAATCCGCAAGGCAGCCGAAATGCTTCTGGCGGCCAAGCGCCCTGTGTTGTATTCGGGCGGCGGCGTGATCCTCGGTGGTGGCTCTGCGCCGCTGACCGAGCTGGCGAAGATGCTCAACCTGCCAGTGACCAATACCCTGATGGGCCTGGGTGCCTACCCTGGCACCGACCGTCAGTTCATCGGCATGCTCGGCATGCACGGCAGCTACACCGCCAACCTGGCGATGCACCATGCCGATGTGATCCTTGCAGTCGGCGCGCGTTTCGATGACCGCGTGATCAACGGCCCGGCCAAGTTCTGCCCGAATGCCAAGATCATTCACATCGACATCGACCCGGCTTCGATTTCCAAGACCATCAAGGCAGACGTGCCTATCGTTGGCCCGGTCGAGAGCGTCCTGACCGAAATGGTCGCGATCCTCAAGGAAATCGGCGAGACCCCGAACAAGGAGTCCGTTGCCAGCTGGTGGAAGCAAGTTGATGAGTGGCGCGGTGACCGCGGTCTGTTCCCTTACGACAAGGGCGACGGCAGCGTGATCAAGCCGCAGACCGTGATCGAAACCCTGTGCGAAGTGACCAAGGGCGACGCCTTTGTGACCTCCGACGTGGGTCAGCATCAGATGTTCGCGGCGCAGTACTACAAGTTCAACAAGCCGAACCGTTGGATCAACTCCGGTGGCCTGGGCACCATGGGCTTCGGTTTTCCGGCGGCCATGGGCATCAAGCTGAGCTTCCCGGATGACGATGTCGCCTGCGTAACAGGCGAGGGCAGCATCCAGATGAACATTCAGGAACTGTCGACCTGCCTGCAATACGGTTTGCCGGTAAAAATCGTCATCCTGAACAATGGCGTGCTGGGTATGGTTCGCCAGTGGCAGGACATGAGTTATGGCAGCCGTCACTCGCACTCCTACATGGAATCGCTGCCTGACTTCGTCAAACTGGCAGAGGCCTATGGTCACGTTGGCGTGCGCATCACCGACTCGAAAGATTTGAAGTCGAAGATGGAGGAGGCGTTCGCCATGAAAGATCGCCTGGTGGTTATCGATATCTCGGTTGACACCAGCGAGCACGTCTACCCGATGCAGATCAAAGACGGCTCCATGCGTGATATGTGGTTGAGCAAGACGGAGCGTACTTAATCATGCGGCACATTATTTCCCTGCTTCTGGAAAACGAACCGGGCGCTCTGTCTCGTGTAGTCGGCCTGTTTTCGCAGCGCAACTACAACATCGAAAGCCTGACCGTGGCGCCAACCGAAGACCCGACTTTGTCGCGTCTGACGCTAACCACTGTCGGCCATGATGAAATCATCGAGCAGATCACCAAGAACCTGAACAAGCTGATCGAAGTGGTCAAACTGGTCGACTTGTCGGAGAGTGCTCACATCGAGCGCGAACTGATGCTGGTCAAGGTCAAGGCCACCGGCGCCCAGCGCGCCGAGATCAAGCGCACCACCGATATTTATCGTGGGCAGATCGTTGATGTCAGCGCCAGCGTGTATACCGTTCAATTGACCGGTACCAGCGACAAGCTCGACAGCTTCATTCAATCGATCGGCACTGCCTCGATTCTGGAAACCGTACGCAGTGGCGTCACCGGGATTGCCCGCGGCGACAAAGTACTGAGCATCTAAACCAAATTAGCGAATGGCCTGAGGGCCAGATATAAAGGGGAAATTCATGAAAGTTTTCTACGATAAAGACTGCGACCTGTCGATCATCCAGGGCAAGAAAGTTGCCATCATTGGTTACGGCTCCCAAGGCCACGCTCAAGCGTGCAACCTGAAAGACTCCGGCGTTGACGTTACCGTTGGCCTGCGTAAAGGTTCGGCCACCGTTGCCAAAGCTGAAGCCCACGGCCTGAAAGTGACTGACGTTGCTTCCGCCGTAGCAGCTGCCGACCTGGTCATGATCCTGACCCCGGACGAGTTCCAGTCCTCGCTGTACAAGAACGAAATCGAGCCGAACATCAAGAAAGGCGCCACCCTGGCCTTCTCCCACGGTTTCGCGATCCACTACAACCAGGTTGTTCCGCGCGCTGACCTCGACGTGATCATGATCGCGCCGAAAGCTCCGGGCCACACCGTGCGTTCCGAGTTCGTCAAAGGCGGCGGTATCCCTGACCTGATCGCTATCTACCAGGATGCTTCGGGCAACGCCAAAAACGTTGCACTGTCCTACGCTGCCGGCGTTGGTGGCGGTCGTACCGGCATCATCGAAACCACCTTCAAGGACGAGACCGAAACCGACCTGTTCGGCGAACAAGCCGTTCTGTGCGGCGGTACCGTTGAGTTGGTAAAAGCCGGTTTCGAAACCCTGGTTGAAGCTGGCTACGCGCCGGAAATGGCCTACTTCGAATGCCTGCACGAATTGAAGCTGATCGTTGACCTCATGTACGAAGGCGGTATCGCCAACATGAACTACTCGATCTCCAACAACGCTGAGTACGGCGAGTACGTGACAGGTCCGGAAGTAATCAACGCCGAATCCCGTCAGGCCATGCGCAACGCCCTGAAACGTATTCAGGACGGCGAATACGCCAAGATGTTCATCAGCGAAGGCGCCACCGGCTATCCTTCGATGACCGCCAAGCGTCGTAACAACGCCGCTCACGGTATCGAAATCATCGGTGAGCAACTGCGCTCCATGATGCCGTGGATCGGTGCCAACAAGATCGTCGACAAAGCCAAGAACTAAGTCACGAGCTTGTACGGAAAACGCGGCCTAGGCCGCGTTTTTTCGTTTGGATCCGCCGGTTCTGGTATAAAGCTGCATCGTTTGCGGTCGAACCGTCGTCCCAGACACCTGTCGAAACTTTCCACCCCGTTGCAAGGTAATGTCCATGAGCGAACGTCCCGAAGAGCCAAAGCAGGCTTCTGACGCCGAAAGCCTTCTGCCCATCGATGAGCACATCGAAGAAGGGCATGACGCTGAAGGCCGTAAAGTCCGGCATCGTGGTATCTATCTTCTGCCGAATCTGTTCACCACTGCGAACCTCTTCGCAGGGTTCTATTCCATCATCAACTCGATGAGCGCCCAGAGCGCCTTGAGTGCCGGTGATGCAATCGGCGCGAGCAAGTATTTTGCGTTTGCCGCGATCGCGATTTTCGTTGCCATGGTGCTCGACGGCCTCGACGGTCGCGTCGCTCGCATGACCAACACCCAAAGCGCCTTCGGTGCGGAGTACGACTCGCTGTCGGATATGGTTGCCTTTGGCGTCGCGCCGGCTTTGCTGGCATTCGGCTGGGCCTTGGGCGATATGGGCAAAGTCGGCTGGATGGTCGCCTTCATCTATGTGGCGGGTGCGGCGTTGCGCCTGGCACGCTTCAACACGCAGGTCGGCACCGCCGACAAGCGCTACTTCATCGGTCTGGCCAGCCCGGCCGCGGCCGGTGTGGTCGCGGGCATTGTCTGGGCGTTCAGCGATTACGGCATTCAGGGTTCCAAAATGTCGTTCCTGGTTGCACTGATGGTTGCCGCCGCAGGCATGCTGATGGTCAGTAACATCAAGTACAACAGCTTCAAGGAGCTGGACTTGAAGGGGCGCGTTCCCTTTGTCGCGATCCTGGCAGTGGTGCTGGTATTTGCCGTTGTATTCAGTGATCCGCCGCGCATCCTGCTGCTGGTTTTCCTTGCCTATGCGGCTTCCGGGCCGGTGCAGTACCTGCTGCGTCTTCGTCGGCACAAAAAAGCCGAGTGATGTAATTTCCCTCATACTCCGCAGTCTATGGGTGCATCTGTCCTCCAATGCTGCGGAGTTGCCATGCTGATCAAAGTCCCCAAAGCGTCTGACTGTCATGAGTCAGACGTCACGCCTGAATCTCTCTACCTTTCTCGTCGCAATGTATTAGGCGCGGCCGTTGCCGGTTTGGCTGTGAGTACGCTGCCGCGCTGGGCGAGTGCCGACGATGCTGCGCGTTATGCCGATGTCGAGCCTGGCAAGGCGCCGTCCTGGTTTGCCGAAAAACTGCCTTCCACTAAATGGGGGGCGGTCAACGTCAAGGATGAAGCAATCACGCCTTTCAAGGATGCGACCCACTACAACAACTTCTATGAGTTCGGTACCGACAAAGGCGATCCTGCGGCCAACGCCGGTGCGCTAAAAACCGAACCGTGGAGCGTGGTGGTAGACGGGGAGGTGGGTAAGCCGGGGCGGTATGCGCTGGAAGACTTCATGAAGCCTTATCAGCTGGAAGAGCGTATTTATCGTCTTCGCTGTGTGGAGGCCTGGTCGATGGTCATTCCGTGGATAGGTTTTCCAATTTCGGCTTTGCTGAAGGAAGTAGAACCGACGTCCAAGGCCAAATTTATTCGCTTTGAAACCCTGCAAGATCCCAAGAGTATGCCTGGACAACGTTCTGGCTTCGCCTTGATCGACTGGCCATATGTAGAAGGGCTGCGTCTGGATGAGGCGATGAATCCGTTGGCGATTCTCGCTGTAGGCATGTATGGACGTGAGTTGCCCAATCAGAACGGTGCGCCGCTACGTCTGGTGGTGCCGTGGAAATACGGCTTCAAGAGCATCAAGTCCATCGTGCGAATCAGCCTGGTCAGTGAGCAGCCGAAAACCACCTGGCAGAGCATTGCCTCGAATGAGTATGGCTTTTATGCGAACGTGAACCCGACAGTCGACCACCCGCGTTGGACGCAGGCACGGGAAAGGCGTTTGCCGAGCGGTCTGTTCAAGCCCAATGTGCGGGACACGCAAATGTTCAACGGCTACTCGGATGAAGTCGCTTCTTTATATGCAGGGCTCGATCTGCGGAAGAATTACTGATGCGATATCTGTTCTGGCGTATTGGTGTCTTTATCGCCGCAGCTGTTTGGCCGCTGCTTTGGTTGTATCAAGCCTGGGCGGATGTGCTGGGGCCTGATCCAGGAAAGGTGCTGGTTGATCGTCTAGGGTTGGGGACGCTTGTCCTGCTGCTCATTACGTTAAGCATGACGCCATTGCAGAAGCTCACCGGTTGGTCGGGGTGGATAGCTGTCCGACGGCAGTTGGGGTTGTGGTGTTTCGCCTATGTGGTTTTGCATTTGAGCGGTTATACGGCGTTCATCCTCGGCTTTGATTGGTCACAACTGGGTATCGAGTTGCGCAAGCGGCCGTACATTATCGTCGGGGTGCTGGGTTTTCTCGGTTTGTTGGCGCTGGCGGTTACCTCCAATCGTTACAGTCAGCGGCATTTGGGCGTTCGCTGGAAAAGACTGCATCGGTTGGTCTATGTGATTCTCGGGCTTGGGTTACTGCATATGTTGTGGATCGTTCGCGCCGATCTGAGGGAGTGGGCGATCTACGCTTCTATAGGTGCGTTGTTATTAGTATTGAGATTGCCGCCTGTAACCCGCCGAATTCCACGTTTAATCGTTAAAAAGGCACCTTCTGCAAGAAAGGCGTAATTAGAGGTTGACGGCAGATCCTGGACGTCTATAATTCGCCCCACTTCCGGCGCAGTCGAAACGGAAAACTCCTTG
>NZ_JBWKWT010000030.1:0-48064 GCF_059422365.1 Pseudomonas sp. GW821-FHT01E10
CCCCCCCCCCCCCCCCCCCCCCCCCCCCCCCCCCCCCCCCCCCCCCCCCCCCCCCCCCCCCCCCCCCCCCCCCCCCCGCTCCTACAGGGATTTTGGGGATGGCGGGGATTGCAGCGCCCACAAAAAAAGGCGACGCCCCTCACAGGGCGTCGCCTTTGTTTTAACTGCCGCTACCGCTTATTCCGACAGTTTGTACGCAATCACATAGTCACCTTGCTTGGTGCCCAGCGAGCCGTGACCACCCGCAACAACGAGCACGTATTGCTTGCCGTCCTTGCCGGTGTAGGTCATCGGTGTGGTTTGCGCGCCGGCTGGCAGGCGGCCTTCCCACAGCTGCTTGCCGTTTTTCACGTCGTAGGCGCGCAGGTACTGGTCGAGGGTGCCGCTCAGGAAGGCCACGCCACCGGCAGTGGTGAAGGTCCCGCCCAGGCTCGGTACGCCCATGCTCAGAGGGATCGGAACCGGCGAGCTGTCGCGCACGGTGCCGTTCTTGTGCTTCCAGATGGTTTTGTGGGTGGTCAGGTCGACCGCCGCCACGTAACCCCACGCCGGTGCCTGGCACGGCAGGCCCATTGGCGACAGCAGGGCTTCGAGGATCACGCCGTATGGCGCGCCTTTGTTGGGCTGTACGCCTTGGGTTTCGCTGACGCGAGGGCCTTGTTTGGCGATTTCGGCGGCCGGGATCAGTTTCGATTTGAACGCCATGTAGCTCGGGTTCACGAAAGCAATCTGACGCACCGGGTCAACCGACATGCCGCCCCAGTCGAACACGCCGAAGTTACCCGGATAAACGATCGAGCCTTGCAGCGACGGCGGCGTGAACATGCCGTCGTAACGCAGGGATTTGAAGTCGATCCGGCACAGCATCTGATCGAACGGGGTCACGCCCCACATGTCGCGTTCCTTGAGGGTCGGCGGCACGAAGTTCAGGTCGGACATCGGTTGGGTCGGCGAAGTGTGGTCGCCTTCCACCGCGCCTTGCGGCACCGGGATTTCATTGATTGGCACGATCGGTTGGCCGTTGCTGCGGTCCAGCACGTAAATGCTGCCTTGCTTGGTGGACGCAAGCACCGCCTGCTTCACACCGTCTGCGGTTTTCAGGTCCATCAGGGTTGGCTGGCCACCGACGTCCATGTCCCACAGGTCATGGTGAGTGAACTGGAAGTGCCAGCGCACTTTGCCGGTGGCGATGTCCAGCGCGGTCAGGCCGGCGGAGTGCAGTTCCGATTCAGGGGTACGCGCGCCACCGAACTGATCCGGGGTCTGGTTGCCCATCGGCAGGTACAGCATGCCGAGTTTTTCGTCGACGGCGAACATGGACCACATGTTCGGTGAGTTGCGGGTGTAGACCTTGCCTTCGGCAATCGGCGTGGTGTCGTCCGGATTGCCGCTGTCCCAGTTCCACACCAGTTTGCCGGTGTGCACGTCGAACGCGCGGATGACGCCGCTTGGCTCGTCGGTGGAAACGTTGTCGGTGACGTGGCCGCCAATCACCACCAGGTCTTTGGTGACCGCCGGTGGCGAAGTGGAGTAGTAACCACCAGGGGTGAAGCTGCCGATGTTGGCGGTCAGGTCGACCTGGCCACCGCTACCGAAGTCTTCGCACATCTTGCCGGTGTCGGCGTTCAGGGCGATCAGGCGGGTGTCGGCGGTCGGCAGGAAGATCCGGCGCGGGCAGACGCTGGTCACTGGCGCGTTGGCAGTGCCGGTCGGGCTCTGCTCGGACGCGTAGGCGGCATCATCGTGATAGGTCACGCCACGGCAGGTCATGTGCGCCCAACCCTTGAAGTTCGCCGCGTTCTGCGTGGAGAGCTTCGGATCGAAACGCCAGATTTCCTTGCCGGTGTCCGGGTCCAGTGCGATCACCTGGCTGTGCGGCGTGCAGACATAGAGCATGCCGTTGGCTTTGAGCGGGGTGTTTTCGGCGGTGGTTTCGCCCGGGTCGTTCGGGCCAGGCAAGTCACCGGTGCGGAAAGTCCAGGCGGGAACCAGTTTGCTGACGTTCTGCGGGGTGATTTGCGCCAGTGGCGAGTAGCGATCGCCATGGGCACTGCGGCCGTAGGAGTTCCAGTCGCCATCCGGCATGGCCGGGGCGGTGTTGCTCATGCCAGGCACGGCGTCACGGTCCAGTTGGCCTTTGATTTCACCGGGGTTGGTGAACAGGCTGGCCAGCGCGGCGATACCGGCGATGACCACGGCAGCACTCAGCACACCGGTGCCGACCGGGTTGAAGTCGCCGCGACGCAACGGGCGACGAAACCATGGCAGCAGCATGACGATGCCGAGGGTAAAGAGCAGCGCCAGACGCGGCACCAGTTGCCACCAGTCCAGACCGACTTCCCACAGTGCCCAGACGGTACTGGCGAACAGCACCATAGCGTACACGCTCAGCGCCGCATAACGGTCGGCCAGCAGCAGCCCACCGGCCACCATCAGGCCGATACCGGCCAGCAGGTAATACAGCGAGCCGCCGAGCATGCTCAGCTTGATCCCCCCGGCCAGCAAGGCCAGGCCCATTAGTAGAAGCAGAATGCCGAGCAGGGTCGGCAATAAACGGCTTCGACTCAAAGCACCATCAGTGCTCATAGTGTGGTTCTCCGTGACGTTTTAAGTAGTCCCGCGCAAGTTCACTGTAGATGACGATCTGGCGCGGGCATGGTTCATCGAAAAAGTGTTTGGTTGATGCGGTCCTGATGGGAGCAGGCTTGCCAGTTCCCACAGGTTTTATGCGTTTGATCAGAACGATGACTGGATCTTGATCCCGCCAATCAGCGCGTCGTCGACCTTGTCCACGCCACCGGGATGGCGGATGTATTGCAGGTTCGGGCGCACGGTCAGCCAGTTGGTGACGTGCACGCCGTAATAGAGCTCGCTGCTGTATTCGGTGTCTTGCGGGGGCAGGAACGACGGATCGTCGAAGTCGAAGGCGGCGCGGGCCTGGTTGGTGGCCTCGGCGTTTTTGCGGTAGGCCGGGTTGACGTGGACACGGGCCAGCGCGAAGCCGATATCGTCTTTGGCGCGGGCATCGAACAGGCCTTTGTAGACGACACCGGCCTGGACATAGTTGTCGATGGCGTTGGTCTTCTTGTCGTGCATCGTGGCGTTGGCGAACACACTCAGGCCGCGTGAATTGTCGCTGGCGCGGCTGGTCAGTTGCTGCTGAATACCGAGCCATACGCCATGTTTGCTCGATGCACTGCGGTAAGCCTCGCCGCTCAGGGCGGCCGGCTGGCCATTGCCGTCCTTATAAACGTCGCTGGCCTTGGCGCTGCTGTAGTAGTAACCGGCGCGGTATTCACCCGGCAGGCCGTTGAGCTTCGGGGTCCAGACCAGTTCTACCGGCAGGATTGCGCCCTGAGTGCCGCTGCCGCTGAGCTTGAAACCGTTGCCGCGATCCAGATTGGACGGGTTTTGCTCGTAAGCCCCGACTTGTGCGTAAAGCTCGGGCGTCAGGTGATATTTGACGCGCATGGCCCACTGGCTGACGGGCCAGTTGTACCAGATGCCACCGACCCAGTTACCGACCTGGGAGCCGCAGAACGCCAGGTTCTGGAAGTCGCAGGGGAAGCTGTTGAAGTCTTCACCCTCGCCGAAGCGGCCGACCTTGATGTCGAGCTTCTGGTCGAAGAATTTCTGCTGATACCACATCTGCGTCAGGCGCCAGGTCTGGCCACGGCCCCAGACTTCTTGCGCCGAGGTGAAACCGCCGACACGCGGGTCGTTGATCCGGTCGTTGCTGATGTTGTTGCCATTGCGTTCGGTGATGGTCAGCTGAAATTCAGCGTCGTCCCAACCCAGAATCTTCTGCAAGTCCAGGTGAGTGCCCAAGGCAAACTGATCGCTGTAGCGCGCGGTACGGTCATGGTCGTAGCCGCCGTGCAAATTGCTGCCCATTTCACCGGTGTAATCGACTTTGAAGTCGTAGCCTTTTTCCGAAAGTTCGGTGCGAGTGCCGTTCCAGTCACCCAGCATCCATGGCGAGTCGCTATCGAAAGCTGGCGCGGCCTGGGTGCAAGTGGCAAGGCCCAGTGCGGTGAACCCGCTGATCAGGGCTTTTCGGCTGGACACGGCGGGAGAGACAGCGCTGTCTCGCGGAGTTTGAAAATAAGGCATAGAGAAGGAATTCTTGATCTTTTTCTAAAGGGGATGCGCTGAACGCAGCAGGAATGCAGCAGGGGAGAAGCGTTTCAGCAGGACGGGCGTAAGGATAATGTTCTGTAACACATTGAGAAAGGGCTTTTACTGACATGGATCATTTCGGATTTGGTAACAGTCGGCTGCGACCGGTCGCCGCAGTGCCAGGTGGCGCAAAAAAAGGCGGACTGAATAGTCCGCCTCGCCATGTTTCAGGGCCGTTAATTCAACAGATAGACCGGGAAACATTCACACAAATGCATCACCCGTCGACGGACATTGTCCAGCAGTGCCGCATTGGTCGGTTGCTCAAGCAGGTCGGCAATCAGGTTGGCCACTTCGGCGCATTCGGCTTCACCGAAGCCCCGCGTGGTCAGGGCGGGTGTACCAATGCGGATGCCGCTGGTGATCGCAGGTTTTTGCGGATCGTCGGGGATCGCGTTCTTGTTCAAGGTGATGTGGGCGCTCTCGAGCAACGCCTCGGCATCTTTTCCGGTGATGTTCTTCGCGCGCAGATCGAGCAGGAACATGTGGCAGTCGGTGCCCCCTGACACCACCCGCAGGCCGCGTCGAGTAAGGATATTCGCCATGGTCCTGGCGTTGTCGATGACGCGTTGCTGATAGTGCTTGAACTCATCGCCGAGGGCTTCGTTGAGCGCTACGGCCTTGGCGGCGATGACGTGCATCAGAGGTCCGCCCTGATAGACCGGGAATATCGTCTTGTCGAGCAACGCCGCATGTTCGCGTTTGGCCAGGATCAGACCGCCCCGTGGGCCGCGCAGCGTTTTATGAGTGGTCGAGGTGACGAAGTCGGCAATGCCGACCGGCGAGGGGTACAGGCCGGCTGCGATGAGTCCGGCGTAGTGCGCCATGTCGACCATCAGGTACGCCCCGATTTCATCGCAGATGTTGCGAAAACGCTGGAAGTCGATGGTCCTTGAATACGCCGAGGCACCGGCAATGATCATTTTCGGTCGGTGTTCCCGGGCCAGGGCTTCCATCTCGGCGTAGTCGAGGGTTTCGCTGTGTTTTTCCAGGCCGTAAGAATAGGCGGTGTAGAACTTGCCGGAGAAGTTTACCGAGGCACCATGGGTCAAGTGGCCGCCATCGGCCAGGGACATTCCCAGAATCGTGTCGCCAGGGTTGAGCACGGCGAGAAACACGGCCTGGTTGGCCTGGGAGCCGGAGTGCGGCTGGACGTTGGCATATTCGCTACCAAACAGTTTGCAGGCACGTTCGATGGCGAGGCTTTCAATCTCGTCGACCACTTTACAGCCACCGTAATAGCGCTTGCCTGGGTAGCCTTCGGCGTACTTGTTGGTCAGCACCGAACCTTGGGCTTCCAGCACTTCTTCGCTGACGTAGTTTTCCGAGGCGATCAACTCCAGGTGGGTTTCCTGGCGGTTGCGTTCGCGGCCGATCAGGCGAGCGAGGGTGGGGTCTAGATTCTGCAGGCTCATGGAGGGCATTCCTTTAAATGAGTGCTTCAGCCAAGGGGGCTGGCGCGTGACGCGGCAACACCCGTGACTGGCTTTTGCTGGTATCGGAAAGAAAAATGGACGTGTCTTTCAGACCGCTGCCGGTGATCAGCACCACGGCGGTTTGCGGCGTGTCGGGGTGTTCTTCGGCGTACTTGAGCAGACCGGCGAAGGCGCTGGCTGCCCCGGCTTCGGGGAAAATGTGCAACATTGATTACTCAGATGACTCGACGTTATCCAATGCCTGATTCACCGCCAGTTCCCCCAGCATGACCACTTGCGCGATGCCCAGCAGGGTTTTGCGGTGTGTCCCTTCCAGCAGCGCTGCAAAATCATTGAGCATGACCGTGGCCGAGCCTAATGACTCGCAGGCGTTGGCCAGCAAGGATTCGGTGTTGTATGCCGGGTTGGCGAGGAACATGCGTTCGGGTTCGTTGGCCGTGGTCATGATTTCAGCGGCCGGTTTGAGGTCGTGGTCGAGGGCGGGCTCGACGGCAGCGTGGAGTTTTTTTGAATCGAGTGATTCGTAGGGGGATGCCGGGTCTGTGACCGGCGAATTAGGTGTAAGTTTGAACATCTGCTGTATTCCTAAGTTGAGTGCCAACCCTTTTGCTGGAATTGATGCCGGTGGTGCGGTTGTACCAGCCATGGGTTTCGCAGGCGTCGAGGCATTGTTCGAGCGCTTCGTCGTAAGTCAGCGAGCGGATCTGCTGGTTGCCGTAGCTTTTCATGGAGATTGCCGCCGAACGCCCGGTGGTGTGATAGGCCAGTTGTTGTTCGCGTTCAAGCAGGCACACGCTGCCGTGAGCCGCCAGTTCATAGGCGGCGGATACTCCGGCAATCCCGCCGCCGACCACGATGAAGTCGTAACGAGCGGTCATGGTCGGCTGCCCTCGACGACGGTGCCGGCTTTGCTTTCCCGGGTGTAGGTCAGTACGAAATGTGCCACGAGCCCGAAGATCAGCCCCCAGAATGCAGCGGCCAGCCCCAGGAAGCTCATGCCCGAGGCGGTGACCAGGAAGGTGATCAGCGCCGCTTCACGTTGTTTCTCGTCAGCCATGGCTCCGGTCAGCCCGGCGCTGATCGCCCCGAACAGGGCCAGGCCGGCGAGGGAGGCGATCAGCTCTTTGGGCAAGGCAGAAAACACCGAAGCGAGGGTCGCGCCGAAGATGCCCATCAGAATGTAGAACACCCCGCAGGCGATCCCGGCGATGTAGCGCTTGTCGCGATCCTCATGGGCTTCGCGGCCGGTGCAGATAGCGGCGGTGATGGCCGCCAGGTTTAAGCCATGGGAGCCGAATGGCGCCATCAAAATCGAGCCGATGGCCGTGACCGAAATGATCGAACGCGCCGGGGTGTTGTAGCCCGAGGTGCGCAACACCGCCATGCCCGGCACGTACTGCCCGGTCAGGGTGACGAGGGCCAGCGGCAGGCCGATATTGATGATCGCGTGCCAGCTCCACTGCGGGGCAATGAAGATCGGGTGAGCGACATCGACGGTGATCGAACCTGTGTTGAGTCCACCGAACGAGGCGGCCACGGCGCAGCCGACAATCAATACCGACAGGATGGCGTAGCGCGGTGAGAAGCGTTTGAAGATCAGGTACGCCGCGATCATTGACAGCACCATGCTCGGCTGCAGCTTGATCGAGGTGAACAGTTCGGCGCCGAAACGAAACAGGATGCCGGCGAGCATGGCGGCGGCGATGGCTTTGGGCAGGCGATTCATCAGTTTGTCGAACGCACCGGACAAGCCGACCACCGCGATAATCACCGAAGCCACCACATAGGCGCCGATGGCCTCAGGCAGGGAGACCGTGGGCAGCATCGACACCAGCAACGCCGCACCCGGTGTCGACCAAGCCGTAATCACCGGAATCCGCAAACGCCAGCTCAATAACAGACCGGTAATGCCGCTGCCGATGGATATGGCCCAGATCCAGGACGACACTTGATCATTGGGCAGATGCGCCTCCCGGGCCGCCTGAAACACGATGATCAGCGGGCCGGCATACGAAATGATCACGGCGATGAAGCCTGCAATGACCGCTGACAGGGATAGATCCTTTCTGAGAGTGTCCATGATGTCTCGACTTGGCGTGGCGGGCACGCGGTGATTCAGAATTGAGATTGAGTCGATTGCTTCGATTCGAGATGAGTGTATTTGAATGAATTGAGTTGATTCAATAGGTGGGTGAGTTGTTACGAGATGCTTTTTGGTTATTAAGGTGTATTTGTCAGGTTTTTTTTAAATAACTAATTGATTTGTAAATATATTTATTGGTTTGAAAATATTTTGCGTGAAAGATGCTTTTCGATTCGTTCGCCGAATCAATCGACTCAATTTATTGATTGAGTCCATTTATTAGTTGCCTGACCACCCTGTGATATGCTCGGATATTCATCATTTCTACGATGGTAGCGGTCATTCATGTGGGTTCCTCAGCTAAGCGAATTCAACCAGCCGATGTATTTGTCGATTGCCGATGCGTTGGCGCGCGATATCAGCAACGGCGTGTTGAACGAAGGTGATCGTCTGCCGACCCTGCGGGAGCTGGCCACCACGCTGAATGTCACGCCCGGTACCATCAGCCGTGCCTATAGCGAAGCCCATCGGCGGCGTCTGGTGCAGGGGGAAGTAGGGCGGGGCACTTATGTGCTCAACCAGAAACAGTTGGAACTGCCGGCCAGCAACAGTGCCGTTTCGCTGAATCTTGGGCAGTCTGAGTTATTGGACCTTTCGATCATCAAGCCTTACAGCGAAACCCTGGAATACTGGTTGCGCGGAGCCTTGGTGGGCATGGCCAAAAGCACGGATTTTGCCGATGCCCTCGATTACGCACCCGATGGCGGTCATCCGGCTCATCGCGAGGCGGGCGCGCAATGGCTGCGCCATTCGTTGCCCGATGCACAATGGCAGCAAGTGGTGATCACCGCCGGCGCCCAGCATGGTTTGATGGTCGCGATGAGTGCGTTGACCAACGCCGGTGATCTGGTGCTCTGCGAGGAGCTCTGCTACCCCGGCATCATTTCCCTTGCCCATGGACTCGAACGACGCCTGCGTGGCGTACCAATGGACGATGAAGGGATCATTCCCGAAGCTCTGCGCGAACTGTGCCTGCGTGAGAAACCGGCGATGCTGGTCTGCGTGGCGACGTGCCAGAACCCAACGGCGGCGATCATGTCGCAAAAACGTCGGGCACAAATCGCGGCGTTGGCCGAGGAGTTCGACTTCATTATCCTGGACGATGACATCTACGGTTTTCTGGCCACCGACCCGTCGATCAAGCCGCTGTCGGCGTTTGCCCCGGATCGTTCGGTGTACCTGACCAGTCTGTCGAAGTCGATCATGCCGGCCTTGCGGATTGGCTATCTCTACAGCCCGCCGAAACTGCTGTCGCGCCTGACCTCCATGGTGCGCAGCAGCGTCTGGATGCCGTCGCCATTGACCGCTCAGTTGGCCAGCAACGTGATCACCGAGGGGCTGGATAAAAAGCTGATCCGTATTCAGCGCAACGAAGCCGCCGGGCGGCAGGCGATCGCTCAGGAAATCTTCGCCAATTTCGAACTCAAGACCCAGCCGTATGCCTACCACGTCTGGTTGACGTTGCCCGAGCCCTGGACCAGCGACGAATTCACCATGCTGGCCCGTGCCAACGGTGTTCTGGTCCTCAGCGGCACCCAGTTCCAGGCCGAGCGTAACGGCATTACGCGCTGCGTGCGACTGGTGTTGATGTCGCCCACCAGCCAGGACGAATTGCGGTTTGCCCTGACCAAGCTGGCCAGCCTGATCGATTCGGATCCGCGTCGTTATTACTGAGCCGGGCGCTATCTCCTGACGTTTGTCCCTCGGATGATGGCCAACTCACCTACAGTTAATTCAGTCTCTGACGAATGCCTCTGTCCGGAGCCCTTCCACCGGACGAAAGCCTCCGTTAAGGTGCGCGGCTTCCCATCCTTTCATCGTTCGAAGGCCCGGCATGACCGAACACAACCCTGATCCCCTGCACGGCGTGACGCTGGAGCAAATCCTCAACGCCCTGGTTGCGCACTACGAATGGTCTGGGCTGGCCGAGCGTATCGATATCCGCTGCTTCAAGAGCGACCCAAGCATCAAGTCGAGCCTGACCTTTTTGCGCAAAACTCCGTGGGCGCGGGAGAAGGTCGAGCGTCTGTACGTGAAACTGATGCGCACCAAGCGCCCGGTCTGAGCATGGTCATACCCTCGACCGCGAGGCGTCGTTGTGTGGTCGTGGCGGCGATTCTGGGCTGGGCGGGCTTGAGCATTCAGATGTACCTGATTCTCTATGCCCGCTGGAGTATCGCGGCCAGTCTGCTGGGTGGGCTGGTGAGTTTTTTCAGCTTTTTCACCGTGCTGACCAACACGCTGGTGGCGGTGGTGCTGACCTGCGAACTGACGTCCCGCGAGTCAGCGGCGCGACGCTGGTTTTTGCAGCCGTGGGTGAGCAGTGCCATTGCGGTGAGTATCGCGGTGGTCGGCGTGGCGTACAGCCTGTTGTTGCGCCATTTATGGCATCCCGAAGGCTGGCAATGGCTGGCCGATGAGTTGATGCATGACGTCATGCCGTTGCTGTTCCTGGTGTATTGGTGGTTCTGTGTACCCAAGGGGACGTTGCGGCTGCGGCACATTGCCTTGTGGGTAATCTATCCGCTGGTGTACTTCGGCTATACGTTGTGGCGCGGGCATCTGCTGGCGGTTTATCCCTACCCGTTCATTGATGTCGACAAGCTGGGTTATCCACAGGTGTTCGTGAATGCCGGAGGATTGTTGGCGGGGTTTGTGCTGATTTCACTGCTGGTGATCGGGTTGGATCGGTGGCGCACGGATCGCAAGTGAACACTGACTGTGGCGAG
Source organism: Pseudomonas sp. GW821-FHT01E10 (assembly GCF_059422365.1). Taxonomy (NCBI): domain Bacteria; kingdom Pseudomonadati; phylum Pseudomonadota; class Gammaproteobacteria; order Pseudomonadales; family Pseudomonadaceae; genus Pseudomonas; species Pseudomonas sp. GW821-FHT01E10. The sequence continues at coordinate 10,488 of NZ_JBWKWT010000030.1, forward strand.
GGAGCTTTTGTGGCGAGGGGGCTTGCCCCCGTTCGGCTGCAAAGCAGTCGCAAAATCAGCAAATATGCTGTGCCGGTTAAAACTCCGTTGCAGGTTTTAGCGCCGCTGCGCGACGCAACGGGGGCAAGCCCCCTCGCCACAGAAAGCATGCACAGCGTTTATTCCTCGTCGCTGTCTTCCAGCCGCCAGTAGCCGACAGCCTTCACAAACTGCTCGTCCAGCCCGTGCTCATCGAGCAATGCCCGGCGGATCTGCCGCGACACTTTGGTTTCGGTCGCCACCCACGCATACAGATTGCCAGCGGGCACTTTGATCTGTTGCACGGTGGTCAGCAGGTTGTTTTTGCCTCCTTCGCGCAGCACCCAGATCACATCGACCTGCGCGGCGCTTTCCAGGCGTTGTTGTTCGGCGCCGTTTTCCACTTCCACGATCACCAGTGCGCGTCGATTGGCCGCCAGGCCTTCGAGGCGGCGGGCGATGGCGGGCAGGGCGGTTTCGTCGCCGATCAGCAGGTAGCTGTCGAAGATGTCCGGCACGATCATCGAGCCACGCGGCCCGCCGATGTGCAGGAACTGGCCGGGTTTGGCCTGCTCGGCCCAGGTCGAGGCAGGGCCGTCGCCGTGCAGCACGAAGTCGATGTCCAGTTCCAGCGTGTCCAGGTCGTAACGACGGGGCGTGTAGTCGCGCATTGCGGGCATCGGCCCGTTGTCCTTGCCGGCGCCGAGTACCAGGGTTTCCAGCGCTGCCTGTTCCGCTGCGTTTTGCGGGAACAACAGTTTGACGTGGTCATCCGTGCCGAGGCTGACGAAGCCTGCGAGTTCCGGGCCGCCCAGGGTGATCCTGCGCATGCGCGGCGTCAGGTCGACCACCCGCAGCACTTGCAGGCGACGGCGTTTGATCTCGTGGCTGACACGGTGAATGGTTTGGGATGGCACGATAACGTCGGTCATTCGACTTTCTCCGAAACGGGTTGAACGGTGGGGCCGTCGACGATGGCTTTGGCCGTGTTGTTGAGCAGGTCGCGCACCCGCAGGATTTCTTCCGGGCTCCAGCGACCATGGTGCATTTGCAAGGCATGACGCAGGTTGTGCACCGCTTCATGGATCTCGGCCGGGCGGTCCTGGCCGCGCAATGAGCGCTTGCTGACTTCGATGCGCATGCGCACACCGTCCAGGGCAATCGCTTGCTCGCTTAATGACAGACGTCCGGCGTCGGTGATGCTGTAGCGTTTTTTGCCACCCTCGGCGTCGCCCAGGATCAATTCGCTTTCTTCAAGGAAGGTCAGGGTCGGGTAGATCACGCCAGGGCTGGGGCTGTAGGCGCCGTCGAACATGCTTTCGATCTGGCGGATCAGGTCATAGCCGTGGCACGGCTGCTCGGCGATCAGCGCCAGCAGCAGCAATTTCAGGTCGCCAGGGGCGAATACGCGTGGGCCGCGACCGCCGCGCTCGCGGCCGGGACCCGGGCGTTTCTCGAAGCCGTCGCGGCCGTCGCCGTGTTCGCGGTGGGGGGAATGATGGTCTCTCATTTTTGCTTTCTCTCGTCGTGTTTAGATACAACTTAAGATATATCTTTAGGCTGGCGCAAGCGTTCTTGACCAACGGTCGAGACTGGAGGGCTTGGGGAAAGGCGCGAGTGGGGAGCGCACGGGAGTGACGAGGATGCTACGAAGGTTTGATTTTTAGAGTAATTGAACTAATTATGAAGTTCTTCCGTTTAGTGCTGGTCTATTCGTGTGCGAACAGTAGTATTGGTCTTACGGAAGTTTAAATCAGTTCTTGTCTGTGTGTTTTTTCATTTAAAACTGTGTGTAGTATTTCTCTGAGGGCAAAACAATAAAGTTACTGTTTCTTTAACTTTTTTCCTGCTGTTCGAGAGCCGTTGTTACTACATGTTCTTCGGAAGTTACGTACTTACTTTCTCAAGCGATTGGTCGATCATTCTCCGGCGTCGAAAGTTAAGCCAAAACGCCATGCTTCGTGCCGGGTGTTGGCTTGTTGTGACTTTCCACGGTCCGATCCTTTGAAAAAGACAGGTACTCAACAATGTTCAAGAAGTTTGCAATCGCCGTTCCGATGACCCTGCTGGCCCTGAGCTCTTCGGTAGCGTTCGCTGCGGAAGAATCGCGCACCTCCATCAACATCAGCGCCACCATTCCAAGCAAGGTATTCCATGCTCAGCCGCGGGACCCGAACTTCGGTAAAGATGAAAAAATGGCCTACGTACTGGGGGCCGGTACGCTGACTCCAATCCGTGCGACTTATGATGTACAACACACCAACGGTTCGGTCGGCGCCTACGTCGAAGGCGGCCCACAGCCATTGTCCAACGGCATCAACACCATCGCATTGAGTTACATGTTCAATGGCACAACCCTGACCGGCGTGTCGCAGGAAGTGGTCGGTGACTCCGAGTCCAACGGCGGCATGCAAGCTGACCTGGTGATTGCCGCTGCCAAACCAACCGACACCCAGAATGGCCTGTACACCGCCAATCCAGTGGTGATCTTCGATGCCATTCCTCGCATTCCGTAATACCGTTATTAACTAAGGTTCATCCTTAATTCATAACACTTACCGATCGGCGGGCAAGTTTTGCCTGTCGATCGGGTTTCAACGAATTTATCTTCAGAGTATTTCGTTCATGTTCCCGATGACGCCCATCGCGACGGCGCTTGCCCTATGTTTTTGTGCAACTGCCCTGGCCGCGCCCACGGAAAACGGCCATACACCTCGAAGTCTGTTGGCGCAGGCCAAGGGATTGCCGACCGAATTCGAAGAGCATTTCTTTGATGTGCCACTGGCGGTGCGCGTGGAACTTGACCAACAGTTTCTCGGTGAGGCGATGGTCGTGTTGACCCGCGACGATCGCATCACCCTCGTTGACTTCGCCGATGTCAGCGACAGCATGATCAAGCCCAGTGAACGCGACATCTGGGCCAACTATCTGAAACAAGGAGTGGCGCTCGGCGGCTGCCAGGCCAATTGCCCCGAGCAACTGCTAGCCGTGCACTACAGCCTTGAAAACTCACTGGTGTCGATCCTCACCCAAAACGCTGAGCGCGACGATCAGGTACAGCGTTATTACAACCTGCCCGAAAATGGCAGCACCGGGTTGATCGTGCGTAACCAGCTGAACCTCAACGGCGGGCAGAACCAGGACCTGGGTGGGCGCTACGGCCTGGAAGCCAGCAGCAGCCTGGGTAACTGGACCCAGGCCGTCAATATGCAACTGTCTCGACTGGGCGGTCTGGATAACAAGCTGTATCACGCGGTGCATGAGCTCTTTACCCAGCGGGAGCTGGAGGGCAATTTTCTGCGCCTGGGCTATTTCACACCGACGTCCGAAGGCCTGACCCGTCAGCCGCGTGCCTTCGGCGCGAGCCCCGACACCGCATTGGGCGTCATGTACGGCAGCTCCGACAGCCTGGCCATCAACAACCCGAAACCGGCGGTCTATCCGATCTACGTCACCGCCAATCGACAGGGTTCGGTGGAGATCTACCGCGACGGTTTGCTGATCAACACCCAGGCGGTGCCTGCCGGGTTGCAGACCCTCGATACGCGTCCGCTGCCCGGCGGTATTTATGAAGTGGAAGTGCGTCTGATCGAAGACGGCCAAATCACCTCCAGCACCCTGGAGCTGGTCTACAAACCCAACAACTGGCGTAACCATGACGAGCGCTGGCGCTATAACCTGTTCGCCGGCCGCGAATCGAAATTGCTCAGTAACTGGGAAGAGCAGGCCGACGGCGACATGACGGCGGGGGCCGCGTTCAACTTCCTGCTGCACCCGCGAGTCATCCTGGGCCTGTCGGGTCGACAGGTGCGCGACGCTCTGCAGTACGGCACGTCGGTCGATTGGGCAATCGTCAACAACGCCAGCGTCTATGCCAACGTCTACAAAACCGAGGACTACGGTACCGGCTTCGACGTGCAAGGGCTTTATTCCTATGGCAGCGGCAGCATCGTCGCCAGCCATAACAGTAGCTGGCTCGATACCACCCGGCTGTACGACACGCTGCCCGATGGCACGCGGGTGCGTCAGCGCAATGTATTTATTGGCCAGACCAGCAACTCTTCCCTGTCGATAAACCATCGACTCAACAGCAAAAGCTCGGTCAATGCCCGGGTGTCCCACAGCGAAGGCAACACCAACGGGACGGGCGTGGATCTGGGCTGGACCCAGCGCACCCAACTGTTTGGCAGTGACGCCAATTGGCGCCTGTCGCTGTTTGATCGACCAGGCAGCGTGAGTTCGGGAGACGACCGCAATCGGGGTATCGATTTGAGTGTCAACATCGCGTTGGGTGGCCCCGGTGAACAGCTTTCCGGCAGCATAGGCACTCGCACCGACCGTGATGGCGGGCGCGATAACAACGCTTCGATCACCTACCGCAAAACCCTTCAGGACCATCTGCTGCAAAGCGTCTCCGCCACGGCCATCACCGACACCTACGGCATCGGGTTGAATGCCATGGCGACCATGAGTTCTGACCTTGTCAACGGCGACGGCTTCATCCAGCGCTCGTCCTTCAACAACGACCTTACCGGAGGCTTGAACCTCGACAGCACCGTGGCCGTCGGCGGGCAAAAAATGGTCATGACCAGCCAATATCACCGCAACGGTGCCGGCATGATCATCGACGTGGAGTCGGACATCGAGGACATCGCCTTGCGCGCCGATGACTTGAGCGGTGGCAGCGCGGTGCTCAAGCCCGGGCGCAATTTCGTGCCGATCACCGCGTACAAAAGCAGCTCGGTCAGTTTCGATTTCGAGGGCAACCACGTTCCCGCCGCCACCATCCAACCGGCCCGTTCCAGCTATCACCTGAACAAGGGCGGTGTGGAATATCGCCAGGTGAAAGTGATGAAAACCCTGACCGTCCTCGGGCGCCTGATCGACCCGCAGGGCAACCCACTCAAAGGCCATCACATCATCAACCACGCCAGCCGTGGGGTGAGCGAAGTGGACGGTTTCTTCTCCATGGAAATGAACGCCGGTTCGCCAACCCTGGAAGTGCGCCACGGCAGCCAGTTGCTGTGCCAGTTCCGCCTGGACCCGAACAGTGGACGTACCGAAAACAACGTGCTGATGATCGGCGATTTGCGTTGCACGCCGGATACGTTGGCGGATGCGACTTATCTATCTGAAAGACGGGGTTAGTGGGCGTGGAGGATAGAATCAGCGTGATACGCCTACTCAAACGGACGGCCAACGTTTTGATGTTGTCTGGATTGCTGGGGGCAGTGAGCGAAGCGGCTGTCATGGAGATAGAAGCGAAATTCAGTCCGGATCCATCCAACCCGCTGGTCAATAAATTTATCAATACAACGAAGTTCACCGGGTTCTGCCAGGGTAACGAACCGGCGTGTGAGCGACGAGGACTGTCCAGTTTCAGGACACCCATTACATTCACTGCAACCAGACCAATCCGGGTCCATGAGACCAATCGCCGCGAAGCCGCAATGTTCCGCATCCCGGCGGAATGGCGAACATTGACAGTTACCAAAATGGGGGGTGCAAACACTGAAACGGCGGAAGTGAAAGTACGTATGCCTGGTTTCGCGGTTAACTATCGCCTCAGCCACGATGCACGCGATTTGGTTGGGCGTCCAGATTTGGGTTCTCACGCCGCTCACGGACTTCTGTGGCAAGGAGGGCTATGGTTGAACCCTCCGTCACCCTGTCAGTGGGCGATAATGGCGAGTACAAATATGAGGGAGCATGAAACGTTCTGGCTTACTCCGGCGGGTAGCACTTGTCATAAAGCACCTAACTACATTATTCCAGAGTTTGATTATAAGTCTTTTGACTTTGCTTACGAGCTTCAAACCCCTGAGCCCTTGAAGTTGTCGCAAGGTACTTACACCGGAAGTATTCAGTACTCCGTTGGCCCGGGTAAGGATTTTGATATGGGTGATGTCATGTTGCCCAGTGAAGACTCTCTAACGCTGAACTTCACACTTACCGTTGAGCATATGCTCAAGGTTGAAGTTCCACCCGGTGGTCATCGTGTGGAATTGGTCCCGCAGGGTGGCTGGCAATCCTGGCTGCAACAAGGCCGAAAGCCGACGCGTTTATTCAAGGACCAAACGTTTAATATCTCGGCCAGTTCGCGTTTCAAAATGGAGCTGGAGTGTCAGTACACCCAGGATGGCAATACCTGCTCTTTGCAAGAGCCAATTTCGGGCCACGTTGTTCCATTGAATATCAGCGTAAGTCTTCCACACGGCTTGACCGATGCAAGTGGGCAACCAGTGACCCGTCGACAACTACTTCGTAATGGTAGTGGTACCGAGCTGTTTCAACCCGGTTTTTATGTGGAGCGAAGGCCGGGGACTCTGCACTTCGAAATCCCCTCCCGCGAAGTGGCTGAGATGATTCGGCCGGGCCGATCACGATATTATTCCGGCAATGTAACGGTTATCTGGGATTCGGAAATTTGATTGTTTTCGATATTCAAGTTTATTGAGTGAGGTACTGAAACATGAAGAGCTTGTTAGCCTTAATGGGTTTTTGTTTGTTTGCCCAAACGGTTCATGCCGCACCGAGTATCAATATCGGCACCGTTTACGATTATCTGGACGGTGATAAGAGCACCTATCTGAAGCGTGTATTCAATGGCGGCGACAGCACGGCGTTCGTCAAGGTCAACATTCTCGAAATTCTCTACGACGCCGACGGCAAGTCGCAGGAAGTGCCGCTCAAATCCAACACCGACGGCAAGTCCCGCGATGGTTTGATGGCAAGTCCCGCGCGACTGATCGTGCCTGCCAATGGCATGCAGGGCACCCGTCTGCTGTTCATGGGCGAACGGGACAGGGAGCGTTATTTCCGGGTGCGATTCGTACCCGTGGTGCCGGAGAAGGAGGACGAATTCGCGGTGTCCGGCGAAGAGCGGGAGGACTACAAAAAATCCCTGTCGGCCGGGGTCACCGTACTGGCAGGTTATGGCGCGGTGTTTTTCGTACGGCCAAAGGAAACACGCTTCGACAGTGCGATTGAAAACAACACAGGCACGTATCGGATCCGCAACAACGGCAACAGCGTGGTGGTGGTCGATGAGTTCAAGGATTGTTCGGTTAAAAACGAGCAGGACTGCCAGCCCACCACCAAGCATCACATCCTCGCGGGCCGTACCTTTGAGTTCGAAAAACAGGCCGGTCGCGAATATCGCTTCACCCTGGTTGAAGGTGAACGCAGTAAAAAACTGGACGTGAAGGGATAACCCATGAGCAGGAAGCTGACCCAGGTCTTTTTGTCGGTTGTCGCGATGTGGACGAGCGCTGATGTCTTCGCCGCCCGGGAAGAGCACACCTTCGAAGTGTTCGTGACGATTCCGACCCAGGCGTTTTATGTCATTCCATCGGACCCGGGCTGGATCCATCGCGAACAGCAACTGCCCTGGAACTTGACGTCGTCGACACTGGGTGGCTTGCGCAAGTACTTCGATGTGAAGAACGAAGCGGGCTCGATCGAGGCGCGGCTGGAAGGCCGACCGTATCTGTCCAACGGCACCGACGCCCATGACATTGCCTTGCGGGTGCTGTTCAACGGCAAACAGTTGAGCGAGCACGAGAGCAGCGAGGTGGTGTCCATGGCCGAGGCCGCGCCTGGTAAACGCGTGGTGCTGGAAATCCTCCCGATGCCGCCTGCCGATGGGGTTTACAAGCCCGGCAGTTACTTTGGCAGCGTCAACATGATCTTCAACGCGGTGATGCCGGGTGCTTGATCCCGAGTCTGGAAAAGGAGTGCAGCAATCATGGAAATACTCAAGAAAATCATCCAGCTGAGCGGCTTGGGATTGGCGGGTGCGTTCATGCAGACCGCGGTCGCCAGCACCGTTGAAATGACCGCGGTATTTCGTCCCGATCCGGCGAAACCGATGCAAAACACCTTTATCAATACGACCCCTCAGGGCGGGTATTGCGGAGATCATCCCGAGTACTGCGAGGAGGGCGTTTTCAGCATTTTGTTGCCTGTTCGCTTCCGGGCGGCGGCAGATATACCGGCGCTGCATGAGCAACGTCGGGGCGCGATGTTCCGGGTTCCTTCATCCTGGCGAGACGTCACGGTGGTGCACGACGTGACCGGAGAGTCCGAGACGCTCAGGATGCGCGTGAACGGGATCGGGGCCGCTTACACGATCAAGACGCCTCTGCCCACAGGGGGCTGGCAAAGTACCTGGGTCAATGCGCCTCCCCCTTGTGGATATGGCGGGGTGGGTTATGGCACTGCCTTGTACTATGCGTTCTTCTGGCGAGTGCCGGCCAATGCGGGTGTATGTGCCAAGCAGGCACAAAAGGACATTACCCAGGACTACCAGTTCGCTTATGAAAACACGGGGTTCAGCTACGAGCTGGCCACGCCCAACCCGCTCAAGATGTCGGCAGGCACCTATCGTGGCGTGCTGAACTACACCGTCGGGCCGTATCAGGATTTCGACATGGGCGATGTCATGTTGCCTGACGACGATTTGATCACCCTCAACTTCACGTTGAATGTCGAGCACACCTTGAAGGTGGATATTCCCCCAGGCGGCAATCAAGTGGAACTCGTTCCGTCAGGGGGATGGCAGGCCTGGCTGACCCAGGGGCGAAAACCGACCCGGTTGTTTCGTGATCAAACCTTCAACATTTCTTCGTCCAGCCGTTTCAAGATGCAGCTTCAGTGTCAAATCACCGGATTAACCGATTGCATGATTCTCGACCCCGTTTCGAAGCGACCTGCCGTGGTGAAACTGAGCGTCACCTTGCCCAACGGTTTGACGGATATCTTCGGGCAACCGGTCACGCGGCGTCCTTTGCATGTCGGGCAGGCGAATGCCCAGAAATTCCAACCCGGTTTCTACGTGGATCGCGCGCCAGGTACCCTGCATTTCGAGATTGCACCCAATTATGTGGATTACATGATCCAGCCCGGGGTGTCGTCCAGATACTCCGGAAACATCACCGTGATATGGGACTCCGAAGTGTGATAACAGTGGAAGACGCCCTGAAGGCATGATCGCCTTCAGGGCGGGGGCTGATTATCCGGCGTTTTGCAGCGCCGCTCGGGTCAACCGACGGCTCAGCTGTTTTTCCTCGTAGCCGATGTCGTTGAGCAAACCGCCATAGACCTCGTCCGTCATTTCCTCGCCGGTGAGCACAAGGCTTTCCGGGACGTTGAGTTGACTGGCAAGGTCGAGTAACCGCTGCTTGAGCGCGCGTCGTTGCACAATCAACTGCTCTTTGGAACCGGCCCAGGCGCGTTGGGCCTCGCGCAGTTCATCCAACAGGTCGGTCCTGTGTTCATACATCCGGGCATTGCGCCGGAACTCCGCGGGATAGGTATCACGCAGGTATTTCTCCCAGTACGGCTGTTCGATCATTCCATTGACCAACCCGTCGCCGGCTTCCATCGACATTACCGTGTCGAACGCCGTGTCGAGCATTTCAGCGTTCACCCTGGCCAATTCGGGATACCGCAACAATGTCGATTGCCACGGCAAATCGAGACGTTGCGCCAGGCCGCTCTCATAGGCGAGGTACACTTCAATTTCGTCGCCGCCCGGACGTTTGGCGAAATCGGCCCGTGCAATATCTTCCACCCGCGCAAGACGGGCCGCCCCTTTTGCCAACCTGACCAACCTGCTTTCCAGCATGGCGCCCGATGTCGACAAGGCATAGGCTTCGGAGGCAAGCACCTTGATGCCCATGTGGTTGAACATCTGGGCTCCTGCATCGGCGCAGGTCGTGGGCGACGTTGCCATTTCGAACAGATCGGCGCGCAACTCGCTGTCCAGGTCGACGGCTTCGACCATTCGCCATACCCGGCTGCTCAGTTGATTACGCAATTCACCGCCGGCCCGGTAATCGGCCGAGGTGGTCTGTTTCTGGATCAAGGCGAAAAACCCTTCAGAGCCAGGCTCGGACATCAGGTCGTGCCAGGCTTCCTGGCGGAAGGTCCCCAACCCGGAGACTTCGGCACTCCACCACTCCGAGTCATCCTTCATCGGCCATTGGGCCATCGCGTCGGTGGCGGCGTCGGTATAGACCTGTGTGGGCGAGATGCCGACCGAGCGTCGATACGCCTGGAACTTGACGACATTGACCTGCGACAGGTTCATTTCGAACAGGCGGGTCCGCGCCACGATAAACGCATCGTCAGAGCCGGGCACGACGGTGGGAATGATCCTGATCGGGTTTTCCTGCAGATCCAGAAAAAATCCTCGAGGCCGACGCTTGTTGGGCGCAAAGAGCCCGTCGGGCCACGTGGTGGCCCCCGTGTTGCTCAGACTCAGGATGCTGAGCCTGGGCATGCGCTCAACGTTCGGCAGCATCCCCAGCCTTGGGTTGTCATCGAGCCTGAGTGTTTCGATACGGGTCAGGTTTCGCAGCTGCCCGACGGACGCCGGCGTCAGCCTGATGTCGTTGTTCATCAGACGTAGCGTGCGCAGGTAATGCATCTTGCCGATGCTGTCGGGCAACTGCGTCAAGCCGCAACCGCGGGCGCTCAGTTGTCGCAGGTGAGGGAAGTCTTTCAACAGGCCGGAGGCGTTCTGGGAGAACGTCGTGCGGTCCAGGTTCAACGTGGTGATCTGATCGAGGTAGTGCTTGATGTCCGGCAATTCCTTCCACCAGCGCTCGAGGTCGACAGGGTCGATTTCTGTGGAAAGGTCCAGTGCATAGCCACCATCGGAAATGGTGCTGCGTTCACCGAATACGGTGGGCTTTCTCCTGAAACATTCGATGAGCCGTTCGCTGATGTGCAGCCCGCCACCGCGGACGAACCCTTGGCGATCCGGGCCCCAGCTATCAGGTTGCCGATATCGCCATTTATTGAGCAGCACCTCAAGATCATGCAGTTCACGGTCCAGTCGTGTCAGGGTCTGATGCCCTTGTTCCGGCGAGCCAAGGGATTGCACAAAGGTATCGACTTCTCGTTCGTTGAAGTGGGGGTAGAGGTCTTGCGCCCTTTCCGTGAGGGTGGCTTTGCGGGTGGACAAGCCAGGGCCGCGCAACAGCATCATGTCTTCGTGATCCGCCCGCGGACGGATCGGTGGCGCGAGGAGCACGGTGCGGCGTTCGGCAGGTGTCTGGGTCTTGACCATGACCCATTGTTTGAAAAAACGGCCCTGGCCAGGTCGATAACCCAATTGCGTCTGTTTGTTTTTCGGCAAGGCGTTGAGCACCGCTTCGAAAAAAACGGCGGCTTCCCGCAATTTGTGGTTTTGCGCGTCCCAGACTTCGAAGCGGTTCACCTCATCCCTGACCAGTACCCGGACGGTTGACGCATCCTGCGTGCCCACGCTGCAACGCAGGGGGCCGACGTCGCTGCCTTCGCGTACTTCGATGCGTAACTCATTGAATGTGTCGGAATGAATCCTGAGCGCATTGAGCACCAGGCTTTCGGTTTCCGGCACCCACTGTGCGTCGTCGTAAAACCCTTCATAGGCATGGTTTGCCCGGACTTCGAAGTCTGCTTCACGGGCGCGGATCTTGATGTTCAAAGGCAGGCGCTGCTCTTGTCCCATTCGCTTGAGGTCAGGGCTGTCGGCACGGCTCAGCAGGGTCTTCACCGCACGGGACGGCAGCTGTGCAAACTCATGGCGCACGAGCCTGACCTGCGGATCTTCCGATGCTTGTGCGCCTTGGTACAGCTGATTGACGATGTCTGGAAGCAGGCGATTGGCTTCGTCCGCCAGCCGATCGCGCAGCGCTTGCACCTGTTCGCTTTTCGCCATTGGCCGGCCGAGTACTGCTTGCAGTTCCGCTTCATCGAGGAAATTGACCAGGCTTGGCGCAAACTGGTCGCTCAACAGGTGCGACAGGCTGGTGGACAGCGTCTGCCCCGCCGTTGCCTCGGGATTGCCGTACTGGCGAAAGGGGCCGGTCAGGTCGTCGTTGTGATAAACCTTCAGCGATTTATCCGCAGGCCAGCCGTCCAGGTAGGTCGCCAGCGGTTCAAACCAGTAGGAGGACGGAGCCAGCGCCAGCCCTGTGCGAATCCGTTCAATGTTGTGCCGGGCCTGGCGCTGCAGGTGCAGGCGTTCGAGGCTGTCGTCCAGTAGCGGTGGCGCAGCCGTGTTGTCGATGTACATCCGGCGCAGTGCGCCGTCGTCGGTGCCGCTGGCAATGCGCACGCGTTCGAGATCCGCGTCGGTCAAGCCGTCGACGGAGTGGCCGAGACGGCGCAGCAGTTTCGGCGTACTCCATGCTCGCGGGTTTTCGCCTTCGTGAGTCCAGGCGCCGAGGCCGTTGTGTCGCAACTCGGGTGAATACGCATTGGCGCGGTGTGGATGCTTGACGCGGTAGTTGCCGGTTTGCGGGTCTTTCTGCACGGCGAAGTGTGTTTCATCCAGCGGCAGGATGTCCTGGCCCTGGTGGGTATGCAGGCCCAGTTCGTCAGGACCGGAGTCGGCCGACAGCTTCACATCCGGCAGTTCGTAAGGCCGCAGATCGGGATGCCACAGGCGTGGCTCGCCATTGGGCAGCGTGACCGGTTTCATGCCTTCGATCAGTGGCGAGAGTTTCAGACGCACGACCTCGCCAATGTTTGCCCCGGCGGCGAACGCCGCCAGTTGAATGGCATCTTCCACCACACCCACGATGTGCTCGACGGCTTCGTTCCACAGCCCCAACGTCATGTCGACGAAGCCTTCGATGACATCGTTGGCGATCTGATAGGCGGTGTAGGCCATCATCAATTCCCCCAACCCCGGCACGAACGGTGTGACGACCATCAGGGCGACGTTGAAGATGTTCGAGACTATTTTCTTGAAATTCTCCCACCAGGCCCATCGGGCATTGCGATCGGTGTCGGCGGTGGACACGGCGATGTGTCGGGCGTCATTGAGGATTTTGTTCAGCTTCTGCTCAAAGCGGTATTTCCAGAATTCGCCGCGGATCGGTGTGGCGCTGAAACGAAGATTGGGCTGCTCGACCGGCACTTCCCGCCAGCTGGGCCCTGGATCCAGCGGATCTTTCTGATGCCATTTCACCTCGAACAGACGCTGCTGCAACCCGCCGAAAAAATGCCCTCGCTCCGGCTGATCGACGAACCGGCTGAAGAACTGGCGATAAGTCATTCCAGTGGATGAGATGAGCGGGTTGTCCCGCAGCTGGCGAGTCAGTTCATTCATGAAGGCGACCGTTGAGGGGTACTCTTTCAACGGATGTTCAGGGTCTTGTGGGACATACGCGAATATCGGCACGACCTCTCGCCTGTGCTCACGGTACAGGTCCGGTGTGATCAGTACGATCCCGGCCAGCCGGCTGTCCAGAATGGACAGTTCAGCGAAATGCATTACCCGGCCCTTGCGGGTGAGGTTGCGCTGGCCATCGAGCATCTTCAGGATCAGGTCGCTCGCGTCGGCATCAATGTCGCCGGTCATCAGCGCTTGTTGAACGGCTGCCTTAAAGGCAGCTTTCTCGCTGTCGATGATTTTGAGTTGCAGAAAACGCCTGGCGACGGCATCGCCGGGTAGCAAGCGGTCTTCAAGGTATCGGGCATAGCGCGCACCAATGTCCAGCTCACGACACAGGGTCTGGAACTGTGCGATGGACATTTTGCGTTTGACCGGCAGGACGTCGAACAGACCGCGCTCATCGGGCTGGCTGATGAAATCGGAATCCGGCTCGCAGGTTTCGCTGCGTGCGAAGTTGTGCAGGGCAGCGTTCAGTAGGGAGACGGTTCGGGTGACGACACCGCCTGTGACGTCGATGGCATACCAGGGGCGTTCCTTGGGTAAGTAAAGATGCAAGTAAGTGGTTCTGACATCGACATCGACCCCGTACTGTTTCATCAATGCATCGGTGAGCAAGGGTTCAGCGAAGTCATCAACGTTTTGTAACTCTTCGAGAAACCGATCCACCTTGTTCTGGGCAGACCAGAGTTCAAGGTTGGCATCTTGTAACTGTGTGTGAGCAGATTGAGTGGCGGTCCTGATCCATTGTCCGGAACGGGTTTGTGTGAGGCTCAGTTCCCGCGCCCTGCGCAACGAAGCATCCTTGAATGTCGGGTGAATTCGACTCTGGATGAAAGCGTAGTGACGGCCCTTATCGTCGTCTGCCCCTCCTGGGCGGGCAGTTTTACGTCCTTGTAAATCTGACATTGTTTTTATCAGCCTTGAGCAGTTATGGAAGGCAACAGCCTATCCTTCGTCGCTCAAAGTAAAAGTCTGAATTACTGCGCGGAACACCTGTGGAGAGTGCCGAAAGCATTGGAATTTTCCATGCCGAAAATAACTATTTACCACCCGGTCAGCGGCGGGAGACCTCCACGGGCAAACATCCGGTGCCACTCCCCGGTTGCAGATACGGCATCAGGATGGGCGCCATGCCCTTGAGCACTTGCACGGGCAACGCCGAGGTAAATTTGAAGGCTTCGGCCGAGCGCCCCGGCACGTAGGCGGTCAAGGTGCCGAAATGGCTATCGCCGATGTAGAACACGAATGTTGCGGTGCGGTTGATCGATTTCGAGCTCAGAATCCGCCCTCCCGGACCGATGGCTTCGATGCGGTTGTCGCCGGTCCCGGTTTTACCGCCCATGGCCAGTGGGGTGCCGTTGGCCAGTTTGAAACTGCCTGCCACGCGTTTGGCCGTGCCGGCATCCACCACTTGCGACAAGGCCTCGCGCATGGCGGTTGCCACCTCGGAAGGCATTACGCGTTTACCGACGGCCGGATTGTTGATCAGTTGGGTTTCATAGGGCGTACCGGCCGCGAAGTGCAGGCTGTCGATACGCAGCGTCGGCAGGCGTACACCGTCGTTGAGGATGGTGCCGATCAGCTCCGCCAGTGCGGCGGGGCGGTCGCCGGAGCTGCCGATGGCGGTGGCCAGCGAGGGCACCAGGTGATCGAACGGGTAGCCGACTTTCTGCCAGCGTTGATGAATGTCGAGGAACGCCTCGATCTCCAGCATCGTGCGGATGCGGCTGTCACGGGCGCCCTTGTGTTTGCTTTTGAACAGCCAGCTGTAAACCTCCTGGCGTTCGAATTCGCTGGCTTTGACGATCTGGCTGAACTTGGCGTCGGGGTTGTTCAGCAAGTAGCCCATCAGCCACAGATCCAGCGGGTGGACCTTGGCGATGAAGCCCTGATCCGGCAGGTCGTAGCTGCCCGGGCCGTAACTCAGGTACAGGCGTTCGAGGCGTTCGTCGGTGAGTTTTTCCGTGAGCTTGGCGCCCTTGAGGTGTGAGCGCACGAAGGTGTTGAAGCTCTCCTGGTCGGCCTGCGGGAATAGGTAGCGATGCACGGCCGCCATGCGGATCGGTGTCGGGTGCATGCTGTCGAGGAAGGTCTCGAGGCGGGTCTGGGTGTCTTTGTTCTGGTACTTCTTCCAGAACCGCAACAGGAATGCGGTGCCTTCACGGTCGGCGAACTGGGCCAGGTATTCCTGACGCCGCGGGTCGCGGTCGTCCTTGAGCAATTCTGCGCTGCTGTTGGGGCCTGCGTAGGTGCTGTAGCGCACCAGGTCGCGCATCAGCCGGATGAACGGCAGGTTGATCGACTCACGAATGGCATCGCGCAGGGACGGCATGCGGCCGTTGTCTTCCTTGCGGAAGTTAACGAACGTGTGCAGCCCGCCACCGGTGAAAAACGCCTCGCCGGGGCTGGCCGAATATTTGCGATCCAGTGCGGCGCCGAGCATTTTTGGCAGGCTGCGGTCGGTGTTCTGAATCATGTAATCGACGGCCCAGCTGCTCAGGCGATCCTGTTCGGCGACTTCGGTTTTCTTCAGTTCGGCAACGGTCATGCCTGCGTAGCGATCGTGCAATTCGGAGATGATCTGCAGGTAAGTGGTGAGCACACGCATTTTTGCGGTGGAGCCCAGTTCCAGCTTGCTGCCTTCATTGATGTCGAACGGTTGGTCGGTGCTGTCGGTCTGCACCCGTACCCGCGAGCCGTCCGGGGTCAGTTCGAACAGGGTGAAGCTGTAGCGCACCTGCGTGGTGCTGGTGGGGGTGAGCAGGCGTTCGCCGATCAGGCCGATTTCCGCTGCATAGGCTGGGTCGGCCAGATGCTTGAGGTATGCGGTGGCCTGGGTTTGCAGCTCGCCTTGCAGGGTGCTGGTGGCGGAAAGGTCGAGGCGGTCGAGGTCATACAGCGGCCGATTGAGCAAACTGCCCAGGCGACTGCGCGCGACACTGATGCCTTTGTTGGTTTCGATCGGTTGGATGGTGGGCTGGGTCTGCCAGTCGCGGTAGGTCACTTGGCTGGCCAGTGCTGCCGCCGCGAGCGGTGCATCGATCACCCCATTTTGTGACAGCAGGCGAATATGGCTGTCGGTCAGGCTGGCCAATTCATCGCGGCCCTTGGTCAAGTAGTGCGAAGGGCGGCGTTGAGCAATCATCAGCGACAGCATTTCACGCAGGGCCAGGCCTTTTTCCGCCAGGCTTTTCTGATCGGTGTCGGTGCTGGCCAGCCGTTCGTTGGCCTTGTTGAAGTCGGCGCCGTACCACACACGCAAACCTTCGGCCATGCCGTGCACTTCACCGTGGCCCGGTACCGCGGACAGCGGAACACTGTTGAGGTAATCGCGAATCACATTTTGCCGTGCCTGAAGGGTTTCCGGCCCCGTCTGATAGGCCCGCACGCTGGCGGAAATCATTTGGCGGATTTTTTCCGCGCCCGACACGGTCAAGCCGTCGGGCGAGTGTCGATATTTCTCAAGCTGTGTCGCCAGCGTACTGCCGCCCGCCGATTGGCCGGGCAGACGCAACAGCTTGGCTACCTGGGACCACGCCGCCATGCCGAACCGCGGCCAGTCCACGGCGGGGTTGGCCAGGGGCTGGTGCGGATCGAGCAGAAAGCGGTTTTCGATGAACAGCAAGCTGTTGACCACCACCGGCGGGATCGCGGCAAAGCTTGAATAGAGCTGTTGTGGATACTTGAACTGATACAGCGGGGCCGCACGGCAATCGGTGATTGACAGCCCGGCCTGGATTTTCTCGGTATAGGGAATGAAAAAGCCCTTGTCGCTGTACTTCATCAGCGCAGGCGAAAAGCGGGTTTGCGCCGCTATGACGTAATCGCGCTTGAGCAGGCGCGGCAGAAATTCATCCAGGGAGCTGTAGCCCAGACGCTGATCGAACGGGCCTTCGCCAGGGTAGCGAATCGCGTCGCTGGGGCCGGGTTGCAGTTCGTATTTCAGCGAGGCGGCATATTTGCTGATTTCCCGGGCCTGGAACTTGGAGGTGCGCATTTCCTTGGCCGCGGCCAGGCCCAGGACAATCAGGATAATCAGCAGCAGCAACCAGAACGCCCCCCAGCCGTGCCGTGAGCGACGGGGTTTTTCAGGTAAAGGCGCTTCATCCACACGTTCAGTCGGAACCACAGTGTCACTCGAATCGGTTTGCCACAAAGCGCCCATAGTCGACTGATCCATTCACGCAGATTGATCGGACTTGTTTGAAGCTTAGACGGTGGTTGGCGTTGGTGAAAAAATTGTGAACAACCAAATATCAGATGCGCACGATTACCTATGGAGAAGGGCTGTTGTGGCGAGGGAGCTTGCTTGTGGCGAGGGGGCTTGCCCCCGTTGGACTGCGCAGCGGTCCCAAAAACCAGCAACACCGGATTTTTTCAGACACACCGCATGTACAGGATTCACGACTGCTGCGCAGCCGAGCGGGAGCAAGCTCCCTCGCCACAGGGTTATGGTGCTGCTGGGTTCATAGCCAACAGGCATCCCATAGTGGGTAATCGCCAATTTTATTGACCAACCCTGCGCGCAATGGATTGGCAACAATGTAACGAGCGAATGGCAGGAGTCCTTCTCCATCGCGGATTGCCCGGTCGTGGTAGCCGCTTTGCCAAAAAGCCCCTTCATTGTTTGACGCTCGGTTGATGGAGAGTGTGCTGCGAGATTTGGTGGCTTGCATGAGTTGCGCCAGGGAGTGTTGTTCGAGTTGTACCAACCAATGGAAGTGATCTGGCATGACGACCCACGCTATTGAGTTGACCCACTTCTGGTCGTGGGCCCGCTTGAGTTCGGTAACTAACAGACGTCCCAACCGCCAATCAGTGAATATTCGGCGGCGTTGGTGCACAACCGCTGTGATGAGATAGGCCCGACCCTGTTCTGAACATCGTCCATGGCGTAGCAGATGTGAATTTGGTTGTGGATGCATTCCTTGCGCCCTTTTGAAGTTCCCCCTTTGACCCTAGTCCCTATCTCCAAACCTGAATCTGCAACATTTGACTGAAATTTCCGAAAACCATGCAGGATCCAATTGGGAATAGCGCTTTTGTGGCGAGGGAGCTTGCTCCCGCTGGGCTGCGAAGCGGCCCCAATTCCGGACTTGTCTGATAAATACGATTCACCGGGTTTGCGACTGCGCGCAGTCGAGCGGGAGCAAGCTCCCTCGCCACAAGGTAGGTGTCGTCTGAAAGGGTTGAGCTAGACGCATCGAGGAGGTAAATGCTGCCTAGGTAGGGGCATGACGATGCACCATTGCTGTGCAATACTCCGTGCGGTTTCAGTGGCGAAAAAACCTGCATAAGCCAGGTAATGCCACTCCGTTCTGCGGGAATTACCCGTTAGTTATCGCTGAATATTGTGTTTTATATAGTGAAAA
Organism: Pseudomonas sp. GW821-FHT01E10; assembly: GCF_059422365.1. Taxonomy (NCBI): domain Bacteria; kingdom Pseudomonadati; phylum Pseudomonadota; class Gammaproteobacteria; order Pseudomonadales; family Pseudomonadaceae; genus Pseudomonas; species Pseudomonas sp. GW821-FHT01E10. The sequence continues at coordinate 29,052 of NZ_JBWKWT010000030.1, forward strand.
CACCTGTCGTTAGCTTTTTATACTGCACGCCCCGCTGATCTTGGAGGTTTTGTCCTACAAGACGTGTCTGTCCACAAGACAGGCCCGGTTTCACCAGGCGCTGGCCTATCGGTCGGCGCTTCGACACTCGGTGGTCATATCCAATAACAAGACGAGGTTGCACCCCTATGCCAGTCGGCAATCACCTGCCTCACGGCGAGACCGCTCAGGGCGGCCCGCTTAAACGCGAACTGGGCGAACGGCATATTCGCCTGATGGCACTCGGTGCCTGTATCGGCGTCGGCCTGTTCCTGGGTTCGGCCAAGGCCATCGAAATGGCCGGCCCGGCCATCATGCTCTCCTACATCATCGGCGGTCTGGCGATCCTGGTGATCATGCGTGCCCTCGGCGAAATGGCCGTGCACAATCCGGTCGCCGGCTCGTTCAGCCGTTATGCCCAGGATTACCTCGGGCCTTTGGCGGGTTTTCTGACCGGCTGGAACTACTGGTTCCTGTGGCTGGTGACCTGCGTCGCGGAAATCACCGCAGTGGCGGTGTACATGGGCGTCTGGTTCCCCGACGTGCCGCGCTGGATCTGGGCACTTGCCGCGTTGGTCAGCATGGGCTCGATCAACCTGATCGCGGTGAAAGCCTTCGGTGAGTTCGAATTCTGGTTCGCCCTGATCAAGATCGTCACCATCATTGCGATGGTGGTCGGCGGTATCGGCGTGATCGCGTTCGGCTTCGGCAACGACGGCGTCGCCCTGGGAATTTCCAATCTGTGGGCCCACGGCGGCTTCATGCCCAATGGCGTGCAAGGCGTGTTGATGTCCCTGCAAATGGTGATGTTCGCCTACCTCGGCGTCGAGATGATCGGCCTGACCGCCGGTGAAGCGAAGAACCCACAGAAGACCATCCCCAATGCGATCGGCTCGGTGTTTTGGCGGATTCTGCTGTTCTACGTCGGCGCCTTGTTCGTGATCCTGTCAATTTACCCGTGGAACGAAATCGGCACCCAGGGCAGCCCGTTCGTGATGACCTTCGAGCGTCTGGGCATCAAGACCGCCGCCGGCATCATCAACTTCGTGGTGATCACCGCGGCGTTGTCGTCCTGCAACGGCGGCATCTTCAGCACCGGGCGCATGCTCTACAGCCTGGCGCAGAACGGCCAGGCCCCGGCCGGTTTCGCCAAAACCTCGAACGGCGGTGTGCCCCGTCGTGCGTTGCTGTTGTCGATCGGCGCGTTGTTGCTGGGCGTGCTGCTCAACTACATGGTGCCTGAGAAGGTTTTCGTCTGGGTTACCGCGATAGCCACCTTCGGCGCGATCTGGACCTGGGTGATGATCCTGCTGGCCCAGCTCAAGTTCCGCAAAGGCCTGAGTGCCAGCGAGCGTGCCGGCCTGAAATACCGCATGTGGCTGTACCCGGTCAGTTCGTATCTGGCGCTGGCCTTCCTGGTGCTGGTGGTCGGCCTGATGGCGTACTTCCCGGACACCCGAGTGGCGCTGTATGTGGGCCCGGCGTTCCTGGTACTGCTGACGGTGTTGTTCTACATGTTCAAGTTGCAGCCGACCAATGTGGCGCAAGGCGCGGTGCGTTCGGCTTCGTAAGTTGTAACGCCAGCCATGCAAAAGCCCCGGTCAGAATGATCGGGGCTTTTGCATTTAAACGGCTGCCACGGGTATCGGCATGTTCAACCGCTTATTGAAATCCAGCCAGGCCCCCAGCAACGCCATCAACCCGACCCCCAACATTGCGCTGAATAGCTGCATCGCCAATACGTTCCCACCCAAGGCATTGAGCATGTCCGCCAACGGCGCCAGCAACACACCAAAACAAAACACCTCCAGAGAATATCGGCCCATGCGACAGCTTTGTCGCGCCAGCCAGTGGTGCGTCCAGCCCGTGTCCGGCAACAACCTCGCGGTGACGTAGGCGAGGGCGAGGAAGTGCAGCAGACGCGCCGGTGAGAGGTTGGTCTTGCTGATCGGATAGAGCCATTCGTCGAGCCATTGGGGCATGAACGCGTCATGCACGGTCGGCCATTTCCACGACAGCGCGATCATCCCGGTCATTACCAGATAGGTCAGAGCCGCGATGAGAACCGGCTGTCGAGTCAGCGGTCGAGGTTGCGGCGCCCGAGGCCTTTGCCGGTGAATCGCCGCCGCGCCCCCGAGAATAAACAGCAGCTGCCAGGCCATCGGATTGAAAAACCACACGCCCCCGTCGGTGCCCGCCAGGTTCCACTGCAACCATGGCGCCAGCAGGTACAACGCCACCGACAGCCCCACCACGTATTCAGCCTTGCGCAGCAGCATCGGCAGTACCAGCGGCAGGCCGAGCAGCAACAGAATGTACAGCGGCAACGGGTCCATCAGGTTCGGCTTGAAGCGCAGCAGCAACTCGTCCATCAACGCCTGCTGCGGATTGCTGAGGAAATACTGCAAGCCCATTTCCTGCACCAGATCGCGGGTTTCCACGTGGCTGTTGGCGAAAAACACGATGCCCATCAGCAGCGCCAGCAAAAAGATGTGCACTACATAAAGCACCCAGGCGCGTCGCAGGATTTTCACCGTGGCGACCATGAGCCCGTCGCGCCGGGCGATCTTGCCGTAGGCCAGCACGGCCGCGTAACCGGCCAGGAACACGAAAATCTCCGCCGCATCGCTGAAGCCGAAGTTACGCACCGTGAACTGCGCGAGCGGGTTCTGCGGCACGTGGTCCCAGAAGATAAAGATCAGGGCCAGGCCGCGGAAAAAGTCGATTCGGTGATCGCGTCCAGACGTCATGAAGGCGGGCTCTTGAACGGGCTGTTGAATAAGGAGTTGCCGGCGCAGCAAAAGAGGGTGCGCCGCACATTGGCGGCGCGCAGGGTGCCGTTATTCACAGGCAATTGCAAAAGGCTGGATATTACCGAATGTCTCAGATGCTTATAGCGAACGGATCGAACGGCGTGGCCGTCGGTCTGCCGGACTGTCCGCGCACCAGAACTCCCCATGATGGCATCTGGCGAGCATCTACACTTCGGTTCTCAGGAGTGTGAAACGTGAAGGTTTCGCTGATTGTCCCGGTGTTCAACGAAGAGCAGGCGATCAGTCTGTTCCACCAGGCGGTGCGTCGTGAGTTGAAACTTGACCCTTATGAAGTCGAGATCGTGTTCATCAACGACGGCAGTACCGATCAGACGGCTGAGCAGGCCAAGGCGCTGGCCCAGGTCGATGAACAGGTATTGCTGATCAATTTCTCGCGCAACTTCGGCAAGGAGCCGGCGTTGTTTGCCGGGCTGGAGTACGCCACTGGCGATGCGGTGATCCCCATGGACGTGGACCTGCAGGACCCGATCAGCGTCATTCCACGGTTGATTGCCGAGTGGCAAAAAGGTGCCGATGTGGTACTCGCCAAGCGCCGGGACCGTGCCAGCGACAGTTACCTGAAACGCCACAGTGCGGCAATGTTCTACCACCTGCTGAACAGGATTTCCTACACCCGTATCGAAGAGAACGTCGGGGATTTCCGCCTCATGGATCGCAAGGTGGTCAATGTGATTCGCGCACTCCCCGAGCATCAGTTGTTCATGAAAGGCGTTCTTTCGTGGGCCGGTTTCACCACCGTGGTGGTGGAGTACGAGCGGGCCCAGCGGGTGGCGGGACGCAGCAAATTCAACGGCTGGAAGCTGTGGAACCTGGCGCTGGAAGGCATTACCTCGTTCAGCACCGTACCCTTGCAGTTGTGGACTTACATCGGCGGCGGCATTTCAATCTTCGCGGTGCTGTATGCGGTGTACATGGTGCTGGACAAGATTTTCTTCGGCAACAGCGTCCCCGGTTACCCTTCATTGATGACGGCCATATTGTTTCTGGGCGGTGTGCAACTGATCGGCATCGGCATTCTTGGAGAGTATGTCGGTCGCATCTACATCGAAGCCAAGCATCGGCCCCGGTATGTGATCAAAGACGTCATCGGCGGCAAAGACCGGGTCGGGCTTTAGCATGGGCAGACTGAGCGATTTTTTCAGCGGCGAAATCGGCCGTCGTCGGGTCTGGCTGTTTTTTCAACTCGCGACGCTGATCTATGTCATTCCGCTGATCCTCGCCGACTATCCCTACATCGATGACAACTGGCGTTCGCTGTCCGCCGGCACGGACTGGGTGGGGCAGGGGCGGTTATTCACCGAGCTGTTTTACAACGCGCTGACCTTCAGCGATGCCGCACCGAACATCTTTCCATTGCCGCTGTTGATCGCCTCCCTGGCCATGACTTTTGCGTTGACCAGCCTGACGTTTCATTACTACCCGCAGCCGACGCTATCCTGCTGCATGGTGGTGTTGCCGCTTTGGTACAACCCGTTCTTCCTGCAGAACCTGTCGTATCAATACGACGGACCGGCCAATGCCTTGAGCCTGGTGGCGGTGATCTATGCGATCACGTTTCGTCATCCTTCGCGCATCCTGCAATGGCTGGTGCCGTCCTTCCTGATTGCCCTGGGGCTGGGGCTCTATCAGGTGAGTATTAATGTATTTCTGGGCCTGTGTTGCCTCGAACTGCTCAGGGGCGCGAACGATAAATGGGCCTGGCCGCAATGGTGCGAGTTGATCGGCTGGAAACTCGCCCAGGTGTTGCTCGGCGGCTTGATCTACAGCGTCACCGCTTATCCATACATGGATCAGACCCGTGTTTTGTTCCTGAACTGGGCGGCAGCACCCTGGCTGCAACTGGAAATCAACATCGGCCGCGTGCTGGAAAAAGTCGTGCTGCTGTTTCACGGTGGATTCACCTGGGTGTTCGCCGTGCTGCTGTTGTGCGCCATCGCGGGCAGCGTGCAGCTGGCCCGGAGCGTGGTGGCACGCCAGGACACGGCGTTGAGAAAAGTGCTGATGGGCCTGGCGTGTGTGCTGACTGTGCCGACCGTGATTTTTCTAGTGTCGGGGGCTGTGTTGTTTTTCCGGGATTTCAATGAAGGCGCCAGAACCTTGATGGGGTTCGCAGTGCTGTTGGTGCTGCTGTTCTATTTGAGCCATCTGGCGCTGGCACATATTCATGAGCGGCTGACGCTGCTGTTGGTGGTTCCGCTGCTGGCCATGCTTTCGCTGTCCTACGCCTATGGTCGCGTACTGTCGGTGCAGAACACCTTCGCTTCCAGCGCGTTGTTTTCCCTGGGGCATGACATTGCATCCCATCGGCAACTGCGCGAGGCCAAGCGCATATACATGTCGGTGAGTTATTCCGATCACTGGCTGGTGGAGTCTGCAGGCTCGTTCAAGCAGATGCCGGTTTTGCATTATCTGCTGAACATCAACTTCTACATGCTGGCGGAAAACCTGCCGAAAGCGGGCATCACCAACGTGGTCGCGGAGCGGGAGCGACGCAACGCGACGTTGATGGGGTATCAGGGTTATCCACCGCTGGTGGATAACAAGTTCTACAACCTCTATCTGTTGGGTGACTACGGTTTCATCGTGATGAAAGAGCCGACGCCGATCGCCACGCTTGCGTGGTGAAACGGTGAGCGCTCCCGCGATCTATCTCAAACGCTTGCCATCCGGGGTTGCCGACGGTGCGGGTTTGCTGGGGGTGCTGGCGATCGCATTGTTGGCGAGATTTCACGCCATCACCGTGCCGGTCATCTGGTACGACGAGGCTTACAGCATACTGCTGGCCGAGGGCTCGCCTGCGTACATCTGGGCCACGACGGCTCGGGATGTTCATCCGCCGCTTTACTATGTCTTGCTGCATTACTGGATGGTGCTGTTCGGTCATGGTGTGTTGTCTGCGCGGTCCCTGAGCGCACTGGCTGATGTCGGCACGCTGTTGCTGGGCATTAAATTGATGAGCCTGTTGGCGACGCGAAGGGCGATCTGGATAGCCGCAGTGTTGTTGGCGTTGCTGCCGATATCGGTGCGCTACAGCCAGGAAGTGCGAATGTATACCTTGCTGGGGTTTTGGCTGATGGGGGCGACTGTGGCGCTGGTGTGCTGGGTCAAGGCGCCGGATCAAAAGCGTTACCCGGCCGTTTACGTGCTGCTGATGACGGCGGCTTTTTACACGCACTACTTCGCCGCATTGTGCGTGTTGGTGCATTGGCTTTTTTGGTGGCGAGTGCGCAAGGTCCAGGACACGGTCCCCGTACGTGCGTGGATACTGGTAAACAGTGCAATCGTCGTGTTGTACCTGCCGTGGGCACCGCCTCTCGTCAGTCAATTGCTGCGAATGGACGGGCTCGAATGGATACCGCCGCTGACCTGGCCGACGGTGCTGACCTTCGTTTGGCAACTGGTGGTGATGGAGGGTTCGACCAGTGACTTATGGCGCGCGACACCCTTGGTTTTGATCATGGTTTGCGCCGCTGCCGTACTGTTCAAGGCACGCAACGAGCGACCCTTCAGTGTTTTGCTGGTGGGCTATTTTTTTGTGCCGGCGCTGACCGTGTTTCTGGTGTCGCTGATCGTGCCGGTTTTCAATGCCAGGTACCTGGTATTCGCCGCCGCTGCGTTGCCCCTTATCGTTGCGCTCGCACTGGACACATGGAGCCAACGCCACGCTGTCCTTGCTGCTGTCGCCATGATTTTTATTGTCTTGGTGGAAGTGCACGGGCTGTCGGCGATTTACGCACAAACGGATGAGATGAACGGCACCAGCATTCGCAGAGACGCGAAACTGGACGCCGTGGTCGCAGGTCTTGGTCGCGAGGTGCGTCCGGGTGACGAGATCATTGTGGATAACCTGTATTGGTACTTGCCGTTCACCTACTACAACGCCACCGGCATTCAACCAAGGCTATACGTCGTCAAATCGCCGACCGGCACCCTGTGGGGAACCGCCGAATACGGTGGTTGGGCACTCATTCCCCGCCACCTGCTCTGGATTCTCTTCAATGACTTTTCGACCCTGAAACTGAACGCCAAGAGGGTCTGGTGGGTAACGGGTTATGTGCGCCCTGAACATGACGCCTTGTTTCCCGAACACTGGAAACAGGTGCTGACGTTGAAAGAGGGAGATAGTGAGGCTCGTTTGTTCATTCTGGAGGGAGCGCCAACCGTTGAGGTCGGCGCGCAAAAACACCCTATGCGGCAGCCGTTTCGTTAGGCTCAAAACTGTCCGCCCGTGCCATCTGCCACATCCGCGAATAAAACTCGCCGTTCACTTCGCCAGTGAGCAATTCCCCCGGTTTCAAGAACACATGCAGCTGCGAGAACAGCTTGATCTCGGTCGCCGACATGCGTCGCACCAGATGCTTGGCCGACAGCTGTGAAGGATGGTCGAGGCCTGCGGCGGCGAGCATTTCGGCCAGGGCCTTCAGCGTATTGCGATGGAAGTTGTACACGCGCTGGGCCTTGTCCGGAACGACCAGCGCGCGCTGGCGCAGGGTGTCCTGGGTGGCGACGCCGGTCGGGCATTTGTTGGTGTGGCAGCTTTGTGACTGGATGCAGCCGATGGCGAACATGAAGCCGCGCGCCGAGTTGGCCCAGTCGGCACCGATGGCCAGGACGCTGGCGATGTCGAAGGCACTGACGATTTTGCCGCTGGCGCCGAGTTTGATCTTGTCCCGCAGGTTCAGGCCCACCAGGGTGTTGTGCACGAACAACAGGCCTTCACGCATCGGTACGCCGATGTGGTCGGTGAATTCCACGGGCGCGGCGCCGGTGCCACCTTCCTTGCCGTCGACCACGATGAAGTCCGGGAGGATGCCGGTTTCCAGCATGGCCTTGGCGATGCCCATGAATTCCCACGGGTGGCCCAGGCAGAACTTGAAGCCCACCGGTTTGCCGCCGGACAGTTCACGCAGTTGCGCGATGAAGTGCATCATTTCGATCGGCGTGGAAAACGCGCTGTGGCGCGACGGCGAAATGCAGTCTTCGCCCATCGGGATGCCACGGGTTTCGGCGATTTCCTGGGTGACTTTGTGCTTGGGCAGAATCCCGCCGTGGCCGGGTTTGGCGCCTTGGCTCATTTTGATTTCGATCATCCGCACTTGCGGGTTCTGTGCCTGGGCGGCGAAGCGTTCCGGGTCGAAGCGGCCATCGGCGGTGCGGCAGCCGAAGTAGCCGCTGCCCAGTTCCCAGGTCAGGTCGCCGCCGTTTTCCCGGTGATAGGGGCTGATGCTGCCTTCGCCGGTGTCATGGGCGAAGTTGCCGAGTTTGGCGCCCTGGTTCAACGCGCGAATGGCGTTGGCGCTGAGGGAACCGAAGCTCATGGCCGAGATGTTGAACACCGATGCCGAGTACGGTTGGGTGCACTGCGGACCGCCGACCATCACCCGGAAACTGCTCGGGTCGCTCAACGGCGCCGGGCGCATCGAGTGGCCGATGAATTCGAAACCCGACTGATACACGTCGATCAGCGTGCCGAAAGGTTTGTCGGCGCTCTCGTTCTTGGCCCGCGAATACACCAGCGAACGCTGGGCCCGGGAGAAGGGCAGGGCATCGCTGTCGGATTCGAGCAGGTACTGGCGGATTTCCGGGCGAATGCCCTCCACCAGATAACGGATATTGCCCAGGATCGGGTAGTTGCGGCGCACCGCATGAGGGCTTTGCAGCAGGTCGAACAGGCCCACCAGGCTGAGGACGCCGGTGACGGCGGCGATCGGCCAGAGCCAGTCGTATGCCAGGAAGGGCAGGCTGGCGAGGGTGAATATCACACAGACGGCAAAGAAGGCGTAGCGGCTCAGGAGTGACAGGCTCATACGGTTTCCTTGGGTTCGGACTCGGTCATATAGGACCGTGGTATACAGGCTTTTGTGGCGAGGGAGCTTGCTCCCGCTCGGCTGCGCAGCAGTCGCAAAACCTGCTGACGGGATTTGTCTGACTGAACGCATTGCCTGTTTTGGGATCGCTTCGCGATCCAGCGGAGCAAGCTCCCTCGTCACAGAGATTTCCTGTGTTAGCACAGAGCGTCAGGCATTCTGCGCCTGGAGAATAAACGAAAACAGCCTGGATTGAGATTTGATCCCTTGCTCGGCTGGTCAGACAGCCGCTTTCGATTGGCGCACCGGCAGCTCGACCCGAAACGTGGTACCCACGCCGACTTCGCTGCGTACCGAAATGTCGCCCCGGTGTTTTTTCACGATGCCATAGGACAGGGACAACCCGAGCCCTGTCCCCTGGCCCACCGGTTTGGTGGTGTAGAACGGGTCGAATATCTTCTGCAGGCATTCCGGTTCGATGCCTGATCCGGTGTCCGCGACTTCGATCGACACCGTTTCACCTTCAAGCCCGGTACGCAGGGTGATGGTGCCCCGTTTCGGCCCCATGGCCTGAGACGCGTTGACGATCAGGTTCATGATCACCTGATTGATCTGCGACGGCAGGCATTCGATGTCAGGCAGCGTTTGATACTCCTTCACCACATCGGCCTTGTACTTGAGTTCATTTGCGACGATGTTCAGCGTCGACTCGATGCCCTGTTGCAGGTTGGTCCACTGCCATTCCTGATTGGAGTCGACGCGGGAGAAGTCCTTCAAGTCTTTGACGATCTGCCCGACCCGATTGATGCCGTCCTTGGACTCCTTGATCAGCAGCGGAATGTCTTCGCGCAGAAACTCCAGCTCGACCTTTTCCCGGAGCTGGCCGAGACGTTCGAGGACCTCGCTTGAGGTAATGGCCGCCTCCGCCTCCCGATAGGCATCGAGCATGGTCTGCAGTTGCTTGAAATAGCCATCGAGGGTGCCGAGGTTGGAGGAAATGAAGCCGATGGGATTATTGATTTCATGGGCGACACCCGCCGCCAGTTGCCCCAGCGAGGCGAGTTTTTCCGACTGCACCAGTTGGCTTTCCAGCTGTTTGCGCTCGTCGATTTCCCGCTGCAATGCTTCGCTGGCCTGCTTGAACTGGGTCGTGCGCTGATCCACCAGATGCTCCAGATGACTCATCTGGATAGACGCCCGTTCGGTCATGTCCCATTTGGTGAGCAGGGTGTTGGCCATCTGCTGGACTTCGATATTGTCGAACGGTTTTTTCAGAATCAGCAGGCGGTCGTGGGCGTGCAGGCGCTCCAGCAGTTCATCCCACGAATAGTCGGAATAGGCGGTACACACCACCACTTGCAGGCTCGGGTCTTCCTGCCACAGGTGTTCGATGGTCTGTGCACCGTCCCAGCCCTCGGGCATGCGCATGTCGACGAAGGCCAGGGCGTAGGGGCGGTTTTCCTGTAAGGCCTGGACGAGTTTGCCCAGGCCCTCCTGACCGCCGTACGCCGAATCCAGTTCGAACAGCGGTTGGGTGGATTTCACTTCGCTGCCGAACAGCGCGGCCTCCATTTCGTCCAGTTCTGCATGTTTGGCCGAGGTTGGGGTGAGGATTTTGCGAAAGTCATCATGGATGGACGGGGTGTCGTCGATCAGCAGAATGCGGCGGTTCGATAGGTCGCTCATGCTTCCTCCATGACGGGGTTCAACGGGATCTGCAGGGTGAACAGGGCGCCCTTGCCCGGTCCGTCGCTGTGGGCGGTGAGATGGCCGTTCATTTCGATCGCGGCCAGCGCACAGCTGTGCAGGCCGAAGCCGTGGCCTTCCTTGCGGGTGGTGAAACCGTGGGCAAAGATCCGCGTCATGTTTTCCGGCGCAATGCCTTCGCCGTCATCCTTGACGCTGATTTGCAGGATCGTGTCCTCGACGACTTTTACCCCAAGGGTGATCTGTCGGGCTCGGTTGCTGAGGTCGGACATGGCGTATTTGGCGTTGCTGATCAGGTTGATCAGGATCAGCAACAAGCGGTGCTTGTCGCCCATCACTTGCGGTACGTCGCCGTACTCCTTGACCACCGTGACGTGATGCCGGGTCAAGGCGCCTGCGTTCATGCGCAGGGCGTCCTCGAGCAATTCGCTGATGTACAGCGGTTCCACCAGGTTGTTGGCCCCCGCGTAGGACTGCTGGGTGGCGACGATGTCTTTGATGTGATCGACGCTTTTGCTCAACTGCGCGAGTTCCTCGGTCATGCCTTGCTGTTCGAGGGCAATCGCCTCCACCAGTTGATTCAAATAGCCTGGCAGTAGTTTTCCTTTTTCGTTCTGGGTCAGAAAAGTGCCGAGGTCGCTTTGATGCTCGTTGATCAGCTGCATCGCCTTGCCCAGCCCCTGGGCCTTGCTGCTACGCAGCCGGCGGCTGACCAGATCGGCCGAGATGTTCACGCTGTTGAGCACGTTGCCGACGTTGTGCAGCACGTTGGTGGCGATTTCGGCCATGCCGGCCTGACGCGCGGTGTCGAGCAATTCGCTCTGGGTATCCTTGAGTTCGCGGGTGCGCTCTTCGACCCGTTGTTCGAGGACTTCGTTGGCGGTTTGCAGTTCCTTGTTGACCCGCTGAGTCTCCCCGAAGCTGCGCATCAGGCGAATCGCCAGGTACACCAGCACCAGCACCAGCAGCGTCGAAAACACCAACATGTAGAAGTGGTAGCGCTGGTCGATGGCATCGGATTGCTGCTGGTCCTTGTTCAGCAGGCCGGTAATGTCGTCCAGTCGTTCGGCCACGGGAATGGCCTCGATGTTTTCCAGTAACCGATTGACCACCGGTTGCTCACGCAGGATCAGGGTGACGTGGTTACTCAAAATATCGATCGGGCTGTGAAACTGCTCCGGCAATCGTTGCTTGTTAACCCCCAGTTTGTTCATCCCCAGCAGAATATCCGCCGCTTTATCGTCGGAGGTGACCTGGGCGAATTCCAGGCTGCTGAGCAGCAAGTCGTAAGTGTCGGTGGCGATGTTCTGCAGTTGCAGCTTGTCTTCATCGGGCAGTTGGGCAAGCGGTTGCTGGATGTCGTCTTCGGCCGTGGGCAGGAACGCCAGTGAGTTGCGCAGCACCGCGTTGTGGGATTTGAATTGCTCCACCAGCCGGGTTTTTTCCTGGATGGCGGCAAGGTATGCCTCATGACTGGCACGCCAGGTCGGCGTGTCGTTGCGGCCGTGATTGGACTCCATGCTCTCGAACCGCTGCCACAGGCGCGTCATCTCGCTCAGCGGTGTCACCAGTGGATCGTAGTTGTGACTGATGGCGATCCTGGCCTTGAGAATCTCGGTTTCCCATTGCGCGTTCAACTGTTTGATCCGACCGATCAAGTCCCGGGATTCGGCGTAGGTCGACGTCTCGTTCGAGCTGGACTTGAGGTACAGGAACAACAGCGTCGAGGCCAGCAGTACGGCCACGGCTGCGAGCAGTGCCAGGTTGCGACGGGGGAAAGTTTTCATAAAGGTTTGCCTCCCCATTCACCGGTCAGGGTCTTGAGGAATTTGATGATCAGGTCCTTGTCCTTGTCGGAGGGCACACGACCGAGCTGGAACTTGAACATCACGTCTACCGCTTCTTCGAGGGTTTTAGCCGAGCCGTCGTGAAAGTACGGCGCGGTCACGGCGACATTGCGCAGGCTCGGCACCTTGAACACGTTGCGGTCCTCTTCGGCCTTGGTGACCAGATAGCGGCCCAGATCGGCTTCGGTGGGGTTGCCACGAGCCTGAAAGTAATCACCCATGACCCCGAATTTCTGGAACATGTTGCCGCCGATGTTCACCCCCTGATGGCAGGCAATGCAGCCGTAGTCTTTGAAACGTTGGTAACCGTATTTCTCGTCAGTCGTGAGGATCTCGGTATTGCCCGACAGGTATTGGTCGAAGCGCGAGTTGGCACTGATCAGCGTGCGCTCGTAGGTGGCCAGGGCACTTTGCACATTGTTCATGGTGACGCCGTCCGGGTAGGCCTTGGTGAAAGCGTTTTTGTAATCCGGGTCGGCGGAGAGCATCTGGACCACTTGTTCCCAATGACTGCCCATTTCACTGGGGCTCTGCACCACTTCGTGGGCTTGGGTTTCCAGAGAATCGGCGCGGCCATTCCAGAATTGCCGGAAGTTCAGGCTCGCGTTGAACACGCTCGGGGTATTGATCGTCAAGGGATCGCCCTTGAAGCCAGTGGACAATGCCTTGTCGTCGGCGCCGCCGATTTCCAGACGATGGCAACTGGCGCAGGACAGGCTGTTGTTGACCGACAGCCGTGGTTCGTTGAACAACCGGCGACCGAGTTCGACTTGCAAGGGATTCTGCTCGGGCACTGCGGGCAAGGGTTTGAGCGGTTCGTCCAGCGGTGCGCCACTGGCTATCAGACAACAACCGAGTAGAGGCGCAAGGAGCAAGTAGCAGAAGGAACGTGACATCTTGTGATTCCTTGGCTCAGGGCCTGTGTGTCGTTGCACATCGTTCAGGAGAGGGGCTTTACGGAGGTCAGGTATTGCACGAAGGCGTCCGGCTCCACGGCTTTGCTGAAGTAGTAACCCTGGCCTTCCTCGCAATGGAGCGCCTTGAGAAAATTCAGTTGTTCGAGGGTTTCCACCCCTTCGGCAATGACCGTCAGATTGAGGCTTTTGCCCAGGCTGATGATGGCGCCGACCAGAGCCGCGTCGTTGCTGTCACGGCCCAGGCCACGAATGAACGATTGATCGATTTTCAGTACATCGATGGGAAACCGTTGCAAGTAACTCAGGCTGGAATAGCCGGTGCCGAAGTCATCGATGGCCAGCCGTACCCCCAATGCCTTGAGCCGACTCAGCGCGACCATCGTGGCATCGACGTTCTGCATCAATACGCCTTCGGTAATTTCCAGCTCCAGCAAGGCCGGGTCCATGCCTGTGTTCTGGAGTATCTGTTCGATGCCGTCGACAAAATCCCGCTGGCGGAAATCGATGGCCGACACGTTCACCGACATGCACAGATTCGGCAGGCCTTTTGCCTGCCAGGTACGGGCTTGCCGACAGGCCTGGGCCAGCACCCATTTGCTTAACGGCACGATCAAGCCGCTGTCTTCGGCCACTGCAATGAAGTCTGTCGGGTAGATCCAGCCGTGCCCCGGTTTTTGCCAGCGGATCAACGCCTCGGCGCCGACCACCTTGCCGCTGCCCAGGTCGAGTTTCGGTTGGTAGTGCAGGACAAACTCGTTCCGCTCCAGTGCCAGGCGAATCCCCGACTCGATGGTCTGCTGTTCCCGCGCGCGCTGGTTCATCTCATCGATGAAAAAGCTGAAATCGTTGGGGCCGCTTTCCTTGACGTTGCGCATCGCGGTTTCGGCTTTCTTGATCAGTGCGATGGCATCGAAACCGTCATCGGGATAGATGCTGATGCCCAGGCTGGCCGTCACGCTCAAGTCGTGCCCGGCGACGTGCTGGGGCGCACGTATGGCGTTCAACAGTTTTTCGGCGATGCCCTTGGTCTGTTGGGGGTGGTGGATGTCGGCCAGGATCACCACAAATTCGTCGGAGCCGTAGCGAAACACCGAGTCGGAGGCGCGCACGCAGGCCACCAGGCTTTGCCCGACACGCTTGAGCATCTCGTCACCGGTCGGGTGGCCCAACGCATTGTTGATCCGCTTGAAGCGGTCGAGCCCCAGAAACATTACCGCCAGTTGTTTGTCATGGCGTCTGGACAAGGCCAGGGACTGGTTCAGCCGGTCACCCAGCAAGGTGCTGTTGGGCAGCTCGGTCAACACGTCGTACTGCAACAGATGAGACACCTTGAGCAGTTCATGGACCCGGGCTTCGATGGTTTGCTCAAGGCTCAGTACTTTCATCGCCGCGTCCTGCGCCATCTGCCACTTCCAGGTCAGGGCGCTGGCCATCTGGCGGATTTCCAGGCTGTCGAAAGGTTTTTTCAACACCAGCAATTGATCGCCGAACTCCAGCCGTTCGGCCATGGCTTCCCAGGTGTAATCGGAGAACGCCGTGCACAGCGCGATTTGCAGGTTAGGGTCGACCTTCCAGAGCCGCTCGATGGTTTCCAGACCATCCCAGCCAGGCGGCATGCGCATGTCGGTGAACGCCATGGCGTAAGGGCGACCTTCTGCCTGGGCCCGCTTGACCAGTTTGAGTGCTTCCTGGCCCTGATAGGCGGAGTCGAGCTGGAAGACCAGCCGAGTCGTTTGCGGGGTGTCGAACAGCGCGGCTTCAGTGCCGGCGAGGGTGAGTTCATCGTCGGTATCGGCGCCCAGAATCTTGCGGAAGTCCTCATGGATCGAGGGCGTGTCATCGATGATCAGAATGCGCCGGTTGGCCTGGATGAACGGAGTTTTCATTCCTTGTCCTCCGTGGCACGTTGCGAATCACCCGGCATTGCTCCGGGATTGTGATTCGCGCACACGATGCTCCCGGCTTTCAACAGTTCGGCGGCCTGCTGGCTGCTGACCGCTTTGCTGAAGTAGTAGCCCTGGGCATTCATCGGTGAACCGGTGGCCATCAGCGAAGTACGTTGCTCCTGGGTTTCGACACCTTCGGCGATGATGCCGATCCCGACGTCGCGGGCGAAATTGATAATGGCCCGCAAGGTGGTGGCGCTGGCCGCGTCGTGGGCGGCGGTGTCGATGAACGCCTGAGCGAGTTTCAGGTGATTGACCTGGTAAGTCTTGAGGTAGTCGAACGAAGAGTATTCGGTGCCGAAGTCATCGATGGCGATCTTCACCCCCAGCTCACGCAGGCGTGGCAGGATATCGTTGTGCGTCCACTTGGTCTGGGCCAGGGTCGCTTCGGTGACGTCGAAACGCAGGTCCCACGGGCACAGATCCCAGCGGGCAGTGGTGCGCAACACGTCATAGATCAGCTCGGGACCACTCTTGAGCTGGGCCAGGGACAGTTTTATCGCCACCACCGGTGGTGCCATGCCTTCATCGCGCCACTGGTGCATTTGCCGACAGGCGCGCTCCAGCACCCAGTGACCGAGGGCGATGATGATGCCGGTCTTTTCCGCCGCGGGCAGGAATGCCGGGGCTTCCAGTAAACCGCGTATGGGGTGATTCCAGCTGACCTGCGCTTCCATGCCGAGGATCTTGCCACTGCTCAGGTCTACTTCCGGCCAGTAACGCAGTTCGAGCTCGTCGCGTTCGATGGCGGTTTTCAAGTCGTTGGCGATGGTCATGCGCTCGACCACTTCCTGATTGATTTCCTCGGAATGGAAGTGGTACTGGTTGCGGCCCTTTTCCTTGGAGCGATACAGCGCCATGTCGGCCTGGGTCAACAGGCTGTCGGCGCTGAGGCTGACCTGGGCGTAGCTGCTAATGCCGATACTGACCGAGACCCGCACGTCGTTGCCGGCCAGGGAGTAGGGCAGCACCAGTGCATCGCGGACCTTGGCGGCCAGGGCTGCTGACTGGGTCGGATCGCCGACGTCCAGTTGCAGAATCGCGAACTCGTCGCCCCCCAGACGGGCGACCACGTCGTTTTCCCGCACGCAGGTTTTGATCCGTCGGGCGACCTCCTGCAGCAACAGGTCACCCACCGGGTGGCCCAGGGTGTCGTTGATGCGTTTGAAGTGATCCAGGTCCAGGTAAAACATGGCGAACGGGGTGGCCCCGCGCCGGGCGGCGGCGAACGCCTGATGCAGGCGCTCGATCAGCGTCGCGCGGTTGGCCAGCCCGGTCAGCCCGTCGGTGCGGGCCAGCAGGGCGATCTTTTCCTCGGCCAGTTTGCGTTCGGTGATGTCGATGATGATGCCTTCGACTTCCAGCAAGCGGCCTTCATCGTCGCGCACCGGGATGTAGCGGTTTTCGACCCAGCGCCAGTCACCGTCGCCGGTGCGCATCCGGAATTCGATGGAAGCACCGGCTGCATGGCGGTCCAGCACCCGCGCCATGGCGGTGTCGACTTTCTCTTGATCGTCGGGATGGATCAGCTCCTGAGCCCAGTTGGAAGAAGCCACCAGGGCCGCCGCGATGTGGCCGTATTTGGTGATGTTGTGGGAGATATACATCAACGGAAACGACGGTTCGCCCCGCAGCCGATACAGAATGGTCGGGCTGTTCTGCACAATGATGTTGGCGTCGGACAGCTCCCGGGTGCGCTCCTCGACCGCTTGCTCCAGCAGGGACATCTTCAGTGCCGCGTCTTCGGTCATTTGCCACTTGGCGGTCAATGCGCTGGCCATCTGGCGGATTTCGATGGCATCGAACGGTTTTTTCAGGATCAGCAGGCGATCGCCCAGATCCAGGCGCTCGTCGATGTCTTCCCAGGAATAGTCGGAATACGCGGTGCAGAGCGCCACTTGCAGCTTGGGATCGACCTGCCACAGGCGTTCGATGGTTTCCAGGCCGTCCCAGCCCGGCGGCATGCGCATGTCGATGAAGGCCATCGCGTAGGGCGAGTCATTCGCCAGCGCGGTCTCGACCTTGTCCAGCGCCTCACGGCCCTGAAACGCGGATTCGATGATAAAACCTTGCGAAGATACCGACACGGGGGTGCCGAACAGGGCGTTTTCAGCGCTGGCCAGACTGTCGTCTTCGATCGATGACGGGCTGAGAATCTTGGCGAAATCCTCGTGGATCGACGCGGTGTCGTCGACGATGAGAATCCGACGATTAGTCCGCGCAAGCAGCGTATTCACTGACATGCGCCTGTACCGACAGCAGTTTGGTGCGATGAGCTCATAGAGGGTATCCCTTCCCTGAGTGCAGGACGGAGCGGGCATCGTTTGGATCCGAGTGACCTGAGCATAGTCGTCCGGTCGGATATTCGCCCGGTTGACTGAAACGAATCATTTGCGGAGTCGGTCGGAAAATCATCTAGCCTGTAGCTCAGGCTCGGGAAAGTCAGAGGAAGTTTTTTCGCGCCTGACATAAAGAGGCTGGTTTCACTTGAGGTATCGCCATGGAAGAGCAGCTCCCCACGACTGTGACCGATAAACCCACGTTACTGCTGGTCGACGATGAGGAGTCGATTCTCAACAGCCTGCGCCGCCTGCTACGCAGCCAGCCCTATGAGGTGCTGCTGGCCACCAGCGGTGCCCAGGCCCTGGAAATCATGGAGCAGCGGTCGGTCGATCTGGTGATGAGTGACGCGCGAATGCCCAATATGGACGGCGCCACGCTGCTGGCCCACGTCCATCAGCGCTACCCCGACACCACCCGGATCATGTTGACCGGTTATGCCGACCCCTCGGCCATTATCAAAGCCATCAATGAAGGGCAGATCCATCGTTACATCAGCAAGCCCTGGCACGATGAGGAAATGCTGCTGACGCTGCGGCAATCGCTGGCCTATCAGTATTCCGAGCGTGAGCGGTTGCGTCTGGTGCAGGAGACCTGGGACCAGAACGAAAAACTGAAGCTGCTCAACACCACCCTGGAAAAACACGTCGCGGCCCGCACCAGCGAGCTGCAACAGACCGCTGACATGCTGGACCTGGCTTACGAAGAGCTCAAACGCAGCTATGTCACCGGCACGGAAGTGTTTTCGTTGCTGGCCAACCTGCGCCTGCCACCTGCCAAGCAGACCAACCGGCAGATCATCGAACTGGTGCGGGTGTACTGCAAACTCCATTACTTGGACGAAGCCACCAGTCGAGACCTGACCATGGCGGCGGCGCTCTACAACATCGGTAAATTGAGCTGGACCGACAGCATGATGAGCACGCCTTCGGATCTGCTGCATCACAATGACCGCGAGCGCTATCGGGGTTATCCGAAGCAGAGTGAGTCGCTGCTGATGACGCTCGACCCGATGAAAGATGCCGCGCGGCTGATCCTGCATCACCAGGAGCGTTGGGACGGCAGCGGTTTTCCCGATCGGCTCAAGGGCGAGGCCATTCCGCTCGGTTCACGGTTGCTGAAACTGGCGGTGGATTTCATCGAGTTGCAGCGTGGGCTGATCCTCGAACGGCAGATGAACAGCGATGAAGCCCTGGTGTATATCCGCCAGTACGCCGGTCGGCTCTATGACCCGGAACTGGTGGAGGATTTCATTAAGGTCTGTGCTGCTTACCTGAGCGATGTGACGCTGGCCGATCCGACGGTCAAGGTGCTGACCACCCGGGACTTGGCGGCGGGCATGATCCTGGCGCGCAACCTGAATGCCGACAACGGCATGCTGCTGCTCAATGCCGGCAAGGTGTTGAACGGGCCGCTGGTGGAGAAGCTGATCGCGTTCGAGGCGATGGAAGGTGCCAAGTACAGCATTTTTGTGAAAGTGCCGGAGGAAGTGGCGATTCTCGAGACGAGTTGAGTCTGTAGGAGCGGGGGGGGGGGGGGGGGGGGGGGGGGGGGGGGGGGGGGGGGGGGGGGGGGGGGGGGGGGGGGGGGGGGGGGG
>NZ_JBWKWT010000031.1:0-47071 GCF_059422365.1 Pseudomonas sp. GW821-FHT01E10
GAAATGCAAAACGCCCGATGCGGTGCATCGGGCGTTTTGAGGGTGAAACAGGTGTAAACCTATTTCAGGACTAGACATGTTTGATTAATGCGGTGCTCTTCAGGCCCTCTTCGCGGGCAAGCCTCGCTCCTACAGGTCTTGTGTCGTTCACATAATCGGCGAATTACACAAAGCCTGTAGGAGCGAGCGGTGCGGCGATCCGACTTGCCCGCGAAGAGGCCAGCAAGCTCAACACACCTTAATGGCTGGAAACCCGATACACACGCTCCTCAAGCCGCGTGACACCGGCCTCGAGAAACTTCCAGCTCTCACCCAGGACATCCTGGTCTTCCAGGATCTTCAGCTCCCACGAAGCCCCCAGCAGCCGTTGCACTTCGTCATCAAGCACAGCAAATGGCGGTCCGGCCATTTGCGTCTGGTCGTAATCCAGCGTAATCAAAATCCCTAAAGAATCCTTCGGCAGAATCCGGATCAGATGAGCCGCGTATTGTTCACGCATCGCTGGCGGCAACGCGATCAGCGCCGCGCGGTCGTACAGTGCGCTGCAATCGGCAACATCGCCTGCCGTCAACTCGAAGAAATCGCCGCACCACAACTCGATCGACCCGGCCCGATAGACGTTGAAAGGTCCCTGCTCGCTGATTGCCGGGTCCAGTTGATGCTCATTGAAAAAGTCCTCGATGGCCTTTTCCGACAACTCGATACCCAGCACCTCATGACCGCAGTGCGCCAGCCACAACAGGTCCAGGCTCTTGCCACACAACGGCACCAGTACGCGAGAACCTTCATCAAGGCCCAGTTGCGGCCAGAACCGTTGCAGATAGGGATTTACTTCCGGCAGATGAAAGCCGATCTGATTCGACGCCCACCGTTTGTGCCAAAACTCCGGCTGCATAATTAACCCCGAAAAATTCGATCAAAAGACTCTAAAACTTATATTAGATTTAGATCAATGATCTGACTGAAGATGCTGCCATCTTACTCTCCGGAGCTCAATTATGTTCCCCAGCCTGTATATCTCTCATGGCTCCCCCATGCTGGCCCTGGAACCTGGCGCCAGTGGGCCGGCCCTTGCGAATCTGGCCGCGACAATGCCCAAGCCCAAAGCCATCGTGATCGTTTCCGCGCACTGGGAAAGCAGCGAATTGCTGGTCGGCGGCAACCCCCAACCCGAAACCTGGCACGACTTCGGCGGTTTTCCGCGGGCCTTGTTCGAGGTGCAGTACCCGGCACCCGGCAGCCCGCAACTGGCGACAGAGGTTGTCGAGCTGCTGAAGACCGATGGCCTGCCTGCGCGCATCGACGCCAAGCGCCCCTTCGACCACGGCGTTTGGGTACCCTTGTCGTTGATGTACCCGCAGGCCGATGTCCCGGTGGTGCAGGTCTCGCTGCCCACCCGTGGCGGCCCGGCGCTACAAACCCGCGTCGGACATGCCCTGGCCAGCCTGCGTGAGCGCGGCGTGCTGTTGATCGGCTCTGGCAGCATCACCCACAACCTGCGCGAACTGGACTGGCACGCCGGCCCGGAAAGCGTCGAACCCTGGGCCAAGGCGTTCCGCGACTGGATGATCGAAAAACTCGAAGCGAACGATGAAGCCGCGCTACACGACTATCGCCAGCAAGCACCGAACGCGGTGCGCAACCACCCGAGTGACGAACATCTGTTACCGCTGTACTTCGCCCGCGCGGCCGGGGGCGAGTTCAGCATTGTGCACCAAGGGTTCACCATGGGGGCGCTGGGGATGGATATCTATCGTTTCGACTAATAAGTCGACCGCCGCCCCCGCTCAAACGCCGGACACAAAACAGCAGGCAAAAAAAATCCCCGAACCAGTCGGGGATTTTTTATGTGCGATCAATCAGCCCGGGGGCAGATCAATCTTCGCGGTAGCGACGCAGCTTCAACTGCTTACCGGCAACGCGAGTGTCCTTCAGTTTGGTCAGCAGACGCTCCAGACCATCTTCCGGCAGCTCGACGAGGCTGAAGCTGTCACGCACCTGAATGCGACCGATGGCTTCACGCGCCAGACCACCTTCGTTGAGGATGGCGCCCAGCAGGTTCTTGGCAGCGATACCATCACGCGCGCCCAGCGCGGTACGGCAACGAGCACGGCCTTCAGCCAGCGGGATCGGAGCACGACGCTCGCGGTCACCACGGTCCGGACGATCACCGGAACGCTCTGGACGATCGCCACGCGGTGCATTGTTCGGCACCAGCGGACGTTCTTTCTCGATCGCGGCCAGGGTCAGCGCTTGACCGTTGGTAGCCTTGCGCAGCAGAGCTGCGGCCAGGGCACGCGGGCTGCAACCGATGTCGGCAGTCAGACGATCCAGCAGATCACCGTGAGTCGACTCGGCATCACCTACCAGCGGCGACAGGCTGTTGGTCAGTTTCTTGATGCGGGCATCGAGAACAGCTTGAGCGTCCGGCAGGCGAACTTCGGCAACTTTCTGACCGGTAACACGCTCGATCACTTGCAGCATGCGGCGCTCACGAGGAGTGACCAGCAGCAGCGCGCGACCTTCGCGACCGGCACGGCCGGTACGGCCGATACGGTGAACGTAGGATTCCGGGTCGTACGGCATATCAACGTTGAACACGTGAGTGATACGCGGAACGTCCAGGCCACGAGCGGCAACGTCGGTCGCCACAACGATGTCCAGACGGCCATCCTTGAGGGATTCGATGACGCGCTCACGCTGGTTCTGAGCAATGTCACCGTTCAGCGCAGCGGCTTTGTAGCCTTTGGCTTCCAGGGCACTGGCCAGGTCCAGGGTCGCTTGCTTGGTGCGCACGAACATGATCAGGGCGTCGAAATCTTCCACTTCCAGCAAGCTGAGAACGGCAGAAGTCTTCTGGTCAGCGTGAACCAACAGGTGAGCCTGTTCGATCGCGGTAACGGTCTGAGTCTTGCTCTGGATCTTCACATGCTTCGGATCGCGCAGGTGGCGTTCGGCGATGGCACGGATCGATTGCGGCAGGGTGGCCGAGAACAATACGGTCTGACGGGTTTCCGGCATGGCCTTGAAGATAACTTCCAGGTCGTCCATGAAGCCCAGTTTGAGCATTTCGTCCGCTTCGTCGAGAACCAGGTGGTTCACGGTAGCCAGGACTTTTTCGTCGCGACGCAGGTGGTCGCACAGACGACCCGGAGTGGCGACAACAATCTGTGCGCCATTACGGATTGCTTTCAATTGTGGGCCCATCGGCGCGCCGCCGTAGACAGCCACAACAGTTACGCCCGGCATTTGCTTGGCGTAGGTTTCGAAAGCGGTTGCAACTTGTAGCGCCAACTCACGAGTTGGGGCCAGGATCAGAGCTTGCGGCTCGCGCTTGGACGGATCAATGCGGTGCAGGATCGGCAGGGCAAAGGCAGCGGTTTTACCGGTACCGGTTTGCGCCTGGCCAATCATATCGTGACCGGCGAGAATGATCGGGATCGACTGCTGCTGAATGGCCGAAGGCTCTTCATAGCCGGTAGCGACTACTGCAGCGACAATATTAGGGTGAAGTTCAAGAGCGGCGAAGCCGCCGATTTCCTGGGTCATGGGTCTGCCTCTAAGTGCATCCGCAAAGACCCATGCTCCAAAGCTGCGCATGCCGTGTTGAGACTCAAGAGTCGCCCTGGCAGCTTTGTCGGCGGGGATTTGCGAAAACGAATGAATGAAAAGAATCGTCAAGGAAGAGTCCGCGGGGCGGACGTGCAGCCGAAGCTGGCTTCGGGGAATTGCGCTACCTAAACGCGGCCCGGTTAAAGGCCGGCGCGCACTATACCGGAATTCGGCAAAAAAGGGAGCTTTTTTTATCGGAAAAAACCGGCATACGCCGTTGTGTCACGGGCTTTGCGGATAATCGTACAACCGTCTATTTTGCAAAGGCCCGGCCCTGCTGACGATGGCGCTAAAACGGTTCACCCTTGCGACGCAGACCTTTGGTCTGACGCCCCCTTCCCGCCCGAGGAAATGCTCCATGAATCAGCCCAGCCCCAGTCGTGTCACCCGTGAAAGACACGGTCATGTCCTGATGATCGGCCTGGATCGGGTAGCCAAGCGCAATGCCTTCGACCTCGACCTGCTCAATGCGCTCAGCCTGGCCTATGGCGAATTCGAAGCCGACAGTGAGGCGCGGGTCGCGGTGGTGTTCGGCCATGGCGAGCATTTCACTGCCGGGCTCGACCTGGTGAGCGCCGGCGCAGCCCTGGCCGAAGGCTGGCAGGCACCGCCCGGCGGCTGCGATCCCTGGGGCGTGTTCGGCGGCCCCCGGGTCAACAAACCGGTGATTGTCGCGGCGCAAGGCTACTGCCTGACCGCGGGCATCGAACTGATGCTGGCCGCCGACATCAACCTGTGCGCCAGCAATACCCGTTTTGCCCAAAAGGAAGTGCAGCGCGGACTCCTCCCGTTCGGTGGCGCCACCTTGCGCCTGCATCAGGTCGCCGGTTGGGGCAACGCCATGCGCTGGCTGCTCACCGGCGATGAATTCGATGCACATGACGCCTTGCATCTGGGCCTGGTGCAGGAAGTTATGGCCAGCGAGGACTTGCTGCCACGGGCGATCGAGTTGGCTGAGAGGATTGCGAGGCAGGCACCGCTGGGGGTTCAGGCGACGTTGATGTCTGCGCGACAGGCGCGCTACGAGGGTGAAATTGCTGCGACCCAGGCATTGCCGGCACTGGTGAAGAAACTGCTCAACAGCGAGGACGCCAAGGAGGGTGTGCGGTCGATGATCGAGAAGCGGCCAGGCGTCTTCAAAGGCTGCTGACAGATCGGCTTTTGTGGCAAGGGAGCAAGCTCCCTCGCCACAGATGACCTCATCGCATTAAGTCGCCGGCCGAATATCCTTGATCAACGATTGCAACGAATACCCCAACCGCGGCGCCAGGCCTTCCGCGCGGGCGATCAGCCCTTCCATGTCCAGCTCCTGATCCAGCTCCGATGGCACGATCAGAATCACGTTGCCCTCCTTCACCGGCAGTTCCCAGTAATGCCGGTGATAGAGACCGCGCAACAACGCTGCACCCAACGGCTTGCCGTCGTCGGTGGCCCACTGGTTGATCACCAGCCAGCCCCCCGGATTCAAGCGTTTCTGACAGTTTTCCAGAAAGCTCCAGGCCAGGTGCCCGACACCCGGCCCGACATCGGTATACAGGTCGACGAAAATCAGATCGGCCGGTTCAGCCGTATCGAGCAACTCCAGCGCATCGCCGACGCGGATGTACAGCCGCGGATCGTCATCCAGCCCCAGGTATTCGATGGCCAGGCGCGGTACGTCAGGGCGTAGCTCGATGGCTTCGACATCTTCCAGTGGCAGGAACTTCAAGCAAGCCTGGGTCAGTGTCCCGGCGCCAAGGCCGAGGAACAGCGCGCTTTCCGGCTGCTCGTGGCACAGCGCACCAATCAGCATCGCGCGGGTGTAATCGTACTCGAGCCAGCTAGGGTCGGCGGTGAACACGCAGCTCTGTTCGATGGCGTCACCGAACTCCAGAAAACGGTAATCGGCCACTTCCAGCACGCGAATCACGCCGAACTCATCCTGCACCTCGGCGAGCAGATGCTCGACGCGCTCCTCAGTCATTTCGTCTCCTGATCGTTACCGGCCCCGGCAACACGATAAACCGCAACATAAAGCGGCAAAGGCGCGATTGTCGGCGAAGCGACGGGAGCAGGTCACGCACTAATTGCTGATAACATAACCGTCCGAGCGTAAAACACTAGAGACTGCGATGAGCCAACCCTGGAGCCCTGACAGCTGGCGCGCCCTGCCGATCCAGCAACAACCTCAATACCCCGACGCGGCGCATTTGCTGCACGTCGAGCAAACCCTGGCGAGCTATCCGCCACTGGTGTTTGCCGGTGAAGCGCGGGAGTTGCGCCGTCAGTTTGCCGAAGTCACCCAGGGCCGGGCATTTCTGTTGCAGGGCGGCGACTGCGCCGAAAGCTTCGCCGAATTCTCCGCCGCGAAAATTCGCGACACCTTTAAAGTGTTGCTGCAAATGGCGATCGTCATGACCTTCGCGGCCGGTTGCCCGGTGGTCAAAGTCGGACGCATGGCCGGTCAGTTCGCCAAACCCCGTTCGGCCAATGATGAAACCATCAACGGCGTGACGCTGCCGGCCTACCGTGGCGACATCGTCAACGGCATCGGTTTCGACGAAAAAAGCCGCGTACCGGACCCGGATCGCCTGCTGCAGTCCTACCACCAGTCCACTGCGACCCTGAATCTGCTGCGCGCCTTTGCCCAGGGCGGCTTTGCCGATCTGCATCAGGTACACAAATGGAACCTGGACTTCATCGCCAACTCGGCACTGGCCGAGAAATACAGCCACCTGGCCGATCGCATCGATGAAACCCTGGCCTTCATGCGCGCCTGCGGCATGGACAGCTCGCCGCAACTGCGCGAAACCAGTTTCTTCACCGCCCACGAAGCGCTGCTGCTGAACTACGAAGAAGCCTTCGTGCGTCGCGACAGCCTGACCAACGACTACTACGACTGCTCGGCCCACATGCTGTGGATCGGTGACCGTACACGTCAACTGGACGGTGCTCACGTCGAATTCCTGCGCGGGGTGCATAACCCGATCGGGGTCAAGGTCGGCCCGAGCATGAACCCTGAAGACCTGATTCGCCTGATCGATGTGCTCAACCCGGACAACGACCCGGGTCGCCTGAACCTGATTGCGCGGATGGGCGCGAACAAGGTCGGCGATCACCTGCCGCAGCTGATTCGCGCGGTGCAGCGCGAAGGCAAGCAAGTGCTTTGGAGCTCCGACCCGATGCACGGCAACACCATCAAGGCCAGCAGCGGCTACAAGACCCGCGACTTCGCGCAGATCCTTGGCGAGGTGAAGCAGTTCTTCCAGGTTCACGAAGCGGAAGGCAGTTATGCCGGCGGCATACACATCGAAATGACCGGGCAGAACGTCACCGAATGCATCGGCGGCGCGCGGCCGATTACCGAAGATGGGTTGTCGGATCGTTATCACACCCATTGCGACCCGCGGATGAATGCCGATCAGTCGCTGGAACTGGCGTTTTTGATTGCAGAGACCCTGAAGCAAGTCCGCCGTTAAATCCGGTTGAGCCCTTTGCGGGGATCCGACTTGCCCGCAAAGGCGCCATTTCAATCACTGCCACTTTGAACCAACGCCCCCCGCAACCTCGCCGCACTCGCCCGCGGACAATTCAGCTGAACCCGCTCGAGCCCCAACCAGTCCGCCATCCGCCGCAGATTGACCGCCAACGCCAGCATCCCTTCATCATCCAGCCCCGGCTCTTCCTCATGCACGGCATGCACCGCCAACTGGCCCGACGCTCGTTCGGCTCGCAAGTCGACCCGCGCAGCAATCCGCTCATTGTGCAAAAACGGCAAGACGTAATAGCCGTAGACGCGTTTATGCTGCGGCGTATAAATCTCCAGCCGATAACGGAAATCGAACAATCGCTCGGTACGGCTGCGCTCCCAAATCAGCGAATCGAATGGTGAAAGCAGCGCACTGGCCTCGACCTTACGCGGCACTTTCGGCTCAGCCAGGCAATAAGCCGGTTGCCGCCAGCCTTCAACTCCACAGACCAGCAGCTTTCCGCCCTCGACCAGTTCCGCCAGACGCGGTCGGCTGTCTGCCGGGCTCAAGCGAAAATAGTCCCGCAGGTCCTTTTCCGTGCCGACGCCCAACGCCGTTGCCGCATGCAGCAATAACCCGCGCTGGGCTTCGGCTTCACGGAGCAAGGGTTGCTGCAGAAGCGCCGAAGGAATCACCCGTTCCGGCAAATCATAAAGCCGTTCGAACCCGCGCCGGCTGGCCACGGTCACTTCACCGGCGGCGAACAACCATTCAAGCGCGTGCTTTTCAGCGCTCCAGTCCCACCACGGCCCTGCCCGTTCCTGACGGGTCGACAGGCTGCCCGCCCCCAGCGCACCGAGTTCCTGGACCGACGCTAAAACACGGCGAATCGTGTCCTGCTGCTCACGACCGAAACGCGCCAATTGCTGGTAGATATCTTCGCCACGGGAAGCGCGCTGCATGCGCCAGCGCATCAAGGGGTACATCGACAACGGTAATAACGAAGCTTCGTGGCCCCAATACTCGAACAACGTGCGCCGACGGCCCTGACTCCAGGCAGCCTGATCGAGCAAGTCGGTTGAATAATTGCCAAGACGGGAAAACACGGGAAGGTAGTGCGAACGCACCAATGCATTGACCGAATCGATCTGCAGAATGCCGAGCCGTTCGATCAGCCGGTTGAGCTGAACCGGTTTGATCGCCGCCGGCGGCTGGCGCCCGTTGAACCCTTGGGCAGCCAGCGCCAGACGCCGAGCCTGTTTGAGGGAAAAGGACAGTGTGGCGGGCATGAGCATCTCCTTGTCTGCTCGCAACCTACCTCACCCGAAAGTGGTTTGTGTAGCGATGGCATCATCATTTGTGCATCGGATCATCCCAGAACGGTCTTACTGCCTCATGCTCCACATCTGCGCGGCTCACGCCGATATCCTTCAGTGCTTCGTCGCTCAAGCTCGCCAGTAATTCACGTTCACGGTGAAGTTCGTACCAGCGACTAAACTTGTGCAGCAGATCGGATACCGCGTGGATTGAGAATTTTTGTTCCGTTACATGCTCGTTGTGACCTTTCATCGTGTAGCCCTCCTTTAGGGATGGATCCAGTCTCGCCGCAGCGCTAAGATCAATCCAGCGAATGTTTCTTATGGCATACATCTCGGAGATTGATGAATGTCCGCCTACCCCAGTATCGACACCGATGTACTGCGCACCTTCGTCGCGATCGCTGATCAGGGCGGCTTTACCCGCGCCGGGGAAATGGTCAACCGCACCCAGTCGGCGGTGAGCATGCAGATGAAACGTCTGGAAGAAGACGTGTTGCAGCGCCAGCTGTTCGAACGCGACGGGCGCCAGGTCAAGCTGACCGCCGAAGGCCAGGTGTTGCTCGGCTATGCGCGGCGCATCCTCAAACTCCACAGCGAAGTCTTCAATACCCTGCGCGAGCCGCACATGGTCGGCACGGTGCGCATCGGCACACCCGACGATTACGTGATGCGCTTTTTGCCGGGCATCCTGTCGCGCTTCGCGCAGTTCTACCCGCTGATCCAGATCGAGGTTCATTGCGAATCGACCCGGCAACTGTTGCAGCGCCAGGACCTGGACCTGTCCATCGTCACCCGCGAGCCGGGTAACGAGATCGGCCAGTTGTTGCGCAAGGAGCGCTTTGTCTGGGCCGAGGCCCAATGCTTCAACGCCCACGAGCAGACGCCGCTGCCGCTGGCGATGTTCAATAGCGATTGTTTCTGCCGTGCCTGGGCGTGTAATGCGCTGGAAGCCATGGGTCGCGATTATCGCATTGCCTACAACAGCTCCAGCCTGTCGGCGTTGATGGCCGTGGTCAGCGCGGGGCTTGCGATCACCGCGCAACTGGAAAGCCTGATCACGCCAGACATGCGCATCCTTGGCGCCGACGAAGACCTGCCGCTGTTGCCGGAAGCCAGCATCATGCTGATCCGCAACCTGAACAACCCTTCACCGATCACCGAATGCCTGGCCGAGCACATCGTCGAAGGCTTCAAACTTTAAAGGCGAGCATCACCGCGCAGCACACCAGAAACCCACAGAACAGCCCGCGCAACAGCCGCTCCGGCAGTGCGTGGGCGATTCTCACGCCCCAACTGATGCTCATCAATCCACCGACCGCCAATGGAATACCGATCGCCCAGTGCACCTGATGGTGCACCGCATAAGTCGCCAACGTGACGCCCGTGCTCGGCAATGCCAGTGCCAGCGACAAGCCCTGGGCAACCACTTGGCTGGTACCGAACAGACTGGTCAACACCGGCGTGGCCACCACCGCCCCACCCACGCCAAACAACCCGCCCATGGTCCCGGAAGCCGCGCCGAGCACACCCAGCCACGGCCATGAATAATGCATCTGTGAAGACGCCGGCGCAGTGGCGGTGAACATTCGCACCAGGTTGTAGGCCGACAGCGCGACCAGGAACGCGACAAACCCCACGCGCATGGTTTGCGCATCGATGCCCACCGCCCAGATCGAACCGATCCAGGCGAAGCAGAATCCCATCGAAGCCAATGGCAGCGCATGACGCAATTCGATGCGATTGCGCTGGTGATAACGCCATAGCGCCAGCATCACGTTCGGCACCACCATCACCAGCGCCGTGCCTTGGGCGACCTGCTGATCGAGACCGCACCACACGCCCAGCAGCGGAATCGCCACCAACCCGCCACCAATGCCGAAGAGCCCGCCGAGGGTGCCCATGGCGGCGCCAAAAACCAGGTACATCACGAACTCAATCACAGGCGGTTTCCTCTTGTCAGGCCGCTCATCCTACGCAGTCGGCTCTGGCAGGGAAACGCATAGCAACGCACAATGGCTGTGCCAAATTCGCACAAGCGTTGACGAAGCCATGAACCCCAATCAATTGACCGAACAACTCGGACTGTTTCTGGATGTGCTGGAGACCGGCAGTTTTTCCGCTGCATCCCGCCGTCATCCCCTGACGCCATCGGCGGTGGCGCGACGTATCGATAGCCTGGAAAGCGCCGTCGGCAGTCAGCTGTTCATTCGCAGCACCCACGCGGTGCGGGCTACCCCGGCAGGTTTGGCCTTTGCCGAGCGCGCGCGGAGGATCGTCGCGGAACTGCGGCTGGCGCGGGCGGAAGCGGTGTCCCTGAGCAACGCGCCGGAAGGCTTGATCCGGGTCGATGCGCCGGCAGCGTTCGGACGACGCCATCTGGCACCGGTGATTGCCGACTTCCTGACCCTTTACCCCGGCCTCGACGTGCAATTGCACCTGATCGACAGCTTTGTCGACATGCAGGGTTCGAACCTGGGCAAGGTCGACCTGGTACTGCGTGCCGGGCAAATGGCCGATACCCGGCTGGTGGCCACGCCGCTGGCGAGCATGGTGCGCATCGCCTGCGCCAGCCCCGATTACCTGCAACGCCGTGGCGTGCCGACCGAGCCGGCGCAATTGGTCGACCACGACGGTCTGGATTGGGACGGCCTAGCTCCGCCGTTCGCCTGGCGCTTCGAGCGGGATGGGCAGATGCATTTGCACCGGCCTGCGCGAATCCGCATGAGCGCCAATAACGCCGAGGCGCTGGTCTGCGGCGCACTGGCCGGGCTGGGTGTCGCGCATCTGCCGACCTGGTTGGCCAGTGAATATTTATTGCGCGGCGAACTGCTACCGCTGTTCTGCGAAAAAGGTCTGCCAAAACCGGAAAGCACCGGTATTTATGCGTTACGCCTGGAGCAGCAGCCCAGTTCGCGTAGCCGCTTGCTGCTGGAATACCTGAAGACCCGTTTCAGCCCCATCCCCCCGTGGGATCTGGCGCTGCAAACCAACCTGGACCGCCACTAGTCCATAATTATCTGGCGCATTAAAGATTCGCCCGCTAGATTCATGACGATCACTGATCAAGGCTTTGAAATGAACACCGAGCGCGACACCCCGGACAACTGCGATAACCTGCTGCTGGATAATCAGGTCTGCTTCGCCCTGCATTCCACTTCATTGCTGATGACCAAGGTTTACAAGCCGCTGTTGCAAGCGCTGGGCCTGACGTATCCGCAGTACCTGGCAATGATGGTGTTGTGGGAAAAGGACGGATTGACGGTCGGCGAAATCAGCAGCCGACTACTGACCGACCCCGGCTCCCTCACCCCGCTGCTCAAACGCCTGGAAGCCGAAGGCCTGCTGAGCCGCACCCGCAGCCGCGAAGATGAACGGGTGGTGATTGTCGAACTCACCGAGCAAGGCCATGCGCTGCGAGACAAAGCGCGCGATATTCCGCAGTGCATCCTCGGCGCCAGCGGGCAGACGCTGGAGCAGTTGAAGAAGCTGCAAGCGGATCTCCAGGAGCTGCGCAGCCACCTGCAAGACAGCCTTTAGACCGCGTTATCGTTCTTCGCGGGCAAGTCGGATCGCCCGCGAAGGCGTCCTCCCCCGTCGCAAAAAAATTCACTTCGCATAAATCCCGCACGAAAGCCTCTATCTCAAGCATCTCCCGCCTGATCGAATCTCCAGGTGATGGGCAGGGTCAGTTTTTTTCAAAAATTTATCTTGCGCGCTAAATATTAGCGAGCTACATTCACTTCGCACTTACTTAGCGCGCAAATATTTAGCGCGAAACACCCAATCCGAAACGAGGCTCACACCATGCAAACTCTCTACACCGCAATCGCAACCTCCACCGGCGGCCGTGACGGTCGTTCGATCTCCAGCGACAACGTCCTCGACGTCAAACTCGCGACCCCGAAAGAACTCGGTGGCGCCGGCGGTGCGGCAACCAACCCTGAACAACTGTTCGCCGCCGGCTATTCCGCCTGCTTCATCGGCGCGCTGAAATTCGTCGCCAGCCAGACCAAACGCAAAATCCCCGACGACGCCTCGATCACTGCCCATGTCGGCATCGGCCAGATCCCTGGTGGTTTCGGCCTGGACATCGACCTGCACATCAGCCTGCCGGGCCTTGAACAAGCCGATGCACAAAGCCTGGTCGACGCCGCCCACCAGGTCTGCCCGTACTCCAACGCCACGCGTGGCAACGTCGATGTGCGCCTGCACGTTGCCGTTTAATCACTGATCTTGATCATTCGCCCACAAAAAAGCCCGACTCAATGGTCGGGCTTTTTCATTCCTCAAGCGGTGCTTATTTAGCACGGCCTTTGTAGGAACCGCCTTCGCGGGTATCGATCTCGATCATGTCGCCGATTTCGATGAAGTCAGCAACCGACAGCTCGGTACCGTTCTTCAGTTTGGCAGGCTTCATCACCTTGCCGGAAGTATCACCGCGAGCGGAGCCTTCGGTGTAGTCAACCTGACGCACGATAGTGGTCGGCAGTTCTACGGAAACCAGACGCTCTTCGAAGAAGATCGCTTCGCAAACATCGGTCATGCCTTCTTCAACGAAAGGCAGAACGGCTTCGATGTCTTCAGCGTTCAGCTCGTACATGGTGTAGTCAGTGGTGTCCATGAACGTGTAGGAGTCGCCGCTGATGAAGGACAGGGTCGCTTCTTTGCGGTCGAGGATCACGTCGTCCAGTTTGTCGTCGGCGCTGTAAACGGTCTCGGTCTTGTAACCGGTCAACAGGTTTTTCAGCTTGGTCTTCATGATCGCGCTGTTACGACCCGACTTGGTGAATTCAGCTTTCTGAACCAGCCAAGGATCGTTGTCGATACGGATCACCATACCGGGTTTCAGTTCTTTACCAGTTTTCATTGCGAATATCCGAATTTGGATGGGATTTACAAAAATCTAGGCCGCGTATCATATCCAATTTAGGTAAAACTGTACCAGCGCTGCGGCAAGATCTGCCTGCAAGGCTTGTTCCAGACACCACGCCTCGGCATGTTTTTCCAGTTCCGGCCAATGTTTGCGGGTTGATTTCCAGTACTCGCCCATTGTCTCACCTGCATTCCATGCCCGCCATAGACCGCTGATCGCCTCGCCAGCAGGTTTGGACAGGCCTTGGGTGTACAGGGTCAGGAAGGCGTCGAGCTTGTCCAGGTGGATATCTTCGTCCTGCCGATAGATGTGCCAGAGCATTGGCCGGCCTGCCCATTGCGCGCGAACAAAGGAATCTTCGCCGCGCACGGCGTTGAAATCGCAGCTCCACAGCAGCAGGTCATATTGATCCTGCCGGACGAACGGCAGCACTTGCACGGTCAGGGCATCGCGCACATGCACCGCGCCGGCCGTCAGCCCGTCCACTGCGAGCCAGCGTTCGACGTCGCCGAGAATCCGCCCCTCGGGCACCAACAGATGAGTGGGCGTCGAGTCGGCAGCCATGGCGTCGAGCCAACTGGCCAGCCCGTTATTCTCGTAGGCGAACAGCGAGATCAGCTGTGCATTCGGGGCGCGTTCAACCCCCAGGCCTTGCAGGAACTCTCGCTGAGCCTCGGGACTTTGCTGAAACTGCCGACGTCGTTCGAGCACCCCCCTCTCACGCAGCAAGCCACCGGTGCCCTTGCGAAAACCCGGGAAGAAAAAGAACTTCTGCACGTTCTTGTACTTCACCGACGGCAAGCCGTGACAACCGACGACCCAGTCTTCGGCGCTCAGATAATCGAGGTTCATCCACAGCGGCGGCTTTTCCCGCTCGGCCATGGCCTCCATATAAGCACTCGGCAACTGGCAGGCGAACGCGGCGATAACGACATCCGCGGCTTCGGTGGGTTGCCAGTGCGCTGACCACTGCCGCACCTCGACACCCTGCTGCCACTGCTGCGTAGCGTGGATGTCGATTTCTGGACACAACCGCTCGAAGGCCCGCAGGTCATCGACCCACAAGCGCACCGTCACTGAATGTTCGGCCACCAGTTGGCGGGCCAGACGCCAGGTCACACCGATGTCGCCGAAATTGTCGACCACGGTGCAAAAAATATCCCAGCGGGTTTTCATTTCAGGCATCCCAGGTTCCCGTTGGCAAAAGCGCCGATTGTCCGCATAAATTACCCCGCGCAGAAGAGCCGACGACGATTAATCTTCGTGCGACAATCGCCACTCGCCCGCGACCACCCGCCAGGAGGCAGTCATGCCCTACCGTCCCCACCCGCGCCGCTCCATGCCGATCCAGCTCAATGCGCTGCAACTGACCGGCAGCATCGCCCTCGGTTTGTGGCTGGGATTTATCGCGATCGCACTGACTTGCTGGCTCGCCTGGCGCCTGTTGTTCAACGAGCAATTGGCACCCTTGGCCCAGGCGGTGGAGCAACTGGCCAAGCCGCCGGTGATTGAACAACCCGCTGCGCAAAACCCGATGTTCGAACAGTACGAGGAACACCTGCGCAGGAACGATCAGCAGCAAATGGTGGAACAGGCCAGAAGTAGCAAACACAATCTGGCCAATCCAAAATGTCAGTTCTGGCTGCAACAGGACCAGACCGCGCCGAGCGAAAAAAGCCGCGCCAACGTCCTGCAATTCTGCGATTGATCATGAAGCTCTCTATGCACAAGCCGACCGTCCACCAACTGATTATCGACAAGCTGCGGATCGATCTCGATATCGCCGAGCGTGCCGCGCAAACCGCTTACGAAACCGCGACCCACGAAGAAAACATAGCCGAAAACAAGTACGACACCCTGGGGCTGGAGGCGTCTTATCTGGCGGCCGGGCAGGCCAGGCGAGTGGAAGAAATCAGGCTGTCATTGACCCTTTGCCAGAACCTGACACTGCGGCCTTATGACGAGCGGCGCGGCATCGAGGTCGGCGCTCTGCTCGGCCTGGAAGACGAAAAGGGTCGCGAACAATGGCTGTTCCTGGCCCCCGACGCAGCCGGATTGAAGATTGATCTGGTGGGGCAACTGATTACCGTCATCACCCCTCGTTCGCCGCTGGGTAAAAGCCTGCTGGGCAAGTTCGAAGGGGATGAAGTGGAGATTCTGGTGGCGGGCGCTCGGCAACAGTTTGCTGTCACCGAGGTGGTCTAGCGTCTGTTGACGCTTAATGGACCGGCAGTTCGACGCCGTCGAACAGCTCTTCCAGTTCCTGTTTGTTGTGGCACTGAATGGCCTTGGCCATCACTTCGCGGGTCAGGTGCGGAGCGAATTTCTCGATGAAGTCGCACATGAAGCCACGCAGGAAAGTACCGCGACGGAAACCGATTTTGGTAATACTGGATTCGAACAACTCGCTGGCATCGAGCACCACCAGGTCGCTATCGAGCTTGGTATCGACTGCCATTTTCGCCACGATGCCCACGCCCAGCCCCAGGCGAACGTACGTCTTGATCACGTCGGCGTCAGCGGCGGTGAACACCACTTTCGGTGTCAGGCCACGGTGGCTGAAGGCTTCGTCGAGTTTCGAACGGCCGGTGAAACCGAATACGTACGTCACGATCGGGTATTCGGCCAGGGCTTCGAGGGTCAGCTTCGACAGCTTGGTCAGCGGGTGGCCCTGAGGCACGACCACGCAGCGGTTCCAGCGATAGCACGGCATCATCACCAGATCACCGAACAGCTCCAGGGCTTCGGTGGCGATGGCGAAATCGACGGTGCCGTCCGCAGCCATCTCGGCGATCTGCATCGGCGAACCCTGGTGCATGTGCAGGGCAACATCCGGGTATTGCTTGATGAAATTGCTGATCACCGGTGGCAATGCATAACGCGCCTGGGTGTGGGTGGTGGCGATCGACAGGGTGCCTTTTTTCTCGTTGGAGAATTCCTGGGCGATCTGTTTGATGCTTTCAACTTTGCGCAGGATCTCACCGGCGGTGGTGATGATGCGCTCGCCAGCCGGGGTAACGCGGGTCAGATGCTTGCCGCTGCGGGCGAAAACCTCGACCCCCAATTCGTCTTCCAGCAGACGAATCTGTTTGCTGATGCCCGGTTGCGAGGTGTAGAGGCTTTGGGCTGTAGCAGAAACGTTGAGGTCGTGGTGCGCCACTTCCCAGATGTAGCGCAATTGTTGAAGCTTCATATGAATCCCTCAAAGCAGGTAGACGCCACGGGCATCAGCGACGGTATATAACTATATTAATGGTTAGACCAATAAATCTAGAACTTTTTTGTCAAAATGCCATTATTCGTGTTCTAGCGATCCTCTTTGCGGCGACGCTCTACCAGCGGCACCAAATAGACCGGCACCCTGGCCAGTTGCAACACGCGCGCAGCGGTTCGACCCAACGGCGTTTCCGCGCCAGCACCATGGCTGTGACTCCCTACGATCAGTAAATCGACAGAGAGTTTCTGCGCCTGGTCGAGAATCACCTGCGACGGATCGCCCTGCAGCACCCGCACAGCCTGAATCCGCTGCAAATCCTGCTCTCCTTCATCCCCCAGCTCTTCGCGAAAGTTGTCGAGCACCCGTTGCTGAATATTGGCGATCACATTGTTCAGACCTTGACTGTGAAATTCGTTCAAGGCCTTCTCGTCGAGATAGCTTTGCAACACGGATTCGGCAAACAGCCCCATGGGCTCTACCGCGTGCACCACATACAAGTCGGCATTGAATATTCGAGCCAGTTCCAAGGCATGCTGCATCACCAATGGTGCGTACAGACCCAAGTCAGTGGCATACAGCATCGAACGAATCATATGACCTCCTCAAATGCCAACATGGCGGAGATTGATTCAGCTTAGCAGTGCCGTGGCGAGTGCGGCGCCCGGCGCAACGTATTGAACCGCCGGGCTTTAAACCGACGGCTCGTTACTGATGCCATGGGGCACGTGCCCGGTGGCGACCACTTCGCGGGCCAGTTCGCAATGGCCTGCCTGATCGTCGAAAAATACGTCGGCGGCAAAGGCTTCGAGAAAAGCCGATTTGGTCAGGCCGCCAAGAAACAGCGATTCGTCCAGACGAATGTCCCATTCGCGCAAGGTACGGATCACCCGTTCATGGGCCGGCGCCGATCGCGCGGTCACCAGCGCGGTACGGATCGGACAGGCATCATCGGGAAACTCGCGCTGCAACAGATTGAGCGCCGCGAGGAAACCTTTGAACGGCCCGCCACGCAAAGACTCGCGGGCCGCCTCACGCTCGCTGGCCTGAAACGCCGCCAGGCCTCCCGACTGATAGACCCGCTCCGACTCGTCGGAAAACAGCACCGCGTCACCGTCGAAGGCAATGCGCAATTCATCGCTGGCGGCGCGACTGGCACCGCCCGATAGAATAGTCGCTGCGGCGAATCCGGCCTCCAGCGCATTGCGCACATCTTCGGCATGGGTCGAGAGAAACAGGTCGCAACCAAAAGCCTTGAGGTACGGATAAGGACTGCGCCCGCCGACGAACGCCGCACGCGAGATCGACAGGCCATAGTGATGAATCGAGTTGAAAACCCGCAGGCCGGTGTCGGCGCTGTTACGCGACACAAGGATCACCTCGACCCGGGCACGGCCGAGACGGGTATTCAGGTTCAGGAGTTTTTCCACCAACGGGAATGCATCGCCAGGCTCGAGAATTTCGTCTTCGTGTTCGATCTGGTACTGCCGATAAGCCTCGACGCCGCTCGACAGATAGACCTTGTGGCTCTCGCTCAAGTCGAACAGCGCTCGCGAAGAAATCGCCAGCACCAGTTTGTCGTCTATGACATTTGCCATGCCCTTCCCCCTTCTTGACCGACTCAGTGGTTACGTCGGTCGATAAAACTCAAGCTGCGATACAAGGCCTCGATTCGCGGCAACTCACATCCCGCCGCCTTCGCCGCTGCCAGTGGCCGAGTGTAGATGGCGTCCAGTTCCAGCGGCCGCTTGTGCAGAAAATCGTGATGCATGCTCGGCCAGTAGTCGGGCATTTTCTCGGTCATCATGAACAGATAATCGGCGTAACCCGGCGGCATGTCATGACCGCAAGCCTTGGCCCCCTGAACCACTTCGGCCATCAAGGCCTGAATCAGCGCGCGGCTGTCGGCATCCGCCATCAACGGTGTGGTGCTGGCCCCGAGCAGCACCGACAGACCGTTGTAGGGAATATTCCAGACCAGTTTCTTCCAGCGCGCCTGCTGCAGATTCGGCATGGCCTGGGCGTCGATACCGGCCGTGCGGAACAATCCGGCGCCCTCCTCGACGATGTTCATGCGTACCTGTGCATCGGCGGCGGGGCCACTGTGGTAGCCGACATTCACCGCCCCCAGCGCTTGATGGGTGATGACCCCGGGGCCGGCGCGATGGACGCAGATCAGACAAAGCCCGCCCAGCAGATGCAGCGAATCGGGGAGCAACTCGCGCAGATGGTCTTCGACGTCCAGGCCATTTTGCAGCAACAGCACTTTGGCATCAGGTGCCGCGGCTTGAATAATGGCCGGTGCCAGGTCCGCGTTGCTGGTGGTCTTGGCGCCCACCAGCAGCCAGTCACAGGGCGGCATGTCGGCAGCCGACGAATAGGCCTGGACCGGGTTCAGGGTCAGCGGGCCCAACGACGCATGGTCAAGATGCAAGCCGCGTTCGGCCACCGCTGAAAACTCGCTGCGCAACAGAAAATGCACATCGAAGCCGGCACGCGCCAGCATCAGCCCGTAGAAACCACCGATCGCGCCGGTCCCGATAATGCCGATTGTCGGCTTGGCCACTGTGCCTGTCATGGCAGCTCCTCTGCTGGTCGATTCAACGCCTGGTCCACAGCCTCGTTGAGCGCTGTGCGGGTCAGGCGCGACTGTAGCGCCCCGAAATACTCACCGTCGCGCACCACAAACAGTGCCGGCAAATGAAAGACCCGATAACGCTCAACCACCCCGCCATTGCTTCCGGCATCGATCCAGCACAGCCGATCGACCGCCAGTTCGAGCC
Organism: Pseudomonas sp. GW821-FHT01E10; assembly: GCF_059422365.1. NCBI lineage: Bacteria > Pseudomonadati > Pseudomonadota > Gammaproteobacteria > Pseudomonadales > Pseudomonadaceae > Pseudomonas > Pseudomonas sp. GW821-FHT01E10. The sequence continues at coordinate 19,251 of NZ_JBWKWT010000031.1, forward strand.
TGGGCAACTGCTCGCGGGCAAAACGGCAACTGGCACAGCCGACGCTGGTAAAAATCACCAGTGAAATGCCGCTCATTGCCAGCAACCGTTGGTCGGCGTCGAAATCGGTCAGTTCCGATTCGACCACTATACTGGGAGAAACAGTGTCAAGTGGCCGACACAGGGAGTCCGTGTTCATGAGACGTTATCTTCCTCATCCTGACGATGTGCCCGTCGAATTAACGTTGCTCAAACATGAGTGTATTTCGCGGCAAGAGCTGCACACTATCAGCCTCGGCGGCATGGCTTGCAATTACCACCGCGCGTGGCGCCACGGTACGGCGCTGGAAATACGCATGCCGACCCTGAACCCGGACTTGCGTTTCCTGGGTTATGTGGCGTGGTGCTTGCGACGCAAACGCGGCTATCTGGTGGGGATCGCCTTCGTCGACGAACAGACGCTGTTTTGCGCGCGGATGGGTGAGCAGATCTGCCAGATCGAACGTTACTGCCGTCAGCATGAACCCCAAAGCCAACAGCAGAACAATGAGACCCTGGCCCTCGAGTGGGTCCAGCAGCACGCCGACGAGTTCTCCCACGATACAGTCAGCAAGGCATTTGCGCAGCCAATGGCCGGTTAGGGTGCATTCCCCATCAGTTTCCCCGCCACGGTGGGGGAAACTGATGGGGAATGCCCATTAAACCGGTGTCTGCCCATTGTCGAGCCACGGTGTAACGCGCTAAGGTTCTGCTCCCCGACGCGCTTAATTTGCTGTGCTCCGCCGCGCGGGTTCGCTGGCGGCCGGCACCCGTGACCTGACGAGTAAACGATGGCTGATTTACCGATCAACGACCTAAACGTCGCCTCCAACGAGACCCTGATCACTCCCGATCAGCTCAAGCGTGATATCCCTCTGAGCGACGCTGCCCTGCGCACCGTCACCAAGGGCCGCGAAGTCATTCGCAACATTCTTGATGGCACCGACCACCGCCTGTTCGTCGTGATCGGGCCGTGCTCGATCCATGACATCAAGGCTGCCCACGAATACGCCGAGCGCCTGAAAGTGCTCGCGGCCGAAGTGTCCGATACCCTGTATCTGGTCATGCGCGTGTATTTCGAGAAGCCACGCACCACTGTTGGCTGGAAAGGCTTGATCAACGATCCGTACCTGGACGACTCGTTCAAGATTCAGGATGGCCTGCACATCGGTCGTCAGTTGCTGCTGGACCTGGCCGAGATGGGCCTGCCGACCGCAACCGAAGCCCTCGACCCGATCTCCCCGCAATACTTGCAGGACCTGATCAGCTGGTCGGCTATCGGCGCACGCACCACCGAATCCCAGACGCACCGTGAAATGGCTTCCGGCCTGTCTTCGGCCGTCGGCTTCAAGAACGGCACCGATGGCGGCCTGACGGTGGCCATCAACGCCCTGCAATCGGTTTCCAGCCCACACCGTTTCCTGGGCATCAACCAGGAAGGTGGCGTATCGATCGTCACCACCAAGGGCAACGCCTATGGTCACGTGGTACTGCGCGGTGGCAACGGCAAGCCGAACTACGATTCGGTCAGCGTCGCGCTCTGCGAGCAAGCGCTGAAAAAGGCCAACATCAAGCCGAACATCATGGTCGATTGCAGCCACGCCAACTCCAACAAGGATCCGGCCCTGCAACCGCTGGTGATGGAGAACGTCGCCAACCAGATCCTCGAAGGCAACCAGTCAATCATCGGCCTGATGGTCGAGAGCCACTTGAACTGGGGCTGCCAGGCAATCCCGAAAGACCTCGCCGACCTGCAATACGGCGTGTCGATCACCGATGCCTGTATCGATTGGACTGCCACTGAAAACACCTTGCGCAGCATGCATGCCAAGCTCAAGGACGTGTTGCCTAAACGCAATCGCAGCTGATCGCCGTTTCGCGCATAAAAAAACGCCAGGTTTGAACCTGGCGTTTTTTTATGCGTTGGTTTTGCTCACAGCTTGGCAGCATGCCGCTGATGACGCTCCATGTAGCGCTCCACGTAGGAGCACGATGGAATCACCGTGTAGCCCATTTCATCAGCGTATTGCAGCGCCTGCTCGGTCAAAGCCGCCGCAATGCCGCGACCACGCAACGCGTTGGGCACAAAAGTGCGATAAATATCCAGGGTCTGTTTTCCCAGATCCATATAGGTCAGGTAGGCACGATAACCGTCCACAGTGGTCTCGAACTGATGACCAGCCTGGTCATGGTGGATGGACAACGCCTCGCTCATCACTACTCCTCGCGGGTCTTTAATTCTGACCCCTACCTTACCGATGTTTTTCCGGCGAAGGAACAACTACGCCACCCCGTGCCTGAATGGACACCGAGAGAGCCGCACCAATCTCGCGCAACCGAGCACGTATCAAATAGTAGGCACCATTGGCAAAAATGCTCAAGGGACGCTCGTCATTGTGCATCGGGTGGCGGGTGTTGCCGCGGATTACGCAGGAACGGCTCGACCGAACGGGTCAAAGCCTGAACATTGCCGGATATTGAGACTTAAGACGAGCGCCCTTTGTTTAAGTCACCTCAACATGGATAAAGATATGCGAGCGGCTGCGCAAAATTCGAACACAAGTGTAGACAAACCCATCTAGACGGACTTTGGGCAAGACCAAAAAACAGCCGCCGGGCCAGGGAACTTTTTCCCAACGGCTCGCTCAGTTCGGGCCTCGTAGCTGGATATTTTTTATACAACGCAGTTAAAAGTTGCTCGAAAAAGAATCAACGCCTACAATTTTTTTTGCTTCTTGCGCTACGTCAGTTTACTTACTACAAGTAATGGGTAGTATGTACGCCGGCTATTTCCTCACTCTGAGGAGACAGCTACTTAATAGAAAGTCCTTGAAGGGGAACACGATGAACAACGTTCTGAAATTCTCTGCTCTGGCTCTGGCCGCAGTTCTGGCTACCGGTTGCAGCAGCGTATCGAAAGAAACTGAAGCACGTCTGACTGCTACTGAAGACGCAGCAGCTCGCTCCCAAGCTCGTGCAGACGAAGCTTACCGTAAAGCTGATGAAGCTCTGGCTGCTGCTCAAAAAGCACAACAGACTGCTGACGAAGCTAACGAGCGTGCTCTGCGCATGCTGGAAAAAGCTAGCCGCAAGTAATAATCCTTCGGGATTGTTATCAAGCCGATCCATTTTTTGGGTCGGCTTTTTTATTGCCTGAGGTTTCTGCAGGCCATAAAAAACCCGCCGATGCGGCCTGCATCGGCGGGTTGCTTTAACGCGTTACTGCTGCAGGTCGATCGGCGCACTCGAGACCATCGGTGCCGACGTATTCGGCACGGCGATTTCCACCGGCAGGCCATCCTCAGCGGCGACCACGTCGCGCACTACATCCCAGTTCATGCGCAAGTTGTTGGTGATGTCCTCACGCTTGAGCATCGCATTGATCACGGCGGTGTGCTTGTCGACCACCGAAGGGTTGCCCTTGTCATCCAGCGGCGTGTGCGCTTCCAGATAAACCTTGCCGCCACTGAGGCCGAACTTGTACGGATCGTTGAGGATGCGAACCGACGTCCCTACCGGCACCATGCTGGCCATTTCCAGCACGTTGTTGTTGAACATGCGGAAGCAACCGTGGCTGGTACGCATGCCAATGCCGAACTTCTTGTTCGAACCGTGGATAAGGTACCCCGGAGTGCCCAGGGTGAATTTGAATGGCCCCAGCGGGTTATCCGGGCCGGCCGGCACTACGTTCGGCAGTGGGTCGCCATCGGCGGCGTGCTCAGCCTTGATCGACGCTGGAGGGGTCCAGGTCGGGTTCGGCGTCTTGGCGACGATGCTGGTGTGGGCAATCGGCGAACCCCAGCCTTCACGGCCGATACCCAGCGGGAAGGTGTACACCACGTTCCGGCCTTTCGGGTAGTAGTAGAGGCGGTATTCAGCCAGATTGATGACGATGCCTTCACGCGGGCCAGGTGGCAGGATGAAGCGCGTCGGCAGGACGATTTCGGTACCGGCGCCCGGCAGCCATGGATCGACGCCAGGGTTGGCCGCGACCATTTCCAAATAGCCCAGGTCGTAGGTGGTGCCAAGGTCGGCGAAGGTGTCTTCGTATTTGGCCTTGATCACTTGCACCTGGCCGACAATGTCTTCACCGGGTGGTGGCAGGGGCAACTCCAATGCTGCAACGGGACCCGCCACGCAGAGCGCAGCAAGAGACAGGCAGCGGGTGACGGCGGGAAAGCGCGGCAACATCCGGAAAATCCTTCGCATGATCGACAAGGGTATAAAAACCCGATTGTACACCGCCGCCCGTTATTTCGGGGAGATGCAAGACCTGCGGCGAGGGGGATTACCTGTGGTGGAAGCTTTCCTGTGGCAAGGGAGCTACAGCTCGAACCGCAACTCAGGCCAGATCGGCGAAGTGCCGCGTTTTTGCGATTCCAGAATGGCCCGGCACAGCGAGCACAGGCGCTGGTCCTGGAAGACCGTGCGATCGACGCTCGACCAGCGTGGTTGCGCCGGCAACAGGCTGCCGCACAGGGTTCGGTCCGCCGAACCACCCAGCTCCAGCTGACGGGTCACCAGATGCACCCGCACTTCCTGGCAGGCGAACAGATCCAGCTGTTCGTCAGGCTCGATCAGTTGATAGGCAAAAAGGGACCAGGCGGGACGCGGCATCGGGGCCTCCAAATCGGGGGCGCCACCTTAGCCGAAACGCCGCCGCTAGAAAAGCGTCAAAGCAGCGGTTTCAGTGTCGGCCAGACATTTTCCAGCAACTTGCCCTGAGCCCCCGCCGCCGGGTGCAGGCCGTCGGATTGCATCAGGTCTGGATGACCGCCCACGCCGTCGAGAAAAAACGGCACCAGCGGGATTTTTTTCTCGTCGGCCACCTTGGTGAAAGCCTCGGCAAATGCCTGGGTGTAACGCGCACCGTAGTTGGGCGGCAACTGCATGCCCAGCAGCAGTACCTTGGCACCACTGGCGCGGGAGCTGTCGATCATCGATGCAAGATTTTGTTGCAATTGTGTTGGCAGCATTCCGCGCAGTCCGTCATTGCCCCCCAACTCGAGGATAACCAGCTCAGGCTTATGCTCTGCAAGCAGCGCCGGCAGGCGTGCCCGGCCTCCGGCACTGGTGTCGCCACTGATGGATGCATTGACCACCTTATCGTCGAAACCTTCGTGCTTGAGCCGTTGCTCGAGCAATGACACCCACCCCAACCGGGTATCCAGGCCGAAACCGGCGCTGATACTATCGCCAACGATCAGGACTGTACCCGCCGCTGCGTTCTGGGCCATGCACATCAAGGCCAGGCCAGCACTCAAAAACCACACACGCATCGGATTCTCCATGGGCGCAAGCATTCTCACCGCGAAGAACCTCAGCAAAGTGGTTCCCAGCGCGGAAGGTGAACTGACTATCCTGCACGAACTCAGCCTGGAACTGAACAAGGGCGATAGCCTGGCCATTGTCGGCGCCTCCGGTTCCGGCAAATCCACCCTCCTCGGTCTGCTTGCCGGCCTCGACCTGCCGAGCAGCGGCGAAGTCACTCTCGCCGGCCAAGGCCTGAGCAATCTCGACGAAGACCAGCGCGCGCGCATTCGCGCCGAGCACGTGGGGTTTGTCTTCCAATCCTTTCAACTGCTCGACAGCCTCAACGCCCTGGAAAACGTCATGCTGCCGCTGGAACTCGATGGCCGCAAAGACGCCCGTGAGCGCGCCACCGAGCTGTTGCAACGGGTCGGCCTGGGTCAACGCCTGACCCACTCGCCGCGCCAGCTCTCCGGTGGCGAACAGCAGCGTGTGGCGATTGCCCGTGCCTTCGCCGCCGAGCCCGATGTGTTGTTCGCCGATGAGCCCACCGGCAACCTCGACAGCCACACTGGCGAGCGCATCAGCGATCTGCTATTCGAACTCAACAAGGAACGCGGCACCACCCTGGTGCTGGTAACTCATGACGAACGCCTGGCACATCGCTGCCGGCGCCTGATCCGCCTTGAAGCCGGCCTGCTGGTCGCCCCTCTGGAGCCTTGATGGCACGCCTGCCGCTGTTGCGCCTGTTCAGTCTCGCCATTCGCCAACTGCTGCGCGATGCCCGCGCCGGTGAGTTGCGCGTGTTGTTCTTCGCCTTGCTGGTGGCCGTGGCGGCGAGTACCGCCATCGGTTACTTCGGCGCCCGCCTGAACGGCGCCATGATGCTGCGCGCCACCGAGTTTCTCGGCGCCGACCTGTTGCTGGAAGGCAGTTCGCCGGCGCGGCCGGAACAGATCAATAGTGGCATCGAGCTGGGCCTTGAACATGCTCAGGTGGTGGAATTTTCCAGTGTCATTGCCACCGACAACGGTATTCAGCTGTCCAGCATCAAAGCCGCCGATGACGTCTACCCGTTGCGCGGCGAACTGAAAAGCGCCCCCGCGCCGTTCGCGCAGGAAGCGCCCGGGGGCGGTCCGAAACCCGGCGAAGCCTGGGTTGAAGCGCGACTGCTGAGTGCGCTGGACTTGAAGATCGGCGACAGCATCGATGTCGGCATGAAAACCCTGAAACTGGCGCGGGTGCTGACCTACGAACCGGATCGCGCCGGCAACTTCTACAGCCTGACGCCACGGGTGCTGATCAATCTCAGCGACCTCGAGGCGACCGGCGTGGTGCAACCCGGCAGCCGGGTCAGTTACCGCGAACTCTGGCGCGGCAACGCCCAGGCGCTGGAAACCTATCGTCAATTGATCAAGCCAGGCCTGGCCGCCAACCAGCGCATCCAGGATGCCCGCGATGGCAATCGGCAGATCGGCGGTGCCTTGGGCAAGGCCGAACGTTACTTGAACATGGCCAGCCTGGTAGCGGTGCTGCTGTCCGGCGTGGCGGTGGCGTTGTCGGCGACACGCTTCGCCACCCGCCGATTCGATGCCAGTGCATTGCTGCGCTGTCTGGGCCTGTCCCGCCGGGAAACCATGGTGCTGTTCAGTCTGCAACTGACAGTTCTCGGACTGCTCGCCAGCATCAGCGGCGCCCTGCTTGGGTGGCTGGCGCAGCTCGGGCTGTTTGCGCTGCTGCATGATTTACTGCCGACTGACGTTCCACCGGGAGGCCTGTTGCCGGCCATTGCGGGGATCGGCACCGGGCTGGTCGCGCTGGCCGGTTTCGCCCTGCCGCCGTTGGCCGCTTTGGGGCGAGTCCCACCGCTGCGGGTATTGCGCCGGGACTTGCTACCGATTCCCTCCAGCACCTGGATGGTCTATGGCGCGGCGTTGGGCGCCCTCGGCCTGATCATGTGGCGTTTGAGCCTGGACCTGGTGCTGACTTTCGCCCTGCTCGGCGGCGGCGTGATCGCGGCACTGGTGCTTGGCGGTTTGCTCTTGCTGCTGCTCAAGAGCCTGCGCCGGATGCTGGCCCTCGCCTCATTGCCATGGCGTCTGGGGTTGGGCCAACTGTTGCGCCATCCACTGGCGGCGGCGGGTCAATCCCTGGCCTTCGGCTTGATTCTGCTGTCGATGGCGTTGATCGCTTTGCTGCGTGGCGAGCTGCTCGACACCTGGCAAAACCAGTTGCCGAAAAATGCCCCGAACTATTTCGCCCTGAACATTCTGCCGGCGGACAAACAAGCCTTCAGCGATCGGTTGATGGAGCTGTCAGCACAATCGGCACCGCTGTACCCGGTGGTGCCGGGACGGCTGATCAGCATCAATGGCAAACCGGTGCAGGAGATCGTCAGCAAGGACTCGGCCGGTGACCGGGCCATTCAACGCGACCTGAGCCTGACCTGGGCGGCGGACCTGCCGGCGGGCAACAAGCTCACCGCCGGCAACTGGTGGGATCAGCAACCGGCGGATGAACTACCCGGTGTTTCGGTGGAAGGCAAAGTTGCCGAAAGCCTCAAGCTCAAGCTCGGCGATCACATGGTGTTTAGCGTTGGCGGGGTCAATCGGGAGGCGAAAGTCACCAGCCTGCGGGAGATCAACTGGGACAACTTCCAGCCGAACTTTTTCATGATCTTCCAACCCGGCACCTTGAAGGATTTGCCGGCGACCTACCTGACCAGTTTCTATCTGGCACCCGGTCACGACCAGCAGATCGTCGACCTGTCCCGCAGTTTTCCAGCGGTGACCATCCTGCAAGTCGAAGCGTTGCTGGAGCAATTGCGCAGCATTCTCGCGCAAGTGACCCTGGCAGTGGAGTACGTGCTGTTGTTCGTGTTGGCGGCGGGGATGGCGGTATTGTTCTCCGGCTTGCAGGCCACCCTCGATGAACGTATTCGCCAAGGCGCGTTGCTGCGAGCGCTGGGCGCCGAACGGCAGTTGCTGGTCAGGGCCCGGCGAATCGAGTTCGGTTTGCTCGGCGCGGTCAGCGGGCTGTTGGCGGCATTGGGCTCGGAACTGGTGAGCCTGGTGCTCTACCGCTACGCCTTCGATCTGCCCTGGCATCCGCATCCATGGCTGCTGGTCATGCCGCTGATCGGCGCGGCGCTGATCGGCGGTGCCGGTGTATTCGGCACGCGCCGCGCCTTGAACGCCAGCCCGCTGACAGTCTTGCGCGAGGGTTGATAAACTCAAGTACGCTTGTTTAAAAACCCGATTCAAGAACTCAACCACAAGAAGTCGCCATGAGCCGTTATCGCCCTCCCCGCACCGCCGGCACCGCGCTGATCACCCCCGAAGGTGAAGCGCGGATGCGCGCCGAGTTTCATGAGCTCTGGCATGTGCGCCGACCGCAAGTGACGCAATCGGTCAGCGAGGCGGCGGCCCAGGGCGATCGCTCGGAAAACGCCGAATATACCTACGGCAAAAAGATGCTGCGCGAGATCGATAGCCGTGTGCGCTTTCTCACCAAACGGTTGGAAGCGCTCAAGGTGATCAGTGAAAAGCCCAGCGATCCGAACAAGGTCTACTTTGGCGCCTGGGTCACGATCGAAGACGAGGACGGCAAAGAGTCGCGCTATCGCATCGTCGGCCCGGATGAGCTGGACCTGAAGCTAGGCCTGATCAGCATCGACTCACCGCTGGCCCGCGCCTTGATCGGCAAGGCACTGGACGCCGAAGTGCGAGTGCAGACACCAACCGGTGAGCAGTGCGTGTATATCGTGGCAATCGACTATTTTTGAGCCACGGTGCTAGCCTCAGCAGCGGGCAATCAGCCCTTGGCGCGCGACGCGGGTCAGTTGCCTGATCACTTCAGGCGCGTCCTCGGCGCTGGGTGCCTGAATCACCGCCAGATCGAAACTGTCTGTCGCGAAGCGCTCCAGCGACTCGCCATCTTCGACAAACTGGATCAGGAATGCTGCCGGACCGCCGGTGCGACGTGGCCAGCCATCGAGGTAACGCAACAGCGTCGGCTGATGTTTACCGCCAAGCAGGATTTTTGGATTGCGCTGGGTGAGATGTGCCGTAATCGGCGCGGGGCGTACAACGGGGTTCAATGCATTCATTGTGTCGTGTCTCTGCCTCAAAAGTCTGCATGGCAGGTGAGAGGCAACACCGAACCAGCGCTTTAGCGGTATTTCGAAGCCTGTTTCAAGCTTCTATCGGCAACTGAATGAGTCACCTGGCGCCCCGCAAGTAGCTGTTTAAATCGGCGCATGAGCAGCATCCTAGAGAAGCTGACCGGACAGTGTCAAGAATCGCCAGCAACAAAAAAAGGCCCGCACAGTGCATCACACTGCGCGGGCCTTTTTGTTGAGTCAGAGCGGTCAGTCGGAGATGGCGCGGTCGACCGAGAGCTTGCCTGCGCCTTCGATCAGCACTGCGAGGCTGCCACCGAGCAAGGCCAGGGCGAATTCATAACCGTTGTTGGCCATGAACAGACCGTTGCTGATGTGCACCGAGAAAATCGCAACCAGCGAGAGGAAGGTCAGCCCCAACGCCGCCGGACGTGCCAGCAGGCCGATGATCAGCGCCAGACCGCCGAAGAATTCAGTACCACCAGCCAGGATTGCCATCAGGTGACCGGGCGCCAATCCAATGCTTTCCATGTACTGCGCGGTGCCGGCAATGCCGTAGCCGCCGAATGCCCCGAAGAGTTTCTGTGAGCCGTGGGCCGCGAAGATGATGCCGACGAAAATCCGCAGAATCGTCAGGCCGTAGCCAGCGCGGGTAGACAGTACCTTGTTGATCAGTGTGCTCATGCTGTGTCATCCATTGTGAGAGTGTGTTGGTTGGTCGCCATATTAATCGGTTTATCTCATGTTAAAAGCGCAAAAAACGCACCATAACAATCAGATTAGTCGATCATTTACGTAAGGCAACTTTCTGCCCCTGAGGCTCCAACGATTCCCGCTCCCGATCGAACGCCAGGTAATACTTGTTCACGCTATTAACATAGCTGACAGCCCCCATTCCCACCTGCTCCATGGCGATGCGCTCAACCTGGAAAAACCACTGATTAGGATTCAGGCCGCGCCGCCGAGCCTCGGCCCGCATGCCCTGGACCCGCTCCGGTCCCATGTTGTAGGCCGCCAGCACGAACGCCATCCGTTCGCGCTCGTTGAGTTTGGGGCTGGCAAAGAATTTGCGGCGGATCATCGCCAGGTACTTGGCGCTGGCCTGCACATTGGCATCGAGATTCTGAATGTCACTGACGCCAACCCGTTGGGCGGCCGAAGGTGTTATTTGCATAAGGCCGGTGGGGCCACCGCCATTTCTGGCGGAGGGTTGCAACGCCGATTCCTTGAAGGCCAGCGCTGCCAGGTTCAGCCAGTCCATGTCCTGGGCTTGAGCGTGTTTTTGCAGCACCGGTCGAAGTTTTTCCAGGCGCTGACGATCGGCCTTGGCCAAGGGATAGTGCACTTGATACAGGCGCCGGTAGATCCGCAGGAACGCCGCATCCTGGTCCGACGGTTGTTTGTAGGTGGTCAAGAAACGGTCGATGCTCGCCCGCAGCATCGAGGCGTCGCGGCGTACGAACCAGTATTCCTCGCCCGGCTCACGGATGAGGACCTGTCGATCGAAGCGCAACTTGGGCAGGATCTTGCCCCAGCGCTCGGCGATCGGTTGCTCGACGATGGTCAGATGGAAGATCCCGCCCTGGACCATTTCCAGTACGTCCTCGACGGCCAGGCTTGGGTCGACCCACTCGATCTTCACCGGGGGCAGTTTGTGCAGCGCGAGCTTCTGATTGATCTGGCTGACCGCATCCCCGGCAGCACTACCGGTGGGCAGCGCGAGGGTTTTACCCGAGAGTTGTTCAAGGTGGGTGTAACGCCGTTCGCCTTTGATCCCCACCAGCAGTAACGGCACGTCGCTGGCAATCGGCTCACTGGTGCTGACCGCGTGCCCCGATTGCGGATCAAGCAATTCCCCCGGCGCGACCAGATCGCCCTCCCCGCGCTGCAACGCGCCGAGCAGTTGATCCTTGGCTTTGGGAATGATCTTGAGGGTGATTTCCTGGCCGTCACGGGCGTGGCCATTAAGGTATTGCTCGAAAGCCCGCAGGCGGTGGTATTCGACGCCGATGGCCTGGCCCTGAACTTCGCCGGAGCTGTTGCGGCTCTGGTTGACCAGCACCCGCAGCACACGGCTACTGCGAATCTCCGCCAGGTCGCGGACCTTGGCTGCCGGTACGGCTTGCAACGGCCCGGCCAGACGCGCAACCGCCGGCATCGGCAGCAGCAACGAACAACACAGCAGTAACAAAACCGAGGGACGTGTCATCCACTCTCCGGAAAGAATACTGGCCAACCTCATGAGAGATTTCATGACATCGGGCAACAGAAACAGAGCGCTTGAAGCGCTGATAAAGTGCGAGAGAGTGGCACAGTGATGGCAAATCTACCAACCCCGACCTGCCTCGCGGCCTCAACAGACAGCTTTAACTCGTTGTAGTTCTTGGTTTTTCTTATAAATCTACAGCTCTGATATGCTTTCCGGCCTTTGGTCCGAGGTAGCACCATGCAACTCATCGATATCGGCGTCAACCTGACCAACCCCAGTTTTGCCGACAAACACCAGGCTGTACTCGACCGAGCCTACGCTGCCGGGGTCTGCCAACTGGTGCTTACCGGGACCAGCGTCGAGGGCAGCGAACAGGCGCTGGAACTGTGCCGGCAACTGGACGAAAGCGCTCAACGACTGTTCGCTACCGCCGGCATTCACCCGCATTCAGCCAGCGACTGGAACGCCGACAGCGCCCAGCGTCTGCGCAGTTTGCTCAAGGAGCCGAACGTAGTGGCCGTGGGTGAATGCGGCCTCGATTTCAATCGTGATTTCTCGCCCCGCCCGCAACAGGAAAAAGTCCTAGAAGAACATCTGGCAATGGCGGTCGAACTGCAACTGCCGGTGTTCCTGCATGAGCGCGACGCCAGTCAACGACTGCTGGAGATCCTGCACGATTACCGCGACCGGTTGCCGGCCGCCGTGGTGCACTGCTTCACCGGAGAAAAGAAGGCGCTGTTCAGCTATCTCGATCTGGATTTGCACATCGGCATCACTGGCTGGATCTGCGACGAACGCCGGGGCACGCACCTGCATCCGTTGGTCAAGGAGATTAAACGCGGGCGCCTGATGCTGGAGAGCGACGCGCCGTATCTGCTGCCCCGCAGCTTGCGCCCCAAGCCGAAGAACGGTCGCAACGAGCCAGCGTATCTGACTGAAGTGTTGCGTGAAGTGGCGTTGCATCGCAGGGAAAGCATGGAAGATCTCGCCGCCCACAGCACCGCCAGCGCCCGGGCGTTTTTCGGGTTGCCCTCGATCCCCCAGTAACCACTTGAGAACCGTGGCGGTCATTGACCCATATCAAGATTCGACGCACTGAGTAGCGGCACAATAATGGCACCTTGCCAAAACTGTTTCCGCTATCAGAGAAGACCTCCATGGGTGCCTGGCTTAGCAATATCTCGCTGAAATACAAATTCTGGGCAGTCAACGCCGTCGCCTTTGTCACCACCCTGTTGCTGGTGCTGTACGCCGTGCAGCTCGAACAACAGGCCCGCAGTCACGCCGCGCAAGTATCGGCCCAGGCCCAGGCACGATTGCTCAATGCCTGGCCTGCCGGGCAGCCGCTGCCCAAGGCCGACAACCTGCTGACCTTCAATCGTGGGCAGGCGCCTTTACTGAACGGGCAACCACTTCTGGAACTGACCGATACCCTCGGTTGGGTCCAAATCAATGCCATGCCGCTGTTCGGGGAAAATCCGTTGATGGGTGCCGAGGTGTTCGCTCGTCCCGACGGTCAACAGGTCGCGGTCGTTGCCTACAGCCCGAGCCTGAGCCAGGTGTTCGGCGAGCGCTTCACTCACTACGCGGTAGCGGTGTTCATCCTGATGCTGGCGATGCTCGGCGCGTCGCAACTGTTGATCCGCTTCCTGCTCAGCCAGCTCAACACCTTGAAAGAGGTGATGCTCCACGTCGAGAAAACCGGTGACCTGTCGGCCCGTGTGCCCCTGGCCTGCAAGGACGAAGTCGGGCAGATGGCCAACGCCTTCAATGCCATGCAGGCCGGCTACCAGCGGGTGGTCAACACTGTCGCCAGCACCGCCCGGCAACTGGACGTCGGCGCCGCGCGACTGGCCGCGAGCATGAATGAAGTGCGTCACGGCATGCTCGGCCAGCAAAGCGAAACCGATCAGGCCGCCACGGCGATCAACGAAATGACCGCCACGGTCCATCACATTGCCCAACATGCCGGCGCCACCCGCGACCTCTCGCAAACCGCCGACACCCTGGCTGGCAGCGGTCAGGAAGTGGTGACTCGGGTGCAAAAATCGATTGGCGGATTGTCCACCGGCGTGCAGCAAACCGCCGAGATGATTCAGCGCCTGGCCGAGGACAGCCAGAAGATCAACGGCGTGGTCAACGTGATTCACAGCATCGCTGAACAAACCAACCTGCTGGCCCTGAACGCGGCCATCGAAGCGGCCCGGGCCGGTGAAATGGGCCGAGGGTTTGCGGTAGTCGCCGATGAGGTGCGCAACCTGGCCAAACGGGTCCAGACGTCCACCGACGAGATCACCACCATGGTTTCAGCGCTGCAGGCCGGGACTCGGGATGCGGTGGATTTCATGCAGGAAAGTTCGTACAAGGCGGACGACTGCATGCAACAGGCCCAGGAAGCCAGTGTGGCCCTGGCTGAAATCACCGGTGCGGTGGCGCAAATGCGTGAAAGCAATACGCAGATCGCAGTGGCGGCCGAGCAGCAGAGTCATGTGGCGGAGGAGATGAATCGGGCCGTGGTGAGCATTCGCGACGTGACCGAGAATACCGTGAAGCAGACCGTGAACTCGGCGATTACCAGCAATGAATTGGCGATGTTGGCCGGGGAATTGAGCAAGGCCATCGGGCAGCTCAAGCTTTAAGGGCCCGCGAAGGCAGTCAACATGAATATCGACCATGACCCCTATCGCGCCGATAGCCAGCCTTGATTCGCCGACGGCTTTCGCCCGACCTATTCTTTGTACATGAGCCTCAACGAACCAAGGATAAGCATCATGGGCAAACGTCACCCCAACCTTCCCGCCTGGCAATGGCGCCTGTACCCGCACAATCACCAGCACCCGACCAATCTGGTGTTGCACCTGATTGCCGTGCCGCTGTTCATCGTGGCGTTTTTGCTGATGGTCTCGGGGGTGTTCAGCCTGGATCTGGCGAGCTTCGCGATTGGCATTATCGGCCTGATTGCCGCCCTGGGCCTGCAGCGTCACGGTCATAGCCTGGAGGCGCAAGCCTCCGAGCCGTTCAGTGATCGCAAAGACGCGGTATCACGCTTGCTGGTCGAGCAGTTCCTGACCTTCCCCCGGTTTTTCTTCAGTGGCGGCTGGTGGCGCGCCTGGCGCGAACGCCACCGTCGCCATCGCTGATCAGGCGAAAATCGTGACGGTCTGCCGACTCATGGCGATCAACTGACCGTCTTCGCTCCAGAGATTGGCGGCGGCGTGCCCATAGCCGTCAGCGGCATGTTCGATGTCCACCAGGTACTTGCACCAGTCCAGCGTACTCAACACCAGCAACGGCTGGACGAATTCGATGGTCCAGGTGAGCGTGCTGCCTGCCGCCGGTTTCTTCAGATGCGACAACAAGGACGGCGGCCAGGCGTCGACCAGCGCCAGGATATGGGCTTCGCTGACCAACTCGCCCTCCCCATCCCCGCGCAAGCGTACCCAACCACCCATGTCCCGCGATTTGTTACCGGTGAACGGCATGCCACCGACACTCCAGCGCATGGCCAGGTAGCGCATGAATTCCGGGGTCACGCCTTTGATGTACGGCAGTTCCTGACAGTCGTCCCAATGCTTCATCTCAGGAGCCGGGTTGGCCGCGACCACCACTTCGGAGGTTCGCGAAGCGCCGAAGCTGCCCTGGACCAGCGTCACCACCTGCCCCTTCTGCATCGCCCGGCCCAGCACCTGGCTGACGGCTTTGCCTTCGCGCAATACGTCGACTTCAAAACTGACCGGTACATCGGGCTCGACCGGGCCGACAAAGGTGATTGCCAGCGAGCGCACCGGACGATCCGCCGGGACTTTTGCGCGCATGGCTTCGTATTGCAAGGCGGCGATCAGACCACCAAAACTCGCCCGCCCCTGGCCCCACTCAGGTGGAATAGACACTTCCTGCGGCTGGCTGCGAACAGCGTCGAGCAGATCGGAAAAGCGCATGGGAACCTCAGAGACTGGAAAATGGATGGAGCGATCTTAACCAGCCCGCAAGGCCGGCACAGCGCTTATTCCGGCCAAAATTACTGACAGATGGGCCGTGCTCGGCTGGAACCCACATTGGATTCGTGATGGTTTCAGGATTTGAAGCAGGCTCGGCTGAGTTTGTCGAGAACACGGTCGGCGCGCTCTTCGGCCTGGGCCATGGTGGTTTTCCAGACTTCGACACATGGCTGCAAATCAGGCTCTTCCTTGGCGCGGGCCAGCCATTGCCAGCTGTCGTGCCAATCCCCCAAGGCAGCCTGAGCCGACTTCAGCCTGGGCATGGCCGCTTCCGGCAAACGATCCAGTTCGGGATAAGCTTCGATGCCATAACGCGCACGCTTGATCAGCAGGCGCAGACGATGGCGGTCATGGGCGGGATCGTGCAGGGCCTGGTCGAGTTTCTTCCATTGTTTGGCCAGGCGTTTTTCGATGCGCTGGCGCAAGCCCTTGAGCAAACCCTGGCGTTGGGAGGCCCGCAGGAACCGCGGAAAGGCGTCGAGGATCATCAACAACTGGGTCAGCTCCGGGCTCATCGCCACGGCGGGATAAGCCTCAGCCATCCGCGCCATGCGCCGGTGCGCGGCCTCGGGTTGATTGTGCTGGAGCAAGTACGCTGCAAGCACTTCACGATCACGCAACGGTGTGGTCAGTTGGCCGACCCGGGACGACGCTGCTTCCAGTTGTTCTACCCCGGGCAAACCGCGCAAGGGTCGCAGCAGGCTGCGCAATCTGCGCACGGTGGTGCGCAGATCGTGCAGCGCTTCGGGATCGGTGCGGGCACTCAAGCGAGCCTGACAGGCCAGCAAACGGACTTCCAGGCCCAATACTTGAGCCACCAACCGATCAACCACGGCAGACATCGCGTACTCCCTGAATCGAATTACCCTGAGTACGCTCCATCATGCCTCAACGGCCGGCGCGGGACTCACGAATGTAGAAGCGGGCCTTCTCGGCCTTCCTGGTACAACCTTCGTAAGCTTCGAATTGTTGCTGGGTCTTGGCACCGGTCAGCAACGACAGCGCCTTGGAGTAGCTGACAGTCCCGGCGAAACCCTCGGCCTTGGCCAGATCCAGTTCGTGCCAGGCAGCGTCGATCTGGCTACCGCAGCTGTCACGGTAAGCGGTTTTACCGGCACAACCGGCAAGCGCCAACGCAATCAAAGGCACACAAATCCAGGCTTTCATCACTCACACCTCAAAGATAGTAGACAGTCGTGCAGGTAAGACCGCTCTGGCGCGCGAAAAGTGCCTTGGACCCGCAGTGGAAACTATAGCGCTCGCGAGGATACCGACTCGCCTTCGTTGAGTGTCAAAAAACGACGCCAGCTCCCGTCGAACGACCATAGCGATTGAAGCGTGCCCCTCGTTGGGTGCATTGTTGAACCTTGTCAAAGAGGTCGATTCATGAAAAAGCGTGTCGCACTGGTGTTGGGCTCGGGCGGTGCCCGGGGCTACGCCCATATCGGCGTCATTGAAGAGATCGAACGGCGTGGCTACGACATTGCCTGCATCGCCGGTTGCTCCATGGGCGCGGTGGTCGGCGGGATCTATGCCGCCGGCAAACTCGATGATTATCGCGACTGGATCGAGAGCCTGGATTACCTCGACGTGTTGCGTCTGGTGGATGTCAGCTTCCGCCTGGGCGCGATTCGCGGGGAGAAGGTCTTCGGGCAGATCCGCAAGATCGTCGGCGAGATCAATATCGAAGACCTGCGCATCCCCTACACAGCCGTGGCCACGGACCTCACAAACCAGCAGGAAATCTGGTTCCAGGAAGGTTGCCTGCACCAGGCCATGCGTGCGTCGGCGGCGATCCCCAGCCTGTTCACCCCCGTGATGCAGGGCAACCGCATGCTGGTGGACGGCGGCATCCTCAACCCGTTGCCGATCGTGCCGGTGGTGTCGAGCCATTGCGACCTGATCATCGCGGTCAACCTCAACTCCACCAACCAGCGTCATTATCAACTGCCAGTGATCCAGCGCCCGGCGGCATTCAAGACCCGCTTCGACAGCCTGATCAGCTCGCTGGGCTCGAAACTGCCTTTCCGCCGCAAACAGGCGGAGCAATTACTGCTTCTCGAAAAGGAAGCGCTGATGGCAGAAGCGGCCGAGATCAACCCGTGGATCGAATCCGCCCAGCCCGAAGCCCAGCAACCGGCGGCGGCCCCGGAAAGCGACGGCGCACCGAAATCCGCCACCGGGTCGTTCATCATCGACAACGTCGGGCCGGCATCTTTGCTGGACCTGATCAACCAGAGTTTCGAGGTAATGCAGACCTCATTGGCGCAGTACAAGATTGCCGGGTATCCACCGGATATCCTGATCAACGTGCCCAAGCGGGTGTGCCGTTTTTTCGAGTTCTACAAGGCGCCGGAGTTGATCGCGCTGGGGCGGGAGATTGCCCGGGATACACTGGATCGGTATGAGAGTGAGCGCAATGAAGATTGGCGGTAAAGCGTACTGACGATCGTTCCCACGCAGATCGTGGGAGCGATAAACAGAACTAAAGGCTGACTTCACTCAACAACCGATACCCCACCCCCGCCTCGGTGACGATGAACCGCGGCTGAGTCGGATCATCCGCCAGTTTCTGCCGCAAATGCCCGACTACGATCCGCAGATAGTGGCTGTCCTCGGTGTGGGTCGGGCCCCAGATGTCCTTGAGCAATTGCTGCTGGGTGATCACCCGCCCCGGATGCCGCGCCAGTTGCGCCAGCACCGCATATTCCTTGCGCGTTAGCGCCACTTCGGCGCCGTCCAATAGCACCCGGCGATAAGCCAGGTCGACAGTGAGCGGACCGAAATTGAGCGCCGCTTCCTGGGCCTCACCCGTTGGCGCCTGACGCAGCAAGGCGCGCACCCTGGCGAGAAACTCCTGGATGCCGAACGGCTTGGTCACGTAGTCGTTGGCGCCGCCATCCAGCGCCTGGACTTTCTGCCCTTCACTCGCGCGCACCGAGAGCACCAGTACCGGCACCGTCGACCACTCGCGAAACTCGCGCAATACCTGCTGGCCGTCCATGTCCGGCAGGCCGAGGTCGAGCACCAGCAGGTCGGGTTTGTTCAATGCGGCCTGGGCCAGGCCTTCCGAGCCGGTGCCGGCCTCCAGCACTTTGTAGCCTTGGGAGGCGAGGCTGATGCGCAGGAATTTACGGATCTGCGGTTCGTCGTCAATGACCAAAATGGTCGCGGTCTGGCTCATGAATTCACATCAACACAAAGAGGTGGCAAGAGAGTAGCGCAGGCGGGATCAGGCTTCACTGTCCAATCCCGGCTGAGTCTGCAACGGCAAGTGCAGCGTGATGCAGGTGCCGCGCCCTTCGATGCCGTCGGCGACGCTGATCCGCCCGCCATGGGCACCGACCATACCCTGACAGATTGCCAGCCCCAACCCCGTACCCTGCCCGCCACGATCGCCACGAGCAGCGGTGTAGAACATGTCGAAAACCTTCGCCCGTTCCTCTTCCGGAATCCCCGGCCCCTCATCGCTCACCGAAAAAAACAGCTCGCTGTCAGTGGCGCCGGCGCGCAATTCAAGACGTCCGTGGGGCGGTGAGAAACGCGCGGCGTTTTCCAGCACATTGACCAGTGCTTGCTCGATCAACGCGGCATGCACATAGAGCAGCGGCAGTTCGGCCGGCACTTCGGTCACGACGTGCAACGACGCCAGCACCGCGCGCAGACGATTGAGTGCACTGCCGACGATGTCTGCTGGCGATACCCAGTCCCGCGCCAGCTTCAGGGCGCCGTGACCGAGGCGAGTCATGTCCAGCAGGTTTTGGATGTAGCGATCCAGCCGTTCGGCTTCATCGCGGGTGCCTTCGAGCAGTTCGCGACGGTCCGCAAGCGGAATCGCCTCGCCCAGTGCCAACAGGCTGTCGATGCTGCCGCGCATGGAGGTCAACGGCGTGCGCAAATCGTGGGACACCGACGCCAGCAGCGCGCTGCGCAACTGTTCGGTTTCGCCATGCAAGCGCGCGGCCTCAAGGTCATCGGCCAGTTGCGCCCGGGCCAACGCCTGGGCCAACGGTTGGCTCAGCGCGGTCAGCAAGCGCCGACGCTGGCCACTCAGGGTCTGGCCTTCTTTGGCACACACGCCGAGCAATGCCAGCGGCCCGTCGTCCACCGACAATGGCCACCACCACCAACGTCCGAACGGTAAGGTGCCGGTGCCCGCGCCTGCCGGTTGATCGTGTTGCCAGGCCCAATCGGCGGCGGCGCGCTCGGCCTCGGAAAACTCCAGCGGCCCACCGGTTTCGACTTTCCAGCCGCTCTGGCCATCGCGATTAAGCAGGCACAGTTTCAGGTCGCTCCAGCCGTTGAGATGCTGGGCCGCGGCGCTGACCACGGCCTGACGGTCGGTGGCGGCGGTGAGTTTGCGCGACAGGTCGAGCAGTTCGCTGGTCTCTTCCTGAGTGTCGCGCAAGGCTTCCAGTTGCCGCCGTTGCCGCGCGGCAAGGTTACCGGTCAGGGCCGCCATCAGCAGGAAGAACAGCAAGGTCAGCACGTCTTCTTCGCGCTGGATGGCAAATGAGAATTTCGGTGGAATGAACAGAAAGTCATAAGTCAGAAACGACAGCGCCGCACAGGCCAGCGCTGGGCCAAGACTGCTGCGCACCGCCACCAGCAACACCGCCGCAAGGAACACCAACGAAATGTTGGGCAGCGGCAAGACGCTCGACACCGCCCAGGCCAGGGCACTGGCGAGCACCGTCGCCACCAGCGCCAAGGCGTAGTCGAACCACACCAGCGACTGCACCGAACGCTGACGTGGCTGATGCTGTTCGTGATCGCTGTCGAGCACGTTGATTTCCAGCCCGCGAGCATCGCGCAGCAAGCGCGACGCCAGACCGCCGCCGAACAACCGTCGACGCAAACGCTGGCGTGACTGGCCCACCAGCACCAGGCTGGCGCGACGTTCGGCGGCGTGCTGGATCAGGGTTTTCGCCACCTCACCGGCGCGCAGCAACACCACTTCGCCACCGAGGCGTTCGGCCAGTTGCTGGGCACTTTGCAGGCGCAGGCGCGACTGTTCGTCACGCACCCGGCCGTTGTCCACATGCACCAGGCTCCATGGCAGATGCCGCCGCTGGGCGACGCGACTGGCGTGACGCACCAGACGCTCGGCCTGCGCATCGCCATCGACGCCCACCAGCAAGCGACCACGCACCGCTGGCGCCGCTTGCCCCAACTGGCGATACCCCTGCGCCAGATCGTTATCGACCTGAGCGGCAGCGGTTTGCATCGCCAGTTCGCGCAGGGCGGTGAGGTTGGTCTGGGTGAAGAACGCATCGATGGCCGCCCGCGCCTGCTCCGGCACGTAGACTTTGCCGTCGCGCAGACGCTCCAGCAACTCGCGCGGCGGCAGGTCGATCAGCAGCAGTTCGTAGGCTTCTTGCAACACCCAGTCCGGCAGGGTTTCACGCACCTGTACGCCGGTGATACCGCGCACCTGATCGTTGAGGCTTTCCAGATGCTGGACGTTGACCGTGGTGAACACGTCGATGCCGGCAGCCAGCAATTCCTGGATGTCTTGCCAGCGTTTGGTGTGACGGCTGCCGGGGGCATTGGTGTGGGCCAGTTCGTCGACCAGCACCAGTTTCGGTTTGGCGGCGAGCAAGCCATCGAGGTCCATTTCTTCGAGCATCACGCCACGGTATTCCGAGCGCACCAACGGCTGCTGCGGTAAACCGGCGAGGAGTGCTTCGGTTTCGGCGCGGCCATGGGTTTCGACCACCCCGGCCAGGACTTTCACGCCCTGGCGCAGTTGAGTGTGGGCGGCCTGGAGCATGGCGTAGGTCTTGCCGACCCCCGGAGCGGCGCCCAGGAACACCTTGAGCCGGCCGCGGCCATCGCGGGGCAGGTCTGCTAACAGCGCGTCGGCGCGGCCGGAGTCACTCATCTGTCATTGCCTTGTTCACTTTGTTGATCGTTCCCACGCTCTGCGTGGGAATGCAGCCAGGGACGCTCCGCGTCCCAGTCGAAGCGGACGCAGAGCGTCCATAGATGCATTCCCACGCAGAGCGAGGGAACGATCCTTCCAACCTTCCAACCTTTACAACTTTTCCAGCGCCGCATTCAACTCAAACACATTCACCACCGGCGGCCCCACCAACGGCCGCTCGATGTGCGCATCCAGCAGTTGTTCAAGCGTAGACACCGGCAGATTGCGCGCTGCCGCGACACGCGCCAGTTGATAGGTAATCGACTCTGGTGGCAAGTGCGGATCGAGGCCGCTGCCGGAGGTGGTCAGCATGGCCAACGGCACCGGTCCCTGCCCGGCCACCTGCAGCTTATTGGCCTCCTCGATCACCCGAGTGGCCAGCGCCGGATTACTCGGCGAAAGGTTGCTGGCGCTGCTCGACACAGTGGCAAAGGCACCGGCCGATGGCCGTGGGTGGAACCAGGCGTCGCCGACAAAATCCTGGGCAATCAGCGACGAGCCACGGACCTTGCCGTCGGCGTCGCGCACCAGGCTGCCATTGGCCTGGTCCGGGAAGGCAACCTGGGCAACGCCGGTCACCACCAAGGGGTAAGCGACGCCGGTGATCAGGGTCATCAGCACCAGCAGGCTCAGGGCCGGACGTATCAGTGTGGACATTTCAAAATCCTCGATTCGAAGAATACTCATCACTTAGAAGGCACACACATCACCTGTGGCGAGGGAGCTTGCTCCCGCTCGGCTGCGCAGCAGTCGTAAACCCGGTGAACGCGGTGCCCTGAATAAACATTGGGCCTGAGGTGGGGCCGCTTCGCAGCCCAGCGGGAGCAAGCTCCCTCGCCACAAAAAGCCCCTGCCTCAAACAACAACCGCTAAACCAGATGCAACGCCGTCAACAGCATGTCGATCGCCTTGATGCCCACGAACGGCACCAGAATCCCGCCCAGTCCATAGATCAGCAGATTGCGTCGCAACAACGCCGCCGCACTCGCCGCCTGCACCCGCACACCGCGCAGCGCCAGTGGAATCAGCACCACAATGATCAGGGCGTTGAACACGATCGCCGACAGAATCGCGCTCTGCGGACTGCTCAGGTGCATGACGTTGAGCACACCCAATTGCGGGTAGATCGAGGCGAACAGCGCCGGCAGGATCGCGAAGTATTTGGCCACGTCGTTGGCGATGGAAAAGGTGGTCAGCGCACCACGGGTCACCAGCAATTCCTTGCCGATCTGCACCACGTCCAACAGCTTGGTCGGGTCGCTGTCGAGGTCGACCATGTTCGCCGCTTCCCGCGCAGCTTGCGTGCCGTCGTTCATCGCCATGCCCACGTCCGCCTGGGCCAGGGCCGGGGCGTCGTTGGCACCGTCGCCGCACATGGCAACCAGCCGACCGTCGTTCTGCTCATGGCGAATGCGCGCCAGTTTCTTCTCCGGCGTGGCTTCGGCCAGCACGTCATCCACACCGGCTTCGGCAGCAATCGCGGCGGCGGTCAGCGGGTTGTCGCCGGTAACCATGACCGTGCGAATCCCCAGCTTGCGCAGTTCGGCGAAACGCTCGCGGATGCCGGGTTTGACCACGTCCTTCAGATGAATCACACCGAGCAATTTGCCGTCGGCGCACACCAGCAGAGGCGTACCACCGCTCTGGGCGATCTTGTCGATTTCCCGGGACAGGGCGGGAGCCAGATCAGCGCGTTTCAGGCCGACGAAATTCAGCAGCGAATCCACCGCGCCCTTGCGATAGACCCGGCCCTGATAGTCGACACCGGACAGGCGGGTTTCAGCGCTGAACGGCACGGCGGTCAGTACTTCGGGGGACGGTTCGGGGTGCGAGTGAAGACCACGCAGGTACTCGACGATGGATTTGCCTTCAGCGGTGTCATCGGCCAGAGAGGCGAACAACGCGCCTTCGGCCAGTTCCTTGGCGCTGACGCCTGGTGCGGCATAAACCGCGCTGCAGCGACGGTTACCGAAGGTGATGGTGCCGGTCTTGTCCAGCAGCAGGACGTGCACGTCCCCCGCCGCTTCCACGGCACGACCGGATTTGGCGATCACGTTCAGGCGCACCAGACGGTCCATCCCGGCGATACCGATGGCCGACAGCAAGCCACCAATGGTGGTCGGAATCAGCGTGACCAACAACGCCACCAAGAACACCAGCGGAAGGTTACCGTTGGCGAAGTGGGCGAACGGTTGCAGGGTCACCACCACCAACAGGAAGATCAGGGTCAGGCCGATCAGCAGGATATCCAGCGCGACTTCGTTCGGGGTTTTCTGGCGTTTGGCACCTTCGACCAGGGCGATCATGCGGTCGAGGGTCGACTCGCCGGGGTTGGCGGTGATGCGCACCAGCAGCCAGTCCGACACCAGTCGAGTGTTGCCGGTGACGGCCGAACGGTCGCCGCCGGACTCGCGAATAACGGGCGCCGACTCACCGGTAATCGCCGCTTCGTTGACCGCCGCGATGCCTTCGATCACCTCGCCGTCGCCGGGAATCATCTCCCCCGCTTCGACGCGCACCACGTCGCCCTTACGCAGGCTACTGGCGGGCACTACCTGAAAGCTGCCATTGGCGCTTTTGCGCCGGGCGCTCAAGCCAACGCTGCCGGCCTTGAGACTGTCGGCGCGGGCCTTGCCGCGACCTTCGGCCAACGCTTCGGCGAAGTTGGCGAACAGTACGGTGAACCACAGCCACAACGCGATTTGCGCGGCAACGAAGGTCGGCACGGCGCTGTCGGGAATGAAACACAGCACGGTGGTGAGGACGGCGGTCAGTTCCACCACCAGCATCACCGGCGCACGCTGCAATTGCCGTGGGTCGAGCTTGACGAACGCTTGCACCAGCGCCGGACGCCAGAGGGCCGAGATCGCAGTTTTCGGTTGTTCCGGCGCTTTGGCGGCGACGGTTTTGGTAACGGGCATATTCATCATTAGATCCTCAGAAGCCCATGCTCAAGTGTTCAGCAATCGGACCCAGCGCCAGTGTCGGCAAGAAGGTCAAACCACCCACCAGCAAAATGGTCACGGTCAGCAAGGTCACGAACAGCGGGCCATGGGTGGGGAAGCTGTTCTGGCCAATCGGCGCGGTTTTCTTCATCGCCAGGCTGCCGGCAAGGGCCAGCACCGGAAGGATGTAACCGAAGCGCCCGATCAACATGCCCAGCCCCAGCATCAGGTTGTGGAACGCAGTGTTGGCACCGAAGCCGCCGAAGGCAGAGCCGTTGTTGGCACTGGCCGAGGTGTAGGCGTAAAGCAACTGACTGAAACCATGAGCACCGGGGTTGCTCACCGCCGCCACCGGGCCTGGCAGGCTGGCGGCAATCGCGCCGAGCACCAGCACGCCCACCGGCATCACCAGCAAGGTCACCACCAGCAGCTGAACTTCCCGGGCTTGCAGTTTCTTGCCGAGGTATTCCGGCGTACGGCCGATCATCAGGCCGGCGAGGAACACCGCGATCAATACGTTGAGCAACATGCCGTAGAGCCCGGCACCGACGCCGCCGAAGATCACTTCGCCGACCATCATGTTGACCATCGCGACCATGCCACTCAGCGGGTTGAGGCTGTCGTGCATGCCGTTGACCGAACCGTTGGACGCTGCGGTAGTGGTCACCGACCACAGCACGGTGGCGGTGGTGCCGAAACGCGCTTCCTTGCCTTCCAGCGGCGCGGTCTGTTCGACGGCGACGTTGGCCAGGGTCGGATTGGGTTGGTATTCAGCCCACAGCGAAGTCGCGCCGCCGATCAAAAATAGCGCCAGCATGCAGGCGATAATCGCGCGGCTCTGACGCAGGTCTTTCACGTAATGGCCGAAGGTGAACACCAGCGCCACCGGGATCAAAATGATCGAGGCGACTTCGAACAGGTTGCTCCAGGCCGTCGGGTTCTCGAACGGATGCGCCGAGTTGACGCCGAAGAAGCCGCCGCCGTTGGTGCCCAGTTGCTTGATCGCAATCTGGCTGGCGGCCGGGCCGAGCGGGATCACCTGATCGACGCCCTGCATCGTTACGGCATTCACATATTGCGCGAAGGTTTGTGGCACGCCCTGCCACACCAGGTACAGCGCCAGCAGCAAGCACAGAGGCAGCAGGCCGTAGAGGGTGGCGCGAGTCATGTCGACCCAGAAGTTACCGAGGGTTTTGGTCGACTTGCGACCAATGCCGCGACACAGTGCAACCAGAACCGCCAGACCGGTGGCGGCGCTGACGAAGTTCTGCACGGTGAGACCAACCATCTGGCTCAAGTAGCTCAGGGATGCTTCGCCACTGTAGGACTGCCAATTGGTATTGGTCATGAAGCTGACAGCGGTATTGAACGCCAGCGTCCACTCCTGGCCGGGCAGGTTTTGCGGGTTCAGTGGCAAGTGATCCTGGAACATCAGGATCGCGAACAACAGCAAAAAGCCCGCGAGGTTGAAGGCGAGCAAGGCCAGGGTGTATTTCTGCCAACTCTGTTCGGCCTGCGGATCGACACCGGCCACCCGATAGCAGCCACGCTCCACCGGGCCGAGAATCGGCGAAAGCCAGGTACGCTGCCCTTCCATCACCTTGTAGTAGAAGCGCCCCAGAAACGGTGCCGGAATCAGCACCACGGCGAAGAAGGCGAGGATCAGCCAATAGTCATAACTGTGCATAGCCGCTCCTAGTTCCGGTCCGCGCGCAACAGCGCAACCAACAGATAAATGAACAGCCCCACTGCCAATAGCAGTGACACTCCGTCCAGAACGCTCATGGAAGTTCTCCGTGTTACGGCGTATTGCCGCGTGTGGAGTGATTGTCGGCAGGGAGGCTGTAAAGGCGCGAGATCGAGGGGTGCGGCGGGGCATAAAGAATGTGTAAAGAGTAACGCTGTTCACTTAAGCGCGATTCTTCAGTCATGCCTACCTTTGTGGCGAGCGAGCTTGCTCGCGTTGGGCTGCGCAGCGGCCCCAAAAACCTGATAACAATCGCCGATTTTTGTGAGCGCTACGCATTCAAGCGGGAGCAAGCTCCCTCGCCACGGGTTACTCACTGACTCAAGACTCTTAGGTGAATAGCATTCATCTTCAGTTTCACCGAGCTGACCACCGCGATTCCCCATGCCGGCGGTCCCTTTGCCTACAGCCGCCGTGCCTTTGGCGAGAAAGGTGGGTTGATTGCCGGGTTGGCGACGCTGATCGAATTAGTCTTCGCGCCACCGACGATTGCCTTGGCGATCGGCGCCTATCTGAACGTGCAGTTTCCCGCCCTGGACCCGAAACACGCAGCGGTCGGGGCGTACATCGTGTTCATGGGCGTGGTCGCCCCGGCGTTCAGTTTCAGCAACTTCGCCCTCAACGGCTGGGCCGGCTCTGATGTGTTCGGTGCGCCGGCGATTGCCGGGATGTTCGCGGCGATCCCGTTCGCCATCTGGTTCTTCCTGGCCATCGAAGGCGCGGCCATGGCCGCCGAAGAAGCCAAGGATCCGAAACGCACGATTCCAAAGGCCTACATCAGCGGCATCCTGACCCTGGTGCTGCTGGCGATGGGCGTGATGTTCTTTGCCGGGGGTGTCGGCGACTGGCGCACCCTGTCGAACATCAACGATCCGCTGCCGCAAGCGATGAAAGCCGTGGTTGGCGAAAGCTCCAGCTGGTTGCACATGCTGGTGAGGATCGGCCTGTTCGGCCTGGTGGCGAGTTTCCACGGGATCATCCTCGGCTACTCGCGGCAGTTCTTCGCCCTCGCCCGGGCCGGTTACTTGCCGGCATCGCTGGCCAAACTGTCGCGTTTCCAGACCCCGCACCGGGCAATCATCGCCGGTGGCGTGATCGGCATCGCGGCGATCTACAGTGACGGCTTGATCTTCCTCGGCTTCATGGCAGTGGGTTTCGTGTACTTCATGCTGACCGCGCAACTGCGTGCCGATGCGCCGGCGGATGCGATGTTGACCGGGCTCTAAACAGCCGCAGTGCTGCTGTCGGATCAGGCATAGAATGGAACCACTGCGAAATTCCATCGCTCAAAAGTGGTATGCAGGATCGGTTGGCAAAACCCTTGTCCACCGGTCTGCCCTTAAGGAGAACTCCTATGCCCTGGTATGCCTGGTTGATTCTGATCGTTGCCATCGGCTCGATCGTTGGCGGTTTGATGATGCTGCGTGACACCGCCAACAAGGTCGAATTGACTGAAGAGCAACGTAAGCGCGTCGCCGAACGCAACGCGGAAGCGGATGCCAAGGATGCGCAGGACCGCTGACCGCGCAGCACCTGTAGGAGCGGGGGGGGGGGGGGGGGGGGGGGGGGGGGGGGGGGGGGGGGGGGGGGGGGGGGGGGGGGGGGGGG
>NZ_JBWKWT010000032.1:0-45587 GCF_059422365.1 Pseudomonas sp. GW821-FHT01E10
CGGGTCGGCAGTGCCTTCGTCAACCTCGACCTGGGCATGCAACAAGGCATCGGCGCGTTCGACGCCCAGGGTAACGGTGATCCGGGCCCCGGCGAGCCGAACGCGCGTTACCGCAAATACACCGCCACCGCGAGTTATCTGCAGCCGTTCAAGCTGTGGGGCGAGTCCTTCAGTTTCAGCAGCCTGATGACCGGCCAGCGTAGTGAAGACGTGCTGTTCAGCCCGCAGCGCACCAGCCTCGGAGGGCTGTCTTCGATCCGTGGTTACAAGGACCAGTCCTTGTCCGGCGACAGCGGCGGCTACTGGCGCAACGACCTGCGCTGGAGCCGCCCGGTCACCCTGGAATGGCTGCGCCCGGTGTTCGCCGAATACGGCACCAGCCTCGGCTACGACCAAGGCGTGATCACCCATGACCGCTACAACGGCGATCAGCACGGGCGCCTGTCCAGCGATTCCGTGGAGTTGTTCGCCCGAGGTCAGCACCTGGCCGCCAGCGTGACCTTTGCCCATTCCCTGGAACGTCCGGACACCCTGACCGAGCGCGAAGCGCCGATCTATTTCCGCCTGGATATCTTCCTCTAATTTCGCTGCATCGGGACCTTTCACATGGACGTTCGCCACTACGCTTTTCTCGCTCGCCAACCTTCTGCCGCCGTGAAAACCCGCGAGCACTTCCTGGGCATGCCCAAGCGCGGACTGGCGTTCCTGTTGGCCAACGTGATGTTCTGGCAACCGATGTGGGCGCAGGCCGATGGCATCGTCGTGGCTACACCGGGCACCAGCCTCGGTCAGGCGGGCAATGGCGTGCCGATCATCCAGATCGCCACCCCCAACGGCACCGGCCTGTCGCATAACCAGTTTCAGGATTACAACGTCGGCACCCAAGGCGTCATCCTCAACAACGTCGCCGCGCAGACCGGCGCGACGCAACTGGGCGGGATCATCGTCGGCAACCCCAACCTGACCAACCGGGCCGCGGCGCAAACCATCCTCAACGAAGTCGTCGGTGGCAGCCCGAGCCAGTTGCGCGGTTACACCGAAGTGGCGGGGCAATCGGCGCGGGTCATCGTCGCCAACCCCTACGGCATCAGCTGCAACGGTTGCGGTTTCATCAACACGCCACGCGTGACGTTGACCACCGGCAAACCGGTGCTCGACAACGGTCGACTGGATCGCTTTCAGGTCGATCAGGGCAGCGTCACGATTGATGGCGCCGGGCTCAATGCCAACAACGTCGACAGCTTCGAAATCATCACCCGCAGCGCGAAGATCAACGCCGAGATTCAGGCGAAAAACCTGACCATCGTCGCCGGTCGCAACGACGTCAATGCCGACAACCTCAACGCCACCGCCCGCGCCGATGACGGCAGCGCCAAGCCGCAACTGGCCATCGACTCATCGGCCTTGGGCGGCATGTACGCCGAGGCGATCAAACTGGTCGGCACCGAAGCCGGGGTCGGGGTGAAACTCGACGGCAACCTGGCCGCCAGCGGTGGTGATATCCAGCTCGACGCCAATGGCCATCTCAGCCTGGCGCAGACTTCTGCTGCCGGTGCGGTGAATGTCAAAGCCGCCAGCCTTGATGCCCAAGGCCCGGTTTATGCCGGCACCTCCGTCAACGTACAAACCCAAGGCAACCTGACAAACCAGCAAACCCTTGCGGCGCGAGACAGCATCGTTCTGAGTGCCGGTGGTGTGCTGACCAACAACAGCATCATCGAAGCCGGGGTCAATGCTGACACCAGCCGTAACGCCACGGGCGATGTGAGCCTGAGCGCGCAGAATCTCAACAACAGCGGCAAAAGCGTGGTTGCCAGTCGCAATCTCACCGCGAATACCGCGCAGACCCTGACTAACCAGGGCGGTACGCTGAGCGCCGGGCAAACCGCCAACATCACCGCCGGGACCCTGGATAACCAGAACAAAGGTCGGGTGTTGAGTAACGGCAGTCTCAATCTCGCGGCCAATCAGGTCCTCAATGGCAATGGTCTGATTACCAGTACCGGTAATCTCAACGCCACCCTTGGTTATCTGAACAATCGCGCTGGCGAACTCTCGAGCCTGGCCGCCGCGACGTTGCGCATGGCGACTCTGGATAACGTGGCAGGGCTGGTGAACGCCGGTCAGGCCTTGAGCATCACCGCCACGGCGACGGTGAATAATCAGGGCGGCAAACTCACCAGCCTCGACGCCCTGAGCCTCAATGCCGGCAAGGTCGATAACAGCAGCGGGGGCCGGATTGCCAGCAACAAAGCGCTGACCGCCAGTGTCGTCAGTCTCGATCAGCATGATGGTGGGCAGCTCACCAGCGCTACGTCGTTGGCGCTGGATCTGAATCACGGCGAGCTGAACAACCAGAACGGTTTGATTAACGCCCCGTTGCTGGTGCTAAAAAACCTCGCGCAAGTGGACAACCGCAACGGCGAAATTTCCAGTGCCCAAGCGTTCACGCTGGCGGCCGACAGCCTCGACAACAGCAACGGCAAACTGCTCGGCAACCAGGCCGTGACCCTGCGCGTGCAGCAGTCCCTGACCAACGTCAAAGGCGTGATCGCGGCGCAAAGCGTCGATGTACAGGCCGGAAGCCTGAACAACAACGAGGGCACCCTTACCAGCCGCACCAACCTCGATCTTCGGGTTACCGGCCAGCTCGATAACCAGGACAAGGGGCTGATCAACGCCACCCAAAACCTGAACATCAACGCGGCGAGTTTGAACAATCAGAACGGCGGCTCGTTGCTCGGCAGTGCCATTACCATCGACTTCAGCGGCGTCATGGGCGACCTGAACAACGCCAACGGCCTGATCACCACCACCGGTCAACTGAGCATCCGCAACCTGCGGGACTTGAACAACCGCAGCGGTGAACTCTCCAGCAGCCAAAGCTACACGCTGACGGGCCGCAACCTGGACAACAGCGACGGCAAACTCATCAGCCGTCAGCAACTGGACCTCACCGCCGATACCACCACTAACCTCCATGGACTGATTTCCGGTTGGCAAAACCTGAGCCTTCTAGGCGGCAGCCTCGACAACCGTAATGAGGGCACCTTGTCGAGCCGCGACGGTGACGTGCTGGTGGACCTCACCGGCGCTGTGCGTAACAGCAACGCAGGCGCTCTGGTCAGTCACGGCACGTTGAAGGTCACGGCGGCCAGCCTCGACAACAGCGACAACGGCATTCTTTCCAGTGCCGGTGCGCAAACTTTCGTCATTGCCGGAACACTGAATAACGCCCAGGGTGGTTTGATCGACAGCGGCGCCGCTCTGGATATCCAGGCCCAAACCCTCAGCAACGCCAATGCAACCATCAATGCCCAGCAGGACATCAGCTTCACCGGTACCGATCTGAACAACAGCGCCGGTACCTTCGCGGGCAAGGGCGCGATCACCCTCGATCTGCTCGGCACCCTGACCAATACCAGCGGCAAACTGGCGAGCAACGGCCCGCTGGTGATTCAGCGCGCGCAGCAGGTCGACAACCAGGGCGGCCAGCTTGCAAGCCAGGCTTTGCTGAGCCTGTTGACCGGTGGCCTCGATAACCGCAATGGCGGCACTGTCGCGGCCAGTGAATTGTTGACGATCACGGCCAGTGGCGTCGTACAGAACAGCGCCAACGGTCAGATCTTCAGCAGCAACGCCGGCCTGACACTCAACGCCGCCAGCATCGACAACGCCAAGGGCACCCTGCAAAGCCAGGGCGACCTGACGGTGAAAACCGGCGGCGCCATCGATAACCAGAGCGGGCGCATCGTTGCCAAGGGCGGCAACCTCGACATCACCGCCGCCAGCCTCGACAGCCGTGGCGGTGTGCTCTCCAGCCTGCAAGGCGCCTTCAGCAGCCATATCTCTGGCGTACTGCGCAACGGCTATGACCTGAACAATAACCGTCAGGGCGGGGTCATTCAGGCCCAGAGCCTGAACCTCAAGGCACTGGCTGGCCTCGACAACTATGGCGGGCGTATCACCGCGCAAACCGGTGACGCCATCGTCGACACCGGCACCAACGGCAACTTCGACAACCGCAATGGCGGCCTCTACGCCAAGGGTCGGGTCAGCGTCACCGGCAATAACTTCGACAACAGCGGCGACAACGACGGGCAGATCGGCGGGCAACAGATCGACCTGAGCCTGCGCGGTGCATTGAACAACCGCCTGGGCATCATCGAAAGTGAAAGCACGCTGACCATCACCGCCGCCAGCCTCGACAACCAGACCGGTCAACTTCGCGCACTGGGCGACAATGGTAAAACCGCGTTCGCCATCGGGGGCCTGTTCGACAACCGCAATGGCACCGTGGAATCCGCCAACACCAACCTGACCCTCACTGCCGGTAGTTTGCTGAACGTCAGCGGCAACGTGCTGCACGTCGGTACCGGTATTTTCGATATCGCGACGGGTCAAATCGGCAGCGCCGGCGGCACCTTCGTCACCCGTGGCAGCCTGACGCTCAACGCCGACGGCTGGACCAACAGCAGTGTGATCCAGGCCGATCGCCTGACCGTCAACGTCAACAGCCTCAATCAGACATCCGGCGGCCAATTGTTGGCGGTCAGCCAATTGACCGGCAACGGCGGCAATTGGAATAACGATGGCTTGATCGCCAGCGATGGCAAACTCAATCTGACCCTCTGGGGCAACTACAGCGGCAATGGTCGCACCAGCAGCCTCGGTGATCTGACACTCAAAGCCAATCAACTGACCCTCAACGCGGCGACCAGCATCGCCGGTGGTGGCAACACCACGGTTAACATCAATGGCGAGTTGAACAACCAGGGCCGTTTGACCTCCAGCGGCGACCTGATCATCAGCGCCGCCAACCTTAACAACTACGGCACGATCGGTTCCGGTAAAGACCTGACCCTCACCACCGGCGCACTGCTCAACAGCCGCGGCCTGATTTCCAGTGGCGGCGATATGCGGCTGCTGCTGTCCAGCTTCACCAACGCCTATGGCCAGGTCTATGGCCTGAGCAACGTGCACATTGGCCGGGACCGCGACAGCGGCAAGGCCGACTTGCTGGACAACCGTTCCGGCGATATCTACAGCGCGCAGGACCTGACCATCAATGCCCTGACGGTAAACAACGTACGGGACATTCTGGAATACACCGCGCATGAGAAAAGTTCGGTGGTGATCACTGAGCTGGACTGCAACCTGATCCCGATTGCGGGGTGCGACTTCCGCAGCGGTTCGCGTCGTAACGGCCATTGGGAGATTGCCGAGACCGACCGCCTGAAGGTCTCTGACAGCAGCGAGGCCGCGAGTCTGACCAGCGGCGGCGACATGACGATCAACGCTCAGGTGTTGAACAACACCAGCAGCACCATTGCGTCCACAGGCAACATCACTGTCACTGCCGACACGATCAATAACACCGGCCTGCAAGAGCAGGACATCATCACCAAGCGCACATTCTGGAACTACGTCGACCAAATCTTCGCCACGGTGCCCGCGGCGGCGGCTTTCAACGATAAAAACAGTCCGACACCCTCGGCCACTGTCGAGTCGGATCTGAGCTATTTCATCAGCCTGCTGGGCGGCGGCATGCTGACCGAAAGCACCACCACGGTAGCGGGCTCCGGCAGTTCCTATGATGCGGTGATCCAGGCCGGCGGCAACATTTCACTCAACGCGACGCAAACCATCGACAACAGTGTGGTGTGTCCTTATTACAGCTACGTCGCTGGTGGAAAGACCAACACTGACACGGGGGCCGGCAACGGCTACTCCACGCCGGTAACTATCAACGCGCAACTGTCGCCGGATCTGGCCCAGCAACAAGTCAACCCGCTCACGCTTCCCGGCTTCAACCTGCCCACCAGCCAGAACGGTCTGTTCCGTCTGAGCCAGGAAGGCAGCAGCGCCCCGACCTCGACCGGCCCGCAGAGCTGGACGCTTAGCGGCGGTAAAGTCACCGCCGGTGCATCGTCTACGCCGGTCACCCTCAACCGCGTCCAGGGTCTGCCAAGCAACGCCGGCAAATCCCAACCGCACAAATACCTGATCGAAACCAACCCGGTACTCACCGACCTCAAGCAATTCATGAGTTCGGACTACCTGCTCCAAGGCTTGGGCTACAACCCCGACCAGAGCGCCAAGCGCCTGGGCGACGGCCTCTACGAGCAGAAACTGATCCAGCAAGCCGTGGTCGCCCGCACCGGCCAGCGCTTCATCGACGGCCAGACCTCGGACGAGGCGGTTTTCAAGTACCTGATGAACAACGCCATCGCCAGCAAGAGCCAACTCAACCTGAGCCTCGGCGTAACCCTCACGTCACAGCAAGTCGCGGCCCTGACCCACGACATCGTCTGGCTCGAAGAACACGAAGTGAACGGCGAAAAAGTCCTGGTGCCGGTGCTGTACCTGGCCAACGCCAACAACCGCCTCGCCGCCAACGGCGCGTTGATCCAGGGCAGCGACGTGACCCTGATCGCCGGCAAGAACCTGAACAACGCCGGCACTCTGCGCGCTAGCCAGAACCTGGAGGCGACGGCCAAGAATGATCTGGTGAGCAGCGGGTTGGTGGAGGCCGGGGAACGGTTGAACTTGCTCGCCACCAATAACCTGACCAACAAGGCGGGGGGCATCATTGCCGGGCGAGACGTGACGCTCAAGGCCACGAACGGCGACGTCGTCAACGAACGCACGGTGACCTCCCACGACAGCAGCGTCGGCGACTACAGCCACGCGCGCGACTTCGTGGACAGCGCCGCCCGCATCGAGGCCGCGAACAAACTGGTGATCAACGCCGGGCGCGACGTCCTCAACACCGGCGGTGTGTTGAAAAGCGGTGGCGACATGACCATCGATGCCAAGCGCGATGTCAGCATCACCGCCGTAGAAGAGCGCCACTCCGACAGCCGTACCGACTTCCTCGACTCAACCCTCACCCAGCACGGCGCCAGCGTCAGCGCGGGCGGTGGCCTGACGGTCAATTCCGGCGGCGACGTGACCGTGGTGGCGAGCAAGCTCGACGCCGAAGGCGACGTGACGATGGACGCCAAGGGCGACCTGCTGTTCGCCACCGCCGCCGACGAACAACACAGCTACTTCAAGGACAAAAAGGAAACCCGCCAGGAAGACCACGTCAGCCAGATCGGCACCACGCTGGAGGCCGGCGGCAAACTCACCCTCAAGTCCGGTAAGGACATGACGCTGGTTGCCAGCGATATCAGCGCCGGCAAAGAAGCCTACCTGCACGCCGACGGCGACCTGCAACTGCTGGCTGCACAGGACCGCGACTACACACTGTACGACATGAAAAAAAGCGGCAGCTGGGGCAGTAAAAAGACCCAGCACGATGAAGTGACGCAGATCACCCACATCGGTACGCAGATCAAGTCCGGTGGTGACCTGACGCTGTCCAGTGGTGGAGATCAGCGCTATCAGGTGGCGAAGCTGGAGAGTGGCAAGGACATCACGCTGGACAGTGGTGGCAGCATCACTTTCGAAGCGGTGAAGGACTCTCACCAGGAGAGCCACAACAAGAGCAGCAACAGCTGGGCGTGGACCAGCATGGAGAACAAAGGCCAGGTTGATGAAACGCTGCGGCAAAGCCAGCTGGTCGCTAAAGGCCAGACGCTCATCAAAGCGGTTGATGGGTTACACATCGATATCAAAGACATCAACCAACAAAGCGTGAGCCAGGCGATCGATGCCATGGTGCAAGCTGACCCGAGCATGGCCTGGCTCAAGGACGTAGAAGCGCGGGGCGATGTGGATTGGCGTCGGGTTAAAGAGCTGCATGACAGCTGGGATGAAAGCCATTCCGGGCTGGGTGGCCCGGCGATGATCATTATCGTCATCCTCGTCACCTACTTCACGGCTGGTGCAGCCTCCGGTTTCGTGGCTTCTGCCGCAAACGCAGGGGCAGGCAGCGCATTTGCAGCCGGTGCTGCAGCGACCGCAACGTCGCAAGCGGTCGCCGCTGGTTGGGCGAACGCCGCTCTCACCGCGATGATGACCTCCGCAGCCAGTACGGCTGCGGTCAGTACCATCAACAATAAAGGCAATCTTGGCGCCGCCATTAAAGAAACTTTCAGCGCCGAAAGCATGAAAAACTACATCGTTTCCGGCGCCGTGGCGGGTCTTGCCACCGGTCTGTTCAACGATTGGGCCAGCACCACCACAGAATCAGGTACCGCGTTGACTGATTCCACCAACGGGGCTTTGGCTAATACGGGCAAGGTCGTAGTTTCCAATCCAGGTGGACTGAGTAGTCTGGGAGGTATCGCCCAATTCACCGCGAACCAGGCGCTGCAAAACAGCACCTCTGCGCTGCTCAATAAAGCACTGGGTCGCGACGGCAGCCTTGGTGATGCCTTGCAAAGCAGTCTGGTGAATGCGTTTGCTGCCTATGGCTTCAACCTCGTGGGTGATATCAGCGTAGAGAACAACCTGCCAAACGGAGGACTCGCCAAAATCGGCTTGCACGCGGTGATGGGTGGCTTGGCCTCGCTCGTTGCGGGCGGAGACTTTAAAACGGGTGCCTTGGCGGCCGGCGTCAACGAAGCCCTGGTCGACGATTTGGCCTCGGTCTATGCCGGGATGCCGAAAGCGGATAGGGATCGACTGTTGGCCATGAACTCGCAGCTGATCGGCGTGCTGGCGACAGCTGTTCAAGACCCTGATGCCGATACCGACAAGCTGCAAACGGGAGCATGGGTCGCGCAGAACGGGACGTTATACAACCGACAGTTGCATCCCGATGAAATTGAGTTCGCTAGCGACGATGAGCGTGTTAAGCGTTTTGCCGGTGAGAACGGACTGACCATTGAGGAGGCCCAGCAAGAACTCTTACGCACAGCCGCGGCAATGGTTGATCGCGGTTGGAACAGTGTCCTCAGTGAGGAGGATGGCAATACCGCTAAAGCGGCAAGCTTCCTCAGAACAGAGTTGGCTCAAGCCAAAAATGATCACCTGTTACAAGTTTCGTTGGCTGATTACAACAATGAGCGTGTGGGGTTGGTGGAGTTGTTCAAGGACAGAACCTCCTTGGAGAAGGTCCTGAAAAACGTCGCCTTGGTCGATCCTCTGGAGTACCGAACAGACGCTAAATACATGCAAGAAGTCTTGAATGCCAAAGGAGAGGGCAGCCAAGAAGGCTTTGTCTTGGCGCTGGAGGGAGCGGCTAGCGGTGCATCGAAAACAGCGCTGTGGGCAATGGGCGCAGCCAATTGCCCGAGCTGCGCTGCTGAGGATATCGAAAACGCTTGGAATTCGATCCTGAGCTTGCCCGAAGAGTTGCGTTTAAAAGGGTATTTGGACAATCTACACATCATGCAGGGCGGTGGTGCGGATGTTGTTAGAGGCAATGAATCTGCAGCCACAGCGGTTGGCGTTGGCCTCGGGCTCGCGATTGATGGTGGTTTGACTGGCGTAAAGTCCCCCGTCGATATCGGCACAAAAAGTATTCCCTCTATTCCTGACTCAGGAGCAGGCAGCGCAGCTAATGCTGCTAGACTCAAAATGCAATTGGTTGCCGAGCAGGCTGCCGGAGCAAGGGCACCTACACAGATCACTAGCTATTCAAATCACGCATTGGAGCAATTTGCAGGAAGGGATGGCGGCATTGGTGTTAGCCCTTCTGCACTCAGTAGCGCTTGGTCTAGCCCTCTAAAAATTGAATATGTCCCTTCAAAGTACGGTCCAACATTCAGGTATACGGGGGCGGATGCAGTCATAGTGGTCAATGCTGAAGGTAAAGTGGTCACCGGTTGGGGGAAATCATCTTCGGGGACTGGAAAATGAACTGTGTCTTAACGAGCGCCCAATGGCAGCTTTTAGTTGCATTGTGTTTTTTGGCGGGAGAATTCCAGCTGACACTAGCTGAGAAATTACTTCATGGTTCATTATCATCGAGTGAGATAGACGAGCTATGCGAGTTGATTTCAAATGAGTTTATGATGAACGGCATAGAGGAAAGCTTTGAGCCGAATAGTTATGGCCTTGAGCTAGAACTGCTTCTGGATGCTGTCAACAGAGGACGCGGTCAAGCGCGTTAGTGTTTTGTAATTTTTCGGCTCTTTAAGAAAGCGGGGACAGACCACATTTATCGAGGGGCTGGATAATGCTCCTTCAATTTAATCGTGGTCTGTCCCCGTTTTCCCAGAGTTCAAAATTCTTGAAACTGTCGCTCAGCGGCTAGGAGACAATCCGAGTGCTGTTGGGCAAATAAATCTAATATCGGAGAAGTCGGTTTGCCCTAGCTGTACTGATGTGATTAGACAGTTTCGCGATCGATACCCGAAAATTCAGTTGAACGTGTTTACAGTGGAGAATTAAACGTGAAGGCTGATCTTGATTTTTATGATGCGGTTTGTTTGGTAAAAAGACTTTATAGTGATGCTATTGAAGGGCGAAAGTTTCGGCCTGAACAGGCGTTTGCATATGTCCAAGATGAGACGGAAAGTTTGCTTCAGGATGGTTCGCCAGGAATAAATGCGGTTCTTCAAACTGCTATATATATGGAAGGAGCCCGTCGTGGGTTGGTGTTGTCAAAGGATAGCCTGTACGCTCAGGAGATGTTGGAGCTTTTAGCTGATATATATGGGAAGTGTGCTGTGCAAGAATTAATAAAAGCTGGGGTGGGTGGAGAGGATTTGGAGCGTATGAAATTAGAGATGGATTTTGTGAAAGAAAATTTTTTAAAGTGATCGAGAGAATGGGGGCAGACTACATTTTTCTGTGTCGCACTTTAGCGATCTGAAATAGTGTGAAATAGATAGGGAGATTGTTTTTCATAGAATTGACTAAGCTATTGGCATCATTAATTGTGAACGGATTCACCATATGCCACGCAGAGCACGTCTCTTGATACCAGGTGTCCCCTTGCATCTGATTCAACGAGGAAATAATAGATCAGTTTGCTTTTTTTCAGAGGATGATTACCTTTTTTATTTAGAGCTGCTTGCTGAACAGGCCAACAAAAATTCGTGTGAAATTCACGCATGGTGTCTTATGACTAATCATGTCCATTTGTTGATTAGCCCTCATGAGCACAGCAGTACCAGTTTGCTTTGAAAGGAATAGGGCAACGATATGTGCAATACATAAATCGTACATATGGACGTAGTGGGACTTTATGGGAAGGACGCTTCCGTTCGTGCCTTGTTCAAAGTGATAGTTATGTATTGGCCTGTTATCGCTACATTGAGATGAATCCTGTCAGAGCCAAAATGGTGACGCATCCTGCGGAATATCGTTGGTCGAGTTATCGTGCTAACGCACAATCAGAGTTTTCGCATCTCATTACCCCGCATGCTCAGTACCTATCGCTTGGGGGCACAGATGTATCGACTGCTGAAGTCTATCGCGAGCTTTTTAGAAGCGAGTTGGAGATAGGATTGGTTGACCAGATTCGGGCTGCCACCAATGGCAACTATGTACTTGGTGGTTCGCGATTTGCAGCCGAAATTGAAGCTATGATTGGGCGACGAGCTCGGCGGGGATGCCCGGGCAGACCGAAAAAGCACTAGATTTTTTAGATGGAAAACGTGGTCTGTCCCCGTTTATAGTTTTGAGTACAACGCAGGCAAGGTGATTGGAACAAACGTCTCAGGCGCTCCAACATCGACAATCAAAATAAATGTTCGGGATGGTGTGATTCAGACTGCATTCCCGTACTAGTTAGGAATGGTTATGAGTAGTGGCGGCACACTAATGGAACAATTTGTCGTCCAAGAGTTGGACGACAGCGTTCGCTCTATTTTGAAAGATGCCTTTGATGAGCGGATGCGCTCAGAGAACGTTCTGTTGAGAGAGTTCGAGTTTAATTGCTTTGACGTTTCTCTAGATTTTGAAAAAGGCATTGTCACATTGCAAGATGTTCTTTCTGCTGGAGAGAGTAGCTCTCTTGATATACCGATGCGTGACTTTATCTCCGCTTGCGGTTTGAACGTCTCTTTTTAGCTGTAGACGCCTGGATGTGATCTGACACCGGCCTAGCGCCGGTGTTTTTTTACCCGAAAAACGGAGGCAGACCCTGAGGGATCCCCACAAACTTCATTGCGAGAACGGGGACGGACCACATTTATCGAGGGCTGGATAATGCTCCTTCAATTTAATCGTGGTCTGTCCCCGATTTCCTGGTGGTCTGTCCCCGTTTTCCCCACTGGAAGAGTCAGTGATTTCGATGTGGCGTTGGCAAGTCCAGAGCTGTTGCAGCGTGCTCAAGCTTTAGGTATAGGGGTTAGAAGCGGAGGAACGCGCACTGGTCCACTGAGTGCAAGAGATCTAAAAGCTCTTGGATTGCAAGATCTCGCTAGCAAGTTGAGTTCACAAGCAGGTCGTGAAGTTAACTTTATGATTTATGACTCTTCGGCTGCAGCTACGAGCCGAGCACCGAGCGTAGTACTACCAAAATGAAAACTTATGATTTGTATGGAATGAAATATTTGAGTCTGGCTTTGGCAAGGGCGCAGATAAAAGATCTTGCTGGAATCCTGCTTGAGGAAAGAGATAGCACTTATCACGGCGGTGTTTATTATTTTCAGGGTGACAGTGGTTCTGAGCATTTTGTTCTGAAAAATAACATTGATCCTTTCGATGGTGAAGCTGTAGAACAAGCGTTTGCCGAATACCCAATTCTGTTCTATGTAAATGCGACAAATCGCTCTCTTGAATTAATGGGTATGTTAAAAGTAGAAGGCGGATTTAGCTTGCTGAGGCACGAGGATTTTTGATGCGTTTATGGTAGATGGATAAACGGGGCAGAACACGTTTTTTGGCAGGCTCGATTTAAATGTGATCTGTCCCAGTGAAACGTAAAGGGGACGCGAAAGCGGGGACAGACCACATTTATCGAGGGGCTGGATAATGCTCCTTCAATTTAATCGTGGTCTGTCCCCGTTTTCCTCAGCAGTACCAGTTTGCTTATGAAAGGAATAGGGCAACGATATGTGCGATACATAAATCGTACATATGGACGTAGTGGGACTTTATGGGAAGGACGCTTCCGTTCGTGCCTTGTTCAAAGTGATAGTTATGTATTGGCCTGTTATCGCTACATTGAGATGAATCCTGTCAGAGCCAAAATGGTGACGCATCCTGCGGAATATCGTTGGTCGAGTTATCGTGCTAACGCACAATCAGAGTTTTCGCATCTCATTACCCCGCATGCTCAGTACCTATCGCTTGGGGACACAGATGTATCGACTGCTGAAGTCTATCGCGAGCTTTTTAGAAGCGAGTTGGAGATAGGATTGGTTGACCAGATTCGGGCTGCCACCAATGGCAACTATGTACTTGGTGGTTCGCGATTTGCAGCCGAAATTGAAGCTATAATTGGGCGACGAGCTCGGCGGGGATGCCCGGGCAGACCGAAAAAGCACTAGATTTTTTAGATGGAAAACGTGGTCTGTCCCCGTTTATACCCGTTTATATACCCGTTTATACTCTTGGGATTGATTTAATGAAAGATTTCGGACTGATGGGTATTAAGCTGGAGCCGACCCTGCTCTGGGGGGGGGCACGCCTCTATTTAGCTTGGATGATGCGATTAAACTGTTGGGGTTTTGCGAGCAAAATGACGCCGCAGTGCTCGGAATTGAAGGCTTTAAAATAGCAGGAGGCAAAAGAGTTCCTGATATGGACTGTATTGCTGACTTTTCCACTCTGGTTGCTGTAGCCGGGAGAGAATTTCCGACAGCATCCAGAGAAGCAGCTAAATTGTTTATTGAATCGATCGCAGATAGCGATGTGTTTTTGGAGTTTGTTCTAGTCAAAGCTTAATAAAGCAAGAGAGGGCGGATCTAATTGTTTGTTATGTCCCATCTTCAATAAATATTGCGACAAGAAAGTGGGCGGATTTATTTATTTGGTTGTGGTGCGCGCCCCAAAAAATAGATCTGTCCCGGGGAATAAACGGGGACAAATAAACGGGGACAGACCACGTTTTTTGGGAGCAGGGCAGTGCTCTTTCGATTAAACGTGGTCTGTCCCTGATTTCCCTGAAGCCTATATCGGCCTTGTTTATCGGCCCGCCGCTGAGGGTAACGGACAGGCAATATGTGCGTTTAGTGTGTATGAGGTGGTCCCGTCCGGGAAATCTAGTCGTCCATTGTCGAACGTACTCAATTTTGAGCCTCCCGCTGATTCTAACTGTGGCCGGCACTGACCAGATTGTCAGGCTAACGAGAAAAGGGGACGGTGTCCCATCCTGAACAAGGTTCACACCTTCCGATCTGTTTTTCAGGAGGGCGTAATGGAATCAGGACCAGACACACTTGTGTGGCCGCAGTATGGCTTTGCCAGCCTGGACGTTGCATGAGCCTGTGTGAGGGTTTTTCGATGATTTCGGTGCCGTAATATTCCGGATTGCCACGATTGACAGCCCTCACAACTTGTAGGAATTTAGCCGCCCGCAGGTAAGGGATATCTGCTGATGGCCAAAAGATGGCCGTTGTTCACCACACAAGGGATTGTCTATGCAAGGTTCAAACACCGTTGCTCAACAGGTGTGCGGTCAGCTGGTGCACGAGCATCAGAACACCCCACACATGAACATTGCCGAGCAAATCCTTGAATGCCTGTTTCTCCGTCGTAGCCTCGCCCCGGGGCAGGATCACGAACTGTCGTCGCAGGTGCTGGAACCCCATCTGACCAAGGTCATGCAGGCGGTCGAGAGCGGTCGCAAGATTGAAATGGTCTTGCCAGCCTTTCCCGGCAAGTCGCCCAGCCGCAAGAAAACCCTCAGCCATCTGCCTGATCTTGCGGAACATCATGCCATCGACGAGTTACATCGCCTGTGCAAGGAGATCCAGGAGATCTACGCACCGGGCGCGCTGATTCATATCTGCTCCGATGGCTATGTGTTCTCTGACTTGGTGCATGTTCCCGATGCGGACGTTAAGGCCTACACCGACGCTATCCAGGACTACGCCGAACAGCAGTATCCCGGCACGTTCGCCCATTTCGACCTCCAGGATGCCTACCCTCAGCTGGATTGTCTGGACGCCATGCGTGAAGAGATGATGATCGAGCACGGTCAGTCATTGATCTTGTTGCAGCAGCGCTTCAAGGATGATCCGCACATGATGTTGATGTACTGCGGCATCCATCGCTTTCTTTCCGAGGATTACTCGGGACTGAAAGTATTCGCTGGCATGAGCCTCAACGCGGTGAAGAAGGTCGCCAAACCGGCCTCGCAGCGGGTGATCCAGCGCAGTGAAGCCTGGGGTGCGCTGTTGCAGGCGCGTTACCCGCATTGCCTGCGCCTGTCGATTCACCCGCAGCTGGCGGTCTCGACGAAGATCGGTATCCGG
This sequence comes from Pseudomonas sp. GW821-FHT01E10, assembly GCF_059422365.1. NCBI lineage: Bacteria > Pseudomonadati > Pseudomonadota > Gammaproteobacteria > Pseudomonadales > Pseudomonadaceae > Pseudomonas > Pseudomonas sp. GW821-FHT01E10. The sequence continues at coordinate 15,267 of NZ_JBWKWT010000032.1, forward strand.
TTGGTGCCAACCAGTGACCTGTGGCGTACGCCCTGGCATTCGGTGGCCATCAAGCGACGGGGTGTGGTCACGCTCGAAAAACGCAGCAATGTCGATGAGCGCTATCACCGCCTGGTGTTCCGCAAGGGGCGTCCTTGTCACTACGCCAGTGCTCAATGATGACGTCTCGGTTGCGGGTCGAAGCCGTACTCTTCGATTTGGACGGGACTCTGGTCGACACCTTGCCCGACATCACCTGGTGCTTGAACCAAGTGCTGCTCGAACATGGTTGCCCGGCGCTGACCTCGGAAATAGTGTGCGGGTATATCGGCGGCGGCACCACGGCGATGATCGAGCGAGTTGCCACGCAGTTTGGTGTCGCTGATGCGCTCGCCATGCACCAGCGCTATGTAGCGCTCTACCAAAACAACCTGGTTCAATTTTCCCGGCCATTCAGCGGCGTATTGGAATTGCTCGAAGGCTGTCGCCGGTTGGAAGTGCCGCTAGCTATCGTCACCAACAAGGCTGACAAAATGGCCCGGCAAGTCGCCGATGCACTGCTTCCACAGAATACCTTCGGGACGATTCTGGGGCATCGCGCAGGCAGGGCGCTCAAGCCTCAGCCGGATGTGGCATGGGAAGCCGCCCGGCGGTTGTCGGTTGATCCGCACCACTGCTTGTTCGTCGGTGACACGGAGATCGATCTGCAAACCGCGCGTGCCGCAGGCATGCACTCGGCGGCGGTCACTTGGGGCTATGGCCTGACACCTGACTTGCAGGCCCAGGCCCCGAACTTGTGCTGTGAACACCCGGCCGAATTGCTGCGCAGTTTGCAGCAAGCCTGCGGGGCTGCGCATGCGTTCACCGAGCATGGCGACACCGTCAAATCCTATTGATACACACACACCCTCAAGGAAATTGTTCTATGGAACATAGAGACGCCTGGATCGCTGCCGTCAGCGATTTGCTGGCCGGTTATCTGCTCAAAGGCACGGATGATTGTTTCGACACACAAGGCCGGGCACATCTGGCGCTTCGATTGGGGCACTGCTTCGATCAGGGCCTGCCAGTGCGTCTGGTTTTGCCAGGCTTTCCCTGCAAGTCGCCAAACGCCAGCGACCAGACCTTCGGCGTGCTGCCGGACTACGGCGAGGTCATGGCCATCGAGCGCCTCGACCAACTCGGGCAAGCCATCGCCGCGTTGCACGCACCGGGCTGCGTGGTGTCGATCCTCAGCGACGGCACGACCTTCAATGACATCGTCGGCGTGGCCGACGACGTTCGCGCCGCCTACAACCGGGCGTTGCGTGAACTGTGCACCACCCACACGATTGAGTGGGTCAGTATGGAAGACCTGTTTCCCCAGGCCCAAAGTGCCGAGTCGGTTCGCGCCAGCCTGATCAAGCAGGCCCGTCTACCGTGGAAAAACCTTGGTGACCTGATCGAGCAGAGCCGCGACGATGAGTCCCTCAGCCGGGCGCATGACAACCTCTGCAGTCACCTCTACAACGACCTGCGTCTGTGCCGCGAAGAAGGGCAGAGCGAGGACGAGTACCTGCAACAAATCAACTTCAAAGCCTACCAAATGATGTATCGCGGGCACGCATTGAACGCGGCGGTGGACCGTTTCTTTGGCGATGACATTCGCTTGTCGGTCCATCAATACAACAATGCCGGCCCCAAATTCACCTTCGGCCTGGCCGAAGGGCTGACCCGCGCGGACAGCCCTTGGCATGCCGTGCCGGTGTGCAACCTGGATGGCGGCCAAACCCTTCGCGCCCGCGCCCAGGTCGACCTCGACCACCATGTGCTGGTCACCTATGAGGGGCGGCCATGGCTCTACCATCAAACAGAAAACCCGCAGGCCCAAGGCTTCGAGTACGAACTGCAAAAACTTCCGCTGTTTGGCCTGGTGGTGCGAGACCCGTTGGGGCTGGGGTTCGAACGACTGTCCACCGGCCTGCTGGAAGCCCTGGTGGAAACCTTCGGTTTCGTCTGCCTCAAAGGTTGCCGTTTCGACGACCAGGATAGCTTTGCTCGCAGCTGCGAACGCTTCGGCACGCTCTACGAATGGGCCTTCGGTGCCGTCCACGTGGTCAAGCCTGCGGACAAACCCCAAGGCGTGGTGCACTCGCTGGAGAAAACACCGTTGCACTGGGACCTGAACATGCTGCCCGACAGCGACGCACAAGTTCAACGCAACCCGAAATTCTGCGCCAGCAAATTCATGCTGTACTGCAAGACCGCGCCGCAGCCGGGCGAGGGCCAGACCACCATCGTCGACAGCCGTAACGTACTGCGCAAAGTCGGGCAGCAAGTCGCCCGACAATGGCAGGGCGTGAACATCACCTACTACACCAAAATGACCTACTTCGGCGGCTCGCCGCGCATGTACAGCCTGGTGGACCACCACCCCCGCAGCGGCGAGCTCATCCTGCGCTACCAAGAGGGCACCGACTCGACATTGCAGACCTTGAGCCAGTCGGTGCAGGACCATGACGAGCAGGCTCAACAGGCGTTGCTGGAACAGGTCAATGCGCTGGTTTATGACCCGGAGTGTTTGATTGCTCATCAATGGAGTGAGGGGGATCTGGTGCTGATTGATAACTATCGGACGTTGCATGGGCGGCTGCCGATGTCGGCGGGTTCTTCATCGCGAGAGTTGTGGCGGGTGCAGGTTTACTGATTGTTATTGTCAGAGTCGGAGCAGGAAGCAGAAAAACCGCAGTAATGCGGTTTTTCTACGACTGAAATTAAGTCACTGACCCTTGGGCGTATCAAACCCACGCTGCTCAATCACCCGAAACACATCTCTCACATCCTGAACCATGATCCGGGCGATGTTGGTGACGGTGTTGATGTCGTGTTCGGCGTAGTCGGGGAGGCTGGTGCAGGCCATGAGGTTGAGGTATTTGAGGACGGCGTTGAGGCGTTCGCTGAGGCAGCTGTGGAGTTCGCGTATCGGGGCGTCGGCGTCGATGAGGAGGACGGGGTGGTCGGTGGCGAAGTGGGACATTGGGCTGTAGTGGCGGAGCGGGGTATTTGTGCTCATAAGTAAATCTTCCTCGTATCTTTAAGAAGAGCTACTGCCGTCCGCTGCGAAACGAATGGGTGGTAGCTATGTGCGGGTTCGCAGACCGAGGATACGAGGAACCCGGCAGACCCGAAGATCTCCCACACACAGCCACCATAAACGGAGTACGGGCGCGTTTGTGCGACCGTTGCTGGTTTTGGGGTGCAAGGTTACTACACGTATCGTCAGGGCTGCGAAACCCTATCGCTGAATTCGCTCAGCGACAGACTCACTCTAGGCAGTGATTTTGATAGCCGCAATTGGGGTGTAGGACGCTCGGATGGTCATTTCGCAAAGTGGCTTTTCTCCACTCCATGGCGAAAACGCAGTAAAACCGGGCGTTGCGGTGTGTCTTAGGAAACGGGCTAGCAGGGTTTGGGGTTGCTTCGCAGCCCAACGGGAGCAAGCTCCCTCGCCACAAAGGGCAAATTCCTACATATTTTACAGACTTCAAAATCCTGACCGCGACGTCACGGCATTTAACCCAAGGAGAACCCCATGAGTCAGTCACTGGAACGCGCCATTGCCATCGCCGCCGCGGCGCATGAAGGGCAGGTGGACAAGGGCGGGGCGCCTTACATCCTGCATCCGCTGAAAGTCATGCTGCGGGTGAACACGCTGGAAGAGCGCATCGTCGCGGTGCTGCATGACGTGGTCGAGGACTGCGGCATCAGCGTCGACGATCTGCGCAAGGAAGGTTTCAGTGAAGCGGTGCTGACGGCGATTGCGTCGGTGACCAAGGTGCCGGGCGAGTCCTACGAGGCGTTCGTCGAGCGCGCGGCGAAGAACCCGATCGGGCGGGTGGTGAAGCTGGCTGATCTGGAAGAGAACAGCGACTTGTCGCGGATTGCGCAGCCGTCCTGGGAGGATCTGGAGCGCGTTGAGAAGTATCGGCGGGCGATAGGGGTGTTGCGTTCGTAGCGGGTGTTGCCAACGCGTCGCCGGCGCGAGTGCCGACCATTCCGGGATTTACGGAGGGTGTACCCGCCAGGAACAACAAAGCCCCGATTATTCGGGGCTTTGTTGCTTGGGTATGCACAGTTCTCAGATCGTTACCGCACGCCGTCCGGCGTTAATTAGTGATTTTATTGCTGAAACTTCCAGGATGAGCTCGAAAGGCGACTTAATGTCGGACCCGGCAAAGGCAAAGCGGGCGGGTTAAAGCCACCATCAGCACTGCCGATAACTCCGACTACGAATCCGCAAATCGCGCCTACATCAATAATGACTGAGCCTACGACCAAGGTCCTCTGCTGGCCGGCCGCCTCATTTAAGGAAAAGTGACTGTGATCATTGGTATCGACCTGGGCACCACCAACAGCCTTGTGGCTGCCTGGGATGGCGAACATGCCCGGCTACTCCCCAATGCGTTGGGCAACCTCCTTACACCCAGCGTCGTTGGCCTCGACGACCACGGCCAACTGATCGCCGGGGATATTGCCTGCGAACGGCTGCACACCCACCCCCACCTCACCACATCTCTGTTCAAGCGCTATATGGGGAGCGCCCGTGAAACGCAGCTGGGCGGGCGCGCCTATCGAGCGGAAGAACTCTCGGCGATGCTACTGCGTAGTCTCAAGGCCGACGCCGAGCGCGCCTTAGGCGGGCCCGTTCACGAAGCAGTGATCAGCGTGCCCGCGTATTTCAGTGATGCCCAGCGCAAGGCCACGCGTATTGCCGGCGAACTGGCCGGGCTGAAAATTGAAAGGCTGATCAACGAACCCACCGCTGCAGCCTTGGCCTATGGCCTGCAACAGCGAAACGAAGCGACCTTTCTGGTGTTCGACCTTGGGGGTGGCACCTTTGACGTGTCCATCCTCGAGCTGTTCGAAGGCGTCATGGAAGTGCGCGCCAGCGCGGGGGACAATTTCCTTGGGGGTGAAGATTTCGATGACCGGCTCGTGGAGCATTTCATCGCCAAAATCGGTGCCGCTGACCTGCCAGACACGGCCCACCCTGCCATAGCACAGCGGTTGCGGCGTGAGGCACAACGGGTTCGTCATGCCTTGGGGCAGGCGCAAGTCACGAGCTTTATCCTTCGCGAGCAAACGCGTGAATGGAGTCTTGAACTGACCCAGAGCGACCTGGCGGACATCGTCCGGCCTCTGCTGGACCGCCTGCGAGCCCCGATCGAGCGCGCGTTGCGTGACGCCCGGATCAAGGTGGCAGACCTGAACGAAATATTATTGGTGGGCGGCACCACGCGCATGCCGTTGGTGCGAAAGCTGGTCGCGGCCCTGTTCGGGCGAATCCCGGCGATGCAGCTCAACCCGGATGAGGTGGTGGCGCAGGGGGCGGCTATCCAGGCGGCGCTACAGGCGCGCCATGCCTCCCTCGAAGAAGTGGTACTTACCGACGTATGCCCCTATACCTTGGGAATCGAGACCTCGGTGCAGCTAGGCGCCGGTTACCAAAGCGGCCACTACTTGCCAATTATCGAGCGCAATACAGTGGTGCCGGTGAGCCGCTCCCGTAACGTGTCCACCCTCAGTGATAACCAGAAAGTAGTCAGGCTAGGTATCTACCAAGGCGAAAGCCGGTTGGTGGCCAACAATATTTTCCTGGGTGAACTGGAAATCCCCGTACCACCGCGCAAAGCCGGTGAGGTAACGCTGGACATACGCTTCACCTACGACAATAACGGTTTGCTCGAAGCCCAGGTGCATTTGCCAATCAATGACGAAACCCATCGGCTGGTCATCGAGAACAACCCCGGGGTATTGGCTCCTGAAGAAATCGCCCAACGGTTGGCGGCCCTCGAAGCACTGAAAGTGCACCCGCGCGACCAGCAGATCAATACCTTGCTGCTGGCCCGACTGGACCGCTTGTATCAGGAAAGCCTGGGCGATGGCCGGGAACGTATTGCCGGGCTGGCGAACCATTTTCAGCAAATGCTCGACACCCAGGATGAACGCCTGATACGCGAAGCCCGTGGCGACATTACCCAGCGTCTTGCCCATTTCGAGCGGGAGGGTTGAGTCACCATGAGCCATTGGAAAGTGCTGGACCTTACCCCGGACGCGGACGAACGCAGCATCAAACGCGCCTATGCGCGGCTGCTGAAAATCCACCGCCCAGACGAAAACCCCAATCAGTTCCAGCGCCTTCGGGAAGCCTATGAAGCTTCGCTGGCCGAGTCCCGCTGGCGCGCGCAGATTGATGAGGAAGACGTTTATTCCCCGTTAACCGCAAGCGCATCAACCCCGGAATACCATCCGCCCGCGCAAGCCCCTACGTGGGTAATCCCTCAGGATAGCGTCGACATTCCAACCGCCATCAGTCCTCCGGAACCGTCCCTGGAACAGATGCAGCAGTGGTTGGCCGAGGGTAAAGAGCGCCAAGTGCGGGAAGCGCTGTGCCTTTGGCTGGCGAGCGACTGGCTATTGCCCTTCGAGCGCCGCCAGCAGTTCGAGCAAAGCATATTGGATTGGCTCGAGTCCGCCGAAAAATGGTCGCCAGCCTTTTTCGATGGTGTGTGTCAGGTCATGGGTTGGAACGAAACCCAAGGCGATCTGCCGTGCGAGTACTGGCGCTGGGACAGACTGATCCGGCGGTGCGAGGCGCAAGCTTTTGCAGAGACCCTACGCGGCGATCTGGCCAGATTCGACGCCGATAAAATCCATGGGCAGGCAGCCGCCATGCTGTTCAAACCCATGACTGACCGCCGCCGGCGTGAAATGGCCGATTGCTTTAGCAACCTCGACTGGCAACGCTTTGCAGAGCTCGCCCAAGCCATTGAATATCAATACCCCGAAGTGCCTCAACGTCTTGGGCTGCAACCACTCGACAACTGGCGGGATTGGTTGCTGGCCACAAACTATCGAGGGGTTTACCTTTTCCTATGGATGGCGCTGTGTGCTGTTCTTATGGCTTCGGTGCTTACCGGGCCTACGAAGAAAGAAGCGTTCGGCATGGTCATCATGCCACTGATAATGCCGGTATTGATCTGGATGGGCATGAAGGTTTACCACGTTTGGGCCATGGTAGCCGTGGTAGCGGGGCCGTTGGATGTGTTGCTTAGCCGATTGTTACTCCCGCGCCGTTGGTACCGACAAGGCGCTGGGCTCTTGTTGCTCCGCCACATACTCCCCAGTGCAGTGCCCGCAGCCCTGGCGTGCGCATGGTCCGGTGGTGTCCTGTGGCTGCGATGGGTAAGCCCGGTGGTGGTGTTCCTCGGTACGATTTACTTCACAAATGTGGCCCTGAGCGGCGGTAGGGTCTCGATGTGGGCTCGGGCACTACGAGCACTTAAACTGAAGGCCGGGCAACTGCCTTGGCACATGCTGCAACGCGAAGGCCTCGTTGTCGTGATTGCAGTGGCCGTGATGGCGGCTACAGTCTATTTCCGTATGAAAACTGTTGTTTAGCGGACAACACGCAATTTACTGGGCTGTGGATGAAGAGAAGGAAATGAGTGGGGACAGATCCCTCAGGGGCGGATTTATTTGTTTGGTTCGTGCGATGGTTGGAAAATAAATTCGTCCCCTTTTCCCTCTGGTGAAGGCCAGGGTTGGATAGTGGTTTCCGAGCGCAGGAGAGGAGCGCGCCAAGGCTGGCCGCCCCTTCACGGCTTCACACACTGGGCCGGCAAAAAAATAGCGCTTTTGCTCGCCTGTTACGTTCATAGTCAGGTCGAGGAGAACAGCATGAAATCCCGGATCATTGGATTGCGAGTGGCCGGTACCGTCTACGCACTGATGGCCTTGGCGCAACTGGGGCGCCTGATTATTCGCCCCGAGGTTCTCGTTAATGGGTATCCCATGCCCCTGTGGCCAAGCGTGCTCGCCTTGATATTGCTCGTGGTATTGAGCATCTGGATGTGGTCGCTCACACAGTCGCGAGCAGAGTGAGGCTGACTCATCCAGGCCAAACCGCTTCTTGGGCCACTTCGGAGTGATGCTGATGCAGTCATGCTGCGGGTGAACACTCTGGATGATGGATTGGGTGTTCCAGGGAAAAACAACAAAGCCCCGATTATTCGGGGCTTTGTCGTTTGGGTATGCGCAGTTCTCAGATCGTTACCGCACGCTATCCGGCGTTATTGTCTGGCTTGCGGTGACTACGGGTTCTGCGCAATGTGTTTCGGTCCCGCCATGGCCCACCCTATCAGCCCGAACAGCGGCACAAACACGATCACCACGATCCACACCAGTTTGTTGCTCGATTTGCCCTCGGCTTTACGTACCCTGTTGATCGCCACAACTCGATCAGCAAAAGCACTGCCGCGAGCACGATCCAGATCGTTTCGATTTGCATGAGTCACCTCCTGATAGTCATTCAGTTAGGTGAGTGGTGATGGGCGGGGTTCATTAAATTTCGGAGGGAGTGGGGGAAATGGCCGCCGAGTGAGCCGAACTGGGCGCGGCTCTGGATCATTTGTGGAATGCCGATTTCGGGGATGGATAAATTAGTAAGTTTGTTGCTTCAAACCTTAAAAAATATATGCCCGTGGTTTGGGTGTGTCGGGTATGTTCAGCCTTGATCGTGTGCCCGGTTTTACGGCGGCTGCGCCGCCACAGAATCGCGCGTCGACCCGATACCTGTAGGAGCGAGGCTTGCCCGCGAAGGCGGCGTATCAGCCGACAACGATGTTGAATGTCAGCGCGTCTTCGCGGGCAAGCCTCGCTCCTACAATGTTGTGTTCTCTGGAGGTCTGCATGGCCGCTTACAACCTGCGACAGCTCAAGTATTTCGTCACCACCGCCGACTGCGGCAGCGTGGCGGAGGCTTCGCGCAAGCTTTATATCGCGCAGCCGTCGGTGTCGACGGCGATCAAGCACCTTGAAGAAAGCTTTGGTGTGCAGCTGTTTATCCGGCATCACGCCCAGGGTGTTTCGCTGACGCCGAGCGGGTCGCGGTTTTATCGCAAGGCGCTGGAGCTGCTGCGGGTCGCCCATGAGTTTGAACAGAACGCGCTGGCGGACAACGACGTGGTCGCGGGGCAGATCGATATTGGCTGTTTTGAAACGGTGGCGCCGCTGTACCTGCCGCGTTTGATCGCTGGTTTCAAAGAGCGCTGGCCGGGTGTGGAGATCCGTATTCGCGATGGCGAGCAGCAGGAACTGGTGCAGGCACTGACCGCCGGCAGCATTGACCTGGCGATGCTGTTCGAACACGATCTGGACAGCACCATTGAGACAGTGCCGCTGATGCCGCCGCAACAGCCCTACGCCTTGTTGCCGGCGGATCACCGCTTCGCGCAACAGGCGAAAGTGTCGCTGAATGACCTGGTGCTGGAGCCGATGATATTGCTGGACGTGGTGCCGAGCCGGACCTACTTCGTGAGCATCTTTGAAGAGCGCGGACTGACGCCACACATCGTGTTCAGCTCACCTTCGATCGAGATGGTGCGAGGGATGGTCGGGCGCGGTTTTGGCTTTTCGATTCTGGTCACCAAACCGTTTTCCGAATACACCTATGACGGGCAGAAAGTCGTGTGCATACCGCTGGCCGAAACCGTGACCGGTTCGGGTCTGTCGGCGGCATGGTTGAGAAGGTCGCAGCTGACCAAACCGGTGCAGCTGTTCGTGGATTACTGCCAGGAAGAACTGGCCCGACTGTATACCTGAGCGTCGGGCCAACCATCAGCGGCTGATTGATAACAGCATCCGTTGCAGCATTTCATCGCAGCCGTTCAATTGTTCGAGGCTGACAAATTCGTCCGGCTTATGACCCTGATCCATGCTGCCCGGACCGCACACCACTGTCGCAATTCCCGCCGCGTCAAACAGACCGCCCTCGGTGCCAAATGCCACCGTACCGAACTCCCCAGAACCGGAAAATGCCGCGATCAGCTCAGCGGCTTCGCTGTGCGCATCGGTCGCCAAACCGGGATAGGCCGACAATTCACTGAAGCGGATTTCACTCTGATCACTCACGGCGCGCATGCGCGGTAGCACTTGTTGCTCGGCGTAGGTCTGCAATTCCTGCGCAACGAGGCCAGGGTCTTGTGAGGGCAGGGCGCGGATTTCAAAGTCAAAGCGGCAATCGGCGGGGACGATGTTCAAGGCTTTTCCGCCGGAAATTACGCCGGTTTGCACGGTGCTGAACGGCGGATCGAAACGGGCGTCGTGATGCTCCGGTGCCCTGAGCCTGTGGCCAATCCGCCCCAGTTCACCGATCAGTTCGGCGGCGTATTCAATCGCATTGACCCCGAGCGGCGCGTACGCCGAATGGCAGGCTTCGCCATGAATGTCGCAGCGCATCGCCAGCTTGCCCTTGTGGCCGAGCACCGGTTTGAGTTCGGTGGGTTCGCCAATGATGCAGAGCATCGGTTTGACCGGGCGCTGTTCGAGGGCTTTCAAAAGCGAACGAACGCCGAGACAGCCGACTTCCTCATCGTAGGACAGCGCGATGTGCACCGGCAGTCGCAGCGAGGCCTTCACCAGTGACGGCACCAGGGCGAGTACGCAGGCAATGTAGCCTTTCATGTCCGCGCTGCCGCGACCGTACAGTTTGCCGTCACGCTCGGTGAGCTTGAAGGGCGCAACCGTCCATGGCTGACCGTCGACGGGCACCACATCGGTGTGCCCCGACAACACGATACCCGGCTGATCCGCCGGGCCAATGGTGGCGAACAGATTGGCCTTGCTGCGCTCGTCGTTGTAGATCAGTTCGCAAGGTACTTCGAAGCGGGCGAGGTAGTCGCGGACGAACTCGATCAGCTGCAGATTTGATTCGCGGCTGGTGGTGTCGAACGCCACCAAGGCTTCAAGCAAATCGCGGCTGCTGCTCATCGGTCGTCTCCGGCGACACCGTAGCCAGGGGATTTGTCGGGGGCGAGGGCGCGGTCGATGTAGTCCTTGACCTGTGGGCGATAGGCGTCCCACAACTGCTGCAATTTGCCTATCGGATCTTCATCAGCCCAATCGACCCGCAGGTTGATGATCGGCCAGGTCAGTTCGCCGACCACTACAACGGCAGCCGAATGCACCGGCCCGGCTTCACCGCCTGCGACCACCGCCGCTTTCATCGCGGTGAGCAAGCGGTCGGTCAGTTGGCCCTCGCCATGTTCGTACGCCTCGACCATGGCCTCGATCACGGCTCGGTCCGCGAGCATGTTGCCCGCGGCCACGCATTGCTCGCCCGACACGGCATTGTGGTTGCCCAGGGTTTCTGAACCGCTGAAATGCGCAGTGCGGCCGAGGTGGTCAATCGCCGTGATTTGTCGGTATTGGCTGTAGCCGTTGCGGGTCAATGCCTTGTCCAGAGCCTCAGCAGGTGAGAGGCCTTGTTCCATGAGGGCGAGGGTTTCCGGGCCGAGGGATGGCAGGGTGATATTTTGTGTGGAGACCGCGCCGACACCGGGCAATAGCCAGGGGCAGCGGGCGCCGACGGCGATGCTTGAGGAACTGATTGCAATGCCGAACTGACCGGTTTCGAGGCAACGGGCGGCGATGGAGAAGGTCATGGTTTTGCTCCTCGGTTGGCCTTGGCAAAGTTGTTGTCTGTGCGGGCGTCTTCGCGAGCAAGCTTCGCTCCTACAGATGATCAGGGTCGTTCATGAAACAGCGATCTACTGTAGGAGCGAAGCTTGCTCGCGAAAGCCGCGACTCGGTCTACCTGCTTACTCAGGAATCACCGCAATCACATCAATCTCCATCAGCCACTGCGGCTGCCCCAGTGCCGACACCACCAACCCGGTGGAAATCGGAAACACCCCTTTGAGCCACTTGCCCACTTCCCGATAAACCGGCTCGCGGTAACGCGGGTCAATCAAGTAAGTGGTGGTTTTGACGATGTGGCTGAGGTCGCTGCCAGCTTCTTCCAGCAACTGTTTGACGTTGCGCATGGCTTGCTCGGTTTGCGCGCGCGGGTCGCCGAGGCCCACCAGGTTGCCTTCGAAATCGGTGCCGACCTGGCCGCGAACATAAACGGTGTTGCCGGCCCGCACGGCCTGGCACAGGTCATTGTCCAGGCTCTGGTTCGGGTAGGTTTCCTTGGTGTTGAACATGCGAATACGGGTATGGGTTGGCGTGGACATCTGAGGCTCCTGAAGAACTATTCGTTAAGCGCTGACGGTGGTTTTATGCGCGACGGGGGCGGTTTCAGCTTCGCGTTGCAGGGCATCGCGGTAGTCGTGGTATGAGCGCTGGATGGCGATCTGATCAGCCACGTACTTGGCGTCGTGCCAAACACCCCAGATGAACGAAGAGCCGCGACGGGACTGCCACGGCAGGCCGAGGAAATACACCCCAGGCTCGCTCGACACTCCGCGCTGATGCTGCGGCTTGCCGTTGTCGTCGAACGCGTTGACCTTCAGCCAGCTGTAATCCGTGGCAAACCCGGTGGCCCAGATGATCGACGTCACGCCAGCCTTGGCCAGGTCGAGTTCAAGAATCGGGTTAGTGACGCAATCCGGATCCGGGAAGGTATGCCGCGCCTCAGGTTCTTCCGGCAAGTCCAGGCCATTGCGCTCGACGTAGGCGTCGGCGGCATTGAGCAGCGCCAGATAGTTCTCATCGCCGCGTGCCAGGTTGTCGGCAAGGTTGGGCTGGAACGTCGCCACGCTGCCATTGAAGGATTGGGTCAGACCCACCAGCGTCATTCCGCGATGGGCTAGCCCACGGAAGTCCACCGTACGGCCACCATGCGCGCCGCTCACCGCGATGGTCACGTGTTCCCGGCCGGGTTTCATCGCGGCCTGATCCCACTCGCCGAGCACGCCCAGCCACCAGCAGAAATCACGGTTGCGATAGGCGCGAGGAGGGCGATCGTGCGCACCCACCGAGAGGTAAACTTGCTTGCCGGCACTTTGTAATTCATCGGCGATCTGCACCCCGGACGAGCCGGCGCCCACCACCAGCACAGCGCCCTCTGGCAGTTGCTGCGGGTTGCGGTATTCGGCGGAGTGGATCTGGGTGAATGGCTGATCTTTCGGCGCGATCGGCGGAATAACCGGACGCTGGAAAGGCCCGGTGGCGGCCACTACGCGGTTGGCCTTGATCACGCCTTCGGAGGTTTCAATGGTGAAGCCTGGACGACCGACATTGCGCTCGACTTTCTTCACCTCCACGCCGGTGCGGATGGGGGCGTTGAACTTCTTCGCGTAGGCTTCGAAATAATCCGCCACCCGTTCTTTCGGGGCAAAGCTGTCGGGGCTGAGATCGTCGAACTCAAGGCCCGGAAACCGATCGTGCCAGGCCGGGCCGTTGGCCACCAGCGAATCCCAACGACCGCTGCGCCAGCGCTCGGCGATGCGGCTGCGCTCCAGTACAAGGTGAGGCACACCGAGTTTGCTCAGGTGTTCACTCATGGCCACGCCAGCCTGACCGGCGCCCACAATCAGCGTATCTATTTTTGTTTTTTCAGTGGTCATCTCTATACCCATCGAAGTTGGAATCAGGTCGGTTGTGGCCTGCCATTTCTTGGGTCAAGACTAGGGATCACCCCTGGATCGGTAAAATATTATAAAGCTGGCATTTGAATACAAATTACCGATGTAGCACCTGCAAAGATTGCGGGCGTGTTGGAGGCAGCGCGGAAGCCCGTCTCGCGGCGTTAGTATTTTTCCATTTACCCATCATTCCCCTTGAAAATAATCAGTCTAAAAACCCCGACCCAGGCCTCGAACGGTTTGCTATTCTGAGGTTGTAGGTGAAGACGCAGACTGATGCGCAAAGGGATAGCGAGGAGGCGTGGGGCGCGCTCCCAAGGGTACACGGTTAGAAAGATCTCCGCGCTGAGATCCAGCCCTTATGCCGTGTGAGGCAGAACAGCCCAAAGCTAAAAATCCTGTTCTGTGAGAGGCCCGATAAACCTTGTAAGCCAGAGACCAGCGCTGGCCACCTACTCGATTTCCAAAGCCCGCCTTGTGCGGGCTTTTTCGTGTTCGCTGTAGCAGCTGTCGAGCTTGCGAGGCAGCTGCTACGGCGAACGCAGCCTCGCAAGCTGCTACAACGAATGTGCCGCCTGACTGACGTGAGCCGCAAAGCCCGTCTGATCCGCAGCAATCTCATCACGCAATGTGAGTTGCGGAATGTCATACGCCCCTGAATTTTGCGCCCGGAAAGCAATCGGCGCGGTTTCCCAAAGGTCATCCAGCCGTTGGCCGAGCGCCTCACAAGTTGCTGAAAATCTCGCCTCATCCATTCGGCCGGTCCGATAGATCACGAACGGTGGCAGCACGTCGAAGCCGGGGTAGAACAGTACGCCGTGCTGGATCGGGAATAGCACATCGTCGATCGGCCCGTTGATGCCCCGTGGGCTGTAATGAGATTCCCAGCCACCCGTGGTGACGATCAACATCGCCCGTTTGCCCGCCAGCGTGCCTTCCCCGTAACGGTCGCCCCAACGCGCATCGGAGTGTTCCCCTACGCCATAGGCAAAACCATAGGCGTAGACGCGCTCCACCCAGCCTTTGAGGATCGCCGGCATCGAGAACCACCACAGCGGAAACTGCAGGATGACGGTATCGGCCCAGAGCAGTTTTTCCTGTTCGAGAACGATGTCCTGGCGTTGCCGGCCTTCTTTGAAGGCACGCTTGGAGTCTTGCGACGGATCGAACCGTGCGTCGGCAGGCCGGCCGAAACTGTCATCGGCGTCCAGCGAGGCTTTCCAGTCCATCGCATACAAGTCGGAAACCTGTACCTTGTGGCCGGCAGCTTCCAGGCGTTTGACGGCAAAGTCCTTGAGCGAACCGTTTAACGATTTGGGTTCGGGATGGGCGTAAACGAGCAGAACATTCATGGGCTGAGTCTCCGTTGTCAGAAGCCAGCAGAATCAGGCCTTACCCGGTATATTGGAAATGAATAACCAATATGCCAGGTATTGTCATGAATAATCTGCGACGTCTGGACATCAACCTGCTGCTGACGCTTGATGTCCTGCTCTCGGAACACAACGTGACCCGTGCGGCGCAACGTCTGAATCTGTCGCAACCTTCGGTGAGCGTTCATCTCGCCAAATTGAGGGATATTTTCAACGATCCACTATTACTGCCGGGGCCACGGGGCATGCGGCCCACGGCTCGGGCGGATGAGTTGCGCGAGCCGTTGCGCCAGGCCCTGGAAGCCCTGGAGCGCGCGGTGTCGCCCGCCAGCCCTTTCAACCCGGCCGAGGCACGGCAGACGTGGAATGTCATGGCGTCGGACTACGGCGAGTCGACCATCATCTTGCCCGCGTTGGCCGGGCTGCGTTCGGCGGCACCCGGCACGCGTTTGGCGGTGTTTGACCTGATGCCGTCACAACTGGCCAAACAAGCGGAGCAGGGGGCAATCGACCTGGCGTTTCATACCACTGAGGATGCTCCCCCAGGCTTGCGACGTCGTGCATTGTTCACCGAACGCTATGTGTTGGTGGGGCGTACTGGCCATCCGCTGTTGAGAAAGCGACCGACACTCGCGCAGTTCTGCGAACTCGACCACGTCATCGTATCCCGGGATGGCGGAGGCTTTCAGGGTGTCACCGATCAGGCGCTTTCCCAGCTGGGCATGACGCGCCGAGTGGTGCTTTCGCTCCCCCATTTTCTGTTTGTCCCGTCGGTGGTGGAGAGCACCGACATGGTCGCGATGCTGCCAGCTCGCCTGGTTCGCGATACGCACGCTTTGACCATGGTCGAGCCCCCGCTTGAAGTCCCGGGTTACGAGATGTCGATGCTCTGGCCCGAGCGCTGTCACCGCGACCCTGGGCATCAATGGTTGCGTGAGTTCATCGTGAGTGCCTTGTGATGGGTATCAATCAAACACAATCCCTTGTGGGAGCGCCTTGTGTTCATTGAGGTGTTTGGCTAATCTCGCACAAACACGCAAAAACAGGCATAACCATGCAAGCCGAGCATTCCTCCGCCGAACTCCCCCAACTGCGCCGCCAAAAAATCCTGCTGATCCTCGAACGTGACGGCAAGGTCATGGCTTCCGAACTGAGTCAGCATTTCGCCGTGTCCGAAGACACCATTCGCCGGGACCTGTCGGAGCTGGCCAGTGCCGGGCTGGTGCAGCGGGTGCACGGCGGGGCGTTGCCACGGCCCAAGGACACGGGCAAGGATTACTTCACCCGGGTCAGCGAAACCGACGAGGTGAAAACCCGGTTGGCGCAACTTGCCGCGCGCCGGGTCAAAGACGGCCAGATCGTGATGTTCGATTCCGGGAGCACCACGCTGCAGATCGCACGCTCGCTACCCGCTGACATTGTCATCACCGCTGTCACCGCGTCGCCGATGATCGCGATCACGTTGGCCGAATACAAAGGCATCACGGTGATCGTCGCCGGTGGTCAGCTCAACCCTGCGACGATGTCTTCCAGCGGGCATGAAACCCTGCGGTTGATCGAGAGCATCAAGGCCGACCTGGTGTTCACCGGGGTCTGTGCCATTCATCCGGAAGTCGGCCTCAGCTCGCTGCATTTCGATGAAGTGCCGGTGAAGCAGGCGATGCTCGCCAGCGCCTCCCACGTGATTGCCGTGACCACCGCGGACAAACTGGGTGCCGTGGAGCCCTTTGTGGTTGCGCCTTGTGCCCGTGTGCACACGCTGATCACCGAACGTCATGTGGCCTCGGGCAATCTTGAGGACTATCAAAGACTGGGGATCGAGGTGGTGCAGGCAGACGCCTGAGCGTCATCGCGCCCGGCGCTGCATGGGTTACGCTGATAGCAACGACGGGAGGAATGCAGTCATGACTGAGCGTCATATAACCCACTCGGAAACGCTGTCGAACGGATGCACGATTGAGGTCAAAGCCGAGATATTGAGAGACGGTTCGCTGAAGATGTTCATGGGGGTCTATTGGCCGGACGGCTCGGCCATTGTCGAGGACAAGCACCCCTCGCCGCATCTGCTGGACATGGAAGCGGCGATGGAGTGGGCCATCGAAAAAGCCAAAACCATCGGTAACAGCCAGAGAACGCTGTAAGGCCCGGTGATAACGGAATCATTGACCGGCTTGAGGGTCGTAATTATGGGTTTGAACGCACTGCGATCGATTCGCCGCTAGCGTCACCTCATCCCCGTAGTTCTGACCTTTTAGGACGTTAAAATGAAGCGCACCGCGATAATGACCCTGGCCATTGCAAGTACTCTCCTGCTGGGAGGTTGCTTTCCTTACTGGGAAGAGGGAGACAGGTACGATCGGGATCACCGTGAATACCGTCGCGACCATGACCGTGGCTATTATTACCGTGATGATCGTGGGTATGACCGGGATTATGATCGTCGTGATGATCGCCGTCGGCACCGCGACCATGACGACCGAGACGATTGACCTGTCTGCGCCCAGCTCCAGAGCGGCCATCACCGCTCTGATCTCCTGAGGAATAATCATGCGAAGGCTGACTGGGCATATTGTTGCACCCCTCACTCAATGGCTGACGGCGGCAGGTATCGGCCTGACTGCCGTGGTGTTCAATGCACAGGCACAAATCCCACCTCAAGCCACTCAGGAAATAAACAGCTTGCTGGACTTTGTCGAGCACAGTGAATGCCGGTTTGTGCGCAACGGAAGCGAATACGGCGGCCCTCAAGCCCGGGCGCATCTGGAGAAGAAGCTGGAGTACCTTGAAGAACAGGACAGGGTGAACAGCGCCGAAGACTTTATTGAGCTGGCGGCCACCCAAAGCAGCATGAGTGGCCGCGCCTATGAAGTGCGCTGTCCGGCAGGCATACAACCGGCCAACCTCTGGTTGAAGACCGAGCTACAGCGGCAGCGGCAACGTCATTGATGGTGTCTTGATGCGCTAGCGCAGCACAATCAAGCAGCCGCCTTTACGGCGTGCCAAACATCGCCGTCCAGTAAATACCCGCGTCACTCTTCGGGTCCACCGCATAGGCTGCACCCAATTCGCGAAATTGTGGGTTCATCAGGTTGGCGCAATGCCCCGGGCTGGCCAGCCAGCCATCGACCACCTTGCGCACTGTGTCCTGCCCGGCGGCGATGTTCTCACCGACCTGCTGGCCGGCGTACCCCGCCAGTTCAGCCCGATCACCCGGCGTGCGGCCGTCGCGGTCCTTGTGATCGAAAAAGTTATGGTTGGCCATGGCTCGGCTGTGGCCCTCGGCGGCTGATCCCAGCGTGGCGTTCCAGACCAGCGGCGTGGTGGCGGTGAAGGATTGGGTACCGCACTGGCGCGCTTGCGTGCGGGCGCTGTTCATCGCTTCAAGGAGTTTCTGTCCCTCCGCCTGCCAGTCGCCCAAGCGCCCCGTCAACAGCGGGCGCGCCAGCACGATGCGCCACTCGCGGCCCTCCCGGCTGACGCCGATATCGACAAATTGCGGGTCCAGCACCACCCGGCAGAAGCTCTCCTGAATCGCCTTCATCGCGGCGGGCGCATCACGCGGGCCGGACAAGCTGATTGCCTGCACATTAACCATCGGGTACGCCGCGCGGGCCAGTGCCTGCTGCAGGTCGCCGATGCTGTTGGCGGACAGCACCAGGCGCGGATCGCTGGCCAGCGGTGGTAACTCCGAAGACGCCTGTCCGGCACAGCGCTGTACCTGGCTGCGGTAAACGTTGATCGACTCTACCAGCTGTTGTTCATCGGCCGCCGATGCGATGACGCTGAATACCAACCCGAATGACAACACGCCAAGATGCAAAACGGATGACAGGCTGAGCATGTAAATCTCCCTTGAACGATCTGTACCCATGATGCGCGATGTCCCCCCTCCCAATGCAATGCCTTTTCGCGCTCAAATGCAGTTTATTGCCTGCCTGTCGGTATGAATTCCGGCTACTACAATCAACCCAGGTCTGCGATCGTTTCGTTGCTCACGAAGGTTTCAATCAGAAGGGTCGGAACATGCGATTCAAAGGGGTAGCCACCTGCTTCGCAATCAGCCTTCTGTGCGGCCAGGTGTGGGCAACCGACCAGGAGCAAAAAAAGGAAGTGGCCGAAGAAAAGGCGCAGGTTCTGGAGCAGAAAGCGGCAGAGAAGGGTAGCGAAGCTCCGGTGCCCAAATCCGAGGTCATCACCCCCTCCGAAGCGCAGGCGGTCGATCCGGCGGGCACGGCGCCGCTGGAGGATGCCATTACGTGCCTTGCACGCAGTATCTACTGGGAAGCCAAAGGGGTAACTGCTGCCGACATGGAAGGCGTCGCCAGCGTGGTCATGAACCGGCTGGGTCACGAAGGTTTTCCGGATACGGTGTGCGCTGTGGTCAAGCAAGGTTCCGAAAAGCATGCCTGCCAGTTTTCCTGGTGGTGCGACGGGCGTGCGGATCAGGTAAAGGAAGACGACGAATATGCCATCGCCAAGGAGATCGCGCGCAAGGCACTCAACAAGCAACTGACGGACCGCACCCACGGTGCCTTGTATTTCCACGACAGAACGGTGAAACCCGACTGGGCGAAGCAGTACATCAAGACGGGCGAGACCCGGAAGTTTCTGTTCTATAAACCTGGTGGCGGAACGGCAAAGTAGGTGCGAATCGCTTCGCACCATCTGGAGCCAACCCTCTACTGGCCGCTTATGCTACGGGAGGGAAACGCTACGGTGATGGTCAGCCCCTCGCGCTTCCAGTCACGGCGGATTTCGCCGTGAAGCTGGCCATGCACGGTCGCTTTGGCGAGAAGGGTGCCGAACCCGGTGCTGTCGGGCTCCCGGTCAATGAGCGGGCCATTCCTTTCGCTCCAGACCACGGTGAATACCTCCTCACTCTCGCTACAGGCAATATCCAAAAGCCCTTCAGGCAAAGAGAGCGCCCCATATTTCGCGGCGTTGGTTGCAAACTCATGCAACAGCAAAGCGAAGCTGGTGACTGATGCACCGTCAATCGTTATGTCAGGGCCGGTCACGACGGCGCGTGACTGGCTGGTATCCCCGCTATCGGCATAAGGCGCGAGAATGGTTTGAATGAGGGCATGCAATGTCGTTGGCTGCTCGTTACTCAAACCGTGCGGTATGGTCAGGGTATGGGCTCGCGCCAATGCGTTCAGCCGTGCGCAAACGGCGGAGGCGAGTTCACCGGGGGTCGTTGCCGAACGGGCGCTCAGTGAGACCACGCTGTTTGCCAGGGTGAACAGGTTTTTCACCCGGTGATCCATCTCTCTGATGAGCAGGCTCTTTTGTTCTTCCGCCTGTCGTCGCTCAGTGATATCGCGAGCGATTTTGGCCGCTCCGACAATACGGCCTTGCCGATTTCTGATAGGGGAGACGGCGAGAGAGATCTCGACCAGGCTGCCGTCTTTGCGCCGCCGGAGGGTTTCATAGTGTTCGATGCGCTCGCCTCGACGGATGCGCGCCAAAATGCCGGGTTCCTCATCCCGCCGATCCAGGGGGATGAGCATATCAATGGGTTGGCCGACCGCTTCCTCGGCCGTGTAACCGAAGAGTCGCTGGGCGCCAGCGTTCCAGTTGGTAATCGTGCCGTTCAGGTCTTTGGCGATGATCGCGTCGGCGGACGATTCGACCAGCGCGTCATGGATCAGCGCGGCTTTGTCGGCGACGGTCTGGTCAGTCAGATCGATCAGCATGTTAACGGCGCCTATCAGGCTGCCTTCTGCATCGAAGATCGGCGAGGGGCACGCCAGAAAACGAACGCGTGTGCCATCCGGACGCTCGGCGATGGCTTCAATCCCTCTGACAGGACGTTGTTCCTTCAATGCCATGGACATGGGGCATTCATCGTGGGGCAGCGGCGTGCCGTCAGGCCAATAGAGCTTCCAGGAGCCGCAAAAGGCGCTCTCCCCACGCGCCGGGGTCATTCCCCACAGCGCCACCGCTGCACGGTTGTAAAAGGTGATCAGACCCTTGGCATCGGTGGTGTAGATGGCCTCGGGCAGTGCCTCAAGGACATCGCTCAACCCCAGGTCGTGAAGGAACGGGGAGGTTTGCTCGCTACCTTCTGAGGGTGTACAGGTAGGTCCAATAGCGGTGTCGTCCTCATGGACAGGCCCTTGGCTCATTCGCAAACTCCATGCTGGTGGTGCCTTGGCACTCGATTCAGGTGATTCGGGTTGAAACACAGGATATAGCGATGTGGCGAGGTCCCGGAAAGAACCTTGCCTCTAATTAAGGACTATTTTTGGTCGCGCACAAGAATCTTGATCGAAATTCGCTCGCTGCTGCCCGTACATTTTTACGCTTTCTTTACGGTAGGTGTTTTCCCTTGCGAGGATACTTGCCGCGTTTTTTTGAACGTCGACAGGCCTGCAAACTCTCCAGGTCACCTGAACGAACGGCATGACACCCATGGACTAATCTCATTATCAAGCCGTGGGGTTTCATGGCTGAGTTCCAATGTTTACCCGGTAGCCCCGCAAACCCTCTTGCTCGAAGGTGGCATGCCATTTATTTCCTTCAATCTCAGAGAAGCTACCCGTGAGCGAAACAGCGATCCCCGCCCATGAAAACTCCCACGCCAAAACATCAGGAGTGGGCTTGCTCGTCGCCGCGGTCGGCGTGGTTTATGGGGACATTGGTACCAGCCCGCTTTACACCCTCAAGGAAGTGTTCGCCGGCCACTATGGCGTCCAGGCCAATCAGGACGGTGTACTGGGCATTCTGTCGTTGATTTTCTGGTCGCTGATCTGGGTCGTCTCGATCAAGTACGTGCTGTTTATCCTGCGCGCCAACAACCAGGGCGAGGGCGGCATCATGGCCTTGACGGCACTGGCACGCCGGGCCTCGGCGCCTTATCCGAAAATGAGCCGGAACCTGGTGTTGCTCGGGCTGTTTGGCGCGGCACTGTTTTACGGGGACAGTATGATCACCCCGGCCATTTCGGTGCTCTCCGCGGTTGAAGGTCTGCAACTTGCGTTCGAGGGCATCGGGCATTGGGTCGTTCCGCTGTCCGTTATCGTTCTGGTAGCACTGTTCCTGATCCAGAAACATGGCACGGCGCGTATCGGCATCCTGTTCGGCCCGGTCATGGTGCTGTGGTTCGTGGTGTTGGGCATTCTCGGTACATTCGGCATTCTGCAACGCCCGGAAGTGCTGCAAGCGCTCAATCCTGCTTGGGCGGTGCGATTCTTCGTGGTTCATCCGGGCATTGGCATCGCCATTCTGGGCGCCGTGGTATTGGCATTGACCGGTGCTGAAGCGCTGTATGCCGACATGGGCCATTTCGGTCGCAAACCGATTGCCCGTGCCTGGTTCATGCTGGTGCTGCCTGGCCTGGTGCTCAATTACTTTGGCCAGGGGGCGTTGATCCTCGGGAACCCGGAAGCGGTACGCAACCCATTCTATCTATTGGCACCCGACTGGGCGCTGCTGCCGATGGTCGCGCTGTCGACACTGGCCACCATCATCGCCTCCCAGGCGGTGATTTCCGGGGCGTTCTCACTGACTCGCCAGGCTATTCAGCTGGGTTACGTGCCGCGTATGTTTATCCAGCACACCTCCAGTCAGGAGCAGGGGCAGATTTACATCGGCCTCGTGAACTGGGCGCTGATGGTCGGCGTCGTGTTGCTGGTCATCGGCTTCGAGTCGTCCAGTGCGCTGGCAGCGGCGTATGGCGTGGCGGTGACGGGGACCATGTTGATCACGACCATCCTGTCCTCGGCCGTGGTCCTGCTGCTGTGGAAAACACCGCGCTGGCTGGCGATTCCGATGCTGTTGGGTTTTCTCGTGGTCGACAGCCTGTACTTCGCCGCCAACATATCGAAGATCTTCCAGGGTGGTGCGTTCCCGGTAATCGCCGGTATTGCCCTGTTCATTTTGATGACCACCTGGAAGCGCGGCCGCAAGATCATTGTCGAGCGACTGGACGAAACCGCTCTGCCGCTGCCGTTGTTCATCAGTAGCATTCGCGCGCAACCACCCCATCGTGTGCAAGGTACCGCGGTATTTCTGACGGCCAGATCCGATGCAGTTCCCCATGCGCTGTTGCACAACCTGTTGCATAACCAGGTGCTGCACGAGCAGGTGGTGTTGCTCACCGTGGTGTCTGAAGACCGCCCGCGTGTGCCTGCGGATCAGCGGTTCGAGATCGAGTCTTTTGGCGAAGGGTTCTTCCGGGTCAGTCTGCACTTCGGTTTTATAGAGGAGCCCGATGTGCCGCTGGCGTTGAGTCTGTGCCATTTGAAAGAGCTGGATTTCAGTCCGATGCGCACCACCTATTTCCTCAGCCGCGAGACGGTCGTCCCGACCAAGCGTATCGGCATGGCCCGTTGGCGCGAGACCCTGTTCGCGTTCTTGCTGAAGAACGCCAACAGCAACCTCAAATACTTCAATTTGCCGCTCAATCGTGTGATTGAGCTGGGTACGCAGGTTGAGATGTAGCGACTCATCCCTGTGGGAGCGGCGGTGCGCTGCTCCCACAGGTATTGCACCCAATCTTTAGCCTTGAAGTGCTTCCATCAACACTTGCACCAGCTGCCCACCTTGCGGCGAGTTCTGCGATCAGCTGGTTGGTGGTGGTCAGCGTCACGCCGCCCTTATCCATCCGCCGCAGGGCGATGTCATCGGCCATCACACTCCTTCCATGCTGGAAGTCAGCACCACCGGCAATTTCAGAATGCTGGCCGCTTTGGCGAGCATCAGCGCGTTGCGTTTCAGTTCTTCGAACGGGATGGATTTCACCCAGCCCATCGTTCCCACCTGGTGATCGATCAACAGCAGGGCGGCATTGTCGGCACTGAATTTTTCATACGTCATGATGATGCTCCTGGCGGTAGGGTTGCGGCATGGGGCTATCATTGATCAATCCGAGTTCGGGATAAACCGGGTAAAATTTAAATGATTGATCCACTTATGGAGCAATAGCTTTGGAGTTTCTCAACGACATGGCGCTGTTCGTCGAGGTTGTGAAGGCGCGCAGTATCCCGACATCAGCTTCGAGCTCGATCTGACCCCGCGTCAGGTTGATCTGGTGAGTGAGCCGATAGACGTGGTCATCCGCATGGGGGAGCTCGCGAACTCGAACCTGATCGCCCGCAAGCTCGCCAGTTTGCGCCGCGGTCTTTACGCCTCACCCCGTTATCTCGAACAGTACGGCGATCCCGTCCAGCCCTCGGACCTGACTCACCACGAATGTCTGCGTCTGCGCGGAACCCGTGCTGAGCGCTGGATACTTTCCAGCAGTGAAGGGCAGGAGGAGGTTGAGGTGGGCGGTCGATTTGAACTCAACAGTGTGGGAATGATTCGACGTCTGGCGACGCTGGATCTGGGAGTCGCGTTACTGGCCGAAGGCATCGTTGCGCAAGACCTCGCCGATGGCACGCTGCGCAGAGTCTTGCCGCTGTGGCAGGCTTCGCCCGTCTCGGTTTATGCCCTCACCGAGACGCGACTGTTACCGGCGAAAACCCAACGGTTTATCGAGTTTCTGCGTGAGAAATTGCAGGATGCTTAGCGGGTGGTGACTGCCTTTCACTAGGCAAGACCCGCGGGAAAGCGGACGTTCAGCCTTCTCTCTAAAAGACCGCGAACAGAGTTGACGATGAAATTTATGCCCGTGGATTCGATTGTGGGCTTTAATGTCCGTGCTCACTATGCAGCCACGTTAGCTTCGACTCCGTACGAAGGTGGATGCGCCTGACGGCGGATTCAGGTTGCTGTGCACTTGTCCAATCAAGGAAGAAACGACATTGAAAATAGCTTTTTGCGCCCTGTTGTTGACCTGCCTGACTACTCTCGCACTCGCCGATGAGAACCCTGTCGGCTTCCAATCTTCCACACTGGCGGACCCGCACAGTGACCGCTCACTGGAGATGGTCGTTTGGTATCCCAGTGCGACTACCGCCGCCACGCAATTGATCGGCGATGATGTGGTGTTTGTCGGTGCTTCTGCCGTTCGTAACGCGCCGCCCGCTGCTGGCAAGCATCCATTGCTGGTGCTTTCCCACGGATACAGGGGGAACTGGAGCAACCAGATCTGGCTTGCCAGTGCTCTGGCTCATAGGGGGTACATCGTCGCCGCAATCAATCACCCTGGCACCACCACTCATGACCGTAGCCCTCAAGCTGCGGCGCAGTTATGGCAGCGCCCGGTTGATTTACGCCGAGCCATAGATGCGGTCACGACTCAACCAGAAAAATTCGGCTTGGTCGCCAATGACCGAATTGCAGTAGTGGGCCATTCACTCGGCGGCTGGACCGCCCTGGAGATAGCCGGTGCTCGTTTCGATCCAGACCGCTTCGCCCTTGACTGCAAAGCTCACCCGCAGTTAGCGAGTTGCACCGTCTACGAAACGATAAACCCTGCAAGCACCTCAAAATCAAAGGCCGCGTTGGCCGCCGATTTGCGCGATAAACGCGTCTCTGCTGTGGTCACATTGGATCTGGGCCTTTCACGGGGCCTGACCGATGAAAGCCTGGCCGCGTTGCCGGTACCCGCGCTGGTGATCGCTGCCGGTGTACCGTCGCGCGAGCTTCCTGCTGAACTGGAGTCTGCCAACCTGGCCAAACGCTTGCCTGCGGCGTCAAGCCGTTACGTCGAAATCAGCGACGCAAGCCATTTCAGCTTCTTGTCGATGTGCAAACCTGGCGCGCAGAAACTGCTCGAAGACGATGTACCAGGCGATGGCATTATTTGCCTGGATGGCGACGGCGGTCGCTCACGTGGGGTGATTCAGCAGCAGATCACATCGCTGATAGCAGAGTTTCTTCAGTCATCCTACAAAGAAGCAAGTTTGTAAACTCGTGGTGCGGGAACTGCTGCAGCTCAACAAAAAAACCGCTGTAGCAGTTTTGGCGTCCGCGCGATCTGTCAGATCGGTTGGGCAGGGAAGTGGGCTCTGCGGCGGAAGCGGTCGGTCGCGAAGGCTAGGTAGATCAGCTCTCAGCGCAAGTGATTGCGTCCTGACCGGCTTCAGCCGCCAGCTTCAATCGGTCAGCTTTACTAATGTATTTAGTCTTGCTTTTCGGTGCCAGTTTGGCGCTGGCCTTTTTGGCGTTAGCCTTTAATAACTGATTTATTTTTTTACGACGATTCATATTTTCTGCTCGGTTTGTCAGTGCTTGAATGATACCAGCTTAAAATTTCAGGTAAAAATTGATACCGGTGCGGCGGCCTGCGAATTCCACTCCGTCCGCAATGGCCGTTGCGGCGGGAACTTCAGGGTACTGGTCAGGTCAATGGGGGCCCTGTGTCGCAGATGCCGAGCAGTGCTGGTGGCCTGTTTTACGACAGTGCCGTCCGAGATCAGCTGAGTCCGCCCCCTGATGCCAACCAAGATTTCTCTGCCGAGCCTCCTCCTGGCGTTCTGCGTCGTCACGTCGCTTTGTTCGGTTGCTGCCGAGCGAAGGGCGCCCTCGCAAAGCAACAGCGCATCAACCACCCTGATCGAAACCGCATCGCGGCAGTATGGAGATGGCCAGTTGGACCAAGCCGCTGCCACGCTGGAGCGTGCTCTGCATATCCAGCCGAACAATCCCGCGACGCTGCATTATCTCGGTGTGTTGCGTCTTCAGCAGGGGCAGTACCAACAGGCTGAAACGTTGGCGGTGCGCTCGAACATGAGAGTTGGTAGCAACGTAGCGTTACGCAATCGCAACTTCCAATTGATCCAGGCGGCGCAGCAGGCCAACGCATCGAGCACCTCACCCAACGCCAAAGAGGACCAGGTCGCAGTACAGAAGGGGCTCGAAGAGGAGGCCCAAAGGCTCCGCGAAGCAGAAATGGCCGCGGCTGAACAAGCCGCTCCGGATGCTGGGCGCGATGCTGGCAACTTCGCTCGCGCGATGCCCGAAGGAGAATTGCAAGCGGCTTCCGCCGAGCCAGCGCCCGCGTACGATGTAGTTGAGATTCCCCGTGGCCATTGGCCGCCTCCGGGTAAATGCCGAATCTGGTTTCCTGATCGTCCGCCCGGGCATCAGCCCCCACCCGGCAAATGCAAGAAGCTACGGCATCGGGTTCCGTTGGGAGCCTATCTGGTACACGGATGAGTTTCTGAGTGTCTTCTGGCGGGTCGGCGACGGTCCAGCTTCGACCGTCGCGTCACATCAATTGTCAGACTTCCGTCTGTTCCGCCATTCCCAAGGCGTCATCGACCTCTATTCCCAGGCTAGCGACGATAGTAGCGGTGATCGTCCTCGTAGCGGTGCCGCATGGGGCGATCATCGTGGCGCTCCCAATAACGATGGCGTTCAGCTTCTCGACGGGCTTGCTCTCTGCGCCACTGTTCTCTACGCCATTCGTCTCGGCGCCAATCGTCTCTACGATCGTGCCAACGGCCGTCATGCCAGTATCGGTCGTCATGGGCCAGCAAGGGGCCTGGCTGTTTGCCGGCCGTACTGGCCAAGGTTGGCCAAGGGTTACCGGCGGCCTCGACCGGAGCCTGAACGGCTGCCATTTCAGTTGCGAAAACAGGGGTTGAGGTCTTCATTTGTGTTGCTGATGCGGAGCCCATTGCCGCGAACGCGAACAGGCCGAAGAGCACCATCCGTGGGTCATGGAATTTCATGAGCGAAGACAACCTCTGATTGACAATGGACGTGTGGCCATCTGACTGCGGGAAGCCTGCGAGGTCGCGCTTACCGAGGATGTGCCTGTCCACATAGACCGATAAAAAGAGAAAAGTTCTAGGGCACCGCGGCTTAAATAGCCGACGACCTCATTGTTCGGCTTCTTTGAGGTTTGCTATCTGGTGTTGGCTCTGGCTGTTAACTGCCTGCCAAGAACTGTCATAAGCGTCCCATTCAGGCTTGACGGTCGCCTGTTGCTCACGTCCCAGGGCCTGATCCGCGCTTTTTCGCCTCACCTGCCACTTTCGCCACACTCGGCGTGGATCTAAAGTCAGGGGGCGCATCCTCAGGGGACTTCCAGTCATGTACAGCTCGCTTGCCATACCGAGCACCGCTCGCCAATTGCATGACCGGATCTATGCTGGCGAGATCATTCGCTTCACTGACCTGCAGGCCATGACGGCCCTGGTGGAATATACGCGTGCGTTCCTCGAAGACGCGCTGCATCCCTGGTCGCCGCAACAGATCCATCGCCATTTGAGCCACCCTGAGCAGACTGAGCGCTTTGCGAAAATTCAGAACGACTTCGCAGGCTCGGCTGAGGTCCAGCAGCGCTGGCAGGACGTCGTGCAAAGCCTTGGCATCGCCCCCGATACCCTAGCGTGCGATCGCCTGCATTTGCGTTTTCAGCCACATCGCGAGCCGGAGCAGTCGACACCGCGTGCTCGCACGACGGCCACCATCGCGTTTCACCGCGATACCTGGGGGTCGAATATCTATGCACAAACCAACTGGTGGGCGCCCATCTATCCCATCGCGGCAGGGCGTACCGTCGCCTTGTATCCAGGCCTCTGGCAGCGACCGCTGGGTAATTCGAGCGAAGATTTCGATATGCGCGCCATTTTGCAGCGATCCCATCGAGACGGCCGCAATGCCGTGGATGCCGACGAAGCTATTCCACATCTGTTGGAAGCGATCGACCCGCAGGAGGGGATTGCCGTCGATATCGCTCCGGGGAGCCTGATCGCCTTTTCCGGGGCTCATGCCCATGCCGGCGTCGGCAATAGTACGGGGCTGACACGCATCTCTTTCGAGACCCGATCAATACTGATCGCCGACCTGTTGGCCGGATTGGGAGCGCCCAATGTCGATGGTTACGCGCCGTGGAAGACTATCGGACTGTTTCGCCGAATGAACGATGCGCAACGCCTGAACGAGATCCTTGGCTGCGGCTTTATCGAGCCCTATCTGCGGCCAGCAGAGCCCTGACGCTGGCACCGGTAGTCGCTTGGGGAAAGACCGGTGTGCTTGCGGTGAAGCCATTGCCGCGGTCCGGCGATCCGGCAAGTCCGCTCCCACAGAACTAGTGAATCGGACCGCGGTCCGGAAAAGAAACCGCGGCGACCGACCGATCAGGCGGCGGGGAGCAGGCCTTTCTGTTTGGCGACATGAGTCGCCAGTGCGTCCATCAACTCCGGGGACAGGCAGTCATAGGGTTCCAGCCCGATCGAGCGCAAGCGCTCGCGGATAGCCTTCATTTGCGCTGGCGGTGTGCCGGTTTCGATGATGGAGGACACGAACGCCGCGAATCCCGGCGCAGCCCATCCGCGCTGTGGCGAAAGCTCGGTGTGGACGAAGTCCAGGCCATAAAACGCATGGTCCTTGTTCTCGATGCGCCCAAAGAGATGGGCGTGACACTGCTTGCAGGCGTGGCGTTGGATGGTGGCGGATTCGTCGACAATCTCCAGTTTTTCGCCGTGGGCAATGACGCTGACCTTATCTCGAGGCACCACGGCGATAACGGCGAATGTCGCGTTTTTGGGTTTCCAGCATTTGCTGCAGCCGCACGCGTGGTTATACAAAGTTTGTGCGTCGATCTTGACCTCGACCTTGTCGGTCGCACACAGGCATTGCAGGGTGCCACCTGTAAAATTCGCGGCGGCGGGTTGGATACCATTGTCCAGTGAAGGGTGAAGTTGCAAGGTACTCATGCTGGCGTCTCCGTTTCAGGGTGTCGGACAAAAGTGCCTGGGGCCGTGCCCCAGACCCGGTAATTCATCGGAACTCGATGACGGCGCGGATCGATTTGTCTTCATGCATCAGATCGAACCGCGGCGGATTTCGAAAAGGACACAGTGCATAAACGAGTGACCTCCTTCGGTGCGACCGGTTGGTTACCCAGATCAAGAATAGTCTGCAACGGACTACTGGCCGCCAGTCAATTGTGTCCAAAGAATCAGGGACAATTCATAATGCTGTCCATCTCCACTAACACCTCCAAGATCGACACCCATGCCTGAAGAGTTCGAAGTCCCCAGCCCACACGAGCAACACATTGAGCACACCACCCATCATGCGCATGCACAAGGCGACAGCTTTGCCAGCAAGATTGCGGTGATGACAGCCATCATGGCGACCGTCGGCGCCCTGATGAGCTATCAGGCCGGCTCAACGGAGAATGAGGCGGCCATGGACAAAAACAACGCCGCCATCCAGAAAACCGAAGCCGCCAACGAGTGGAATTACTACCAGGCCAAGTCCAGCCGGCAGAACCTGTCGGATCTGGCAAGCCATCTTCCAGGGCTGGATTCCGCCCATTATGTTGCTGAGGCGCGGCGGTACGGGGAACAGAAGGAGGAGGCGCGCAAGAAGGCTGAAGCATTCGAACAACGGGCAAGAGAGTGGGACGAGAAGTCAGAGCAGGTGCTGCATCAGCATCACCGCTGGGCCCAGGCAATGACAGCGATTCAAATAGCTATTTCACTGGCGGCCATTACCTTGCTGACGCGTAAGGAATGGCTCAAGCGGCTCTCGTTTGGGGCCGCGGGTGTTGGCGTCATGTTGGGTTCGCTGGCTTGGCTGCATATCTGAGCGAGGCGCTCGGAAGTTCGCCTGTCGAATGCGACCGCTACTGGTCCAGGCTGTGTGAAAACGTCAGCGTCGATAGGGACGGGGCGTCTCTACGTGAAGTCCGTAGATATTCGGAATCATCT
>NZ_JBWKWT010000033.1:0-45339 GCF_059422365.1 Pseudomonas sp. GW821-FHT01E10
GCGCTACTGAAGGGGCAGAGCGAATACCAGCCGAAAGCAAGTTGAGGGTTTCCCCTCAACCATAGAATCTCCCACAGGGTTCTGCGTCTTGACTTAAAGCCTTATCCGGCCTCGATCAAAGACAAGCAGGCAGTCTGATTCCGGCCTGAGCGTTTCGCCCGGTACAGTGCCGAGTCCGCCTGTGTCAGCAGGTGCTTATATTCGGCAGCCTCCGGCACGCAGGTATAAACCCCTAAACTGACGGTCACACTCTTGGCCGGGTTGCCATCGTGTGCAATAGCAAGGTTCAGCACCGCGAGCCTGATGTCTTCGGCAATGGAGTAGGCACCTTCGGCATCTGTATCGGGTAGTAATACCGCAAACTCTTCGCCACCGTACCGCGCGGCTAAATCCGATGGCCTGTGAATGCATTGTGCGATTGCCTGCGCTACGGAAGCGATGCAATGGTCGCCGGCAATGTGCCCGTATTGATCGTTGAAGCTTTTGAAATAATCAATGTCGAGCATTATCAAACTGATCGGAGAGTGATGTCTTACCGCGCGAAGCCATTCCTGCTGCAAGCTGTTTTCGAGGTGGCGTCGGTTTGCAAGTCCGGTGAGGGCATCTTGCAATACCAGTTTTTCCAGGGCTGCCCGGGTCTGCTTCAAATGATTTTCTACCGAGACGCCGTAACGTATTTTCTTGATGAGCAAGAGGCCGACAAGAAGGTTGACCAGCAGCACTGCGCCAATCATCAATGCCATCTTGATTGTTCCGGTTTTCCACTCGGCAAAAATGGCTTCCCGTGAATTGGCGGCAGCGACGACCAGCGGATATTTTTGAAGCAACCTGTAGCCGAAGAGTCGATCAACGCCGTCGATAATCGATTTGATCATGACGGTATCAGCCGGAGACTTGGGTAAATAGATGGAAAATATTTCCCCTTTGGCTAGCGACGCACCGATGAACTCTTCAGCAAATGGCCGCCTGGCGATTATCGTTCCGTCGGGAAGGGCCAGGAAAATGGCGCCTTTGCGGTCAATGGAGAACGTTGAGAAGAACTTGTCAAAGTAGGCCATTTTGATCGTGGCCAGCACGACACCCTTAAAATGGCCCTCGCTATCGTTGATTCGTCGGGAAAGAGGAATAATCCATTCGCCGGTCGTGCGGCTGCGGATGGCCCGGCCGATGCGAGGCGACAGGGTTACGTTGTTTTTGTGAAAGATGAAGTAATCACGATCGGCATTGTTGGGCGCTTCAGGTTTCGAATCGAACGAAGTCAGGATCCAGTTGCCGTTTTCATCATAGTAAAAAAGGCCGTGCAACTGTTCGGTGGTAAAGACTCTGCGCTTAAGCAGTTTTTGTGTTTTATCGAGCTGTTGGGCACTTGGGTTGTCTTTTATTCTGTCGATCAGTTCATCCAGGATCAGGTTGGCTTCATCAAACGTGTCAGTCGCTTGTTGGGCCATCGACCACGTCAAATTGCCTGATACCAGTTTTGCTTGTGAGAGTTCATAGGCTTTACTTTGGGCGGCTTGAAGCCAGTAAATACTCAGTATCGAGAGGGTGACTAAAGCCATGAACACGACGGAGATCGCTGTTGCCGGCAGTCTTCTCGGCTGCAAAGGGGAGTGGCGGGTATTGTCTTCGGAGCGGTTTTCCACAAAACCCCCTGGGATGAATTTCGACTACATTATCTGCTGATCTCCATCGGTGCCAACAGTTCATGTCATTCTCGAACTTGGGCAATTCAAGATCCATATGGTTTTTCGCGTTTTGTTTCAAACGACTAGATCAGCGTTTTCAGGTCGATATTCTCGGCCATCGCCTTGTTGCCGGTATCGCCGGGATGCAAGTGGTCGCCGGAGTCGATAGTCGGCAGTAAGCGACTTGGGTGTTCAGGGTCGCGGGTCATTAGATCGAAGTCGATCACGGAATCGAATGCGTGGCTGCTACGTATCCAGTCATTAATGGCCTGGCGCAGTTGTTCTTTCTCGGCGCTGTGATAGTTCTTCACGATCGTTCCATCCAGGGCGCCTTCGACCGGCATCAGGGTTGTTCCAATGATGCGAATGTTGTTCAGGCGCGCTTGATCGATCAGTTGCCGATAGCCCGCGATCAACTGTTCCTTGGCTGGCAGGTGTTCGTTCGGAGCGAAGGAGGAGCCCGGCCAACTGATGTCATTGATGCCGAGCATCACAATCACCGTTTTTACTCCGGGCTTGCCCAGCACATCGCGCTTGAAACGCGCCAGTGCACTGACACCCATGCCATCTTCGAGCAGGCGAGCCCCGGATATCCCAGCGTTGAGCACCGCGAGCCTCTGCGCGGCCAAGCGTTGAGCGAGGAAGTCCGGCCAGCGTCGATTGCTGTCCAGGGTCGAGCCATTGCCATCGGTAATCGAATCGCCGAGCACCACAAGGGCACGGGTGTCGAGCGGTGCATCCACCAGGATGTCGCTGAGAAACAGCCGCGCCTCCACCTGCTCGCTGCCTTCCAGTCGCTGAGCGTCGACATGTTTGCCAGGGGTGATAAATGCGGTTTGTTTGCCATCCCAATGGAAGGTCGTCAACGGCGTGTGCTGCGGCAGATAAAGAGCGATCGCAAGCTCACTGAGCGCCGGCACTGCCAGTTCTATCGGATCACTGATCCGCGTTTCACCCGCAGCGAGGGTGACCTGTTCCTGATCACTGAACTTCAGCGTGTGCCCGGAGCCTGGGCGAATCTGATCGACGCCCTCAGTGAAGGCGATACGCGCGGCACCGATGACCAGCGGTTGCTTGCCATATTCGTTGGAAACCACCACCCGTAACCGGCTTCCGCCGCTGCTGATGCGCACCCTCTGGTGAAGGGTGCTATCGGTCAGCGCTTCCGGAATTCGCGTGGGCAGTGGCAGTTCGTTGCCCCAGGTGGGTTGAGGGCTGGCCATCCAGGTGGTGACCCAGTTTTCCGCCGCCATGACAGGGCTTGCGGCAAGCAGGACGGTCAAGGCGAGAGGCAACGTTATTCTCGAGTGAAAGGCTTTCATCCAGGTATCTCCTTGGGGGGGAATGGATCAAGAAGGCCAGATTGGTCTATTCAAAATGCGTGTGGTAGAAGGGGAAACTGCATACAGCCCATTCCAGAATCGAATGCCCATGGACAGTCTTAGAGCGATGCATTGTTTTGTCCGCGCCATTGAGCTCGGAAGCCTGTCATCTGCCGCGCGTGAGTTAGGCAGCACTCAGCCCACCGTCAGCAAACTGGTCGCGGCCCTGGAAAAGCAATTGGGAGCCCGTTTGTTGATTCGTGGCACCACCGGGTTGACGCCTACCGAACAGGGAAAGCGTTTCTACGAGCGTGCCAAAGGCGTGCTGGAAGAGTACGGCGAGGCCGTTGCGGATGTGCGTTGTCTGACCGAACGCCCCGAAGGTTTTCTGCGCGTCAACGTTCCGGTCAGCCTCGGTGTGTTGCGGTTGAATGCGTTGCTGTTGTCGTTCATGGAGCAGTATCCGGCCATTGAAGTTGAACTGATCCTCAATGATCGTTTCGTCGATCTCACTGAGGAAAACGTCGACCTGGCCCTGCGCCTGGGGGGCAGCCTGCCGCCGAACGCCGTTGCCCGACGCATAGCGACTTCACCGCGCTATCTGGTGGCCGCACCGGAATACCTGCGCAACCATTCCCCATTGAACAGCCCGGCGGACTTGAGCGAGCACAACTTCCTGCGTTTTGCGTGGTTGACCGCGGGCGACCGTCTGGAGCTCAACGGCCCCCATGGTGAGCAAATCAGTGTCACGACTCAGGGGCGCTATCGAACCAACAGCTCATTGGCCATTCGCGACGGTCTTCTGCAGGGTGCGGGGCTGTGTATCACGCCGGCCTGGCTGGTCAGCGACCTGCTTGAAAACGGGCAGTTGGTCCGGGTGCTGCCCGACTGGAGCGGCCCACCGAACGACGCTTTTCTGATCTATCCCGAACGCCGCTACCGCCCGCTGCGCACGCGTTTATTGATGCAGTATCTGGCCGAACGGGTAGGGCAGTTGCCTGGTTTCTTGCCTTGACGGAGCACCCTTGATTTGACGGGTATTTGGTTGTGTTATACAACTAAATGCACATTCTGTTCGAGGTGCTTGCCGTGACCCGTACCCAGTCAGACCTGATCAACCAAGTCCGTTCGGCGTCGCGCCTCATGGTTCGCGAGTTGGGGTTCATGCAAACCACGCTGGCGGCGACGGACTATTCGCCTTCGTTTGTTCACACGATCGTGGAGATTGGAGATCGGGGGGCGCTGACAGCAGGGGAACTTGTGGAACTGCTCGGCCTGGAAAAATCCACCGTGAGCAGGATGGTGCGCAAGCTCATTGAGGCCGGCGAGATCGAAGAAATTCCACACGAGGAGGATGCGCGCTCCAAGAAACTGCGACTCACGGCGCAGGGCAAGAAAACCCTGCGAGCCATTGATTCGTTCGCCAGGCAACAGGTGGACGCTGCCTTGGTTTATCTGACGAATGAGCAACAACAAGCGGTGAGTGAGGGCATCGCCAACTATGCCGGCGCACTGCAAGCTCATCGACTCGGTACAGCGCCGCAGCCCCCCGCGCAGCTGGAGATCGCTCGGGGCTACCGGCCCGGAATCATCGGCCGCATGGTGCAAATGCATGCCGACTACTACGCACGGCATTCGAATTTCGGCCAGCCATTCGAAAGCCTGGTCGCATCGGACATGGCGGAGTTGATGGGGCGTTTGCACAATCCACGCAACGAGGTTTGGGCGGCGTTGGATGGCCAGCGAATTGTCGGTTCCATCGCCATAGACGGTGAAGGCGAGGGCGGCGAAGCGATTCTGCGCTGTTTCATTCTGGATGACTCGGCGCGAGGCAAAGGCGCAGGCAAACGCTTGTTGGCTGAAGCCATGAAATTCTGTGACGAACAGGGCTTTTGTGCGACGCGGTTGTGGACGTTCAAAGGCCTGGATGTGGCTCGTAAACTGTATGAAGACTTTGGCTTCAAGTTGGAACAGGAGCAGGAGGGCCAGCAGTGGGGGGCGACGGTTATCGAACAGTGTTTTGTGCGACCTGGCCCGGTTGCTGGGCCGCTAAATGGAGTTGGCGATACGCATCCACCAATTGATCTTGCGTGAACGCGCGATTTCGCCCGCTGGGATTGGGCAGGACCCAGACCGAGGCATCACCAAAAGTTTTTGACTGAAGCCCCCACGCGATGTCCCGTTGACCGGACAACGCGCTGTACGCAGCTTTGCCGAGAAACGCCACAAAGCGTGGCGCATAGTGTGCGATCTTTTGTTCAAAATCCGCAGCGGCAGCGGTGAATTCATGCACGGACAGCTGATCCGCTCGCGCCGTAGGCCGTTCAACCACTGCGGTTAATCCACATTGATACTGCAAAATCGTCCGGTCGTTTTCCGGGGGCACCTCTGTAGGCGTAAAACCGGCGAGATGGAGTGTGCGCCAGAAGCGATTGCCTCGACCCGCAAAATGATGGCCCAGGGCGGCGGCAGTCACGCCCGGATTAATGCCACAAAAAATCACCGCAAGCCGTTCGGTGAGAATGTCTTCGAGTCCTTCACTCACCCTACACCTCACACACCGCAAATCACGTTGACCGCATTGCGGGCAAGCTCCGTCAATTCCGCGCGGGATTTGCCCGCTCGCGCCCGTATCGAAATGCTATGCAACAGGGATGAGGCGAGTACGGCGAGGGCGGCTGGGTCGACATCGTCTTTCAACTCACCGGCGCTGACTGCCGCGCGCAGACGTGCTTCGAGATCGGCATCGAGCCGGCTGAGCCGGTCCGCAAGAACCTCTCGTATTGCAGAATCCTCGACGGCTTCGGTCGTCGCCGTGCCGATCGCAAAGCAGCCACGCGGTTGCCCCTCGCCCGAGAAGTAGATCGACAGCTGTCCCTCATAGAAGCCCATTAGCGCCTGCTCCAAAGTCAGGTCTTTGTCCATAAGCGCCTCCTGCATGGCAGCGGAGGCAGACTCCCAATACTGCTCAAGCGCCTTGATGTAGAGCGCGTGCTTGTCACCGAATGCCGCATAGAGGCTTGGGCGATTCATGCCGGCGGCGGTGGCGATGCTGTCCAGGGAAGCGCCGGAATATCCAGTGCTCCAGAAAACCCCAAGTGCCTGTTGCAGCGCTGTCTGCGGGTCATATGCGCGGGGGCGGCCTCGGCCTTTGCCCTCTGTAATCTTTTTTTGTGCCATGTCGTACAAAATCCTTGTGTGGGGATGGACTGCTCTATATTCTTACACCATCGCACAAAATTAAGGAACCAGAAGTTCCTGAACGTCAGGTTTGTTGTAGCTGAGCTCGAACTGGGTGTTGCGGCGACGAAACCGGTGCGGTGGAGCGATCCTCCCTGACCGTGCACGGGTTTGCTTTCTCACGGCAATTTTTGCCATCAGGGCCGCAGGCGATTCTCGCAGGTGCTGGCCCGATTTCCCGGTTAAAGGTGTATTCGATCATGACTAAACAGTTCGACATCCCGGCTACGCAGACCTTCGAGCACGCAAGGCCTGACGCGCCCATCAAAAAACCGTTCAAGCAGAAATTTCGGCCCTTGTTGATTGTCGGTTTGCCGGTGCTCTTCGCAGCGCTGGGCTATGCCCGCTATCAAGCAGGCGAGGCGTTCATTTCGACCGATAACGCCTACGCCCGAGTGGCGAAGGCGTCGATCAACGCGCGTATTTCCGGACAAGTCGTCGAAATCGCCGTCGAGGACAACCAACCGGTTCACAAAGGCCAGATGCTGTTTCGGATCGACCCGAAACCGTTCCAGATCGCGGTTGACCGTGCGCAAGCACAGCTGAGCGTGGCGCGGCTGCGCATCGATGGGCTCAAGGCCGGTTACCGCCAGCAGCAGGCTGAACTGCAATCGGCCAAAGAGTCGGCCGATTTCGATCAGCGCGAGTTTGCCCGCAAGAAAGCGCTGGTCGCTACCGAGTTCGTCTCGCGGGCGATTTACGAGCGCGCCGACACCGACCTCAAAGTTGCCCGGCAACGCATCGCGTCGATCGAACAACAGATCGCCAGCACGGTTGTCGCGTTGAACGGTAATCCAGACATCGAAGCCGATAACCACCCGACGGTTCGTGAAGCGAGGGCGCAG
Organism: Pseudomonas sp. GW821-FHT01E10; assembly: GCF_059422365.1. Taxonomy (NCBI): domain Bacteria; kingdom Pseudomonadati; phylum Pseudomonadota; class Gammaproteobacteria; order Pseudomonadales; family Pseudomonadaceae; genus Pseudomonas; species Pseudomonas sp. GW821-FHT01E10. The sequence goes on from NZ_JBWKWT010000033.1 coordinate 7,093, forward strand.
CTGGACGAGGCGCAACTCTACCTCTCGTACACGACGGTATATGCGCCGGACGATGGCATCGTGGCCAAGGTCGACGATCTGCAGGTTGGCAACTACGTCAGCAACGGTGCGCCGGCCTTTGCGCTGCTGTCCGATCGGCAGATTTGGGTCGAGGCCAACTTCCGCGAGACGCAGGTGACCCACATGCGTCCAGGCCAGGAAGCAACCATCAGCATCGATACCTATCCCGATCACGTTTTCAAAGCCCACGTGACCAGCATGAGCCCCGGTGCCGGATCGGACTTCGCCTTGCTGCCGCCTGAAAATGCCACCGGCAACTGGGTCAAGGTTGTCCAGCGGGTACCGGTGCGCCTTGAACTCGACGAGGCCGACCCGGCGTTTCCGCTTTTTTCGGGCACCAGCGCCACAGTCAAGGTCGATACCGGGTATCACACGCCATGGTGGCATCCGCTCAAGGCGCTGTTAACCGCAGGTAACTTCTGATGAACGCCAATTCTATCGGGCCTCAAGGTGCGGGAACATTGAGGTTCGCCGCGCTGCTCGCGACCTATATGCAGTCGGCGAACCTGCCGTTGCCGAATGCGGTACTCAGGTTTATCCAAGGCAGTCTGTCGATGACTGACGACCAGGCAGGCTGGGTATTCACCTCATACCTCGCGGCGAGCGCCATCACCATGCCGGTTGCGCAGTGGCTGGCCGGGCGTTATGGCTTGAAGCGGGTTTATCAGGCCGCGCTGGCCTTCTTCGTTCTTGGCTTGCTGCTCGCCACCGTTGCGACGACTCCGCTGGAGTTCGTCGGGGCGCGAATTATCCAAGGCCTGGCGAGTGGCGTGCTGGCGCCGCTGTCGATGGCGATTTCAATGGAGACGTTGCCACTGGAGAAGCGTGCGAAATTTGGCGCGACATGGACGGCAATCGTGCTCTTGGGCATCGTCAGCGGCCCGAGCATCGGTGGTTGGGTCAGCGAGCATTTTGGCTGGCGGCCGATCTTCTACATCAGCCTTCCGTTGTCGGCATTCATCTTCCTGGTGATGGCGCTTTTGCTTGCCGAGAAGAAGGCCGAGCAACGACCGTCGTTCGATTTCTTCGGCTTCGGCAGCTTCACGCTGGCGTTGATCAGCCTGCAAATGTTGCTCGACCGCGGCGAACGCCTGGACTGGTTTGCCTCGACTGAAATCTGGCTGGAGGCGGCGGGCTGCGCGTTGGGGCTGTATCTGTTCGCCGTGCATCTGTTGAGCAAGAAGGTGCATTTCCTCAACAAGCGTCTGTTCAAGGACCGCAACTTCGTACTGTCGACGATTATCTTCTTCGCCGTGGGGTTCGTGCTGTTGTCGACCGTGGCACTGACGTCGCCGATGCTGGACGAGATCCTCGGCTACCCACCTGATGCGACAGGTTCGCTGACGATACCGCGTGGTGTGGGGCTGGTAGGGGCTTTCCTGCTGATGGGCCGTGTTCCCGAGCGTTTCGACCGTCGGTTGTTCGTGGCGATTGGCGTGGCCGTGGTGATTTACGCCAACTGGCTGATGCTCGGTTATTCGCCGTTGATGGACTGGTCGCCGGTGGCGATTGCCGGGGCGATCCAGGGGATTGGCATCGGCATCTTGATGCCGTCGCTCACCAAGATCGCGTTCAGCACGCTCGATCCCAAGTTACGCCCGGAAGGCACTGGTTTTTTCAATCTGTCGCGTGTTTACGGGAGCACCCTCGGCGTTGCGATCGTGCAGATTTTCTTCTTCAACAATACGCAAGCGATGCACCTGGCACTGGTCAGCCATCTGACGCCTTATCGCACCGCTGCGCATGCCGCGCCGATGTCCCTGCAAGCACTGGCGGGGCTCAATGAAATGATCACCGGCCAGGCGGCTTTTATCGCGGTGGTCGACCAATTCAAGCTGTTGATGGTGGCGATGCTGGTGGTCAGTCCACTGGTTGTCTTTCTTCGCAAGCCCGTTCCGACCAACTAGTTTTCGTGGAGTTTGCCCAATGAAATCCAATGCACGCTTCATCAACAGACAGACGTTAAAAACCACGTTCGGTGCGGTGTCGGTTCTTGCGTTCCTGACGGCCTGCACCGTCGGCCCCGACTATCAAATGCAGCCGCCGAGCCTGTCGCAGCACTACGACCGACAGGCCGAGCAGCGTCTCGGCCAGGGCGGCAACCGGCCTGGCGGGCAACACATCAACCTCGGCCAAAAGGTCAGCGGTGACTGGTGGACGGCCTTCCATTCGCAGAAGCTCGACCAGGTTGTGCGTCGCGCCATCGAGGGCAATCTTGAGCTCGTGGCGGCGGATGCAACGATCCGGCAAGCGGCGTCGTCCGTCGCGGCGGCGGAGGGGGCGCTTTATCCGCAGGTCGACTTTGGCGCCCAGGCGGGTCGTCAGCGGGTACACAACGCGAAAGAGCCTTCGATCTCCAATTTCTACGCGATTGGGCCGCGGGTCGGTTTCGACCTTGATGCGTTCGGCGGTAACAAGCGGCGGGTCGAGCAGCAGCAAGCGTTTGCCGATCTTCAGAAGCATCGATACGAAGCGGCGTACCTGACCCTGACGGGGAATGTCGCCAGCCAGGCATTGTTGGTGGCGTCTGCCAATGCGCAGATGGCAGCCGTCGAAAAGCTGCTCGCCAATGACGCCAAGAACCTCGATCTGGTGCGCAGGGCACATGCCAGCGGCGTCACCACGCAGATCGATGTTTCGCTGGCCGAGACCCGGCTCGCCCAGGACCGCACACTGCTGCCGCCCCTCGCTCAGCAGCGTGATGCCGCGCGCCATGCGCTGTCGATTCTCACCGGCAAGGGCCCTGGCGACTGGATCGCGCCGGACTTCGATTTTGCCGAGTTCGTATTGCCGGCCAACGTGCCGGTGAGTGTGCCTTCGGAAATGGCCCACGGCCGACCGGACGTCCTGCAAGCAGAGGCGGAACTGCACATGGCCAGCGCGGCAGTCGGTGTCGCGACTGCGAACCTCTATCCCCATGTAACGCTGTCCGCCTCGCTGGTACAGGCCGCTTCCGGCAATGGTGGTGCCGCGCTCTGGGGTTTGGCTGCAGGGTTGGCGGGGCCGATCTTTGACGGCGGAACGCTCAAGGCTGAACGTCAGGCTGCCGTCGACGGTTACAAGGCGACGCTCGCCGGTTATCAGCAGACGGTCATTCAGTCGTTCGGCCAGGTCGCGGACTCGTTGCAGGCGATCAACCATGACGCCGAGCAAAACCTGGCGCAGGAAGACGCGTTACGCGCTGCAGAAACCAGTTTTCGGTTGAACCAGCAAGCCTACGCGCAAGGCGAGAACAGCACTCTCCAGGTGCTGGAAGCGGAACGAGCCTATGAGCAAGCGTTGCTGGGGCAAATTCGGGTGAAGACCGCGCAGTATCTCGACACGGTGCAACTGTATGTAGCCCTCGGCGGTAATTCCGTCGGCGCGTTTGAGCAACGGATTGCCAGTCGCGAAGCACATAACCCTTCGTATCAATAACGGCTACGGCCCCGAACATTGGAGTCAAGAGATGTCTTACGAAGCTTTTCACGATGCACTTCGCGATACCCGGTTTGCGCTGAACCACGGCTCAGGTGAAATGCCGGCCGTTGGGTTTGGCACGCTGTTCAGTGATCTCAGCGTCACCACACAAGCGGTCAAGGACGCCTTGGAAGCGGGCTTTCGCCATTTCGATTGTGCAGAGCGCTATCGCAATGAGGAGAGTGTCGGCGCTGCGATAAAAGAGATGCTGGAGGCGGGCAAGATCCGCCGGGAGGACGTGTTCATTACCACTAAACTGTGGAACACCAACCATCGTCCCGAGCGAGTCAAACCTGCCTTCGAGGCCAGCTGCCGCCGCCTCCAAGTGGACTCTATCGACTGCTACCTGATCCATACGCCGTTTGCCTTTCAACCCGGTGAGAATCAGGACCCGAGAGACGAACAGGGTCGCGTCATCTACGACTCCGGCGTGACACTGATCGAGACCTGGAGAGCACTCGAACGCCTGGTGGATGAAGGCCGCTGCAAGTCCATCGGCTTGTCTGATATCACGTTGGAAGCGTTAAAAGAGATTGTGGCAGTGGCCCGGATCAAACCTGCCGTGGTGCAGGTTGAATCCCACCCTTATCTGCCGGAATGGGAACTGCTTGAGTTCTGCAAACAGCATGGAATCGTCCTCCTGGCGTTCGCGCCACTGGGCCATGGCATGGAGCCGAAAGTGTTGGAAGATTCGGTGATTACAGGGATCGCCAAGCGCTTGCAGAAGACTCCGGCTCAAGTGGCATTGGCCTGGTCTGTACAACGGGGCGTTGCTTTTTTGACCACGTCCGCTACACCAAGTCATATCAAGGAAAACCTGGATATTTCCACCCTGCCGCATAGGGCGATGCTTGAGATCAAGGAAGATATTACGACCAGGGTACGATTCAACTCGGTCGTGGAAACCGGTGTGCCTGGATTTATTCCACGGAAAAAGTGACACGTGACGAGGAGGGCGGCCTGCTGTAAGGCCGCTCCTGTTATCCACGGCCTTGAGGTGAAAACGATGGACGTTTTCCAAACCATGCGGTTTTTCATGGCTGTTGCCCAGAGCGGCAGTTTTACCGCGGCAGCCGAGCTATTGGACACCACGACAACCAACGTCTCCAAAGCCGTTTCCAGCCTCGAGACCAGGCTTCAAACCCGTCTGATTAACCGCACCACCCGACGCCTGGCGCTGACCGAAGCCGGTGCGCGCTATTTGCAACGATGCGAGAGGATTCTTGACGAGGTACGTGAAGCCGATGAGGAAGCCGGGAGCGCTCACACCCGGCCCGTGGGCAGGCTGAAAATTCATGCCATGTCAGCCATCGGTAATCATTACGTGATCGATGCCATTGCCAAATACAGAGAGACTCATCCCTCGGTCATGTTTGATTTGACGCTGACCAATCGGCTACCTGACTTGCTCGAGGAAGGGTATGACATGTCGATTGTTTTAGCGCGGGATCTGCCCGATTCAGGGTTTGTCGCTCAGCGGCTTGGCATCACTTACAGCATTCTCTGCGCTTCGCCTGCTTATCTGAAGAAACGCGGAATCCCGGATTCTCCGGGTTCTCTTGGTACACATGATTGCTTGAGGATTGTTAATACGGTAATGCCGGTTGAACACTGGGCATTTGAGGGGCCTGAAGGCGTGGAGTCAATCAACGTCCCATTGTCTCCCTTTCACATCAATACGGCTGATGGAATGACCGTTGCGATAACAAACGGGATGGGCATCGGTATTCAGCCGATTGCTTCTGCGGTCAATGGTCTCAGGGCCGGCACGTTAGTGCGCGTGCTGCCGGAGTATCGGCTTGAAGAGTTGAATCTATTTGCAATCTACCCATCACGAAAATTCGTGGATGCGAAGACAAAGACTTGGGTGGAGTTTCTTAAACATCACATCCCGGGCATGTTGGCATCCGATGAAAAAATCGTAGGCTCAGGCAAAACATCAGTTTTTGAGTGAGTTGCACCGCAGGCAAGGAGTGTCGACCCTCCATCGTCCGCACGGTACTCAACCGTTTGAACATCCAGTGCCCATCACTTGATATTGCATGACATGCCGTTGATCGTGGGAGTCTTCATAGGTCATTTGCACCGGGACCGGTTTGCACTCGTCCGGAATCTCTGAGAGGTAAATGACTTTCTTAATGTCGAGCTTCGTTTCGTACGTGTAGATCTCAACAGGTGTTTTGCTGGTCGCGTTAATTGAATGGCCATCGTCTGCAAAGGCGTGTGCGCCTATACCGGCAAGTGCCAGAAGAACCGCAATTTTTAAAGTTTTCATTATCTTCACCGTATCGTCCAAGGTTTACTCTGGGGCCGAGATGATCGTAAAACTCATCTCGGTTTTTCGAGTGGCTACCTCGTGAGCTAATGGATACTGACGCTATTGGCTCACTGGGTAGAGACGATGTTAGGTGTTTGAACTTCTTTCAAATAGCAGCCGACTGGACAAACACTGTTGCCGGTTTTCGCATGAATGGCCGAAAGATCGCAGGCTCCTACAGGGCATGGGTACGGGGGTACTCAACCTCTGCAGGAACCTGCGATCTTTCTATTTTTGGCTACCCGACAAGGGCGGGGTGCGCGGTGGGATCAAGCGTTTCGTCCCCGTCGACTCGAACGCCGAAGCCAGGCGAAGCAGCGTCGAGTCGTCATAGGCGCGACCGGCAAATGTCAGCCCGACGGGCATGCCGATGTCCGGCATGACGCCCATCGGCACCGTGACTGTTGGAACGCCCAGGTGGCGGATGGCGAGATTGCCGTTGGCAACCCATACCCCGTTACTCCACGCGATGTCCGCAGACTTCGGATCGACATCGGCATTCGCCGGCCCAACGTCGGCTACCGTCGGAAAGATCACCGCGTCGAGCCCCAGCCGATCCATCCATTCCTCCAGATCGATTCGACGGGTCTGTTCCAGCCCGCGCAATCCATCCGGCAGCGTGTCGATCTGATCCCACGGCGTAATACCGCGTTCGGCCATCCGTACATACTCGTCCATGCCCGCGGCAAGATCGCCCTCGCGGTTGGGCAGCGTCCCCGGGTCGTGGGGGAAAATCAGCGGCCCGTTCACGTCGACCAGGCGATTGAGTTTTGGATCGCCGTTGGCTCGCAGAAAATCATCGAACGCCCAGGCCGTCAGATCCCACAACTCATGGTGCAGGAACTCTTTGGACACCAGGCCCCGGTTAAACACCGTTGGCGCCCCAGGACGATCACCCTCGCAATTGGAAACCAGCGGGAAATCGACCTCGAGCACTTCAGCACCGGCCGCTTCGAGTGCCTTGCGCGCCTGCTCCCAGAGCCCGATCACGGAAGGGCGGGTGTTGATGCGCTGGCCCGTCGGCCCACCGATGCCAGGCGCATCGCTGGTGCCCGCGTCGGGATCGGCGTTGATGTACATGCGAGGCACGCCGAAGCGCTTTCCTTTGAGCGCATCGCTTTTCACGGCCAGCGATCCGTAGGAAGCGGGGCGCACCGAAGCGACACTCGGAATTGGCACCCAAGGTTGCATCCGCCATAGATCACCGCGTGTGTCGGGATCATCGGCCACCACCACATCGAGCACCTCGAGCAGGTCCGCCATCGTCCGGGCGAACGGCACGACCACGTCCATCGTCGGCGTCAACGGCCAGTTGCCGCGCACCGAGATCACCCCGCGCGAAGGCGTATAAGCACACAAACCGTTGTTCGAGGCAGGGCCACGTCCGCTCGACCAGGTTTCTTCCGCCAAGCCAAATGCCGAGAAACTGGCGGCGGTTGCGGTACCGGCGCCGTTCGAAGAGCCCGAAGCGAAAGGGGCGGTGAGGTAGTCGGCGTTGTACGGACTCTCGGCACGGCCATACACCCCGCGCTGCATCCCGCCGTTGGCCATTGGCGGCATATTGGTCTTGCCCAGGCAGATCGCCCCGGCGGCGCGAAGCCGTTCGATGGTGAACGCATCGCGATAAGCGATCAGGTTGGCGAAGGCGGGACTTCCAGAGGCGGCGGTCAGCCCCTTCACCAGATAACTGTCCTTGGCCGTGTAGGGGATACCGTCGAGCGGGCCTAGCGTTTCGCCCTTGGCCCGACGGGCATCGGACGCCTGCGCGTCTATGAGCGCATCGGGGTTGCGCACCACCACCGCGTTGAGGGCGGTGGGCGTGTCGGCGCCGTCGTAGGCGTCGATCCGGGCGAGATAGGCCTGCACAAGCTCAACCGCCGTGGTCCGGCCGGATTCGAGCGCGGCACGCAGCTCGGCAATGGAAACCTCGGTGACCTCGATCATGCTGTTACCGCCTGCTGCAGACGGGTAGCGTGGTGAAGGTTGCTGTTACGCCGGGTTTTCGGCTCAGGGACATCACTTATTTCACAATGGGTTTTCATTTCGGTTCTCATTGCACTGCATTTGCGCGACAGTATCGGAGAACTCATTGCCCTCTGTCATTCGCCTGTGCCCTGAACCTGATGAGGCGCGTGTTTTTTTCTAATTGCCATCCGCCACCTTGCGTTCGATCTCGGCTATTTTTCGGCTGCGCTCTTCAGCTTCCTGCTTCTGGGTTCGAGTCGCAGTGGCATCTTCAACGTTGCTGTCCTCAAGCTCTGTGTCGACCACATCGATGGGTTCATCAGACGGATCGGTGGGTGGGGTGTTCGAGGTTGTTTCTGATTCGACGTCGTTGACACGGTCATCATTGTTCATTTCGCTTACCTCCGTTGGCCTACACATTGGATTCAGCGATACGGTCTGAGTTCGAGATTTTTCCGGTATGCCAGCCCAATGGATACCAGAAGCTTGATGGCGCTGATATCAAAATCACATAAGTGTGATGTGTACCCAAAAAGGCAGATTGCTGAGCTCTAAAGACGGCCGTGGTAAGCCGCTTCGAAAATTTCGGCCGCGCCATTTCGTGTCAATGGCAGCGGATTACCGCCAGCGCAGGGGTCGACAATCGCCATATCCGCGATCAGGTCGGCCTGCTGATCATCCACCCCCAGCTCCACCAGCGTATGCGGCACGCCGATGTCCTTGCGCAGTTTGAGGACGAAGGCCATAAAACTGTCGAAGCCCGGGGAGGGCAGGCGCAGATACGCCGCCAGACGGGTGATGCGTTCCTCGATGGCCGGGCGATTGAACTTCAGCACATAGGGCATGAACGTGGCATTGGTCATGCCGTGATGGGTGTCGTACAGGGCGCCCACCGGATGCGAGAGGGCGTGCATTCCCCCCAGGCCTTTCTGGAACGCAGTGGCGCCCATCGCCGCCGCCGCGAGCATTTGTGCGCGCGCGTCGAGGTCGGAAGGCGTGTGCACTGCCCGCACCAGGGCATTGGCCACCAGGCGCATGCCTTCCACCGCAATGCCTTCGGCCATGGGATGAAAGCCGGGAGCGCAGTACGATTCCAGGCAATGGGAAAACGCGTCCATGCCGGTGCCGGCGGTGACCTTGGCCGGCATGCCGACGGTAAGGGCGGGGTCGCTGATGACCACCCGCGGCATCATCTTCGGATGGAAAATGATGCGTTTGGTGTGCGTGCGCTCGTCGATGATCACCGCCGCACGACCGACCTCGGAACCGGTGCCCGCCGTGGTCGGCACCGCGATGATCGGGGCGATGCGGCTTTCGTCGGCGCGTGTCCAGTAGTCGCCGATGTCTTCGAAATCCCACACCGGTCGGGTCTGGCCGCTCATGAACGCGATGAGCTTGCCCATGTCCAGGCCGCTGCCACCGCCGAACGCCACCACGCCGTCATGGTTGCCGGCACGCCAGGCGTCGAGCCCACCCGCCAGGTTGGCTTCAACCGGATTGGGTTTGAGATCACAGAACAACGCGACACCGAGGCCGGCGGCGCGCAAGGATTCCAGCGCCGCGGTGGTGATCGGGGCACGTGCCAGGCCGCTGTCGGTGACCAGCAACGGTCGCTGGATACCTTGGCTGCGGCAGACTTCCGCCAGTTCGGCGATGCGGCCGACACCGAAGCGGATGCTCGTGGGGTAGTTCCAGTTCGCGGTCAGGCTCATGGCTCAAATCTCGTGGCGCAAGTGGAAGGATTTGGCTCGGGTCAGGTGTTCATAGCCCAGGCGCGACAGCGTTACGCCGCGCCCGCTGTTCTTCACCCCGGTCCAGGCCAAGGCCGGGTCCAGGTAATCGCAGCGGTTCATGAACACGGTGCCGGTGGCGATCTCGTTGCCGATGCGTTCGGCGGCGGTCAGGTCCTGGGTCCAGATCGAGGCACTGAGCCCGAACTCGCTGTCGTTCATCAAGGCGATGGCTTCGTCGTCGCTGGCCACCGGCATGATGCCCACCACCGGGCCGAAGCTTTCCTCGCGCATCACCGCCATTTGATGAGTGACGTCCACCAACACCTGCGGCGCGAGGTAGGCGCTGCCCGGCGGGCCGGCAGCGAAGTCCTTTGGATCGATCAGCGCCCTGGCCCCTTGTGCCTGGGCATCGGCGATCTGCTTGCGAACGAACTCAGCGGCGCCCGGTGTGACCATTGGCCCGAGGGTGGTGGCTTCGTCCAGCGGGTTGCCCAGCACGTATTGGCGGGTCAGGGCAGCGAAGCGTTCGACAAAGGCCGGGTAGATTTTTTCATCGACATAAATCCGTTCGACGGCGCAGCAGCTCTGCCCGGAGTTGAAGAAGCTGCCGTCCACCAGGTTTTCCACCGCATGCTCAAGGTTGGCGTCTGCCCGGACGTAGGCCGGGTCTTTGCCGCCAAGCTCCAGCCCCACGCCGAGGAAACCTCCGACGGCCGCGTGTTCCATGGCCTCGCCGCCGCTGACAGAACCGGTGAAGTTCACCTGCTGCACCCGTCCAGAGGTAATGATCGCCGCGGCATAGACATGACTGAGCAGCAGATTATGGAACAGCCCTTCGGGCAGCTGGGCGCGACGAAAGGCCTCGGCGAAACGCTCCCCGACCAGCAGCGTTTGCGTGGCGTGTTTGAGGATCACGCTGTTGCCCGCCATCAGCGCCGGGATGATCGTATTCACCGCCGTCAAATACGGATAATTCCACGGCGCGACGACCAGCACCGTACCCAGCGGCTCGCGTTTGATATAGCGTCGAAAACCCGCGACAGGCGTGGGCTCTATCGCTGCCAACGCTTCAGGCGCAATGGCGATCATATGCCGGGCACGTTCTTCGAAACCGCGCAGTTCGCCAGCGCCGAAGCGTATCGGGCGGCCCATCTGCCAGGCCAGTTCCGGCACGATCTCATCCTTCATCGCCAGCATCGCGTCCACGGCAGCGCTGCAAAACGCGGCGCGTTCGCTCAGTGGTCGGCGTTTCCATTGCGCCTGGGCGGTTTCGGCCGCCGTCAGGGCTTGCTCGATCTGTACCGCATCGGCACGGCGGCGTTCGGCATAGACCCGGCCATCGACCGGGGAGATAAGTTGAACGGTCTCAGTCATGGCGTGCTCAATAGCGCTCGAAGCCGCGCTGCAGTTCCCAGTCGGTTATCCGTCGGTCGTACTCTTTCTGTTCCCAGTCGGCGGTGTGCACGTAGTGGTCGATCACTTCATCACCGAACGCCTCGCGCAACATGCTCGACGCCTTGAGGGCGGCGCAGGCCTCGCGCAGGGTTTTCGACACTTCAGGCAAATGCTCATCGACATAGGCATCGCCCTCGAACGGTGCCGCGAGTTCGAGCTTCTCGTCGATCCCGGCCAGGCCTGCGGCGATCAACGCGGCGAAGGCTAGATAGGGGTTGAGGTCGGCACCGCCGATGCGGCATTCGATGCGGATGGATTTGCTGCCCTCAGCGCACAAACGAAAGCCGGCGGTGCGATTGTCCCTGCTCCAGACCGCCCGCGTTGGCGCGAAGGTGCCGGCCTGAAAGCGCTTGTACGAATTGATGTAGGGCGCCAGAAAACAGGTGATGTCGTTAGCGTATTTGAGCTGCCCGGCCACCCACGAGCGCATCAGTTTCGACATGCCGAACTCGGCCTTGGGGTCGAAGAACAGCGGCTTTTTCGCATGCTTGTCCCACAACGAATTATGGATGTGGCTGCTGGAACCGGCGGCGTCATAGCGCCACTTGGCCATGAAGGTGATCGCCTTGCCTTGTAGTTGCGCGATCTCTTTGCAGGCGTGCTTGATGATGACGTGGTGGTCGGCCATGGTCATGGCATCGGCATAACGGATGTTGATTTCTTCCTGCCCCGGCCCCCATTCGCCCTTGGAGTTTTCCACGGGAATGCCGGATGCCTGCAGGTGCTTGCGAATCGCCCGCAACACCGGTTCCTCGCGGGTGGTCTGCAGGATGTTGTAGTCCTCGATGTAATGGCCGGCGGTCTTCGGCTGGTGGTAATTGCGCTCGTGGATCGCCTCATAGCTCTCATCGAACAGATAGAACTCCAGCTCAGAGGCGAACATGCCGGTATAGCCGCGCTCGCGCAGGCGCTCGACCTGTTTTTTCAGGATCGCTCGCGGGCTGTGGGGCAGGTCTTTTCTATGGTGATGATCGAGCACATCGCAGAGCACCAGCGCCGTGCATTCCAGCCACGGCACGCGCCGCAACGTAGACATGTCGGGTTTGAGCACAAAGTCGCCATAGCCTTTGCTCCAACTGGCAGCGGCGTATCCCGGCACCGGCTCCATGTCGATGTCGTCGGCCAGCAGGTAATTGCAGCAGTGGGTTTCTTCGTGGCCGCTGTCGATGAAAAACTCGACCTGGAAGCGCTTGCCGACCAGTCGCCCCTGCATATCGACCATGCACACCAGCACGGTATCGATCTCGCCGGCGGCAGCGGCGCGTTTAAGTGCTTCGAAACTGAGAAGGGGCTCGGTCATCGCGTCAGTCCTGCGTGAATGATCTGGACCTGTCTGAAATAGCTGTTGCAGACGCTCTCCAGAAAAAACCCAAACCTGCAGACGCGAGCATCGTGAGCAATAAGCTGCTGAAAGCTTAGCCTACAGTTGCTGTGCGCAAGTTTCGGTGAGCGGAGGCTGGTGAGGTTTGTCTGTTGCTGACGTCTTGGGGGGGGTGGTGTTGAATGTGGCGAGGCGCTACCGCCTCGCCAAAGAACCTGTCGATTATTCCTTCGGTTCGACGTGATCCAGTGCCTGGTTCACCGCCAGTTCACCGAGCATGACCACTTGCGCAATGCCCAGCAGGGTCTTGCGATGTGAGGTCTCCAGCAACGCTGCGAAATTGTTGAGCATGAGGGTGGCGGAGCCGAGTGTTTCGCTGGCGTTGGCCAGCAGGGATTCGGTGTTGTACTTCGGGTTGGCGAAGTACATGGGCTCGGGTTCGTTGGCCGTGGCCATGATTTGGGCGGCGGGGTTGAGGTAGTGGTCGAGGGCGCGCTCGGCGGCTTCGTGGAGTTTTTTTGAATCGAGGGATTCGTAGGGGGATGTCGGGTCTGTGATCGGCGGATTGGGTGTAGGTTTGAACATGGATGAAACTCCTGGGAAAACTATTTGAGGAGCCATCACCCTTTGCTACCAAACGAAGGGTGGCGGCCATGCACAGGTTGGTAGACCGGTCCAGGAACCCGGCGCGCCCGAAGGAGCCCTACGCATGGCCACCATAAAAACAGAGATGAAAAAACAACCTCTGCAAAAGGCGGCGCTATGCGCCTGGAAATACCGGGCTACCAAACCCGATCACTGTTTTTCAGTGACCGGGAAACGATAAAACCCGAGCCCAAAGCGCACAAGCCGGCGGATTCTGGCGCAGGCGTAGGCAGCGACGCAAGGCGTTGTAGCCTTGATGAAGTAACACCGGGTGTCTTTAAACACGCAGCTTAAACACCGTGGGTGTATGTGGTGATTCGCCCCGTCAGGAACAGACTGACGGGGCGTTTTTATTGCGTGGGGTGCAAATCTATCGCTGCTCGATACTGAACGCTTATGTGTGATGAATCTCCCGATCCTTGGTTTCCGGCAGGAAGAAAGTACCAAGGATGGCCGTCATCACCGCGATCACGATCGGGTACCACAGCCCGTAGTAGATATCACCCGTGGCCGCGACCATGGCGAACGCCACCGTGGGCAGGAAGCCGCCGAACCAGCCATTGCCGATGTGGTAGGGCAGCGACATCGAGGTGTAGCGGATGCGCGCCGGGAAGAGCTCCACCAGCCAGGCAGCGATCGGGCCGTAGACCATGGTCACGTAGATCACCAGGATGGTCAGGAGCAGCAACACCATCGGGTAGTTGGTCTTGGCCGGGTCGGCCTTCTCGGGGTAGCCGGCGTCCTTGAGGGCGGTGCCGAGGGTGGCGACGAAGGCATCATTGTGGGTCTTGAAGTCAGCGGCCGGCATGCCGGTGCCTTCGAAACTCGGGATGACCTTGTCACCGATGCGCACCTGCGCGACGGCGCCAGGCGCGGCTTTCTCGTTTTTGTAGGGGATGGCCTTCTTCGCCAGCACAGTCTTGGCGAGGTCACAGGAACTGGTGAATTTGGCCTTGCCCACCGGGTCGAACTGGAACGAGCACTGGCCGGGATCGGCGACCACCGTGACCGGATTCTTCGCCTGCGCGGCAAACACGTCGGGGTTACCGAACTCGGTCAACGCATGGAAGATCGGGAAGTAGGTCACGGCTGCGAGGATGCACCCGGCCATGATGATGCCCTTGCGGCCGATGCGGTCGGACAGGCTGCCGAACAGGATGAAGAACGGCGTGCCGATCAGCAGCGAGCCGGCAATCAAAAAGTTGGCGGTTTGCGGGTCAATCTTCAGCGTCTGCAGCAGGAAGAACAGCGCATAGAACTGCCCGGTGTACCAGACGACGGCCTGGCCAGCCGTGCCGCCGAGCAAGGCCATGATCACTATCTTGAGGTTGTCCCAGCGGGCGAAGGATTCGGTCAGCGGTGCCTTGGAAGACTTGCCTTCTTCTTTCATCTTCTTGAACACCGGCGACTCGGCGAGTTGCAAGCGAATGTAGACCGAGACGATCAGCAGCAGGATCGACACCAGGAAGGGAATCCGCCAGCCCCAGGCCTCGAAGGCTTCGGTGCCGAGGAGGGTGCGGCAGGCGAGGATCACCAGCAACGACAGAAACAGGCCGAGGGTCGCGGTGGTCTGGATCCACGAAGTGAAGTAGCCGCGCTTGCCTTTGGGCGCATGCTCGGCCACGTAAGTCGCCGCGCCGCCGTACTCACCCCCCAGGGCCAGGCCTTGCATCAGGCGCAGGCTGATCAGGATGACCGGCGCCGCCACGCCGATGGTCTCGTAGCCGGGCAGAAAACCCACGACAGCGGTGGAGACACCCATGATCACAATGGTGATGAGGAATGTGTGCTTGCGCCCGATCATGTCGCCCAGTCGGCCGAACACGATGGCGCCGAAGGGCCGCACGGCGAAACCCGCGGCGAACGCGAGCAGCGCAAAGATGAAGGAGGTTGTTTCATTGACGCCCGCGAAGAAGTGCTTGGCGATGATCGCCGCGAGGGAGCCGTAAAGATAGAAGTCGTACCACTCGAAAACCGTGCCCAGGGACGAGGCGAAAATGACCTTGCGTTCCTCCTTGGTGATCCCTCGGTTGGGCATGCTGCCCGTGGCTGTAGTGTCAATCGTGGCCATGAGTCTTCTCCGTCTTGCTCTTGTTGAAGGCCGGAGTACCTCACCAACTTTATTACCGCACCCAGGCCCTAGGGCTGATGTCGTCGGATTACCAATTGCGCGAAGCAGAGGAACAGGCAGACGGCCTCGCATTGCTGCATGGTTTCTTAAAGCATAATCACCTTCGCGCAGATATCCACTCGCCAACGTGCCCGGCGATGGCCACTCCCACCGGGCACGTTCGCGGATTTAGCCCTTGGCCGCCATCGCAGTGACTTCCACACGCATGCCTTCGACCGCCAACGCGGCCACGCCAACGGCGGCGCGAACCGGCCAGGGCTTGGCGAAGAAGCGCTGGTAGACCTCGTTGAACGCGGCGCGGTCGGCCATGTCGGTGAGGTAGATGGTCAGATGCAGCACCCGGTCCATGGAACTGCCGGCGTTCTCCAGCGCGACCTTGAGCGCCTGCAGAGTGCACTCGCTTTGCAGGGTGATGTCGCCCAGCTCCAGGCTGCCGTCGGCGCGGGTAGGAATTTGAGTGGAGACCAGCAGGCCGCCGAAACCGGCGACGTCGGAGGAGATGGATTCCGCGTCGGGATCGGGGAGGAACGTGATGTCGTGGTTTGCCATGGGGATCTCTTGTTTGTGGGGGTGAAGGGGCGCCGGGGTATTCAATGATGCAGCGCCTTTTTTGCGTGGCCAGTTTACAGCCCTATTGTCGAGCTGTTCGTGAATCAGCTCGAAAACTCGGAAGGCAAGCAGGCGGGTGCTCCCCGCGGCATGGCAGCCGCCCAACGTAGTCAGCTGAGCGAGGTTATTTTCAATGTCGCAATAACGTCTTTTGGCTTGCGTTTATAACAACGAACCATGTGGTCACAATAATCGCCGACGGTGTAAATGGTCAGGTTGCCAGAGCTTATGGTCTTGTACGTCTCTCTGTCGCATACATCAAGAATGTCGCCTTCAATTGCATCATATTCATTTCTAGTGAATAGACCGGAAGAACGGGTGGCTTTCAAGTCTTCCCCAAATACGTCTTCTTCATTAAGAAGGTCCACGGAAATGTTGAAGAGGCTCGCAATTCTCTGTAAGGCAAATGTACGAACGATTTCATCTGGATCGCTCATGATGCACGCTCATCTTATTGCTTCAATAAACACGGTCGCCTGATAAATAGCGCATGGCTGCAAGTCATGCTCCACGAGTGTTTAAAATTATAAATAGTGAAAATGCTAATACAAAAATAGCTGTGACTGTGGCATAGCAAAGACCAAAGCCGATTTTGATGAGGGGTATTTCATCTGCCAGGGCTTTATAGCCGATAAAACCTCCAAGCAATGCTGAGGTGGCGATTCCGATGACTAGAATGTAGTAGGTCTTATAGGTGGGTGCAAATGCCGGGATGACAACTGCATACGATCCGCTTATCAGGGTGGTGAATATGACAATAATTTTTATTGCCGAAATAATGCTGTTTTTTGTCATGCTCATTTTTTGTTTTTCTCCTGACAAAGCACCTCGGAATGTTCTAGGCCTGCTGCCGACCACTAAACACTTTCAGCCACATCAATCTGCAACGAAAGCATGCACTTCGCTGCGCTGTCCGACGCTGGATCTATCGCGGCATCCACCATGGCCCTGACCGCCATTTGCGCCAGCGCCTCGACAGGGTGTGACAGCACGGCTTGAACGATGCCGTCACGCAGGGCTGCCCGGGTGATGGGGGTCAGGTCGTGGCACACCACGACGGGTAGCGCGATGTGCTGGGCTTTCAGTTCGCGCAAGGCGTTGATGACCCCCTCGATACCGCCACCTGCCACATACAGGCCGACAAGGTCGGGTTGGCTGGTGAGCAGGTCGAGCGTGCCGGCATAGGCGAATTCCTCGTCCTCCAGAGTCAGGCGCGTAGCCAGCAATTCCCAGTCCTGGGGTTGTTCCGACAGGAAGGAGCGAAAACTCATTTCACACAGTTCCTGGCACTGAAAGCGCTGGGTGCCGACCATCACGGCCGCTGGCCCCGGTTGCGCTGCCAGGTGCTTGATGAACCAGCCGGCGGTGCGGCCCATGGCACGGTTGTCGACGCCGACATAACCGGCGCCGGCCGAGGCGCTCAGCTCGGACACCAGGGCGACCACAGGAATGCCGGCCGCTCGCAATTGCGCCATGGCCTCGCGCACAGCCGGATGGTCGGCGGCCACCACGCCCAGGGCATCGACTTCGCCCTGCAACTTGAGAATGCGTTCTGCGGTGGCGGCCGGGGCCAGGTCGTCGATGTAGTGGATCAGCACCCGAACCTGGGCCCGCACGCTGGCCGTCGCCGCCTCAGCCAAGGCCTTGGCCAGCCCTTGATAAAACGCCACTCCACGCTTTTGCAGCAGAAACCCCAAACGCACGGTCGGGCGCTGCTGCAGCACTCGTTGTTCGATCACATTACGCCCGTAGAAGCCCAGTCGGGCGGCGGCCTCGGCAATGCGTTGCGCGGTATCGGCGCGCACGTTGGCCCGCAGATTCATCACCCGGTCCACGGTGGACAGGCTCACCCCGGCGGCCAAGGCCACGTCTTCCATGGTTGCACGACGACCGAGCGGGTTGCCGGCTTCTGACGAGGGATGCTCTGGCGAAGAGTGCTCTGAAAGAGAATGCTCTGACATGAAATGAAAGCCTATCTGAAACTTTTGACGGGTTTTGACAGGTATCGCTCAGGGACTATAGCAGCCGTGCATCTGCCCACCTTAGGATTTCTCCCAGCGAAACATCGCTACCCATAACAATAATTTCCGGAGCCTGACATGACCCACCACATCTCCACCGCGCCTTGTTGCTGGGGCGTCGACGACGTCAACAATCCTCATCTGCCGGCGTGGCAACAGGTTCTTGGCGAAGCGGGGCAAGCGGGGTATCGCGGCATCGAATTGGGGCCATACGGTTACCTGCCACTGGACGCCGACGCGGTGGGCTCGGTGCTGGTCGAACACGGCCTGCATGTGGTGGCCGGCACGGTGTTCGACAATCTGGTCGACCCCGCCAACCTGCCCAGCCTGCTGAATCAAACCCGCAATATCTGCGCATTGCTCAAGCAGTTGCCGGCAATTCCCCTGGAGCCGGGGCAACGTTTCGCCATGCCGTGTCTGGTGGTCATCGATTGGGGGCATGAGGAGCGTGACTACGCCGCTGGCCACTCTGACCGCGCGCCGCGCCTGGCGCCCGATGCCTGGCGGGGCATGATGGCCCATATCCGCGCCATCGCCGAGTTGGCGTGGACGGAATTCGGTGTGCGCACGGTGATTCATCCGCACGCCGGGGGCTACATCGAGTTCGCTGATGAGCTGGCCCGACTGGTCGAAGACATCCCCTACGAAGTGGCTGGCCTGTGTCTGGACACCGGCCATCTGTACTACGCCGGTATGGACCCGGTGCAGACCCTGCGCCAGTACGCGGACCGCGTGGATTACCTGCATTTCAAAGACATCGATCAGGCCGTGTTCGATCAAGTGCTGGGCGAACACGTCACCTTCTTCGCCGCGTGCGCAAGAGGCGTGATGTGCCCGATCGGCCAGGGTGTCATCGACTACGGCGCCTTGCGCGAGCTGATCACCGAGATCGGTTACCAGGGTTACATCACGGTCGAGCAAGAACGTGATCCACGTAACGCCCACGGCAGTCTGCGCGACGTGGCTGCCAGCCGTGACTACCTGTCCCGGGCGGGTTTCTGATTTCTCTCATGCGAAGGACTTTTCGATGATCAATGGCAGCAAGCGAATTCCTCAACCAATCCGCTGGGCGATGGTGGGCGGCGGGCGTGACAGTCAGATCGGCTACATCCATCGTTCGGCGGCCCTGCGTGACCAGTCGTTTGCACTGGTGGCCGGCGCCTTCGACCTGGACCCGCAACGCGGTCGCGACTTCGGTGTGCAACTGGGGGTCGACCCCGAGCGTTGCTACGCCGACTATCGCAGCCTGATTGAGGGCGAAGCCGGGCGGGCGGATGGTATCCAGGCCATTTCCGTGGCGACGCCCAATGGCACTCACTTTGAAATCACCAAGGCCGCTCTGGAAGCGGGGCTGCATGTGGTCTGTGAAAAGCCGCTGTGCTTCACCCTCGAGGAGGCGCAAACCCTGCGCGAAATCGCGTTGTCGCGAAACCGGGTGGTGGGGGTGACCTACGGCTATGCCGGGCACCAGTTGATCGAGCAGGCGCGGGAAATGATCGCCCAGGGTGAGTTGGGTGAGGTGCGCATGGTGCACATGCAGTTTTCCCATGGCTTCCACTGTGAGGCGGTCGAGGCGCAGAGCGAGGCGACCAAATGGCGGGTCGATCCGCGCCTCGCTGGCCCCAGTTATGTGCTGGGAGACGTTGGCACTCATCCGCTGTACCTGTCGGAAGTCATGCTGCCCGAGCTCAAGATCAAACGGCTGTTGTGCACACGCCAGAGCTTTGTCAAAAGCCGCGCACCACTCGAGGACAACGCCTACACACTGATGGAATACGAAGGCGGGGCCATGGGCAGTGTGTGGTCGAGCGCGGTGAACGCCGGATCCATGCATGGCCAGAAAATTCGGGTGATCGGCTCCAGGGCCAGCCTTGAATGGTGGGATGAGCGGCCGAACCAGCTGTCATTCGAAGTCCAGGGTAAACCTGCCCAGGTGCTGGAGCGCGGGATGGGTTATCTGCATCCCCATGCGTTGCTTGATGACCGGATCGGTGCCGGGCACCCGGAAGGGCTGTTCGATGCCTGGGCCAACCTCTATTACCGTTTCGCCTTGGCCATGGACGCCGCCAACCGTGGTGATCATGAACAACTGGCAACGCTGCGTTATCCAGACATCAATGCCGGTGTCGAAGGCGTGCGCTGGGTCGAGCGCTGCGTCCATTCTGCGGACCTGGGTGGGGTGTGGGTCGATTACTGAGTAACGGGTGCCCCTGGCGGATCGGCGTGCGGCTGAGCAGTCGTGAGATAGACTGATCAGCGGACATCGGACGGTGGGGGTCACAAGTGGCGCAATTCACATGGATTCGCTGATCACCGCAGCAGCGCGTGCGCTCGCGGCGGGTGATCCGCTCGGCGCGCTGAACCGCATCGCCTTGCGCAACGACGCGCCTGCACTCGCGCTTCGAGGCATCGCGATGGCGCAACTGGGTGACCTTGTGCGGGCGAAGGCGCTGGTGCGAAGTGCCGCGCGGGCGTTCGGTGCGAAGGAGGCCTTGGCCCGCGCGCGGTGTGTTGTTGCCGAGGCCGAGATCGCGCTCGCCTCGCGTGACCTTAACTGGCCGGCGAAGGCGCTCGATGCCGCGCGGGCGACGCTTCAGGCACACGGCGATTGGGTCAACGCCGCCCATGCGCGCTATCTCGAGATTCGCCGCCTGCTGCTGATCGGGCATCTCGACGAGGCCGAGGGCCGTCTCGCCGAACTCGACCCGACGCCATTACTGCCCGCGTCGAGGGCTGCTTATGAACTGGTTCTGGCGGGCATCGCGATGCGTCGTCTGCAAACGAAAGCGGCGCGCGCGGCACTTGAGCGGGCCGGGCATGCTGCGCAGCACGCGGGCATTGCGGCACTCACCGCCGAGGTCGAAAGCGCCAGGCATATCCTCGATACACCAGCGGCGCGGCTGATTATCGGTGAGCAGGAACAGCCGCTGCTGCTCGATGAGATTGAAGCGTTATTGGCATCCCCCACGCTGGTGGTGGACGCTTGCCGGTATGTGGTGCGCGACGCAGGCGCGTCGGTTTCGCTCGCCCGGCGTCCGGTGTTGTTCGCGCTCGCCCGGGCGCTGGGCGAAGCGTGGCCGGCCGACGTGCCGAGGGAAACGTTGATTGCGCGAGCCTTTCGGATGAAGCACGCGGATGAGTCCCATCGCGCAC
Organism: Pseudomonas sp. GW821-FHT01E10; assembly: GCF_059422365.1. Taxonomy (NCBI): domain Bacteria; kingdom Pseudomonadati; phylum Pseudomonadota; class Gammaproteobacteria; order Pseudomonadales; family Pseudomonadaceae; genus Pseudomonas; species Pseudomonas sp. GW821-FHT01E10. The sequence goes on from NZ_JBWKWT010000033.1 coordinate 27,962, forward strand.
GGTTGCGCGTCGAACTCGGGCGGCTGCGCGGGGCGCTGCACTTGATTGCCGACGTGATCGCGACCCCACGAGGGTTTGCACTGGTGCCACGGGTTGCGCCTGACGTCGTGGTGCTGGCGCGGCCTGTCGAAGAACAGCATGCGACGCTGCTCGCTTTTCTCGCCGACGGTGAGTCGTGGTCGAGTTCGGCCCTGGCGTTGGTGCTCGGCGCCAGTCAGCGCACCGTGCAACGAGCCCTCGACACGCTGGCGGCGACCGGCAAGGTGCAGTCGTTCGGTCACGGTCGGGCTCGTCGCTGGATGCTCCCGCCGGTACTTGGATTCGCGACGGGATTGTTACTCACGGCGTTGCTGCCCAGTGATTAGCATCCTCTTCACTACCCCAGTGAACGCAGTCAGTAAACGAGGAGCAAGACATGAAACATTCAACGGCTGAAATCATCCGCGAATACGGGCCTTTTCCGGGCATCGACCATGTGCATGGCGTCACCCATGACGGCCAGCGTGTCTGGTTTGCCTCAGGCGATAAACTCAACGCCCTGGACCCGGCCAGCGGCAAAACCCTGAAATCGATCGATGTCGCCGCCCATGCCGGCACCGCCTTCGATGGCCAGCATCTGTTTCAGATCGCCGAGGATCGCATCCAGAAGATCGACCCGCAGACCGGCCGCGTGCTCTCCACCATCCCCGCGCCCGGTGGCGGTGGTGACTCGGGGCTGGCGTGGGCCGAAGGCACGCTCTGGGTCGGTGAGTATCGCGAGCGCAAGATCCATCAGGTCGACCCCCAGACCGGAGCGGTGCTGCGCACCCTGGAATCCAACCGCTTTGTTACCGGGGTGACCTGGGTCGAGGGTGATCTGTGGCACGGCACCTGGGAAGGTGACGAGAGCGAGTTGCGGCGAGTCGATCCTGCCACGGGCGAGGTGCTGGAGAGTGTCCAGATGCCGGCTGGCGTCGGCGTGTCGGGGCTTGAGTTCGATGGCCACGACCGGTTTTTCTGTGGCGGCGGCAACAGCGGGAAGGTGAGAGCCGTGCGCCGGCCAGAATGACAGGCTGCACCCAGCCCGTCAGAAGGTGAACGCTTGCGCCGAGCGTGAAGGACGCTGAGTCATCTCGATTTCCAGCAGATGCTCAACCAGCACATCATTCAAAAAGCGGAACTGATCGTTAAGCCCGACCACTTCGTTACTGAAGTGGTGGGTGGCCGCCGGCATCAGCAAGGTTTCGAATTGCTTGTCGAACACCAGCGCGACGGCTTTTCGAGAGACGACCTGCTGCGAATAGTAGTTGCTGCCGAACACCGGAAAGCTCACGGCGAGGCTGACGGAATAAATCATGACGTCGGCTCCTCGGTTTGACCGATATCCAGCACCAGGCGGGAAAACAGGGTCAGGGTGATGGCCGTCAGGGCCAGGCAGGTCAGAAGGTGGATCAACATGGTCTGCCCCTCCGATGCGGGGTTTGAGTGGCGATGAGTTGATCCTGCACCTGACGGTTTTTTTGCGGAAGGCATTCGCGGCGATGGTGAATATCGACGTGGATGATGGTGGCGTTCCTCGATGGACTTGCGGGTCTGCTCGCGCAGGTATTTTTGAGGGCGCTACCACACTTCCTGACGGACGGCCCCCAGCCCCGACCTATACTCAAATCAACATGCTTTTACGCGTCGAACGCTCCGTTCGACGCAGACTGTAGGACACTGCGATCTTGAACCTGCGTTCGCTGATCGTCGCTGTGTTGGTGGTACTGGCGGGATGCGTAACGACTGCGCGTGCCCCGGTAGTCGTGGCGCCGGTAGTGGTTTCCCAGAGCACCTGGCAGCAGGTTGACCAGGAAATTGTCGCGGCTTCGCAGCAGGCCACCGAACAGGCCAGGGTCTATGCCCGCGGATCCATGGAGCATTGGCGCACGCGGGTTTACGAACAGACCGAAGAAGTCTTCATTCCGTGGTTCAGCAGCTATTGGACCCAGGAATGGCTGTCGATGAAGGTCAGCTGGTACACCCTCAGTGCCGGGGGTGAGCAGGATGCCTCGGCCAAACGCCTGGCGGCCTATCTGTTGGAGCAGTATCACCACAAAGTGCTGGACCCGGTAGCGGTGGAGATTGATCCCGACGAGATCCTCGGGCAGGCGACAGCGTATTACGTGCAAGCTCTCGGCCAGCAACTTCAGGTCATCTCCCAGCGTCATGGCGTGCCGATGGCGCAGCTCAACGACCGTATCCAGAAAATTCCGGCGATTTCGCTGGGACCGCCGCCCGCCCGTGACGCATCGCTGTATCAGGTGGTGCACAGTGAACCGCTGACTAAGTTGCCGGCCTACGCGGCGTTGATCGACAAGATCCACACGGCAGGCGGTGAGAAGGGCATTGCCTCGACGGACGCCGGCATGACGCCAGTGGCCAAGCGCGCGAGCAAACGAATGGAAGCCGAAATGGCCCCACGAGGCGCGGCTGGTGCCGTGGCGGCAGCGGCGGGGAAACTGGCCGGGGCGGTGATTTCCCTGGGAGTGGCGGGGGTGCGTGCGGTTATTCAAGCCAACGACCGACCCGATAGCGAGGCGCTGATCCGCAGCAGCCTGGGCGACTCATTCGACAAGGCGTGGCTGAAGCTGGTGCAAAACCCCACCACCGGTGTCATGGCCGGAACGCTGTACATGGCCGGGCAAATCGAAGGCGGCTTGGCCCAGTCCCTGGCCCAGCCTGTTGCACAACCTGTTGCTCAGCCCGTCGAACCGTCGGTCGGCTTGGGTGCGGGAACTGTCGATTGGAGCCACGCTGGATCGACTACCCAGCAGATCAACCCATAACCCGAGGAGAATGATCATGGCTTACGTTGATGGCTTCGTCGCAGCGGTGCCCAAGGCCAACCGCGAAAAGTTCAAGAAACACGCGGAGTCCGCCGCCGCGATTTTCAAGGAAAACGGCGCGCTCAGCCTCGCTGAATGCTGGGGCGACGACGTGCCTGATGGCAAAGTGACGTCGTTTCCCATGGCGGTCAAACTCAAGGAAGACGAGACCGTGGTGTTTTCCTGGATCGTCTGGCCGGACAAGGCCACCCGTGACGCTGGCATGGCGAAACTGATGAGCGATCCGCGGATGCAACCGGACGTCAATCCGATGCCGTTCGACGGCCAGCGGGCGATTTTTGGCGGTTTCGAAATGCTTGTCAAAGCCTGAAGAGGCGGCAGGATCACTCCGGCGTCGGGGTGATCCTGCAGCTTTTGCGATTGCGAATCTCGCTGTCCGACGGCCGCTCCTTGATGAACTCGAAGCGCGGCTCGCCTTCGTTGTAATGAACCAGCCAGCCCCATTCCAGCTCGGACTCATCCTGGCCGGGCTTCGGTGGTACGGCCCACCATGGCTCTTTGCTGATGACCTGACGCATGGCGTCCTCCCGTCGATTCGGTTGCTTCAACTATAACGCGCATGCCGGCAGGTGCCAGAAATGGGCTTGCTGGCGGGGTATCCCTTTGTAAAATCAAAGGGTCCCCAAGCATTGAGGTGCCAGACATGAGCGATGAAACCCGCGAGCCGTTCAAACGGCTGTTTTTCGCCCTGAACTGCGCTCCCGAACAACGCCGGGCCATCGCCCAATGGCGCAGCGCGCTGGGGCTCAACATCGGGCGCCCGGTGCCGGCGGAAAACTTTCATCTGACCCTGCTGTTTCTCGGCACGGTGGGCATGGCGCAAATAGCCGGTGTCTGCAAGGCCGCTGCCAATATCCGCACGTCCGGCGTGCCGTTGACGGTGGTGCTGGATCGGCTGGACGTCTGGCGTCGCTCCGGGGTGTTGCTGCTGGCGCCCGCGCAGGCGGCACCGGAGCTGCTGCGCCTGGTGTATGCGCTGGAGCAGGCCATGTTGCCGTTCGGTTTTGAAGACACCCATCGGGAATTTCGCCCGCATTTGACCCTGATGCGCGACTACCGGGCGCCGGTCCCCGAATCCGCGACGCCGCCGGAGTTTTACCTGCGCGCCGATCGCTTCAGCCTGTTCGAGTCCCATAAAGGCCGATACATAGCGCTGGCCGAGTGGCCGCTGGTCGCTTCATAAGCCCACAAAAAAAGGCGCCCGAGGGCGCCTGAATTCACCTAAACCGAGGAAGCCAGGTGAAGCCGTTCTGCAGAGAGGAGTGCAGCGGTGGTAAGGCGCTGCGTGAACGGAAAAGGGAAAGCTGTAATGGATGATCGTTCCCACGCGGAGCATGGGGACGATCAGTGAGGCGGGATTACTTGCCCAGCTTCACCCGCGTCCAGCCCCGGGTCATGATCCGCTGGGTGGCAATCGGCATGTCAGGAATGGCATACAACGTCGCCATCACCGCTTGCGGCGGATACGATCCCGGGTCGTCACGAATCGCTTCGTCCACCAACGGCGTGGCCGCCGCGTTGGCATTGCTGTAGCCGATGCTGTTGGTGACTTCGGCGATGATGTCCGGGCGCATCAGGAAGTTCATGAACAGGTAGGCGTTGTCGACGTTGGCGGCGTCCCGGGGGATGGCGACCATGTCGTAAAAACTGCCGGCGCCTTCTTTCGGGATGCTGTACTCGATCTTGACCTTGTCGCCGGCTTCCTGGGCGCGGGCCTTGGCTTGCAGCACGTCGCCGGAGTAACCGACGGCGACGCAGATGTTGCCGTTGGCAAGGTCGGAGATGTATTTCGACGAATGAAAGTAGGCCACCGATGGCCGGATCTTCATGAACAGCGCCTCGGCTTCGGTGATTTGCGCCTTGTCCCGGGAGTTCACCGGATAGCCCAGATAGTGCAGGGCAGCCGGAAGCATTTCCGTCGGTGAATCAAGAAAGCTGATGCCACAGGCTTTGAGCTTGGCGGCGTTTTCCGGTTTGAACAGCAAGTCCCAGGAATTCACCGGGGCATCTGTGCCGAGCACTTCCTTGACCTTGGCCGGGTTGTAACCGATGCCGATCGAACCCCACATGTACGGGAAGGCGTGGCCGTTATCCGGGTCGCTGGCCGAGGCGTTTTTCAGCAGCACCGGGTTGAGATTCTTCCAGTTCGGCAGCTTCGATTTGTCCAGTTCCTGATAGACCCCGGCCTTGATCTGCTTGGCCAGGAAACTGTTGGACGGCACCACGATGTCATAGCCCGATTTTCCCGCCAGCAGCCGTGCCTCAAGGGTTTCGTTACTGTCGAACACATCGTAGGTCACGCGGATGCCGGTCTCGTCTTCGAACTTCTTGACGGTGTCCGGGGCGATGTAATCCGACCAGTTGTAGACGCGCAGTACCTTGTCATTGGCCTGGGCGCCAGTGGTGATTGCGCCCAATAAGGACAGTGTCAGCAGAGTCCTGCCAAACATTTTCATCGGTACAACTCCATTCTTTTTATTCAAATCACATAAAACAAAAATGCGGTGAACACAAAACCTGTGGCTAGCGGACTTACCTGTGGCGAGGGAGCTTGCTCCCGCTGGGCTGCGTAGCGGCCCCAAAATTCTGGCAACCCATACCTATTTGTGAGTGCTGCGCACTCAAGCGCGAGCAAGCTCGCTCGCCACAGGTCAGTGCTCACTTGACAGTGGCACTAGACCGTCGCTTCTACCATTTGCTTTTTCGGTTGTTGCCAGGACTCGCTGGCAGTCTGGTCCATCGCTTCCTGAATCGCTCGTTTGCGGGTGGCTTCGGCCCTGCGGCTGAAATACCAGACCATGAACGTGACGATCGACACCGCCAGCAGAATCAGGCTGGCCACGGCATTGATCTCAGGCTTAACGCCCAGACGCACCGCCGAGAACACTTCCATCGGCAGGGTCGTGGAGCCTGGCCCCGACACAAAGCTTGCCAACACCAAATCATCCAGCGACAAGGCAAACGACATCATGCCGCCCGCCGCCAGTGACGGCGCGATCATTGGAATGGTGATCAGGAAGAACACCTTGAGCGGCCGTGCACCGAGGTCCATGGCGGCTTCTTCGATGGACAAATCCAGCTCACGCAAGCGCGCCGACACCACCACCGCCACATAGGCTGCACAGAATGTGGTGTGAGCGATCCAGATGGTGACGATGCCGCGTTCCTGCGGCCAGCCGATCAACTGCGCCATGGCCACGAACAGCAGCAACAGCGATAGACCGGTGATCACTTCCGGCATCACCAGCGGCGCCGTCACCAAGCCACCGAACAGCGTACGGCCCTTGAAGCGGGTCACGCGGGTCAGCACGAACGCCGCCAATGTGCCGAGCGCCACCGCGGCAATCGCCGTGTAGCAGGCGATTTCCAGCGAGCGCACCACCGAGCCCATCAGTTGCGTGTTGTCGAGCAGGCCGACATACCACTTCACCGACCAGCCGCCCCACACCGTCACCAGCTTCGAGGCGTTGAACGAGTAGATCACCAGAATCAGCATCGGCAGGTAGATAAACGACAGGCCGAGCACCAGCATCAATCGTGAAAATCCGAAACGGTTCATCCCCGTCCCTCCATCTCTTTGGCCTGGCTACGGTTGAACAGCAGAATCGGCACAATCAGGATCGCCAGCATCACCACCGCCAGGGCGGACGCCACCGGCCAGTCGCGGTTGTTGAAGAATTCCTGCCACAGCACGCGGCCGATCATCAGGGTTTCCGGGCCACCCAACAGTTCCGGAATCACGAACTCACCGACCACCGGAATGAACACCAGCATGCAGCCTGCGATGATCCCGTTCTTGGCCAGCGGCACCGTGATTTTCCAGAAGTTGTTGAAGTTGCTTGAGCCCAGGTCCGACGCGGCTTCCAGCAGGCTGCCATCGTGCTTCACCAGGTTGGCGTACAGCGGCAGCACCATGAACGGCAGGTATGCGTAAACCACCCCGATGTACACGGCGGTGTTGGTGTTGAGGATCTCGATCGGCTGTGACGTGAGCCCGCTCCACATCAGGAACGCATTGAGCAATCCGTTGTTGCTGAGGATGCCCATCCACGCATACACGCGGATCAGGATCGCGGTCCAGGTCGGCATCATGATCAACAGCAGCAAGACGTTTTGCGCTTCCTTGCTGGCCTTGGTAATCGCATAAGCCATCGGGAAACCGATCACCAGGCACATCAGCGTACTTAAGAATGCGACCTTCAACGAGCCAAAGTAAGCCGAGATGTACAACTCATCTTCGGTCAGCAGCGAGTAGTTGCCGAGGTTCAGCAGCAGCTGGAATTTCTGTTCGGCGAAGGTGTAAATCTCGGAGTAGGGCGGAATGGCCAGGGCTGCTTCCGAGAAGCTGATCTTCATCACCAGGAAGAACGGCAACAGGAAAAACAGGCACAGCCACAGGAATGGAATGCCGATGACCATTTTGCGGCCACTGGGCACCAGGCGCAGGAACTGCTGATTGAAGGTTCTCATGAGCGCAGTACCACGCCGCTGTCGTCTTCCCACCACACGTAGACCTGATCGTCCCAGGTCGGGCGTGCGCCACGGCGTTCGGCGTTGGCCATGAACGACTGGACGATCTTGCCGCCAGGCAGCTCCACATAAAACACCGAGTGGCCACCGAGGTAGGCGATGTCATGCACCTTGCCTTCGGACCAGTTGTAGCGGGTCTCGGGCTTGAGGGTGCTGACCAGCATTTTTTCCGGGCGGATAGCGTAGGTGATCGACTTGTCCTGCACCGAGGTACTCACGCCGTGGCCGACGTAAATCTTCTGCGCAAGGTCCGGGCTGTGGATGATCGCGTGACCTTCCAGGTCTTCCACAACGGTGCCGTCGAAGGCGTTCACGTTGCCGATGAACTCGCAGACCATGCGGCTGACCGGTGCTTCATAGATGTCGACCGGGCTGCCGATCTGGGCGATCCAGCCCAAGTGCATGATCGCGATGCGCTCGGCCATGGTCATGGCTTCTTCCTGGTCGTGGGTCACCATCACGCAGGTCACGCCGACGCGCTCGATGATTTCCACCAGCTCCAGTTGCATCTGTGAGCGCAGCTTTTTATCCAGTGCGCCCATCGGTTCATCGAGCAGCAACAGCTTCGGTCGCTTGGCCAACGAACGCGCCAGTGCCACACGCTGACGCTGACCGCCGGACAATTGATGCGGCTTGCGTTTGGCGTATTGGGTCATGTGCACCAGGCGCAGCATTTCTTCGACACGGGCGTCGATTTCGCTGGCGGGCAAACGGTCCTGCTTGAGGCCGAAGGCGATGTTCTGCGCCACCGTCATGTGCGGGAACAGCGCATAGGACTGGAACATCATGTTGATCGGCCGTTCGTAGGGCGGCATGTCAGTGATGTCGACACCGTCGAGCAGAATCCGCCCTTCGGTCGGGCGCTCGAAGCCGGCGAGCATGCGCAGCAGCGTCGATTTGCCCGAGCCGGAGCCACCGAGCAAGGCGAAGATTTCGCCTTGATGGATCTCCAGGGACACATCGTCCACGGCGGTGGTTTCGTCGAATTTCTTGGTGACGCGGTCGACTTTCACCAGCACCTTTTTCGGTGCCTGGTGACCATCAAGAGCCTTCCTGTAGATGCTGGAAGCGTTTGCCATATGAAACTCCCAACAGGTTTCAGTCGTCGGGCCAACACGGCCTGACTTAAGAGTGGATTGCAAACCCGGGCCGGGCGATGCCATTGAATTCAACGCTTACCGCTCGGGCTTATTCGGCACCGCCGTCCTGGCTGCCTGGTCGTACTTGTTGTTATTGCGGTTCATCTATTACGCAAGCCACCGGCGCGCAAAGGCACGCCCGCCAGACTCACGGGGGCAGTCAATCGATTAGAAATGTTTGAAGTCAGCGCGTATTACGCAGCGCCGCCCGTTCTCGGCACGCCTCGCCAAACGCCTGGAAAATACTCAAGTAAGGAGGATTCGAAAGCACCTGCCATTCCGGGTGCCACTGCACACCGACGGCGAAGGTTTTGCTGTGCTCGACGGAGATCGCCTCGATCAAACCGTCCGGCGCGATCGCCTCAGCGCGCAGGCCGGGTGCGAGTCGGTCGATGCCCTGGCTGTGAATCGAATTGACCTGGAACACCTGCGGCAGGTCCAGTGCTTCGAACACACCGCCCGGTTGCACAGTCACCGCATGGGCCGCTGCGTACTGCACGGCCAGATCGGGACTGTCCGCTTCCCGGTGATCGAGCATGCCGGGCAGTTCGTGCACCTTCTGATGCAGGCTGCCGCCGAACGCCACGTTCATTTCCTGAAAGCCCCGGCAGATGCCGAGCACCGGAACACCGGCGGCGATGGCTGCACGCAATAAGGGCAGGGTGGTGGCGTCCCGTTGCGGATCGTGATCCGTACCGGGAGCGCTGGCCGGGCCTTGATAGTGGAAGGGCTCCACATTCGATGGCGAGCCGGTCAGCAACAGACCGTCGAGCTGCGCGAGCAGCGCATCGGTTTCGGTCAGATCGCCTAAGGAAGGAATGACCACGGGCAGCCCCAAAGCCGCGACGCTGACAGCACGCAAGTACTTGTCGCCGCTGACGTGGTAGGGGTGCAGGCCAATCTGTTTGACGCACGCAGTAACGCCGATCAATGGCTTGAATGCCATTTTTATCACCTCGAAGTTTCACACTTGAACGAGCTTTTCCGGAGCTTAGCCTTGTTGATTTTAATTAACAACTCTCATGTAAAAAATTCTAAACGCCGAACGTCCGATGCTGAGGGTCTGCGCGGTGTGCAAGCCTGATATGGCACTCTGGCGCCCAAAAAAGGCCAGAAAATAAAGGCTGAAAGGCCATGTGTTCGCTATTGACTTCACTTTGCCGTTCGGGTTGACTGGCTTTCGCAAGTGAAGTGAACATAATAATTAACAGCTAATAGGTGCATCATGTCGGTCCCTCTGCGTGCCGTTCAACTCAACGAAGCAAACGCATTCCTTAAGCAACATCCTGAGGTTTTGTACGTCGACCTTCTGATTGCGGATATGAACGGCGTGGTGCGCGGCAAGCGCATCGAGCGCACCAGTCTCCACAAGGTCTACGAAAAAGGCATCAACCTGCCGGCGTCGCTGTTTGCCCTGGACATCAACGGTTCCACGGTGGAAAGCACCGGCCTGGGTCTGGACATCGGCGACTCGGATCGCATCTGCTATCCCATCCCCGATACCCTCAGCATCGAACCCTGGCAGAAGCGCCCGACCGCGCAGTTGCTGATGACCATGCACGAGCTCGAAGGCCAGCCGTTCTTTGCTGACCCGCGCGAAGTGCTGCGTCAGGTGGTGAGCAAGTTCGATGACATGGGCCTGACCATTTGCGCGGCGTTCGAACTGGAGTTCTACCTGATCGACCAGGACAACGTGAACGGTCGTCCGCAGTCGCCACGCTCGCCGGTGTCGGGCAAGCGTCCGCACTCGACGCAGGTGTACCTGATCGACGATCTGGACGAATACGTCGACTGCCTGCAAGACATCCTCGAGGGCGCGAAAGAGCAGGGCATCCCGGCTGACGCGATCGTCAAGGAAAGCGCCCCGGCGCAGTTCGAAGTCAACCTGCATCACGTCTCCGACCCTATAAAGGCCTGCGACTACGCGGTGCTGCTCAAGCGTCTGGTGAAGAACATCGCCTACGACCACGAGATGGACACCACGTTTATGGCCAAGCCATATCCGGGTCAGGCGGGCAACGGTTTGCACGTGCACATTTCGATTCTCGACAAGCAAGGCAACAACATCTTCGCCAGCGAGGATCCCGAGCAGAACGCCGCGCTGCGACATGCGATCGGCGGTGTGCTCGAGACCCTGCCCGCGCAGATGGCGTTCCTCTGCCCGAACGTCAACTCCTACCGTCGTTTCGGCGCGCAGTTCTACGTACCGAACTCGCCAAGCTGGGGCATCGACAACCGTACCGTGGCGGTGCGCGTACCCACCGGTTCGGCGGATGCCGTGCGCATCGAGCATCGTGTCGCCGGTGCCGATGCCAACCCGTACCTGCTGATGGCCTCGGTGCTGGCTGGTATTCACCACGGCCTGACCAACGAAATCGAGCCGGGCGCCCCGGTTGAAGGCAATAGCTACGAGCAGAACGAGCAAAGCCTGCCGAACAACCTGCGCGACGCATTGCGTGAACTGGACGACAGCGAAGTCATGGCGCGCTACATCGACCCGCTGTACATCGACGTGTTCGTGGCGTGCAAGGAAAGCGAGCTGGCCGAGTTCGAGAACTCCATTTCAGACCTTGAGTACAACTGGTACCTGCACACGGTTTAACGGGGGCTGACACTAAACCTGTGGAGAGGGAGCAAGCTCCCTCGCCACAGGTTACTCATCGCTTGCCCATCGGTTAACACGATCACTTATTCCTCTGCGTAGAGTCACAACCATGACAAACACTCGCAGCGACTGGGAGCAACGCTTCCAGTCCTTGACACTAGAAGGCCGCGCATTCATCGACGGCCAATACTGCCCGGCACTCAGTGGCGACACCTTCGAATGCATCAGCCCGGTCGACGGCCGCTTTCTGGCGAACATCGCCAGCACTGACGAAGCCGACGCCAATGCGGCAGTCGCCGTCGCGCGTCGTGCATTTGAATCCGGCATCTGGGCGCGGTTGGCGCCTGCAGAACGCAAGCGCATCTTGATTCGCTTCGCGGACTTGATCCTGGCCAACCAGGAAGAACTGGCGCTGCTGGAAACCCTCGACATGGGTAAACCGATCAGCGATTCCATGGCCATCGACATTCCAGCGGCCGCCAACGCGATCCGCTGGAGCGCCGAAGCCATCGACAAAATCTACGACGAAGTCGCCGCCACCCCGCACGACCAATTGGGCCTCGTCACTCGTGAGCCAGCAGGCGTGGTCGCCGCCATCGTGCCGTGGAACTTCCCGCTGATCATGGCCAGCTGGAAGTTCGCCCCGGCCCTGGCGGCAGGCAACTCGTTCATCCTCAAGCCTTCGGAAAAGTCGCCTCTGACCGCGATTCGTATCGCGCAACTGGCCCTCGACGCCGGCATTCCCAAAGGCGTGTTCAACGTCCTGCCGGGCTTCGGTCACACCGTCGGCAAGGCGCTGGCGTTGCACATGGACGTCGACGTGCTGGCCTTCACTGGCTCCACCGCGATTGCCAAGCAACTGATGATCTACGCCGGGCAAAGCAACATGAAGCGCGTGTGGCTGGAGGCGGGCGGCAAGAGCCCGAACGTGGTGTTCGCCGACGCGCCGGACTTGCGCGCAGCGGCTCGGGCAGCGGCCAGTGCGATTGCCTTCAACCAGGGCGAAGTCTGCACCGCCGGCTCGCGCCTGCTGGTGGAGCGCTCGATCCGCGAGCAGTTCATTCCGTTGCTGGTGGAAGCGCTGCAAGCCTGGAAACCGGGGCATGCGCTCGACCCTGAAACCACTGTCGGCGCCGTCGTCGATCAGCGCCAATTGGACAATGTGCTGCGCTACATCCAGGTCGGCAAAGACCAGGGCGCGCAACTGATTGCTGGCGGCAATCGCACCCTTGAAGGCACCGGTGGCCTGTACGTGGAGCCAGCGATTTTCGACGGCGTGACCAACGCCATGACCATCGCCCGGGAAGAAATCTTCGGTCCGGTGCTGTCGCTGATCACCTTTGACACCGCCGAAGAAGCGCTGCAGATCGCCAACGACAGCATCTTCGGCCTAGCCGCTGGTGTGTGGACCAGCAATCTCAGCAAGGCCCACACCTTCGCTCGCGGCTTGCGCGCGGGCAGCGTCTGGGTCAACCAGTACGACGGCGGCGACATGACCGCGCCGTTCGGCGGGTTCAAGCAGTCGGGTAATGGTCGGGACAAATCGCTGCACGCGTTCGACAAGTACACCGAACTCAAAGCGACCTGGATCAAGCTCTAACACTTTTGCAGCGGCGGTCGCCGGCATAGGCCGGCGGCCCTCGGAGAAATGTATGAAACACAGCTCTACACAAAATCATGTAAACAGCTATTACGCCGCAACCCGCAACCAGACCGGCGATTACCCGGTGCTTGAAGAACTGGTGGAATGCGATGTCTGCGTGATCGGCGCCGGCTACACCGGGCTGTCCTCGGCGCTGTTCCTCAGCGAAGCGGGCTACAGCGTCACCGTGCTGGAAGCCGCCAAAGTCGGCTTCGGCGCCAGCGGTCGCAACGGCGGTCAGCTGGTCAACTCCTACAGCCGCGACGTCGATGTAATCGAAGAGCGCTACGGCGACAGAACTGCCGAAGTGCTCGGCAGCATGATCTTTGAAGGCGCCGACATCATCCGTTCGCGCATCAAGGAGTACGACATCAAATGCGACTACCGCCCCGGCGGCATCTTCGCAGCGCTGAACAAGAAGCAGCTCAACGGCCTGGCCGAGCAGAAGCGTAACTGGGAACGCTACGGCAACAACAACCTGAAAATGCTCGACTCCTCGGACATCCAGCGCGAAGTCGGTTGCGACAACTACGTCGGCGGCCTGCTGGACATGCAGGGTGGTCACATCCATCCGCTGAACCTGGCCCTCGGCGAAGCCGCCGCGATCATTCGCCTGGGCGGCAAAATCTACGAACAATCCGCCGCCGTGGACATCTCCTACGGCGAGCCAATCACCGTGCGCACCGCCAAAGGCGTGGTGCGGGCCAAGTACCTGCTGATCGCCGGCAACGCCTACCTGCCGCAAGACCTCGACAACCGCGTGACCCGCAAAAGCATGCCCTGCGGTTCGCAGATCGTCGTCACCGAGCCGTTGTCGGAAAAGGTCGCCCGCAGCCTGATCACCAATAACTACTGCGTCGAAGACTGCAATTACCTGCTCGACTACTACCGCCTCACCGCCGACAACCGCCTGCTGTACGGCGGCGGCGTGGTCTACGGTGCCCGCGAGCCGGACGACATCGAACAACTGATCCGCCCGAAGATCCTCAAGACCTTCCCGCAATTGAAGGACGTGAAAATCGACTACCGCTGGACCGGCAACTTCCTGCTGACCATGTCGCGCATGCCGCAATTCGGCCGCATCGAGAAAAACGCCTACTACATGCAAGGCTACAGCGGCCACGGCGTCACCTGCTCGCACCTGGCCGGCAAACTGATCTCGGAAATGATCCGCGGCGACGCCGAACGCTTCGACGCCTTCGCCTCCCTGCCACACATGCCGATGCTCGGCGGCCGCACTTTCCAGGCCCCACTCACCGCCATGGGCGCGGCGTATTACGCCTTGCGAGACCGCTTCGGCATCTAGGTTGAACCTGCCGGCGGTCTCCGCCGGCCAAGGCTACGCATCACTCCCGTGGCGAGGGAGCTTGCTCCCGCTGGGGCGCGAAGCGGCCCCGCTTTTTGCCATTGATGCAATCCATGCGGGACAAATCTTCGTGGCGAGGGGGCAAGCCCCCTCGCCACAGTTTCTAAACCAGAACTGACTGACATCAGAAGCCGACAGCTTTTTTGCCAGCCGTTTATCGAACCTGCTGAGCAACACCCACAAACGTGATTTAATACCCGCCTTCCACGGTTCCGGGACGGGAAACGGCGTAATCCGCGGCCACCAGTCGCCCGCCACCCACCCCCATTACCCCTTAAGTAGTTCTCACATAAGGCTGTCATGGACACGGGCTCACGACTCAAATTAGTACGCGAAAGCTACAAACTGTCCCAGCGCGAGCTGGCCCGGCGTAGCGGCGTCACCAATGCCACCATCTCCCTGATCGAACAGAATCGCGTCAGTCCCTCCGTCAGCTCCCTCAAAAAACTGCTTGAAGGCATCCCCATGTCCTTGGCGGACTTCTTCACCTTCGACCAACCACCACGCGAGCATCAGTACGTGTTTCGCGCCAATGAACAGCCGGATCTCGGGCGTCATGGGCTGCGGTTGTTGCTGATTGGCGCTTCGGTGCCGAGTCGGCAGATGCGGCTGTTGCGCGAGCAGTACGCGCCTGGGGCGAGTTCGGGGGAAGAGCTGATTGTGCACGCTGAAGGGGAGGAGTGTGGGCTGGTTACCCGTGGCACGGTTGAGTTGACGGTGGATGGGCAGATTAGTGTGTTGAATGCCGGGGATGGGTATTACTTCCCGACGACGCTGCCGCATCGGTTTAGGAATATTGGGGCGGATGAGGCAGAAATCATCAGCGCCAACACCCCGGCTAACTTCTGATACCTGAAGCAGACATTAAACCTGTAACTACCTCCGGCGGGGCGACCACTACTTTCGGTCGCCCCTACCAGCGATTACCACTCCATGCCTCAGGTGAGGGCGTCCGCGACGCCGTTCAAAGTGACTTCAAGTAGTCGAGAAGCTGTGACCGTTGGATGTCATTGAACTTGCCCACGCCATAGTCATGGCCTGCGTTGCTATTGCCCTCAAGCTTGGTGTCGAAAAGAAACCAGTTCTTGTCCGATTTCTCGGTCTTGAATCCAACTTTTTTGTCATCGAACTCATTGGTCCCTGTATAAAAAGTCGAGGGGCGCTGGTGGGGTGGCAGGAGAAGGTCGTTGAGGGTCGGTACAGAGCCGTTATGCAAATAGGGAGCGGTGGCCCAGATGCCGGTCAGGGGTCTTGCTTTATAGGCGAGAAGAGGAACGGTAGAGCTGGCACGGTAGCAGTTGTATAGCCGTAGCGCTTTCTCATCCAAACGACTGAACAGGGCACGGTCCTTGAAGCCAGGGACTTTTTGAGGTTTGGTATCTATACCAAGCAATCCATCGAAAGCCAGTTCGGCGACATCGCGTCCTTTACCCAGTAATGTCTCCAGGACGGTCACACCCAGCATGTTGTAGAGCAGGTCATTTGACTTGATGGTTCCTGATTTATCGACTTTGGAATAACCCGTCAACACTCCCGCATCCGCTTTAAATTGATAGGCATTGCACGCCATCCAGGGATCCGTGCCAATGGTCGAGTCTTGTGGGCTCTGGGCATTGAAATTGTCATTCGCAGAGATTGGAATCATGACCGCTGTGATGGCCGTGGTGAGATCGTCTCTACCAATATGGGTATGGCAGCCGGAACAATTGTCCTTAAACAATTTGGCGCCAAGCGCAAGGTCGTTTGGCAACTGCCCAGGCCACCGCGGAGGCTTCAGGCTATAAAGAGAACGCTCTAGAACATCCAGATTTTTCACATTCACACTGGAGACAAACCCTGCCTTGGCCGCAGATTCTTTAACCGGTCGAACGTCGGCGAACACACCGATGGCCTCTCCAGCATTACGCCCCAGACCTCCAGCATCCAGGCCGCCGTCATTTTTAATCGAAGGGAGTTGGTCTTTACTGACCATTCCGTTCCATTGGAGGACGTTGTGTTGATGCGTATTCCAGAGAAATGGATAACTCACCGGCGCATCAGAGGGGTTAGGGGTAGGCGGTTTCGCTTGGGTGACTTGACTGATTTTGTTGAGAATGTGGCCCACGGCATCAAGGCGACCTGGGCCATATTGCAGATCTGTGGCATTCAGTGTCTCGTTTTGGGCATAAAACGCATTCAAGCTATCCAGGGATTTTTTCAACCGTTGGCGATTCCCTTTCGACAGATCATCACCCAGGACACTCTTTGCAAAGCGTTCAAATTTTTCAGGGTCGGAAGCCGTTTTGCTTAACGCCTCTCTAAAATATTTAAAGAAATTTTGAAAGTCGGCGTTCGTTGGCCCGCCATTGATCACAAGATTCTGCTCTTCAAATTTGATCTGAGCCGTGTGACAAGCAGAACAGTTCATCCCCACCCACGGTTCTCTCGACCCTTGTCCAAAAAACCAGCGGAGTTTCGTGAAAGACAACTTGCTGTCGTGACTGTCATCCAAAACGAAACCCATCGGCAACGTAAAGCGCTTACCGTTATAAGACGGACGATAAGGCGTGTAACCGTAGGCGGAGATCGTTTTGTCACTCATGAACTTCTCCTCTGAACCAGGCTCTTCCAATGCAAGCGCCCAGGAGAGAGGGAGAATTCTCGATCCTTGTGAAAGTTCAAGCCAATTGGACTGGGTGGTGTCACTCCATCCCTGATCCAGAATGTCGGCAGCCTGAGCCATGGAATGAGCGCCGAAAAACAACAATGCAGCGCAGGCAAACGGGGGGGCTTTTAACGTGTTCATCAGATTCCCTTCTATTTGTAATTCCTGTTGAGACCCATCACGTTGGTAGCCAATAGCTACCAGCCATGAGTGTAGCCACAAAAAATACGGCTCTTTAATTTTGTTCCATGCCCCGTACCCGGACAGAGCCCGGGTTGTTCATTACGTAAAAAAGACCTTGCCGTTTGGCACTCGGCTTTTTCTCTGCGGACTACAGCGCCTTGGTGTTGTGAGCATTTTTCTACACCACATCAGGAAACGTCCTGCGCTCTCATCGGAAGCGCCCGATTTAGCCATTACAAGTCATCCCTTAACCTCCTCGAATGAATCCATTCATTGACGCCAAAATAGTGGCCATCTAATATCGCGCCACTATTGTGCTATCGGTCTCCATTCGAGGGATCGAACATGTATCCACCCGCCCTCGTGGCGAGGTTGTGCCTGGCTTTGCTGTGCCTTTCTCCG
>NZ_JBWKWT010000034.1:0-42065 GCF_059422365.1 Pseudomonas sp. GW821-FHT01E10
CGGATCTGTACTGCGCCAACAGTCAGAATCGAGCCTTGTCCCTCCTCCTCCCTTCAAGTACCAGCATACAAGCGAGCGGTGGATGACTTATCGAGTGCCTCTGGATACCCTTGCATCTCTCGGTGCCTGACGGTGTTCCCAGATCAGCCACACTCCATCCAGACGAGCATGTAATGAAATCCCCCGCAGGTTTGCTGCTGTCGGGTATTGAGCTGGACCGTGCCAACTCAATACCTCTGTATCGCCAACTCTATTTGCAGATTCGCAAACAGATTCTCAGTGGAAGAATTCAAGGAGGCGTTCGCTTGCCGTCAACCCGGACGTTGAGCAAAGAGTTGTCGCTGTCGCGGATCACCATCCTCAATGCCTTCGATCAGCTGATCGCCGAAGGTTTCCTGGCCTCGCGCACCGGGGCCGGCACCTATGTCGGCACCGAATGGGAAAGTCGTGGTATCGCCGACGATGAAGCACAGCGCCAGCCGCCCCGGCTGTCTGACCTGAGCCAGTCCGTGTTGTCGCTGCGCAGTAATCATTTCCAGGGAGTTTCCTATGCCGACTGGGCGCCCGGGAGTCCCACCTCGTTCCTGCCCAGCCACAGTACTTACGACGCGTTCCCGCAACCGGTCTGGAAGCGTCTGATGAATCGCCACCTGCACAAGCCGACCAAGGCCATGCTCGGCTATGGCGAACTGCAGGGATTGCAGGCCTTGCGCACGGCGATCGCCGAATACGTGTTTGATGCCCGTGGCATCGATTGCAGTGCCGAGCAGGTCGTCATCGTTTCCGGTGCCCAGCAAGCCTTTAATCTGTTGGGCATGCTGTTGCTCAACCCGCAGGACCACGTGTGGATGGAGGATCCGGGGCATATCGCGGCGCGCATCGCGCTCCAGGCCCAGGGTGCTCAGGTGGTCCCGTTGCGCATCGACGAACAAGGGATCGATATCCAGCAAGGTCTGGTTCAGTGTCCGGACGCCCGCCTGGTGTTTACCACGCCGTCTCGCCAGCATCCCTTGGGTGTCACCATGAGTTATGCGCGGCGCCAGGAGCTCATCGACTGGGCTGCGCACCAGCAAAGCTGGATCATCGAGGACGACTGCGACAGCGAGTTTCGCTACAGCGGGCGCCTGCTCCCCGCGCTCTATGCCATGGACCAGTGGGCTCGAGTGATTTATGTCGGGACGTTCAGCAAAGTCCTCTTCCCCTCGCTACGACTGGGTTACGTGATACTGCCGCACGCCCTGATCGAACCCTTCTGCACCCTGCGGGCGGTCATGGATCGTAGCCCGCCCACGCTGCTCCAGGCGGTGACGGCGGACTTCATGCGCGAAGGCCACTTTCTTGGGCATATCCGCCGCATGCGCACGCTGTATCAGGCGCGCCAGCAAGCATTGGTCGAGCAACTGCAGCAACAGCTGGGCGGTTTCTTCAAGATCACCCCGGTGGAAGCCGGCATGCATTTGATCGCCTGGCTGCCACCGGATCTCGACGACGACGCCATCGCCAAGGCATTGGCCCGGCACAATATTCATACCTACGCCCTGAGCGATTACTGCCTCGAGCATGTCCTGCCACCCGCGCTGTTGATCGGTTTTGCCGGCACCCCAGAGAACCAGGCCCGGGAGCGCGTCGAAGCATTGGCCCAGGCCTTGCGCGAAATGGGGTATCTGCAGCAGGCCACTTGAAGCAAGGCAAGTGGTCTTATGATTTAACTGATAATGGATCTATCGAGAGTTCCTGTCTGGCGCGATAAAGGCTGCGCCGGGAGACCCGGTGTCTGAACCAGGAATGACTCGAATGAACAATAAGATCCAAGAACGATTCAATGCCTTGCTGAGCCACAAGGCCATCGGGGCCGGGGCGCCTCCCCCGCTGACTGAACCTCTGGCCCGACAGCTGCTCGAGCGCCTCGGCCAGCTGCGCCTGTTTGCTCATGCCTACCCCTTGCTGACCAACCTCACCCATGGCCGTGTCACGCCTGCCGACCTGCTGGACTTCGCCTATCGCCACGAGTTGCAGGGGCTGAGCCTGCACTTGCTCGACGGCGAGGAAAACAGCCTGAGCCAAATGACAGCCACACAATTGCAGGCGTTTGCTGACAAGGCCAAGGCGCTGGAGCTGGATGTGCACCTGGAAATCAGCAGCACGCTGAAAAAAGATGTCGATCAAGTGATCCGCATTGCCAAAGCGCTGGGCATCCGCAACATCCGCGTTTATTCACGCTACGAAGGGACGCTGTCCCGGGTCATGGACGTGATCGAGTCAGACCTGCATTACCTTGCGCAGCAGGCCGACGAGCATGACCTGTTCTTCGACTTCGAGCAGCACGAAGAGCTCAAGAGCGCCGAGATCGCGCAACTGCTGAACCGGCTCAACCATCCACGGCTGCATGCCTTGTTCGACTTCGGCAACATGATCAACGCTTGCGAGCAGCCCCTGCAGGCGCTGCGGACGCTGGCGCCACACATTCGCCAGACCCATCTCAAAGGCGTGCGCATCGTCCCCGAGCAAAACGGTTTCGGCCATTACGGCGTGCTGCAGGGCAGCGACGAAGACGACCTGCCCAGCGCACGCATGTTGTTCGAGCTGTTGATGCTCGGCGAATCAACCCCGCAAGTGATCGCGTTCATTCTTGAGCAGGAAAACCACTACGTCGCCCCGGCTTTTCGTCAGACCGTTGAAGCCGCCGACCCTTTCATTGCGTACCGCGAAATGAGTGAAACGCCGTTGCCGGACGGCTATTCGCTGGAGCGAATGCTGGCTGATGAACACCGTTGGGCAAACAACCAGGTCGCTTATGTACGAAGCCTGCTGGCCGAGTTCCGAACCCTGGCCGAATTGACCCTGGCTCACCGCGCAAACGCCTGAATCTGACGTGACTACTCGATTACGCCTGGAGAACAATAATGACAACTCGTGACAAGGCCAAATGGCTCCGATTCCTGATTCTTATCCTCGGTGGCGGCACCATCTACAAGCTGGCGAACCTCAAGGATGCCTTCTATGTGCCGATGCAAGAATTCATGGGGTTGACCCATACTGAAATCGGCGTGCTGCTGAGCGCCAACGCCATCATCGCCACCACGCTGTTTGTCGTGGGCGGGCTGCTCGCCGATCGATATGACACGCGCAAACTGATCCCGATCGGCCTGATAGGTACCGGCAGCCTGGGGCTCTATCTGGCGACTTTTCCGCCCTTCAGCAATCTGCTGATCGTCTTCAGCCTGTTGGCCGTCTGCGCCGATTGCATCTTCTGGCCCTCACTGCTCAAGGCCATCCGCAACCTCGGTGACGATCAGGAACAGGGTCGGTTGTTCGGGCTTCTGGAAGGCGGGCGTGGCGTCATTGATACCCTGGTCGCCTTTTCTGCCCTGGGCGTGTTCGTCGCCATGGGCTCCGGTGAGGCCGGTCTGAAATCGGCAATCCTCTTCTACTCGGTCATCGACATACTGGCCGGCTCCCTGACCTGGTTCCTGCTCAAGGGCGGCAACGCACAGGCGATGGCCAAGCCGAAGAACGGTTTGTCGAACCTGCTCGAGGCCATCAAGGTGCCGGGTATCTGGCTGGTCAGCCTCAACGTGTTCATGGTCTACATCGTCTACTGCGGCCTGACCTATTTCATTCCCTACCTCAAGGAAATGTACGGGCTGCCTGTCGCGCTGGTGGGCGCCTACGGCATCATCAACCAGTACTTCCTGAAGATCCTGGGTGGGCCCGCCGGTGGCTTCATTGCCGACAAGCAATTCAAGAGCACCAGCCGTTATCTGAAATGGGCATTCCTGGCCTTGCTGCCGCTCATGGGCGTGATCATGCTCATCCCGAAAAGCCCGAGCTTCATCTACGCGGGCATGGCGGCCACCCTGTCCTTTGCCCTCATCGTGTTCTCCATGCGCGGCGTGTTCTGGGCGCCCATGGGTGAAGTCGGCATTCCTCAGCACATCACCGGCTCAGCCTTCGGTATTGGTTGCCTGATCGGTTATGCGCCGGGCATGTTCGCTTACGTTATCTACGGCGCGCTCCTCGACCATTTCCCTGGCCAGCAAGGTTACAACTACGTTTTCAGTTTGATGAGTGTGCTGGCCATTCTTGGGTTCATGGTGTCCAGCCTGCTGTATCAGGCCGTGCAGAAAAAAACCGTGTCCGCCGACGCCGTTAGCGCAGCGTAATCGCTCTGGTAACAAGAGGAGGCCTTGCACAGGCCTCTTCTTTATTTAACGAGCCGCTTTTCCTTGGAAGGTCTGTACCCGAAGTACGAGCTATAACACTTGCTGAAATGACTGGGCGACACAAAACCACAGGCCACCAACACGTCGACCTGGGACAGTTCGGTGTGCTGGAGCAGTCGCCGTGCTTCGGTGATCCGCAGTTCCATGTAATACCGCTGCGGCGTTGTACCGAGTTGCTCCTTGAACAAGCGTTCCAATTGCCGCCGGGAACGTCCGGCATAGGCCGCCAGTTGCTCCAGTTCCAGAGGCTCTTCGAGGTTGGCGTCCATCAGCTTGACCACCTCGCGCAAGGGCGCGCTCACACAAATATTTTCAGCCGGTTTGATGCGCCGATAACGAGACTCCTCGAACGCCAGAATGTCCTCGATCCCTTCGACGAGGGCTTTATCGTGCAGGCCCTTGATCCAGTCTAGCGCCATATGAAATGCCCCCGAGGGGCTGGACGCGGTGAGGCGGTCGCGATCAATGACGTAGGGTTCACTGGTGACTTGCGTCGCCTTGGAGATTTCCGCGAGTGCGGGGCGATGTTCGGGGTGAATGGCGCAACGATACCCATCGAGCAAACCTGCGCTGCCCAGAAACCATGCGCCATTCCACAACCCGGCCAGGCAGACACCCTGGTTCGCCGCCATACGCAACAGGCTGATGAACTCGTCATCAGCCTTGAGCTCTGTCCTGTAGCCGCCACAAATCACCAGCAGATCCAGGTCGTGAATGGCTGAAGCATCCAGACGTGCATCCGGCCGGATGACCAGCCCCAAATCGCTGATGACCTCGCCGTCGTTCAAACCGAACGTTCGCGAAGAGAACAACCTGGGTCGTAGAAGATTCGCGGTGACAATGGTGTCCAGTGCCTGGGTGAACGCGGGCAGCGAAAAATGCTCGAGCAGCACAAAGCCTGCCCGGGTCATTCGAGCAGGCTCATCAGGGTTTTCATTCAGATAGCGGAGATTTTTTCCCTTCATGCCTCCGCTGAATTGGCGTCGTTCGATCAATGTTCGACCCACTCGGTTACTGCGTAGATAAAGCCTAATGCTAACTGTAGAAGCGCAAAAAGCCCTAGCACCATTATGCGACCGATCAAGCCAGTTGAAAGCCGTGACGAAGCGGGTCTTTGTCATCGACAAAAATGGTGTTGTGGCCGGTGATCTGCGCCCAGCCGCAGACACTGGGCCTGATGCCGTCAAACGTACCGACCTTTATCGATGATTCGACTTTCCCTTCGAAGATCGTCCCGATCAGGCTTTCATTGCGGAACGTGTCGCCTACCTTTAACCGTCCCTTCCCGACCAGTTGAGCCATCCGCGCCGAAGTGCCGGTGCCGCCGGGAGACCGATCAATGGCTTTGTCGCCGTAGAACACCGCACTGCGGCCATCCGCCGCTGTACCGTGCCCATCGTCGCACCAGATGATGTGGTGAACGCCGCTGATTCTGCTGTTCTCGGGATGTTCGGGATGACAAACCTCTGCCAGGGCCGTGCGAAGCTTCTGGCTCAGGCTGACGATGTCTGCCGTGCTCAGCCCTTGCAAGCCCGCCCAATTCTCCTGCGGCTCGACCACCGCATAGAAATTGCCGCCATAGGCAATGTCCACAATCAGCTCGCCGACGCCGGGCACATCGACCAGCACATCAGCGCTGTGCAGATAACTGGCTACGTTGAACAGGCGAATCGAGTCAACGAATTCGCCGCTCATGCTGTAGTCGACATCGACACGCCCCGCAGGCGTCTCGATGGCCAGCTTGCCAGGTTCGCGCGGCGTGACCAGGCCCTCTTCGATCACCACGGTCGACAAGCCTATGGTGCCCGCCCCACACATCGGCAGGCAGCCGCTGACCTCTATGAACAACGCACCAAAATCACAATCATCACGCGAGGATGGATAAATGATCACACCGGACATGATGTCGTGCCCCCTGGGCTCGAACATCAACGCGGTTCGAACCCAGTCATGCTCGCGCACAAAGATCTCACGTCGTTCGGCCATCGACACCGACGGCAACAGAGGCCCGCCACCTGCCACCACCCGCACCGGGTTACCGCAGGCATGGGAGTCAATGCAAAAAAAACTATGTCTCATGCTGAAACCCACTCAAAGATGTTGGCTTGGGGAGTGACGTTGCAACGCGCCGCGTGACAGGCGATCCAGCAGCAGTGCAATAGCAACAATCGCCAGACCGGCACGCAGCCCTAACCCCATCTCCATCCTGGAGAGGCCTCGGGTCACTTCAGCCCCAAGACCTCCCGCCCCTACCAGACCTGCCAGCACCACCATCGCCAGGGACATGAGGATGCATTGGTTCAGACCAACCAACAGCGTGGGTGCGGCAGTCGGCAGTTCGATCTTGAACAGAATGTCCCTTGGCGAAGCACCGGAAGCCTGGCCCAACTCGAGCAGATCTTTTGGTAGCTGCTTGAAAGCAAGGGTCGTCAGTCTGAGCATCGGTGGGATGCCATACACAATCGTCGCGATGATTGCCGGCACGCGTCCCAGGCTGAAGAGAATCACAGCGGGAATCAGGTAAACCCACGGTGGCACGGTTTGCATGATGTTGAGGATCGGTAAAAACGCCTCGTCGACCCGCTTCACACGGGCCGCCAGGACACCCAGCGGAAAGGCGATGGCGACCGATATCAAGACCGCCACGGATACCAGCGCAATAGTCTGGATGGAAGCGACCCACAGTCCAGAGAACAAGCAAAAAGCCAACATCAAAGCAGCGAAAACAGCGACTCGCTTGTTAGCAAAAAAGAACGCCGCTACAACGACAATTCCAATGAATAAATAAGGATGGGGAGCAAGCAGAGCCGTTTCCACTGCGCCGAGTATCGCCTCGATGACGTGGCTAACGCCCATGAACAAGCCGTGTAAATTGGCGTTCAGCCAGTCAACAGCGGGTGCCAGAAACTCGCCTGGAGAAAATTGGATTTGCGTTGTCATTGGGATTCTCCCATCCGGGACCGTGCAGCACTCTGGGCCAACCGATCCAGAATCATGGTCAGGATGACGATGGCTATTGCCGCGTTGATCGACTTGGCGATATCCAGTGTGCGTACCGCCCCGTAAATGGATTCGCCCAAACCACCAGAGCCGACGATGCCAGCGATCACCACCATGCCGAAGGCCATCATCAGGCTTTGATTAACCCCGGCCATGATGCTGGGCATGGCGAACGGCAAGCGGATTTTGAAAAACATCTGCCACCGGGTGACGCCGCTGGCATCCCCCAGCTCGATGAACTCCCGTGGGGTCATGCGAATCCCCAGGGAAGTCAGCCGCATCGCCGGCGGCACCGCAACGATGAAGGTCGCCAACAGTGCCGTGGCCGGGCCGTAGCCGAGCAGTGCAATGGCCGGCAGCAGATAGATGTAGGGCGGCAAGGTTTGCACCAGATCCAGACAAGGATCGACGACGCGATCAAAGGATGGCGCCAAACCAGCCAGCACGCCCAACGGAATCGCCACCACCAGTGCCAACACCGTGGCGGTCAGTACCAGGGCGAGCGTACTGACCGTCTCTGGCCACAAGCCAATGATGTCGCAGAACATCAACGCCAGACCGGTGAGAATCGCGAATCGAACGCCAACCGCTCGCCAGCCGATCAAGGCCAGGACAATCGCGATGACGTAATACGGCGGATAGGCAATGCACCACAGAACGCTTTGGTAAATGCCCTTCAGCAACGTATTAGCAGTGTCGAACACAAACTCGCCGTTATCCATCAGCCATTCCAGGCTCGAGTTGACGGCCGAATCGAATTGGTTGGAAAAGTCAGGCGTGCTCATGATTCCTCCAGAACAGTGGCGGCTGATGAGCCAGCGAACTCATTCGGAATACCTTGAACGCCACGCAGCAGATCACGCAGCGTAATGACGCCGACCACCGCACCGTTATCCACCACAGCGAGCGCATCGCGGTCGGACTTCATCGTCAAGCCGATCAGCTCGTTGATATCCGCGTCGGGCGAGGTTTTGGTCAGCTTGGCGATGTCGCAGCCAGGGTTCGCAACCTTGTAAGGCTCGACGGGTGTCATCACCGATTGAGCTTTGACCAGATGCAATCTGGAAATGCCTGCGACAAATTCCGCCACGTAGTCATCCGCCGGGTTCAGCACGATCTCCTCGGCAGTGCCCACCTGAATGATCGCGCCATCTTTCATGATCGCGATGCGGTCACCGATACGGATCGCCTCGTCTAGGTCGTGGGTAATAAAGACTGCGGACTTGCCGAGCTCCTTGGTCAGTTGCCGGAACTCGTCCTGCAACTGCCGACGAATCAAGGGGTCAAGCGCACTGAACGGCTCGTCCATCAGGATCACTTCAGGATCCGCCGTGATCGCTCGCGCCAGCCCTACCCGTTGTTGCATGCCACCGGACAACTCGCTGGGATAGCGCGAAATCCAGTCGCTCAAACCCACCTTGGCCAACGCCTGCTCGGCTACTTTGTAACGCTCGGCCTTGCCCACGCCTTGTACTTCCAGGCCAAACGCGGTGTTCTCCAGAACCGTGCGGTTAGGCAGCAAGGCAACGCTCTGAAAGACCATGCCGATGTGACGCGCCCTCACCTCCCGCAGCTCTGCGGGAGTCAAGGATGAAAGGTCTTTGCCTTTGACCAGAACCTTACCGGCACTGGGCGTGATCAGTTTGTTCAGAAGCCTGATCAGGGTGGATTTGCCACTGCCGGACAATCCCATGATGCAAAAGATTTCTCCTCGGCGAACCTGGAGACTGACGTCGGAGACCCCGACCACGCAGCTGTAATCTTGCAGGATCTGGGTCTTGGTCAGCCCCTGCTGAACGACAGCGTTCATCGCAGCAGGTGCGCCTTTACCAAAGATTTTCCAGACGGACTGGCAATCTACCAGCACTTCGTTCGTGTCTATTTTGGGGGTTGTCATTTTCGTACCCGTCGAACCAGTTTTTCTGGTTTTTCTAATGAATCAAAGGGCGGCAGTGGCTTGGAAAAAGTCGTTGCTTATTTCTTTATGTCTTCCCAGCGCTTCAGCAGCTCGGCGTGGCTATCGGTCCAGCCTTTAACGGCCTGTTCCATGGTTTTGCCGTCCTTCACTTCACCATTGATTGCGGTGATGTCGTTGATCGGCACATACACGCTGGCCATCACTTCACGTGCGTGCGGGTAGCTCTCTGTGAAGCCCTTGTGACCGATCCAGTAGTAACCTTGTGGCGGCGGGAAAACGCCTTTTGGGTCTTTGAGGAACTTCAGGTCGAATTTCTGCGCCATCCACGACGGTTCCCAAACGGTGACCGCCACCCACTCTTTACGATCAACGGCCGATTTCAATGCGGCGGTCATCGCTGCGGTACTGCCTTCGAGCAGTTTCAACTTGATGCCGTAAGCGCTGACGGCTTTGGTCGCATCGCTCATCAAGCCCGAACCCGGTTCGATACCGATGATTTTTCCGCCAAACTTTTCCGAGTTGTCGTTCAACTGATCGACAGAGTCGATATCCACATATTTAGGAACGGCGATACCTTGGTAGAGTCCATAAGAAACTGGGGACAGCTTTTCCAGGCGGTTCTTGTTTTTGCTCCAATAGTCGTTCGCTGCATAATCTGTTTGAGAGGCGAGCACTTGAATATCGCCCTTGGTCAGCGCCGCGTAAGCAATACCCCACTCGGAAAACTCAACAACTTTTACGCTATAACCGGAATCCTCAAGTACCTTTTTGGTAATACCGGTAATAGGCGTCAAGTCTTCCCATGACAAGGTACCCATGGTGATCGTTTTTTCTTCGGCGTGAACTGGCAAACTCATTAAGCCAGCCACAGCGACAGCGCAGATAGCCTTCCAAATCTTTTTCATGGCGAACTCCGATCTACGGTTTACAACTTGAGATTAGGCCTTTATGAAATAAAAGCCGGATGTTTGAAGCAATTCAGCCCTCTCGCCCTGCCCTCAGCGCCTGCCAACGAATAACCGAGTTGACACCCAGTTTGGTTAATAGCCTGGGTGGAAGCCGGCTAGGCCCTGGCATTTGACTGAAACTTTCCAACAGCGGTGAATGTGCCCCGCTGGCCAATTCGGCAGCCATCACGCCTGCCAACGTACTTTTAACCGTCCCCAGCCCGTTTTCGCAGCACGCCGAGTAGAGGTTTTCTTCTATTTCGCCAAAGGCTGGCGCGCTGTTGCGGCTCAAGCAGAGCCGCCCTGCCCAGCTGAATTCCAGCGGAGTCGATTTCAACTCCGGGAAGCGTGCGTCCAGCGAATGCCGTTGTTCTTCGGCCACTTCAGCAACACGCATCGGCGTTACTTGAATACTGGGGTCATAGGTAAACTTGGTTCGAATAACAATGCGCGAAAGTCCGTTTGAAGTGATCTTGCGAACAGTCGCCCCCATGGGATCCGCCGGTAATAAAGCCCAACGCGGTTTGCCGGTCACCGGCCTGTCAAACTCATCATGACTGTAAGCAGCGGTCATCGAAGCATAGGTAAACACATGCAACAGTCTTCCTTGAAAATGGCCAAAGTCTTCGACATGGCCATTGACTGCAAGAATCACTTTAGGCGCATTAACAACACCACGATGGGACTTGGCCGTCCAACTATTCCCTGACTTCGACAACTCGATAATCGGCGACCGCTCATACAGACTGACGTTCTTATCAAGTCCAAATGCAAGGTCCCTTATATATTGAGCCGGTTGAATCATTACCGCGCCGGGCGTATACAGCCCGCCATGGTAATAGTGAGAGCCGGTTATCTCTTGCATCTGCGCAGCGTCGAGCAGTTCGTATTGTTCGCCAATACCTTTCAGTGATTTTGCATAGTTGTCATTGAGCTTCATCCCCCGCTCTGTTGCCGCCGCGTTAATCTTGCCGGAGGGGTCGAAAGTCTCCGTAGACATGCCGTACTCGCGCGCGGCTTCTGCTGCGAAAGCAATGGCAAAGCGGTTCTGAGCGATTTCCTGCGCCGTTGCAGACTCACCGGCAACCGAATACTCCCCGGATGAAAGACTGTGCGGCACGTCAATCATGAAGCCCGAGTTCCTGCCGGCCGGCCCCTTCGCCACTTCATGGGCGTCGACAATCGCGATGCTGTCGCCCGGATGCAACTGGGACAACCTGCGAGCGGCGGAGAGACCGGCAAAGCCTGCACCGATAATCAGCCAGTCCGCCGTCACGCGCCCATCAAGCATGCGGACAGGCGCAGTGCGTGTGGATATCGCCTCCCAACCTGAAACCCCGGTGTCTACCGGCAGACGCTTGATGGTATGGGTGCTCATTTTTCGGTCTCATCAACCGACCGATCAGACACATCGATCCAGATGGTTTTGATTTCGGTGTACTGATCGTGAGCAAAAATGGATTTGTCCCGACCACCGAATCCCGACTCTTTGTAGCCGCCGAAAGGCGTCGAAGCATCACCCTCACCAAAGCAGTTCACAGTGACGATGCCGGCGCGAATTTCTCGCGACAACTTGATGGCCCGGCGCAGGCTACCGGTATAAACAGAGGCGGCCAGGCCGTACACCGTGTCATTGGCCAGGGCGATCGCTTCGGAGATCGAACTGAAGGTGGTGACCGACAGAATCGGGCCAAAGATCTCTTCCTGGAACAACCGGCTTTCTCTGTCGACACCGTCAATCACGGTTGGCTGTACGAAGGCGCCGTCTTTAGTCTCACCGCCGTACACAACCGCCAGCTTTCCAGCGGTGGCTTGCTCAAGGTACGACTTAACTTTCGCGAAATGCTCAGGGCTGACCAGCGCCCCCACACGGTTTTGCGGATCGAGGGGATCACCCATTTTCCATTCGCGGATGTAGGCGCCCATGCGTTGCAGCAGCTCGTTTTTCACGGACTCGTGAACGATCAGGCGTGAGGTTGCAGAGCAGTTTTCGCCCATGTTCCAGAACGCACCGTTAACGACATGTTCGGCAACACGGTCCAGGTCTTCGGCATCGTCCATCACCACGGCTGGGTTTTTACCGCCACATTCGAGCACGATGCGCTTCAGGTTCGAATCAGCGGCGTAATGCAGGAAACGGCGACCGGTCGCGGTGGAGCCCGTGAAGCTCACCATGTCGACATCGTTATGCAAACCGATCGGCTCTCCGACCTCCTTGCCAGTGCCGGTCACGATGTTGAGCACACCGGCAGGTACGCCGGCTTCAAACGCCAGCTCCGCGACTCGCAACGTGGTCAGCGTGGTCTGTTCGGCGGGTTTGACGATGACCGAGCATCCAGCCGCAAGCGCCGGGCCGATTTTCCAGGCCAGCATCAACAGGGGGAAGTTCCAGGGCAATACGCAGCCCACCACGCCAATCGGCTCGCGCACAACCATGGTCAGTGCGTCACTGCCCACCGGGGCGGTGTTGTCATAAATCTTGTCGATCAACTCCGCGTGCCAGCGCAGGGTGTGAATGGTGTCCGGTACATCGACCAACTGACATTCACTGACAGGCTTGCCGCTATCGAGGCTCTCCAAAACTGCCAGTTCGTGCTGATGGCTTTCAAGCAGATCCGCGAACTTCAGGAGAACGGCTTTGCGCTCCCTGGGAGAAATCGATCTCCAGCGTCCATCCTCAAATGCCTCTTTGGCATTACTGACCGCTACGTCGACATCCTCGGACGAACAGGCAGCGACGTCTGTCAAAAACTCACCCGTTGCCGGATTGGTTGTAACGAACGTTTTGCCAGAGAGGGACGGTTTGAACGCGCCATTGATAAATGCGTTGGAAGGCAACGAAATGCTTTTCGCGAGGGCCGCATATTCGGCCTTGCTCAGAAGATCACCCATGGCTGGCTCCCGAAGTGATATTTGCTACATTGCGTTTCAGTTCGGCGATGACCGATTGAAGGCGTTGTTTTTCTTCCGAATCAAGAGGCTGAAGCGGTAAGCGCACGTCCCCTACTTTCAGTCCATTAAGCTCGCAACCATATTTGATCGACTGCACGAACTTACCGCCGTCCAAAGCATTCATCAGGGGCATCATCGCCGACATGATCCGACGGCCTTTATCGAAGTCTTTCTCGATCACGCAGGCTTCATAAAGCGCCACGTGTTCTTTGGGCAGGAAGTTGGAACCGGCACACACCCAACTTCTGGCACCCCAGGCAAAAAACTCCAGTGCTTGGTCATCCCAGCCGCATGACAGTGCGATGTTGGGGAACTTACGCGCGAGCAGATGCACCTGCCCCATGTCGCCGGAGCTTTCCTTGATTGCAATTACGTTTTTCGATTGGCTCACACGGGTGAAGTAATACTCATCCATCGAAACGCACATGCGACCCGGGTAGTTGTAAAGCATGATCGGCAGGTCGGCAGCGCGATCAATGGTCAATGCATGTATCGCGTTTTCCTCGGAGGTAGGGAGCGCGTACGGCGGACTGGTGACGAGAATGGCGTCCGCTTTGATCGCTTTGGCATCCTTTGCATACTGCACCGCATCTTCAGTGCGAATGGCCCCCGTGCTGACGATCAGTTGCACCCGAGTGCCGATCACATCTTTCGCATAAGCGGCAAGCTCAGTACGTTCTTCTGCAGTCTGCGCATAATATTCGCCGGTCGACCCGCCGATAATAATGCCGTGTACTTTCGCTTCGATCAGCGACTCCAATACTTCGGAGTACACATTCCAGTCGATCTCCCCATCAGGATTATAAGGAGTCACCGCGGGGGTATAGATGCCTTCAAATTTCAAGATGATTTCTCCGAAGATGAGTGACGTGGAAGGTCAATGAGTGCGTCCGCCTGGATGCCTTGAGGCGCGATAAAAATTTCCATGTTTTCTCGGGACAGTTCCCAGTGTTCAAACACAAGATCAACGACTGCACCTTCATCGCGACGCTCGATAGCCTCGATAAACAAATCATGGTGGCAGGCGGACAGATCAAGACGTTGTTCCATATCCTCATTCTGAGGTCGGAAAAATGTATTACCGATTCGGGCGTGATCAATCAGCAGTCTTTCCAGACTGGGTTGCAGATATTGGTTGCCAGCCATCTCACCCATAATTGCGTGAAATCGATTGTTCTCGACGACCATCGCCAGCGCATCCCTTGAAGTGGTGGCGTGGCGGAAGCGGTACTGCGTGTCTTTCAGATCGATCAGCTGACGTGGCTTGAAGTTCTGCACCGCGAGACGACCGATGGCTGCGTACATCATCGGTGCAACCAGGAAGAAATTGCGCAGTGTCGAGTGATTCATCGGGATAACCCGCGCGCCGCGGTTCTCTCGAATGTCGATATAACCTTCACCGGCCAAACGACGGAAAACTTCTCGAACGGGGGTGCGGGACAAGCCATAACGCTCGCTGAGAATCACTTCATCCAGCGCCTCGTCAGGGTCCAGTTCCATCGTCAGGATTTGACGTTTCAAGTCTTCGTAGAGACAGGTTTTGCCGTTTTTCACGAACGACCTCCAGAGTTGATTTCGCCGTCAGATGCGGGTGGCTGATGGGGTCAGACTCGCATGGGTTTTCGGGGTGGTCAATAGATTGTATTTCTTGTGTATACATAGAAAACACATAAAAAATTCACCGTGAATTTTGTATTTCTCCTTTAAATTCATTCAGTTATTTATCTATTCGAAAAATGACTTGGTCGCTTACAGAAAAGAATCGCGTCGCTTTTAGAATGCAATTGCCTAGATCAATCTCTAATAACGCTTATTACCAAGCGCACCTGTGTTTTGCGCAGTTGGCCCGGGACGACACGTCAGGGAGCGTTTGCGACACGCCATCAAGGTAATGGGGAGGCGTTACTGAAAACGGAAATTGACGAGCCGCGTCAAAAAGGATGAGAAGCGTCCATTTCCTCACCTGCTCGGAGGACAATCGGGTGGTGGAATGATCTGATCCGGCACCACCCAAAAAACAGGTTCAAATCACAGAGGAAGGGAACGGTCCTGAATGACCCGTTTCATCACCAGGGTGGATGTCAGGCGCTGGACGTTAGGCAGCGTGGAGAGGCGCTCATCATAAAGCTGCTGGAAAGACGGCAGATCCCGGGTGATGGTTGAGTAGAGCAAAACATTCCGGAGTGGAAAGCGGCTAACAAGGGTTTTGACATACTCGGGGTCAAAAGCAGTCACTATTGGCTGTTAAAGTACCTCTCTGAACACAACTCACGGACGGCTTCATGGAACGATTCCATCCTCGTGGCATTGATGCAGACGGTTATATCCTCACCGTGCCCAACGTCGAGGTGCAGCCACAGTTTCAGGATTTACTGGTGGACGTTTGCATGACGCTCGCTCGATCGGAACCTCTGCTGGACGGGGTTTATCTTTATGGCAGCGTCGCTAGGGGCGATGCGGTCCCGGGGGTTTCTGACCTGGACCTAACCCTTGTTCTGCACAGCCCTCCTACGTCGCAGAGTCTCGAAATGTTGGAGTCGAAAAGGCGCACGCTGGAAAGTCGGCATACCGAAGTCATCAAGATCGATTTCGACATCGGTAGTCGTTCTGAAATATTGGCGGCTGACAGTCGATTGAGCTGGGGTTTTTGGCTCAAGCATCACTGTCGTTGCTTATGGGGGAATGATCTGACCAAACGCTTCGACCGGTTCAAGCCGTCGCGTGATATCGCCATTGCCGTGAATGGTGACTTTGAATCCGTACTGACCCGATATGCCGATCTTATCGATCAGGCGACCACACCGACGCAATCGCTACGCTTGCAACGCGAAGCCTCGCGCAAACTCATCCGGTCAACTCAAGTACTTCGCTCTGAACAGGACCTGATGTGGCCGCAAACACTGGAAGAGCATGTCGAGCTGTTTGTTCAGCATTTCCCGTGCATGAGAACGCAGATCTCTTTTTTCTTGTCCCAGGCCAGGAACCCGTACGCTAAGCCAAAAGAGTTTACGACTCAGCTCAATAATTTTTTGACCTGGATGACTTCAAAAAC
Source organism: Pseudomonas sp. GW821-FHT01E10 (assembly GCF_059422365.1). Taxonomy (NCBI): domain Bacteria; kingdom Pseudomonadati; phylum Pseudomonadota; class Gammaproteobacteria; order Pseudomonadales; family Pseudomonadaceae; genus Pseudomonas; species Pseudomonas sp. GW821-FHT01E10. The sequence continues at coordinate 16,093 of NZ_JBWKWT010000034.1, forward strand.
CGGTTAGGTCCGCTTTGGATTGTGGATACAACAGGTAGAAGGAGTGTTGTATCGACCAGTTGAATCCAGCCCTTCGCACCACACAACAATCGACCAATTACACCCCGCATCGCTATCTGACGCCCTGCTGGTATTCACGGGGCGTACATCCAAACTCGCGACGGAACACCGTGTGTAGATATTGAGCGGATTTGAAACCGCAATTACGGGCAACGTCCGCAATCGCTGTGTTGGTATTTTCCAACCCGCTGGTGGCGGCCGTCAGTTTGAAGCGCAGAATCTCGTCGTGCACGCTGCAGCCTCGCACAGTGCGAAAGTGCGACTCCAGCGATGAGCGCGACACGCCAACATAAGCCGCCACTTGCGCCGTCTTGATGCCCTGGCAGGCATATTGGCGGATAAACAGCAGCGCTTGCATGACGTAGGGGTTGCCCAAAGGTTGGTGCAAACTCGACACCTGCACGTTGATCGCATCAGGCGGGATCAGGATGTGCGTGCCCGTGGACGGCTTGCCATGCAGCATCTGGTGCAGCAGTTGCGCGGCGGTGCGGCCCATGGTTTCGGTGCCCTGGATGACCGAGCTCAGGGGGACCCGGGTCAGGCTGCGTGTCAGGGGGTCGTTGTCGATGCCGATCAACGCCACCTGCTCCGGTACGGCGATTCCGGCGGTCAGGCAGGCTTGCAGCAACTGCCGGGCGCGGGCGTCACTGACGGCGATGATGCCAATGGGCTTGGGCAGGCTCTGGAGCCAGGCGATCAGTTGTTCGACGGCGCTGTCCCAGAGCGGTGCGCTGGTGCCCATGCCGCGATAGACCTCGGCGTGCAAGCCGTCACGTTGCATCAGTCGTCGAAAGGATTTTTCCCGCTCCTGAGCCCAACGATTTGCCTGCGCTTCGGGCAGGCTGAAGCAGGCAAAACGCTGCAGCCCTGCCTCGATCAAGTGCGTGTAAGCCAGTGTGATCAGTGCGTTATTGTCGGTAGCGACGTACGGGATCCCTTTGGGATAGGCCCGTTCATCCTGATAAGAACCACCCACCGCCACCACGGGCAACTTGATATCGGCCAGCGCCTCGCCAATCAGCGGATCGTCGAAGTCGGCAATGATTCCGTCACCTTGCCAGCGCTCGATTCCTTTCAAGCGGCAGAGAAAGTCCTCTTCCAGGAACAGGTCCCAGGACGCGCGGGTGCTGCTCAGGTAGTTGCCGATGCCGCTGATGATGCCGCGGTCATAGATCTTGCTCCCGTTGAACAACAGTGCGATGCGGTGAACAGGCGGTACGGTTTTCATTGTTTTCAGGCTTGTTCCGAGCCCCTTGTCACGGAGGCGGTTTGCACAGACTAGGCGTGCAGACGGCGAATCTCAATACGCAAAATCGCACCCGCTGTTGGTGATTTTCATAATCAGCAGGCACGGGGCCGTTGTTAGTATCGAGACACGCCCAAGAACAACAAGGACATTGCCAATGCCGTACTTCCCCGATGTCGACCGGATCCGCTACGAAGGCCCTGCCAGTGATTCTCCCCTCGCCTTCCGTCACTACGACGCCGACAAAATCATCCTCGGCAAACCCATGCGAGAACACCTGCGCATGGCCGCCTGTTATTGGCACACCTTCGTCTGGCCGGGTTCCGATGTGTTCGGTGCAGGTACTTTCAAGCGCCCGTGGCAACACGCCGGCGACCCGATGGAGCTGGCCATTGGCAAGGCGGCAGCCGCGTTCGAGTTCTTCTCCAAATTGGGTATCGACTATTACTGCTTCCATGACACGGATGTCGCCCCGGAAGGCAATTCGCTGAAGGAGTACCGCAACCACTTCGCGCAAATGATTGATCACCTGGAGCGACACCAGGAAGAAAGCGGGATCAAGCTGCTGTGGGGAACCGCCAACTGCTTCAGCAACCCGCGCTTTGCCGCAGGCGCCGCCAGCAACCCTGACCCCGAAGTGTTCGCCTGCGCTGCCGCCCAGGTATTCAGCGCCATGAACGCGACCCAACGGCTGAAAGGGTCCAACTACGTATTGTGGGGCGGTCGCGAAGGCTACGAAACCCTGCTCAACACCGACTTGAAACGTGAACGCGAACAACTGGGCCGCTTCATGCGCATGGTGGTCGAGCACAAGCACAAGATCGGTTTCAAAGGCGACTTGCTGATCGAACCCAAGCCGCAGGAGCCGACCAAGCACCAATACGATTACGACAGCGCCACCGTGTTCGGCTTTCTCCAGCAGTTCGGCCTGGAAAAGGAAATCAAGGTCAACATCGAGGCCAACCACGCGACCCTGGCCGGTCATAGCTTTCATCACGAGATTGCGACGGCCGTCTCGCTGGGGATTTTCGGCAGCATCGACGCCAACCGCGGTGATCCGCAAAACGGCTGGGACACCGATCAATTCCCCAACAGCGTCGAAGAAATGACCCTGGTCACCTATGAAATTCTCAAGGCCGGCGGGTTCAAGAATGGCGGGTTCAACTTCGACTCCAAGGTTCGCCGCCAGAGCCTCGATGAGATCGATCTGTTCCATGGTCACGTCGGCGCAATGGACGTCTTAGCCCTGTCCTTGGAGCGGGCAGCCGCCATGGTGCAGAACGACCAGCTCCAGCTGCTCAAGGATCAACGCTACGCCGGCTGGCAGCAGCCGTTCGGGCAGGCGGTGCTGGCGGGTGAGTTCAACCTCCAGTCATTGGCCGAACACGCATTCGCCAACGAGCTGAATCCGCAGGCCGTCAGCGGCAGGCAGGAGATGCTCGAAAACCTCGTCAACCGGTTTATCTATCGCTGATCGCCAACGGGTCTGCGGGCGCAACAACGCTGTGACATTCGCACGACAAATCTGTGTCCGCTGCGTCTGCAGATTCTCTACAGTTCTACCAGCCCGATACTCATCGTCAGGCCGTGTCTTTCAAACAAAAATAAAAGGACGCACCACCATGAAGAAAGTAAAACGCGCGCTATTGGCCAGCGCCCTGGCTCTGCTGTCGCTGCCGGTGATGGCCGATGCCGCCCACCCGAAAATTGGTTTCTCCATTGATGATCTGCGGCTGGAACGCTGGTCACGTGACCGCGATTACTTCGTTGCGGCGGCGGAAAAAATGGACGCCAAGGTCTTCGTACAGTCGGCCGATGCCAACGAGCAAAAGCAGATTTCGCAAATCGAAAATCTCATTTCTCGTGGCGTCGATGTGATCGTCATCGTGCCGTTCAACGCTACCGTCCTGACCAACGCAGTGGCCGAAGCGAAGAAAGCCGGAATCAAGGTCGTGTCCTATGACCGTCTGATACTCAACGCGGATATCGACGCCTACATTTCCTTCGATAACGAAAAGGTCGGCGAGATGCAGGCCAGCGGCGTGCTGCACGCAGCGCCCAAGGGCAATTACTTCCTGCTCGGTGGTGCGCCTACCGACAACAATGCAAAAGTCCTGCGCGAAGGGCAGATGAAAGTGCTGCAACCGGCCATCGACAAGGGTGATATCAAGATCGTCGGCCAACAATGGGTGAAGGAATGGAACCCTACCGAAGCGCTGAGCATTGTTGAAAACGCCTTGACCCGCAACGCCAACAAAATCGACGGCATCGTCGCCTCCAACGACGCCACGGCAGGCGGCGCCATCCAGGCCCTGGCCGCTCAGCAACTGGCCGGCAAGGTGCCGATTTCGGGGCAGGATGCGGACCTTGCAGCGGTCAAGCGAGTGATCGCCGGCACTCAAACCATGACCGTGTACAAGCCGCTGAAACTCATCGCCTCCGAAGCCGCCAAGCTCTCGGTGCAACTGGCGCGTAACGAGAAACCCGCCTACAGCTCGCAGTACGACAACGGCAGCAAAAAAGTCGACACCATCCTGCTCACTCCGACTCCGTTGACCAAGGACAACATCGACCTGCTGGAACAGGACGGGTTCTACACCAAGGCGCAGATTGCCGGAAAGTGATCATCACCCCGTAATGCCCCCTGCAGGAGCTCGCTCCTGCGGGACCAGCCCCGTACCTGCCGCTTATGAGTCTCTGCCATGTCCGACTATCTGCTGCAAATGAACGGTATCGTCAAAACCTTCGGCGGTGTCAAAGCGCTCAATGGCATCGACATCAAGGTCAAGCCGGGTGAGTGCGTCGGGCTGTGCGGCGAGAATGGCGCCGGCAAGTCCACGCTGATGAAGATCCTTTCCGCGGTGTACCCCCATGGCACCTGGGACGGTGAGATCCTCTGGGACGGTCAACCGCTCAAGGCGCAATCGATCAGCGAAACGGAAGCCGCCGGTATCGTCATCATTCACCAGGAACTGACGCTGGTTCCCGACCTGTCGGTGGCCGAGAACATTTTCATGGGCCATGAACTGACGCTGCCTGGTGGGCGGATGAATTACCCGGCGATGATCCACCGCGCCGAAGCCCTGATGCGTGAACTGAAAGTGCCGGACATGAACGTATCGCTGCCGGTTTCGCAATACGGCGGCGGCTATCAGCAACTGGTGGAAATCGCCAAGGCACTGAACAAGCAGGCACGCCTGCTGATCCTCGACGAGCCTTCATCGGCCCTGACCCGTTCGGAAATCGAGGTGTTGCTGGACATCATCCGCGACCTCAAGGCCAAGGGTGTTGCCTGTGTCTACATCTCCCACAAGCTCGATGAAGTGGCCGCCGTGTGCGACACCATTTCGGTAATCCGGGACGGCAAACACATCGCCACGACCGCCATGGCGGACATGGATATTCCACAGATCATCACCCAGATGGTCGGACGGGAAATGAGCAACCTCTACCCCACCGAACCACACGACATTGGCGAGGTGATTTTCGAAGCCCGCCACATCACCTGCTACGACGTCGACAACCCCAGACGCAAACGGGTCGACGATATTTCGTTCACCCTCAAACGCGGGGAAATCCTCGGCATCGCCGGGCTGGTCGGTGCAGGCCGCACCGAACTGGTGACCGCGCTGTTCGGCGCCTACCCCGGTCGTCACGAAGGCGAAGTCTGGCTGGATGGCCAACTCATCGACACCCGCACGCCGCTCAAGTCAATCCGTGCCGGCCTGTGCCTGGTGCCCGAGGACCGCAAGCGCCAGGGCATCATTCCAGACCTGGGAGTCGGCCAGAACATCACCCTGGCCGTGCTGGACAGTTACTCGAAACTGACCCGCATCGATACCGAAGCCGAACTGGCCAGCATCGATCGGGAAATTTCGCGCCTGCACCTCAAGACCGCGAGCCCGTTCCTGCCGATCACCAGTCTATCCGGCGGCAATCAACAAAAAGCCGTATTGGCGAAGATGCTGCTGACCAAACCCCGGGTCCTGATTCTCGATGAGCCCACCCGAGGTGTCGATGTCGGCGCCAAGTACGAGATCTACAAGCTGATGGGGGCGCTGGCGGCCGAAGGCGTGTCGATCATCATGGTGTCTTCGGAGCTGGCCGAAGTGCTCGGCGTTTCCGACCGCGTACTGGTGATCGGCGAAGGCCGGTTGCAGGGCGACTTCATCAACCATGAACTCACTCAGGAACAGGTGCTCGCCGCCGCACTCAGCCAGCCTGACAGCCATAACAATAAAGATCGGAAATCCGCGTAAATGAATCAGGTCAAACAACTCTTCACCCGCTACAAGATGCTCGCGCTGGTGTTTGCCGTGGCGTTTATCTGGCTGTTCTTCAGCTGGCAGACCGAGGGCGGATTCCTGACACCGCGCAACCTCTCCAATCTGCTGCGCCAGATGTCCATTACCGGGATTCTCGCCTGCGGCATGGTGCTGGTCATCATCAGCGGCGAGATCGATTTGTCGGTCGGCTCATTGCTGGGCCTGCTCGGTGGCGTCGCGGCCATTCTCGACGTTATCTACCACATACCGCTGCTGGCGAACCTGAGCCTTGTCGTCCTGTGCGGACTGCTGATCGGCCTCGCCAACGGCTACATGGCCGCCTACCTGCGCATTCCGTCATTCATCGTGGGGCTGGGGGGCATGCTGGCTTTCCGCGGCATTTTGCTGGGGATTACCGGCGGCACGACCATTGCCCCGGTGTCGCCGGAGCTCGTCTACATTGGCCAGGGTTATTTGCCACACACGATCGGCACAGGCCTGGGCGTTCTGCTGTTCGCACTGACGTTGTTCCTGACCTGGAAACAACGGCGCAATCGCGCCCTTCACGGCCTGGCGGCACATTCACTGGTGCGTGACGTAGCACGCGTGCTGTTGATCGGCGCGGTGCTGGCCGGCTTCGTCCAGACCCTCAACAGCTATGACGGCATTCCCGTGCCGGTCCTGCTTCTGCTGATCCTGCTGGGCGGGTTCAGCTACGTGACCAGTCAGACCGTCTTCGGCCGACGCGTCTATTCCGTGGGCAGCAACATGGAAGCGACGCGCCTGTCCGGTATCAATGTACAGGCCGTGAAGCTCTGGATTTTCGGGATCATGGGCGTGATGTGCGCCCTCGCCGGGGTGGTCAACACCGCGCGCCTGGCTGCCGGTTCGCCCTCGGCCGGCAGCATGGGCGAACTCGACGCCATCGCCGCCTGCTTCATCGGCGGCACCTCCATGCGCGGCGGCTCCGGCACTGTCTACGGCGCCCTCCTCGGCGCGCTGGTCATCACCAGCCTGGACAACGGTATGTCCATGCTCGACGTCGACAGTTATTGGCAGATGATCGTCAAGGGCAGCATTCTGGTGTTGGCCGTATGGGTAGATGTGAGCACCCGGACCGGACGACGCTGATCCGTTGCGGATGAGGCCAGAAGCGGTCAGTCGCTCAAAACACTTAAAAGCCACTGATTGCTAAAGCAATCAGGATCCGAAAACAGCTCACTCGGTCGAAGGGACGGATGCTTTGCTGCCCAAGCGGATCAGCTCATTGGAAAAACACAGGCCGACGATGATCAGTACTGCCCCTGCGTACAGGCTTTCGCGCGGTACTTCATTGAGCACCACAAACGCCAGCAGCGCGGCGAACAACGGCTCGGTCAGCTCCAGCGCCTGCACTTGGGATGGCTTGAGATACTCGATGGCCTTGGTGGTGCAGAAGAAGCCCAGGATTGTCGGCAGCGCGGCCAGCGCCAGCAGTGCGGCGATCGCCAGCGGCGACAGCTCGCCGATCGCGAAACCATCGGCCGCGGCCGGCATCAACAGGTACAGGCTGCCAAAGAACAACAATTGCCGGGTGAAGTGCAGCCCCCCCGACACACCCATCCGCTTCATGGCAACCGAAAAGGCCCCGTAGCCGCAGCCGGCCATGGAGGCTAGCGCAGCACCTTGCAGGGTAAAGCCCTGCTGCAGGTCGGCGCCGAAGATCACCGCGATCCCAGCGATAGCCAGTGCGGCACCCACGGTCGCGTTCGCGGTGATGGCATCCTTGAGGAAAATGCGCCCCAGAATGATCGAGGAAATTGAGGCACTGGCCATCAGCACAACCACCACACCTGCCGCAGCGTAGTGCCGATAGGCGGACGTTTCGAAGTGGAACAGCACAAAGATGCCAAGGAATGCGCAGATAGCCGCCTGAGTCCATTTGGTCGTCGACGCCGGACGCTTGAGGAAAAGCAGCAAGATCGAGAGAAGCATGCAACCCAGTACGGTCTTGATGACAGCGACACTGCTGGCGGTGAAGCCATTACTCATGAGTACTTTGCTGAGTACACCGATCGTTGCGTTCAGTGCCGCGGCGGAGAGGGCAAATATGATGCCTTTGCTGAAAGTAGATTGCATTGATGACGATCCCTGTCGCTGAATTGTCGTTCGATAGAATGCCGCCCTACATCGACGGCGCAAAGGTTGAGGATACGAAGATTCCGCCAACCCCACTATTTATTGTGACATAAGGGGCTAACGATTTTGTCGCCCCCAAGGGTGAAGTCAGAGGGCCTGGCCCTTGGCTATGCAATATGAGTTGACGAACGTTGCAGTGTGCTGCAAAGACTGACGTATATCCGGTTTGGCTATTCCATGTCTGTTGGCAAATTGCTCGACCGCTGCTGTATCAAAACGAGTGGTCTGGATAAAGTCCAAGGCTTCGGGTTTTGTATTCAAAAACCGCGCCACGGGAGGAATACTCAGTAGCAACTTCAGCAAACGGAGTGGAATGTAATGCTTGGGAGACTTTAAGCCCAAAGGTTGTGCCACCTGTACCAGGAGTTCTCGCAAGTTGGGAGTTTGGTCATCCAGCGCCAGCAGTTCCTGGCCCACCATGGCAGGATCAAAAGCACAAACCGCCACCAGCTCAACCAGGTAATCCACGGTGACCAGTGGCAGCCAGTGCTCGGCGGTACCGGGCACTGCAGTCAGCTTTCCCTGCACAAGGTTGCGTATCAGCTCCACCAGCGGCTGACCTTCAAGGATATACCCCGTGCGGCTGTGGCCACAAACCGTCGCGGGGTGGACAACGGTCATCTCCCCGCCCTTGGCGGACATGACCTCCAGGGTCGCAAAATGCGCCTCCAGCTTGCTCCCCTCGTAACCACCGACATGTCGGTAGACGGCAGGCCAATTCGTCAGCTCCGGATAACGAGGATCAATTCCGATGCGCTGCAGATGTTCATGATTTTTCAGCATGTAGCCGCCGATCATCACTAACCGGCTTTTTTGCTCAGCCGCCAACAGCGCCACGCGCTTTGCCCCTTCCACATTCACCGCACGAGAATGCTCCACTGAAAGCCCCCATGCGAAGTGGGCGCCCAGGTGGAATATGACTCTGGCACGCCTTAGCACTTCTCGGTCAGCAAGACTCAGCCCGAGGTTGTCCCGTTCCAGATCGCCAGCTACGGCAAATACCCGGGTTGCGCACCCTCCCAAATTATCGACTTGCTCCCGCAGTGCAGCTAGTCGCTCCGGGCGACGCATCAACACCCGAATGGTGTGACCTTTTGCACTCAGGTACGCCACCAAATGTTGACCGATGAAGCCGGTACCCCCCGTGACAAAGCACTCCACGCTCATTTCCCTGTTCCTTGTTTAAGGTGAGAAATCAAGCGTAAACTATCGACCCAACTCTACAGTCAAGAGGTGTTTTCATGAAAATCGGTGAACTCGAAACCCGCAGCGGCGCCAGCCGCCATACGCTGCGTTACTACGAGCAAATCGGCCTGATCTCATCGCTGCGGCAAACTAACAACTATCGCGTTTACACAGCGCAAACTCTGCAGGATCTGGACTTTATCCAGCGCGCGCAAAGCATGGGGTTTTCCCTGGGGGAAATAGGCGAGATTCTGGATGCGCAGCGGAACAAGCTGATCGATTGTGCTGACGGCGCTAAGCTAATTGAAAAAAAGATGGCAGAAATCAAACAGAAAATCGCCAGCTTCCAAAGCATTTATCGATATCTGGATGAAGAGCGTGCAAACCTCGAAGCCAGTGCTGCCAAGCAACTTGAGCTTCAGCAGCGGAACAACGCTTCCAACTGAACTGTCAGCTTCTGGGAAACGGAAGCTGCAGCCTGCTTACCGTTTCAAGCCCATCGCTTACGCATGTTCTAAAACCTTGTGGCCAGGCCCTAGGGAAATTCTGAAAAAGACTTCCTGATTTTGGCAAAATTTCCGGACTTCCCCCGCCGAGCTTCCAGAGAGTTCCGATAGCGCTACCTCTCGCCCACCGTTCCAGTCAGAGGTTCGCCGAGCACAATCGATCACCACCCTTACACCATCCGGTCTTGTCTCCTGGCCGCCAAGAGCTGGCCCAGACAGCCCACTACCCGCACAAAAACCCCAGCAACGCTCGCATCACCCGTCCTTCCAAACTCACCGCATCCGTCTCCCCCCGCTCCCCCGCCGCATCGATCATGCCGTGGGCCATCGCCAGCAGGTCTTGCGCGGTCTGCAGTACATCGGCGCAGACCCACGGGGCTGACGGAAGGGTCAGCGCCGCTATCAGTTCGGTAAGAATGACGTTGGCCACGCGCTCATGGCGCTCTTGCAGCGGTAAGCGACGCTCTTCGAAGTCGATGATTCTGGCCAGTTCCGGGCGCCGTAGCTGGTGGGCGACGGAGGCCTGGACCAGTGCGCGGATGCGTGCGAGGGCGTCGTCGTGTTGATGGACGTGCTGGACGTCATCGAGCAACTGAGTGGTTTCGCGTTCGATCAAGGCGACGGTCAGGGCGTCGCGGTTGGGGAAGTACTGGTACAGCGAGCCGATGCTTACGCCGGCGCGCTGCGCCACGGCGTTGGTGGAGCAGGCGGCGAGGCCGTCGGTTTCGAGAATGCGAGCAGCGGCTTCGAGAATGGTCTCGACGGTGTTGGCCGAACGGCGCTGGCTCGGGAGTTTGCGGGGGTTTAAGGGCGGTATTTCGCGGTGTTTGGTCATGATCGGGATGCGAGTTTTAAATATGAGTTATGACTCGTATTCTGGATTGGCTTTCCCCACTCTTCAACTACCAGGAATCATTATCATGGCTACGACATCACTGAGTGTTTTCATGTTGGTCAAGACCACCCAGGAATGGCTGGGGTTTTCAGTCGAGCATCGCTTTGAGCTGATGCGCACGCAGATGGAGCCGATTTTGCAAAAGCATGCGGCGCAGGTCTCGATGCGGTTTTTCGACATCGAGTTCTATTCGGCGCGGGTCACCGATCTGTGGTTGTGGGAAACCGACAGTCATCATGCGTATGAACTGCTGGTGGAGGATCTGCGGGAGACGCCGTTCTGGGATCGGTATTTCACCATCGTCGAGATTTTGCCGGGGGTGGAGAATGCCTATGCCAAGAATTATGATCAGGCACCGTTGTTGAGTGCGTAATGAAAATACCCCGACTCCACCCGCCAAGTTTTCCGATGAAGCAAATGACTTTCGCCGATGCCGAGTACGCCGGAAAACGCAAGCAGACCCGTAAAGAGTTGTTCCTGATCGAGCGGCGGCCAAGCGCGCGTTCGACGCCATGATGGGGATGAGCAAGATCGACATCGCAGCGATCGAAGCGGCGCTGGGGCGTTAGCCAACGCTGCTTGGGGCTGGGCGTTTGGATATGTCGATTCTGGCTGCTCCAGACGCCTCTCCCCGCGCAGTGAACAGGCGGTGCCCCTTATTCCGGCAGTCCCGCTTTGCGTAGACCGTCCACCAGCGTGGCGAGATTCTCCGGCCTGTGGATCGGTAGCCAATCAGAGATATTGCTGAGGCACAACGTAGGATCGAGCTTGCGCAAATGGTCCATCGCACGCTGCGCTTCGGCCATCCGTCCGGCAAGCGCATGGCTCGCTGCAAGGATGGCGACAGCCAACAGAAAATCGGGCAAATCCCGAAGTGCTTTCTCCGCCCATGACGACGCCGTATCAAAGCGCCCCACGAAGAGATTCGCGACTGCCATTCCGGCTTGCATTCTGTACAGCTCCGGGTCGAGGGGACTGAACCGCATGGCGTGCGTAAAGTACTCGATGGCTGCATCGGTTTCGCCGTGCCAGAGTCTGAGGAACGCGCCGAGGAACCATGCGGCGGCGAGGTTCGGATTGAGCACGAGTGCCTTGTCCAGCAATGCAATGCCACCCCGCAGGTCGCCGGCAAGATAGCCAAGCGTATGGCCGCTTCTGGTGAGAGCGACCGCATCGCCCTTGTCCAACTCCACTGCCCGGCGAGCGAGTCGGATACCCTCCGCGACCTCCCGTGGGTGATCAGTCATCCAGCGATTGGCTTTGCGCCAACTATGACACCAGGCCGCCATCGCATAGGCCGATGCAAAATCCGGGTCGCACTCTATGGCCCTATGGAAGAGCGGCAGCGCCTGGTCGATGGCCTCCCGGGTGCCATGATGAAGCTTGGCCATTGCGCGCAGATAGTAATCGTAGGCGTCGAGACTTTCGGTGGGCGTGTGCCTCGCACGTTCGATCTCCGCCCGCTCAAGCTGTGGCGCGATCGCGCCAACCACGCTTTCGGTGATCTGGTCCTGCAGTTCGAAAATGTCCCCCAGCACACCTTCGAAACGACCCGCCCAATGGTGAGCCCCGGTTGTCGCATCGATCAGCTGGGCCGTGATGCGCACGCGATTGTTGGCTTTGCGCCAACTGCCCTCCAGCACATAGCGAACGCCCAATTCGCGACCGACTTGTTTCACGTCCACCGTACGGGTCTTGTAGGTAAAGCTCGAGTTGCGCGCGACGACAAACAGCCAGCGATACTGCGACAGCGCCGCGATGATGTCCCCTACCACGCCGTCGGCCAGGTAATCCTGCTCTTCATCCCCGCTCAAGTTCACGAACGGCAAGACCGCGATGGACGGTTTGGCCGGCAGCGCCGGCTCGGATGCAGAGGCTTGAACCGAGGGGGCGGATTCGGTGCCTGGAAGGCCAACGCAATCCAGCGACTTGACGTCGGCGACGAAGCGGAACCCCTTGCGGGCCACCGTTCGAATCACACGCTGCTGCTGACCGTTGTCACCGACCGCCTTGCGCACCGCATTGATATGACTGGCCAGGGTCGACTCGGAGACTATACGTCCGACCCATATCGCATTGATCAGATCGTCCCTGCTGACGACGTGCTCGCGGTTCTGCGCCAGGTAAACCAGCAGGTCGAAAACCTGGGGCGCAGTGGCAACGACCTGGGAGGCCCGAAGGAGTTCTCGCCGGTCCAGGTCGAGCACGCAGTCATCAAACACCAATAGCATTCAGGGCTCCTGTCCCGTACTCACGCGCCGGGCACATGCCCGTGGTTACCGGCCGACGATTGGCGGCCAGGGGACGTGATTTATAACACGGGTTCCTGGACAAATAGCCAAGCCAAATTCAATGGAAACCCAAGGCTTCGACAAAGTATCGCGCCCGGCTGGCGAGCATGCTCCCTACATCGATCACTGCAACGAATTTGATCGACACCCAACCGAGGAGCGGGACATGAAAATTGTCGTTATTGGCGGTAGCGGACTGATCGGGTCGAACATTGTCAGCAGGCTACGTCTCTATGGACACGAGACGGTGGCGGCCTCGCCACGTACGGGCGTGAACACCCTCACCGGCGAGGGGCTGGCCGAAGCGCTTGCCGGTGCCCAGGTCGTCGTCGATGTGGCGAACTCCCCCTCATTTGAAGACCGGGCCGTCATGGAGTTCTTTCAAACGTCCGGTCGAAACCTGCTTGCAGCCGAAGCGGCCGCTGGGGTGGAGCACCATGTCGCGCTCTCTGTCGTAGGCCCCGATCGTCTTCCGCAAAGTGGTTACTTCCGGGCAAAAGTCGCCCAGGAAGAGCTGATCAAGGCGTCGAAGATCCCCTACACCATCCTGCGTTCGACGCAGTTCTTCGAGTTCATCGAAGGCATTGTCAATTCGGGTGCCGACGGCGACACGATTCGCCTCTCGCCTGCCCTTATCCAGCCCATCGCATCGGATGACGTCTCGGCGGTGCTGGCCGATCTTGCGGTCGGGGCACCGGTCAATGGCATCGTCGAAGTGGGCGGACCGGATCGTTTCCCTCTCGATGAACTGGCGCGCAAGTTTCTTGCCGCGCACCACGACAAGCGGCAGGTCATCGCCGACGTGCATGCGCGCTACTTCGGCGATGAGTTGAATGATCGATCCCTGGTCGCGGGCGACGACGCGCACATCGGTCCGACACGCTTCCTGAACTGGCTCAGCCGCACATCGGCTTAAAGACCGCGCCAGTCAGCCAGGCAGGACGCTATCGAATCTCCACCTACGTATTTCTCACACAGAGGATTCACCATGACCCAGCGCATCGATTACCAGAAGCAATCCCCCGAGCTGTTCAAGAAGTTCGTCGAGTTCAGCCTTGCCTTCAAGCAATGCGCCATCGAGGAGTCGCTGCGCGATCTCGTGGATATCAGGGCATCGCAACTCAACGGCTGCGCCTTCTGCGTGGACATGCACGTGAAGGAAGCCACGATCCATGGCGAGCGGCCCCTCAGGATCCACCATGTCGCCATCTGGCGTGAGTCAACGCTGTTCAGCCCACGCGAACGCGCGGCCTTGGCATGGACCGAAATCCTTACCCAGATTCCCGCCCATGGCGTGCCTGATGAGCTCTATGAGCGTGTTCGTATACAACTGTCCGAGAAAGAGATATCGGACCTGACCTTCCTGATCATGTCGATCAATGCCTGGAATCGCATCAACGTGGGCTTCCAGGTCGTGCCCGGCTCGTACGACAAGGCATTCGGCGTAGACAAGTCCGGCCTGTCCTGATCAGGCATCGGCACACAGGCGCAGCCCCGCCAGGGTGCTGCGCCATCTACTAATCGACAACGAGGAACACGCCATGTCCATTTTCAGAACCTTCGCCATAGGACTCCTGTTGACCACCGGCACCGCCGGCGCGCAGGAGGCATTGCCACCGGCGCAGGTAACACCGCTGATGACCAAAGCACTGGCGGACTATCCCGGTAAGGAAGCGGTGATGATTACGGTGGAGTTTCCACCGGGTGGAGGCGATCCCGTGCATCGGCACAATGCACACGGATTCATCTATGTGCTGGAGGGTTCGATTGTGATGGGCGTGCGCGGCGGCGAATCCGTCACGCTGACACCGGGCCAGACCTTCTACGAAGGCCCGGACGACGTCCACACGGTCGGGCGCAACGCCAGCCTCACCAAACCCGCCAAGTTTCTGGTCGTCCTGTTGAAGGACAAGAGCAAGCCCATTTTTACTCCGGTGCACTGACAGCACCGCCCGCACACGCGGCCAGCTGCGTGCTCGGTGACGCCCTGCTCGGCCGACATCATCCGTTCAACGATATCGGCCTGGGGCGCTCCCTTCCTCGACAGGACGCTGCAATGACTTCTCAACGGCTGCTTTCACAATTACGGCAGTGCGCAATCGCAACCCTAGGCGCAGTTTCGCTGGCCGGCTGCATGGTCGGCCCCGACTTCGTGAAGCCTGAAAACGGTCTTCACCAAACGGTGCTAGCGCCCAGACAGGACTACCCAAGCGCCGCCCTGACTTCCGACGCCGCAGTGCCCTCCCAGTGGTGGTTGTTGTTCAACGACGCCGCGCTCGCCGAGCTGCAATCACGTGCGCAGGCTGACAACCTTGATCTGCTCATAGCCTCCGAACGCATTGAGCAAAGCCGAGCGCAACTGGGCATCGCCTCCTCGCAGTTGCTGCCCAGCGTGGCGGCCAATGCCAGCTACACGCGTGAGGGGCTCAGCGAACATGGCAAGTTCGCCGCCCTGGGAGCGCCTACTGCCCCCGATAATTTCTGGCAGCTTGGATTCGATGCCAGTTGGGAGCTCGATCTGTGGGGCCGTGCCCAACGCACGCGCGAAGGTGCTGCAGCGACCCTGGAAGCCACGGTGTATGACCGCGAAGCGGCACGGGTGGCTTTGTCCGCCGAAGTGGCGCGCACCTATTTGCAGTTGCGCGGAACGCAGGCACAACTGGACATTGCACAGCAAAATCTGAGGATTGCCGAACGCACCCTCGGCCTGGCCGAAAGCCGCGAGCGTAACGGCGTCGCGACGCGCTTCGAAACCTCGTCCGCTCGCGCGCAATTGGCGACGATCAAAGCCTTGGTTCCCGAACTGACCCAGCGCCGCAACGCACTGATGAATGCCCTCGCGTTGTTGATGGGAGAACAGCCACGCACACTCGATGCGCAACTGCGTCAAGCCATGCCCTTGCCTTCGCTGCCGACCCGCGTACCGGTCGGCGTCCCTTCGGAATTGGCTCACCGGCGACCCGACATCCTGCGCGCCGAAGCCCAGCTGCATGCCGCGACAGCCGCCATCGGTGTGGCCAAGGCTGATTTCTACCCGCGTATCGGTTTGAAAGGAAAAGTCGGCGTGGAAGCTTTTGAAAGCAGCGATCTCGCGAGTTGGGACTCGCGCTTCTTTTCCGTCGGCCCGACGGTTTACCTCCCGATCTTCCAGGGCGGACGGTTGACGCAACGCCTGGCCCTGAACCAATCACGGCAAAAAACCGCCGCGCTGGCTTATCGGCAAACGGTATTGCGAGCCTGGCATGAAGTGCACAACGCCCTGGATGCCTGGGCGGCACAACAACGCCGGCACGCTGAATTGCTGGATTCGTACGAACAGAACAAGCAAGCACTGCAGTCTGCCGAACGCGGCTATCAGCAAGGCGCTACGGACTATCTGAGCGTACTGACGGCGCAGCTCAATGTGCTTGCCAGCCAAACCAGTCTCAATGACAGCGCGACCAACGCCACGCTCACCGTGGTCAACCTCTACAAGTCGCTGGGTGGCGGTTGGGACCCGCAGGCTGGCATCGATCATTCAACGGCACCTCCATCGGTTGCCCTCGCGTCTCCGGTCGTTTCACCTTCGAAGGCCGACCAATGAACGGAGTCGCATTGTCGCCAGCGCACGTCCCTGCTACCGCAACGCCCGGGGCCAAACCCTCGATACGCCCAATGGCAGGTCTCGTCGGGATTTTCATCGCAGCCATGATGGCGGGTTTGAACACCCGCGTCGGCGCATTGGCGTTGGCCGATGTACGCGGTGCACTCGGTTTTGGCCTCGACGACGCCTCCTGGCTGACCACGGCGTACAGCGCCGGGGAATTGATTGCCATGCCCTTTGCGGCGTGGTTTGCCATTACCCTTTCGCTGCGGCGCTTCGAACTGTGGATGCTCGGCAGTTGTGCACTGCTGGCGGTGATCCTGCCCTTCATCCACGATCTGAACCTGCTGCTGACCTTGCGCTTTGTGCAAGGCATTGCCTGCGGCACGACGATTCCGCTGCTGATGATGGCGGCGCTGAAATTCCTGCCAGCGCCCATCCGGCTGTATGGGCTGGCGTTGTATGCGATGACCGCGACCTTCGCGCCCAATCTCTCGATCTGGCTGGCCGGGTACTGGACGGATGGGCTGTTCGATTGGCGCTGGGTGTACTGGCAGATCATTCCCCTGACCCTCATCGCCGGATTGTTGATCGGGTGGGGACTGCCTCGGGAGCCCATTCAGATCCCGCGCTTTGGGCAGGCCAATTGGTCCGGCATGGCTTGCGGTGTGCCCGCGCTCGGCTTGATCACCGTTGCACTGGATCAAGGCGTGCGGCTGGACTGGTTTCATTCGCCCTTGATCACCTTATCGCTGGTGGCCGGGCTGGCCCTGCTGGCCGTCTACCTGCTGACTGAGTGGTATCACCCCTCGCCGTTCATCAAATTGCAGATCCTCGGCCGCCGCAACCTGGGACTGGGCTGCATTCTGTTCGTCTGCCTGTTGGTGGTGCTGATGTCCAGCTCACTCTTGCCGGCCAGCTATCTGGGCCCGTTGCAGAACTACCGCCCCCTGCAAATGGCATCGATCGGTTTGATCGTCGCCTTACCGCAACTGGTCCTGGGGCCTGTCGTGGCGCTGCTGCTGTATCAGAAGCGGGTCGATGCGCGCATCGTGTTCACGTTGGGGTTGTTGTTGATCGCACTGGCATGCTTCTACGGCGCGCAATTGACCTCCGACTGGAACCGCGAGCAGTTCGTCGTGGTGCAAACTTTGCAAGCGTTCGGCCAGCCAATGGCGGTGGTATCGATGCTGTTTCTGGTCACCAGCGTTGTGCAGCCCCCCGAAGGACCTTATGTGTCCGGCACCATCAACACCCTGCGCGCCTTCGGTTCACTGGCCGGTGCGGCAGTAGTCGGACAGCTGATGACCGTGCGCGGTCGTTTCCATGGGGAAATGCTGCTGGACCATGCGGCCCTGGCAGATAACGCCCTGGCGCTTGAGCCTTCGCAACTGATGGACCTCATCGGCCAGCAGTCGCAGGTGCTGTCGATCGCCGACGCCTATCGCGTGCTGGGCATTCTGGCGCTTGTGTTGATTCCTCTGGTGCTGCGGCTGACCTACATCCCCGCACCCGACGTGCGCGCGGCCTCGCCCTCTTCCTCTCCTTCATCTTCCTCACACGGATAACCCATCATGGCCTTGCCAAAGAAAGCCAGGATCATCAGCGCGGTGCTACTGCTTGCAGTGGCGATCGGCGGTGTTCTCTATCTCAATCGCCCCGAATCCAGCGCATCGACCCAGTCCACGGACGATGCCTATGTCCACGCCGACTTCACCACGGTCGCACCGCAGGTGTCGGGAACGGTCGACTCAGTGATGGTCGAAGACAACCAGCTGGTCAAGAAAGGCGATCTGCTTGCGATCATTGACGACCGTGATTTCGTTGCGGCCCTGAACGCAGCGAAGGCCGAGGTCGCCAGTGCCCGGGCCGGCATCGCCAGCTTGCAAGCGCACCTGATTCAGCAGGAAACCGCCATCCGCCAGGCCCAAGCGGCCGTTGCCGCAGACGATGCTGCGCTCAAGCTGGCCAGCGTCAATCAGACCCGTTATCGCAACCTGGCCACCGACGGCTCGGGAACGGTGCAAGCGCGGCAACAGGCCGAAGCGCAACTGAGCATTCAACAGGCCCGTGGGGAAACGAGCCAGGCAGGTTTACAGGCCGCTCGGCAACAAGTGGATATCCTGAAAGCTGATCTGGAGAAAGCCAGGGCGGCTCTTGCCCACGCGCAAGCCGCACAAGCCACCGCAGAGCTGAAACTTTCCTATACCCGCATCACTGCGCCGATCGGCGGCACGATCGGACAGAAATCGGTGCGTATCGGTGCTTTCGTCAATGCCGGAAAACCCTTGCTGGCGATTGTTCCGCTCGATGCCGTCTATGTCACGGCCAACTACAGGGAGACGCAACTGGCGCGTGTACAAAAGGGTCAAGCCGTGGATATCGAGGTGGATGCCTTGCCGGGCGAGACGCTGCAAGGAACGGTGGACAGCCTGGGACCGGCCAGCGGAGTCACCTACTCCGCCGTCGCGCCGCACAACGCCACCGGCAACTTCACGAAGATCGTCCAGCGCTTGCCTGTACGCATTCGCATCGATCCCGATCAGCCCGCGGCGGCGAAGCTGCGAGTCGGCATGTCCGTGACGCCGAAAATCCGTATCCGGTGATATGACGCCGGCGTGTCTCGTTACAATGCTCCAAAAGCTACTCCCAAGAATGAGAATGACCTTGCAGAGCCTAACCCCGACACCCGCCCTCACCGCCCGCGAAGTCTGCCAACGCCTGCGAGACGCCGCCCTGGAAGTCCTCCCGTTGCGGCGCCTCCACGAACCGTGTGAACCCGGTCAGGTACAGGTCGATATCGAAGGCTGGCGTCTGACCCTCGACTTCGACGGCAACCGCTTGCACCACTGCCAACACTGCCGGAGTCCGGACGGTCGCGAGGGAACACTCCAGGCCTGGCGTTACGGCACTGACCCGGTCAGTTTACTGAGCACCTGGGAGTTGGCGCAGGTTGAGCGACTATTGAGATAGCGACGACCCGTCCACCGGCGAGGAGCAAGTTGGAATATTGGCCGTAACGTACTGGATCACCTCTTCAAGCGAGTCTATGTCTGGAGCATTGCTCACTAACATTTCCGGGCGGCACCATGGGTAATCCAGATGCGATAGCCACTCCATGATGCAGTGCAGATCAGTCTCTGGCAGGGTTTTCATGTGCTCGATGGTGATAGTGAGCCTCTGGACAAGTCCCGACTCGGGGCTGAACTGCCATTCATACAGACCGCAACCGACCCGGGCTTCACCGGAGTGCTTGTCGGACATGCCGACCAGCCATTTGCACTGGAAGGTTTTGGCCTGCGGTTCAGGTGGGTGTCCCAGGCAGAAGGTATAGACGTTTTCGAAGGTCTGGCCGAACCGCCTGACCAGCACATCACCGATAGGCCCAAGGCCTTCGACGTGGGGTGGAAACGAGATGGATCCGGTGTGCACGACCATGTCCAGGATCGCGTCCGGCGCAAAGGCCTGGTCTAACAAATGTGGACGGTTGCCGTCCTTGGCTTTGATGTACTGTCGAATCGATAGTTGAGCAGTGTTCATTGTGTGTCCGTCGCATCCATTCTTGGTTGAGAGCCGCCTCATACGAGGCTCACATGACTCGCCTTTACAAAGCACTATTCCATAAGTCCCCCAAAATAGGAAAAAGGCAGCGATGGTTACTTTCTGGCAAAGGGACTCAGCCTCATGATGCGTCGTGTCGGCTTTTTGCTCATCGGGACTCTCGGACTGGCACTGATCCTGCCTTGGGCTGCCTATTGGGTCGGTCTGAGCAGAATTTCGCAGTATCCTTCGCCCCCCTCTCAAGCTATATCCACTGCGCAACGTGAGTGGGTATGGAGCCTGGCCAAAGGCTCAGGCGAGCCGGTAATAGTGCAGTTGAGCCCGTACTCATATCTGTACGACCTTTTCATTTTGAAAGGTAACAACGATAGGAAAATGCAGGTCGCCTGGTGGGTAGCCTCTGAACACTTGATCAAACAGGACTCAACACAGCGAATGCTGTGGTGGCACCTGTCCGGCGCGGCTCTGACTATATGGTTAACCAGAAACTGGACAGATCAGCAGATAACAGCAGCGGCTTTCGTCGCCCTTCAGCAGCGGGGCGAGGTATATGGTGGTCACTAGCCAACAAAGCATTGGGGAAGCGCAATGGGAGGCATAAATGCTCAGGCTGTTCCTGTTATTGACTATTTTGTGGTGTGTATTCATATCGACTGCAATGGCGTTTGCACCGGAACGCGTGCTCGCTTATGTACAACGAAGTCGTATCTGGATGTGGTACATGAAAACCATATTCAGTATTACAAGCGAATCCCTTGGTAGTAAAACGGCTGTTCGATGGGTACGCATTCAAGGAGGAATCGGTTTGATTGCGGCACTGCTGGCGCAATATGTCTGGCTTGTTCATCCTGCCTCTAGCCCATAGGCAGCCGTTCAAGGTGGCCATATCCGTTGTCTGACTGCCTCAGTACGTGAAGCTGCCTCTGATCAGAAGCAGCTATTTGCCAGAAGCGATATCAACAGTGCGGCTAGCAGCTGGTTGTTTGACCCGCATCAATCCTATTGATGCGCCCGTTGTCCGACCGGGTCCACAGCCAGTTATACACGTCGTATCCGCCTTCGCACTTGCCTTGCTTTCTGCCCTGGAAGTCGAAAGTCCGCCATGCGCCATTCTGATGTGAAGGTATCCCGAGCACTCTTTGAATATCTATGTCTGTAGAACCTGGCCATAGGTGATTGGCAAATGACACAGGATGCAACTGTGCCGGTAACGCAGGACAGTCACTGCTCGGCCGTGCAGTCTTGAGTTTCTCGGCGACAACACTGGTCACATAGTGGCTGTCCCCGCCCATCTCGGCATTCGAGATGATCCATATCCGCACGCCGACACTTGGCTGGCTGAAGCACAACCAATACACACTTGCACCTGCATCGCCTTGATGTGCGAGGGTGCCAACGGAAGCTTCGCTCATCACCTGCGCTAGCGTTGTTTTCTCGAATTGAATGACCAACGCCCCAAGCGTAGCGCCTTGCGAAGGAGCCTCCTTCAGAGTGGCCGGCCATTCGACCACATCGAATGGGCCCATGGGCGGTGGGACAGCGGCTGTCGCGCTAAAGGCGATGCTGAACGATCCGAAAAATAGCGATGACCGATTCATTGCGCGCCTCCGTTTGACTACCAACACCTCAGATCTTAGTGAACGCGATGAATTTCTGCCCTTCGCGACCGGCTGCAAACGGCCATTTGCGGTCGCTCAACCGCCCGCCCTCGCTTAAGTACTAGCCGAGTGATATACCGCTGTTGGGTCTAATGCATGGCAAAAACAGGCAGTCGTATGACGCGATTCTCAATTTATAGCGGGTTGGTTTTGGTGGGCTACTCGGCGCTCGATTACGGAGATCCCCCCATGGGCGTTGCTTCAGGCCAATTCGAACCTGCCGATGGGTACGCTGCTATCCAGAACGAGTGCTCAACGAACCACCACGATCAGACCGTTCTGGATCTTTCTGTTCAGACAGAAGCGGGTCTGGTAATTACATGTGAGGGTCTGGCCATCCTGGATTACTCCAAAGAGTTCCCGTCGCCTTGCATCGAAGTGAACATTTTCGGTATTCCATATCCTCTCTATGGTGAGCTGTTTCCTCAGCAGGTCACTCTGTATGAGCGTCAATTCAGCTAATCGGAATGCCCCGTCTGTGTCCGTTTCGGATCGAAAGCTACCCCTCAGAACCATCCCTTCCCGCCCAAAGCATTGACCATCCGCTCGCAATCAGTTTTCAGTTGGGTTAATAACGACAGATTGGCTCAACCTTGGCCAACACCTCACAATCATCTAGGGGGCATCGGCTCATCGGAAATGCCCCGTCCCTTGCAAACGATAGGCACGCCACGTGAATTTTTCCGAATACTTTGCAACTAACGATGGATCGCTCCCTGAGGTTGTGGTGACGTATTCAGATTCGTCGTTTGTACCGCAGGCATTTCAATATCTGTTCGATCATGGCGCGAAAAATGTCACTGTTGACGGCGGCTACCTTTGGATCAAAGCATCCCAAAGTGGGAAGCCATTCTCCGGCCCTCAGGATGCTTTGCTTGTAAGCTCAGGAGCAGCAGAGGCATTCCACGTCGTTCTCGGTGGGCTGTACGGCACCCGGGGTCAAATACCTGACCTTGGTGTTTACGTTTTCACTAATAGCCTCACATTGGACTATCGGATGGGGGCTCAGTGGGGACAAGATCAGATCTACTCATTGTTGGAGCTACTGCGGCAGCTAAGAGACCTCGGCGGCGTTATATCTATCCCATGGTGGGGAGCTGAGGGTGAACACGACTTCCTTGCAGCCCTGGAGAGCCCCGAAAAAATTATTCATACTTAAATTTACCGCGGGTCGTGACAGGTAGAAAACGGCCAAAAACGGTCTGTGGAGCGCGCCTCGTAATTCCAGGGCCACTCACAATTTTGACTCGATACGACTGACTCACTCGGGCCGGTAGCGGTAACGACTTTCCGGCGCAGATTCATCATTCCCGCAGGTACAAGGCGAGTTGCACTGCGGGTCGCGGATGGCCGCCGGCCACCCGCGAGCCAGTGCCATCAAGCCAGCAGCTTAAGCTCGTCTTTACCGTACTTGAGCGATTTCTCGTCTGGAATCATCAGGCCAGTGTGCTCGTTGCGCCCCTGCAGGATGAAGCGGGCGTTCGGGGTGCCCAACTGGGTAGCGGCCTGCTGGCTGTCGGCGCCGATCTCACCCTTCTTCATGCGGTTGACGATCACCCCCACCGCCGTATCGTTGAAGTCGCGCAGCATCCAGGCATCGCCATCGCTGTCGCCAGCCACCAACACCGGGCCATAGCCCTTCTGTTTAACCAGCACGTTCTTGATGCCAACGGTCTTGCCCGGCCCGTAGTTGAAGTGCCAGTCCGGCTGATAGCGAGTGGTGTACTTGCCGCCTTCCATCGCCATGCGCAGGCCGATCACGTTCTCAGGCGGAACGTCGTATCCGTAATGAGGATTGCCCGCGAACACGCGTACCACATCGTCGATGGAGGCGGTGCTGACATAGACGTCGATGCCGTTGGCGCGCAGCGTGTGCATCAGGCCGCGGATCTCCTCATGGATGCGGATGCCATGAAAGTGCGTATCCGCCACCACCCCGGCCTTGCCCGGCAACGTGCGTGAGCTCTCGTACTTGACCTTGCGCAGTGCGTCGCCGATGGCGTAGTTGTTGGAAGCCTCGGCCATCGCCTGCAACTCAGCCGTGGTCATGTTCTTGTAGAAATACAGAATCCACTTATAGCCGATCTCCACCGGGTAACTGTCGCAGATCGCGTCGTACATAAAGTAGAGCTTGGCGAGAAAATCCTTGTACTGCTCGCTGGCCTGAATCTCTTCCAGGCTCTTGTCGCCGGCGAGCCCCTTGTAGTTGGCGTGCAACCAGCGGTAATCCGCTTCTACGTCGCTGGCGATGTCTTCCATCTTGACCGGCTTGCCGTCCACCGTGGTGTAGTCCTTCATGAACGCGCCGTTCGGCACGTCCTGACGCACCACCTCAGCGAACTCATCGGGCGTCAGCTTGTACTGCAGATGATTGATCTGGTAGACCAGCAGCGCTTCTTCACAGTCGTTCATGATGCAGGTGTTGTCCCAGTCGAACACCGCGTACGGGCGCTGGTCAGGGCGGTAGGACGCGCTCTTGACGCCGTGCTCATCGATCACCGCCTGCAGACGCTTTTGGTTGAGCGGCGACCAGCGCGCCGGGTCCAGCGCACTTGGTGTGGCCGGGGGCGTGGCGGCTTGCGTTATGCGGGACGACAACAACAGCGGACTGACAACGGAAACGGTGGCGAGGGTGTTCAGAAACTGGCGACGCTGCATGGCATAGCTCCTACTTCTAAATGAGAGGTTACAACCGAGGCGATGGCGAAAGCGTGTTTCGAAATGCGGACGAGGGGAAGAAACCGTCCGGCCACGAGGCTAGCTCCAAATACACAAAAAAAACAATAATGCCTCAATATCACACAAACATGACGCGCAGGCTGCGCCAGCCCAATGATCATGAGGCCGCGCCAAACTTGACAGCGACTGACGCCTCTCCACAATGCGTGCTCGGACAGCGACTCGAACAGCAGGGACACCCGGTATGTGGCAAGAAGAGCGTTACCAGCGGATCCGCGCACTACTATCGACTTTGCAGCGCGTCACCACCGACCGCATCGTCACGGAGCTGAACGTTTCACGCGAGACGGTGCGACGCGACCTGGTCGCTCTGGAGGAACAGGGGGAGTTGAAGCGGATACACGGCGGCGCCATCCGCGTTGAAGACGAAGCGCCCATCGCCGAGCGGGCGAACATCAACGTCAAATTCAAGCGTGACCTCGCGCGCGCAGCGGTCAGTCTGCTGTCGCACGGACAGACTGTGTTTATCGACGCTGGCACCACCACCGTCATCCTCGCCGAAGAGCTGGCCAAGCTGGGAGGGCTGACCGTGATCACCAACTCGTTCAACGTGGCGTTGCAATTGCGTAATCCCGCTGTGCCAGGCGGCCAGTACAACGAGGTGATCGTACTGGGCGGTTCGCTCGGCGACCGTGCTCCCGCTACGATTGGCGGCACCACGGTGGCGGAAATTGGCCGCTATCGGGCCGACCTCGCGCTGTTATCGCCCGTCGGCATCGACGCCCAGCGCGGTGCCAGCAACTACGACCACCGCGAAGCCGAAGTGGCGCGCGCCATGGCCGACAATGCCGAAGGCGTGGTCATCCTCGCCGACTACAGCAAGATCGGCGTGGAGAGCCGCGTCGCTTTCTGCCCGCCAGAACGCATCGACGTGCTCATCACCAACCACAAGGCCAGTACCGAAGCGGCGTTCGCCGCACTGAACGCCAAGCTCAAACGTATTGTCCTGGTGTAGCAGTGGCTCGGCGGTTGCAACAGGCATTGACGCAGCGTGATGCTCCAGTGCGGCGCAACCGGGTAGATCTTGCACGACGCGACTCCGGAGCCCTCCATAACAGCCTCCCGACCTAACGTAGCCGCCAATGCTAACAGTGCTAAATGACTTCTTACGATAGCCCGCAGCCTAGATCTGGCCGCCAGCTCCATCCGTACTGCTAGATGCCTTTGGCGCGTTTAGGTTTGTGGGATGCTAACCACTCTTTCTGCTCAGCGTCTATGAAGCTGCCGAAGACGCGAAACATAGACGTCAGGTATGGCCACTTCTCCTTTGAATCAGGAACGCGTAGCAGCCAAAAAAATGGCCCGCATGCGGGCGGGCCAAATGGGAATTCTTCAAAGGAGCAGGGGTAATCTGCGCTCCATTATGTGAGCACTGCGTGAAAAGCATGTCGCCGAAACGAAAGCATTCGGTCGAAGCAAACACACTACTTTTGCTGATGCAGGTATTTCTGAATTGCATCAATTTCAAGTTTGCTTGGCTTTACACCGCTGTCAGATTTGAAGCTAGCGCTAGCCCAATGCGGCATTGGCGCCTTCAGAGGCTTCCCATGGTCGTCGATACCGCTCAGCACTGCTCGCTCAAATACTTTTGATTTCCATTCACTGGAATCTCCGGCCAGCTTAGGTGCCGATCCTCCCGTGCCTCGAGGCCCGTGACAAACAACGCAGTTATCTTGAAAAAGTGTTTCTCCATCTGGCGGTGATGCTATTGCCGATGAGCAGGTGAGTAGTAAGCGTCCGGCAAAGGCATCCGGCCCGAAGTCGGAAAATGGCGCAGCAGCCGATACCTTCCTGTGACCATTGCCA
>NZ_JBWKWT010000035.1:0-38926 GCF_059422365.1 Pseudomonas sp. GW821-FHT01E10
GTGGAACTGCAAGCCTCGACCCCACAGCTAAACGCGCCGCCCACTTTTGACTAGGTGGGGTTTATGGAGCGCTTACGAACATCGACGGCTTAGAGCTGTTCTGATACGCGAGCGCCCATGGCTTTGTGACTGCTGTCATTCTGCGAGATAAGGCGCCGTGTCCATCGCCGGCTACAGAAACAATGGCAAAAAGACCATGGGCCATGTAGCTTTTTTGTCGCACTTCAGGGAGATTGAAGGGGGTACTCTTCGTCGAGACCTGCGTGGAGTACTTGAGCGGCAAGGTCACTTTTCGGCCATCGAGATAGCCGTAATAGGGGCAACACAAAGACAGCATTACGAGCGCGTATGCAGCTGACTAGTTCAGATCGAGCTTTCGCCTAACGGACTCCTAGACAACGTACGCTCCCCATTTCGACGTAGTCAGTGCATTTTCACATATCTGAGCCACTGTAGCTCAATGTTGTAGGCAAAATCAGTCAGTCTACAGGAGGCGAATTTACTCCATCGGGATGATTCAATATATCGGTACAAGTGAATCCTGATTAAGATCTGAGCAGTGCACGTTTTTGTCGATACGGTATTCCAATCAGTATTCCATCAAAAAAACAAACCCGATATTATTAAAAAAAATCAATTACCTACAAGATCAATTCAAATTACCCCGGCCCACCAATCCGAAAACGACAAAGCCCGCCAAGTGCGGGCTTTGTCGCATCTGGGGTTTGTCCCTCCTCCTCCCTCCAAGCCCCAGCATACAAGCGGGCTCCTTTGCTTTGATTCTGCTGAACGGTTCTTGAAATGTAAGCGGCTGGCAAACACATGTGGACCGCGCGTTCAATAACCATCTGCGCTCGTGAACTGGTTAGGGTATCGGTTATTGTCCCAATCGGCGGCCGCGTCAGTAGACTGCCTGCGGTGAGTAATCAGCATTGGAGTTGCGCAATGGCGACGTTTAAGACCCGCAGACTTTTGATAACGCGCCTGTCGCCGGATGATGTCAGTTTTGTGATGACGATGGAGGCCGACCCAGAGGTCATGCGCTACACGACCGGAGTAGTTGCCCCTACCCCTTCTCGACGGAAAGAAGTTCTCGCCTATGTAAATTCTGCACCGCATGAGGGGCCAGGGCATTGGCGTGTGGAGTTACAGGGGAAACCAATTGGCTGGATAAGCCTCACCCCCCTAGAATCCACTGATCGATTTCAACTGGCATACCGTTTCGCTAAAGCCTTTTGGGGTAACGGATACGCTACAGAGGCCGGTGCGGCAATTCTCGATTATGCGCGTGACGTGCTAGGTCTTTCAGAGTGTGTTGCTCTCGTCTGGCCCGATAACAATGCTTCTACTCATGTTTTATCTAAGTTGCGGTTTCAGTATGAAGGCTCTTCCGTGTACTACGGCAACGACGTGAATGTCTTTGTCCGTACGCTGGATGTATAGGCTTCTGATGAAGCTGCCTTGGGTAGGCTAGACGGACTCCACTGATGCGGTAACAGTTGATGAACCTCCGTCACCCGCTGAGTCAAAACGTCCTTAAGGTAAGCATACGGATCATGCCCGTTCATGCGCGCAGACTGGTTCAAGCTCATGATCGCCGCCACTTAAGCGCATCGGTGAAGATGTCAGCGAAAAGCTGGACCACGCCGGGCATGTGCTCATCGACGGTATCCAGACACTCATCGGCACCCTGCCCAGTGTCGCCACCATCGAACGCCACGACGGATCCAGAACCTTCAAGAAACAATTCTGGCTCACACCACGCTCCGTCCTAGGAAATTTCCCTCAAAACGTATCGCCTTCCATGAACTAGCGGGCGCCGCTCATCGAGGATAGCCTCCAGGTGTCGCTGCAATTCAGCGATTGGGCTTTGACAGGCCGAAAAGTGTAACCTTTCACTCCTCCTGATCAGGCAGCATGCTCACGCGCATGCAGTCTCGTTTATGGCGGCTGTGCGTGGGGCATCTTCGGGTGCACCGGGTTCCTACACTACCGGTCTGTCAACCCGCGCACAGCTGCCACCCAATTCTGTTTGACAGCAGAGGGGCGGCCGCCTCCATAACTAGTGTAGGAGCATCAACATGAAGAAGATCACCCCCAACCCTCCAGAAACCGATACCCCTTCAGAACCCGAACCCCTCGACCTGACCCAACTCTCCCAAGCCACCCAACGCGCCGTCAGCGCCCGCTTGCGCAACCCGAAACACCCCGACCCCGTGAGCCATGTGTTCACCATCCTCCCCGACGTCGACACCCCCACCCTGCTCGGTCACGCCAGCGAAACCCTGGCCTCCCTGAACGTCATGACCACCGACCTGGCCGACCATCTCGAAGGCTCGCATCGCAACGTGGCGTTGGCGATGCAGCAACTGGCCGTGCTGGCCGAGATGTTGATCAATCGAGCTCTGGATAACCTCGATTCGCCCATGCCGGCGGTCGAGCCCGTCTGCCACTGAGTGATCGCGCTCGTTGATCGAATGGAGGTTTTGTCATGGATCGATACATGCCGATCACCGGCATCGACTGCACTATCGCGTCGCTGCTGATCGACACTGAAGCGCCGCTGGATGTGCTGCATGAAACGGCGGCTTACCGCATCCGCACGGCGACTCAATTGCTGGAGAGTTTCGCTGTGAACGAAGGCGTTCACAGTGAGCTGGCGCGGGTGTTGGTGACTTCGTTGCGCGATGGTTGCGATTTGCTGGATGTGGTGGGGCGGCGGTTGCAGAGGCAGGTTTCTGCGTCTTAACGAATCCGGCACAGGACATCGTTGTCGCGCGCCCAACGCAGAAAGGCACCTGACGAGCCTATCGCAGGTGCCTTTTTTGTGGATTCGATTCAATGCGCTATCGATGCATGACGAGTATCGTGTCTCTCAACAATGCCTTTTGCTACGGAACAGATGATGAACAAAAGCGTTATATATGCCTTGGGTGCTGCAGCGCTGTTTGGTGCCAGTACACCGCTTGCCAAGGTCCTGGGGCTGAACGTTTCACCCGTCTTGCTCGCCGGTTTGCTTTACCTGGGAAGTGGCTTGGGTCTCACGGTCACCCGGCTGATCCGTGATCGTGGCTGGCAGCCTGTCGGTTTAACCATTTCAGAATGGCCATGGCTCATTGGCGCTATCGCGTTCGGCGGCGTGTTGGGGCCGGTGTCTTTAATGTTCGGCCTTACCCTCACATCAGCTACCACTGCTTCGCTGTTGCTAAACCTTGAGGCGGTGTTGACCGCCCTGCTTGCCTGGATGGTGTTCAAGGAGAACGCCGACCGGCGGATCGTCGCTGGAATGATCGCAATCGTTGCCGGTGGCGTGCTCTTGGGTTGGCCTCAGACTTCCGCAGGGATCCACGGCTGGGTTGGCCCGGTCGCCGTGGTGATTGCCTGTTTTTGTTGGGCCATCGATAACAACCTTACCCGGAAGGTTTCCGCATCGGATGCATTGTTCATCGCTGGCATCAAAGGATTGGTCGCCGGGGTCGTCAACTGCGCTTTGGGGATTGCTCTTGGCATGCATCTCCCCGAGTTATCTCTATTGGGGCCAACGCTACTCGTAGGCTTTTTGGGCTACGGCGTTAGCCTGGTGCTGTTCGTTTTGGCTTTGCGGGGGCTTGGCACCGCGCGCACAGGTGCGTACTTCTCTACTGCACCGTTCCTGGGGGCCGCTATTTCGATCCTGTTGTTAGGCGAAGCGGTGACGTGGGTGTTTTGGGTGGCTGCCGGCCTGATGGGAATTGGCGTCTGGATACACCTGACCGAAAGCCACTCTCACGAGCACCAACACGATCCGCAAACACATGACCATCCGCATATTCATGATGAGCACCATCAACATGAACATGCCTTTGAGTGGGACGGCACTGAACCTCATAGCCATTTACACGACCACGTTCCCATTAAACACAGTCATCCGCACTTTCCCGATATCCATCACAGGCACCAACACTGAGCGACTGAGACGGCGCGGCAGTTGCTCAGGGTCAACAGTAGTGGAAAAGGATTTCTCTGACAGATTAGAACCACGTCATCCTGGGAATTTTCCTGCAACCCGTAGCGACTGCCATGAACTGGTGAACAACATTTCTGAAAGATAGTCTTCACCCTTCGCTGCGACCCTGCGGATGGTTTTAACAAGCCGAAATTACGTAAGGATCCCTAAACCAATGGAACGCCCTTATGAAAAAGATCACCCGAATCCCACTGAAAAATCCGGCCACTTCACAACCTGAAACCCTCGACCCGACCCAACAGCCCAAAACCACCGAACGCTCCGTCAGTGCCCGCCGGCGCAACCTGAACAGGAACATCTTCAGCGTCCGCCCCGACGTCGACATGCCCACCCTGCTCGCTCACGCCAGCGAAACCCTGGCGTCCCTCAACGTCATGACGCTGGACTTTGCCGAACGACTCGAAGGCCCGCAGCGCAATGTGGCACTGGCGCTTCAGCAGTTGACGATGCTGACTGAGCTTTTGGTCAACCGAGCGAAGGATAACCTTGATCCGAACGCGTCGGTGGCCGCGGGAGAGCCTCCCGTTCTTCACTGAGTGATCGCGCTCGTTGATCGAATGGAGTCTTTACCGCTCCCCCAACACAAAAAGGCACCTGACGAGAATATCGCAGGTGCCTTTTTGGGCTTTGAATGGGTAGAGATGTTCTGTATGCGTGACAATTGAAGCTGAATGTTACTTATACGAGACAATGCAGTGTCAGACGACTCAACACTAGGTTTCATAATCTGCAACTTACTGTCGACTCAATAGACGACAGAGTAGCCACGTTTTCGCCCAAGCGACTTACAGGACAGGGTTTTCAGAAATTTCCTGCAAGCCGTGACGACTCCGAGCTGATTGTGTAGCTCACGCTTCAAACCTACTCTGCCCAAACAAAACAGCGGTTCGTCCCCGACCAGTTGCTTGAGTTCACCCTTACGACCAGAATCCATCCATCGGATCACCTGCTGACAAGGAGGCCAACATGCAAAACATTAAGCTACCTAGCCGCCTTGTCGGCATTGGCTTGTACACCCCAGCAGAAGCTTCGCTCTACACCGGGATTTCAGCTACCGATATACGCCGCTGGTTATTCGGGTACACCGCCCACGGTGTTCAACATCCGGGGCTTTGGGACTCAGAGCTGTCTGATGTGAACGAGTGCGTTCTAGGTTTTCATGACTTACTGGAAATTCGTTTCGTTCATGCTTTTCGCCAACACGGCGTAAGCCTGCAAGCCATCCGTAGTGCCTCGCAGCAAGCAAAAGAGTTGTTTAACCAAGCGTACCCATTCACCTGCAAACGCTTTCAAACCGACGGACGAAGCATCTTCGCCACGGTGATGGGTGAAACAGGGGATGAGGCACTTCTGGACTTGATCAAGCGACAGTATGCATTCGAACAAGTCATCAAACCTTCGCTCTATGAAGGTATCGACTACACAGGATCAGGCTCGGCGCAGCGCTGGTATCCGGTCAAACGCAGCAAAGCCATCGTTCTCGACCCCTCTCGAAACTTTGGAAAACCTGTCCTGTCAGGTACGGGAATTGACACAGCAGCCATTTTTAGCGCCTACAGAGCTGAAGGCAGAGACGTCAAACGTGTAGCCCGCCTCTATGAAATACCTATTGCTGCAGTTGAGGCAGCGGTCAGTTTTGAGCAAAGGAATGCGGCTTGAAGTTCCTATTGGATAACAATCTTCCCCCTGCGTTGGCCCGAGCCTTGAACGAACTGACTAAAGCTGAGGGCCATTCGGTACTGTCTTTAAGGGATAAATTTCCGCAAAGCACCGCTGATGTGGCATGGATATCAGTGCTGAGAGAAGAAGGTGGATGGGCTGTCATCTCTCAAGACAAATTCACAAAAGGTGATATTGAAAAGAGAGCGTTCCGCGAGTGCGGACTGCCGGTCTTCTGTTTGGCCAAGCATTGGGGAAACGAGTCTTATTGGAACAAAGCGCATAACCTGGTGCGATGGTGGCCGTCGATCATGAGTCAGGCACATCTGAATGGAGGTGGCGCTGCGTTCCGCGTACCGTGGAAATGTCCGGCGCACGGAAAATTTGATCAAATAAAAATATAAACCCCGAACCGTGACAGGGCTTCTTTTCATTCATACCTTTGGTGAAGCTACGAGCGACTGAAGCCATCCATCCACATGAATTTTTCTTCACCCCACCGCCCCCCCTCCAACCTGTACATTCCCCCTCGCTCATTCAAGAAACTACGGTTTGCCCGCCCTCCCGCGGGCTTTTTTTTGCCTGCGATTTGGTTAGCGGTCGGTTCCAGTGACTGCTCCCACCATCATTTCAACCGATACAGATACGTATCCTGCGCCTCATGCGGCTGCAAACAAGGCCTCTGATAACACCGTCTGATCAAACCAAACCCGGCCGCTTCGGCCAGCCGCTGGCTCGCCACATTGGCCGAGGCGATGGTCAGGTAAAACGTGAAACCGGGCATGCTTTTGATCAACGCTTCAAGCGCCGTGCGCATATAGCCTTTGCCCGTATACTCGGTATTGACCCAGTAGCCGACCACATACCGGTTACGGCGCCGGGGCTTCAAGCCAATACAGCCGATGATCGCGTGCGCGGTATCGTCGACGATAAACAGCCGCCGCTCACCGGTTTCGCTTTTGAATTCATCGACTGCCCGCGCGAGGAACGATCGGGCCTCGTCCTCGGTGGTGTAGGGTTTGGCCCAGGGCAGAAATTCGCAGTGGACTGTAAAACTGGCGTTCAGCGCATGCTGCAACGCTTTACACCATCCGGGGTCGGGGGCGCTCAATCTCAATGTGTGAGTGCCAACGGTCAGCGCAAGCTCCATTGCATCATCCTTAACTACCAACTCCATGACGTCAGACAATAACAGCGCCTGGAAGGACGCTGCTACTCAGATCGCCCCCCGTTAGTGCTGCCCCAACGTCACCCGTCACCTCTCGCTGGTCGTTCATGTTTCGTTAAGCATTCAACTCGTATGCTTGGGGTTCCCGGTCCCCTGCTCGGTTAGCCAGAAACTCATGTCACGCCCCGTCTCTTCACTGTTTCTACTCGCCGCTCTGCTGTTTTTCTTCGCGCTAAGCAATCACCAATTACAAGGTTCCACGGAGGCCCGGGTCGCCGGAATTGCCATGGAGATGCACCTGGATAACGACTGGGTGACCCCGCATTTGTTCGGCGAGCCATTTCTTGAGAAACCGCCCTTGAGCTTGTGGCTCGACGCCGGGGCGATTCGCGCATTCGGCGGTACGCCGTGGGCGGTGCGGCTCGCGTCGGCGTTTGCCGGGTTGTTCAGCGTGATGTTGCTGTATGCGATGCTGCGGCGGTTCGACCGGCCCAAGGTCATTGCCTGGACGGCGGGGATTTTGCTGGCGACCATGGCCAGTTACTGGAGCAACACGCGCAGCGTCGGCGAAGACGCGTTGCTGGCCTTCGGCGTGAGCATGGCGCTGCTGGCATTTTTTCAGGGGACACGGTATTCGACTGTCGGCAACGCCCTGCTTTTTGCATCAGGGATCGCCATCGCGACCTTGAGCAAAGGCGTACTGGGGCTGGCGATGCCGGGGGTGGTGATCTTCGCGTATCTGCTGACCGAAACCTTGATGGACAAGCGCCTGAAGCCCTCGGACTGGCTGCGCCCCGGCCTGTTGACACTGTTGGGATTGGTGCCGCTGATGATCTGGCTCGCGGTGCTGTATCAACGCGATGGTGCGCATGCCGTGGGGGAAGTGTTGCTGACCAATAGTGTCGGGCGCTTCAGCGGCTCCTTCGTCGAGGCCGGCCATTACGAACCGTTCTACTACTACCTGGCCAAACTGCCGGAGACCTTCGCGCCCTGGAACATTCTGGTGTACCTGGGGCTGTGGCACTTTCGCAAAAGCCTGATGGCCAATCGTTACCTGTTGTTCTTCACGGTGTGGCTGCTGGCGCAGTTCGTCATGCTGACCCTGGCGTCGAGCAAACGCACGGTGTACCTGATGTCCATGACGCCTGCAGCGGCGGTGATTGCCGCGGAATATGCGAGCGTGCTGTTCGAGCGACTTCAGGCCTACTCCGGTGCATCGACCTTGCCGGGGCTGATTGTCCGGCATCGTCGCGGTATAGGGGTTGGCGTACTGGCCGTGGTGATTGGCAGCTACCTCGCTGCCGCACAATGGGTATTGCCTCACGCTGATCGCACGCTGTCCTTCCTGCCGCTGACTGAACAGATTCAGGCATTCCAGGCCAGCGGGCAGCAGGTCGCGTTGTTTCAAGCCAACGAGCGGGTGGGCGGCGCCAGCGTGTTCTACACCCGACGCGTACTCAAAGGCCTGGATACCGAGGCGCAATTGCATGAGTTTCTGAGCGCCTCACCGGCTAATGTGGCACTCATGTCTGGTGTAAATGAACCCGCCGCGCCCTTAAAGGTGATCAAGACAATGATGGTGGGGCGTCAGGCTTACTACTTTGTAACCCTGTAAACGGCTCAGCGACGGGTAGCTCAGCCTTTTGCAGCACCGGCAGCTCCAGTCGCGCCCGCCCATAGAACGCCAATGCCGTCAGTAAACACGTCAGCCACACGAAGATCCCGGCCCAAAAGGTGTGGGACATGTAGTGCCAGCCTTGCAGGACCCGTGTCGTGCCGTAGACGAAACCGAGCAGCAGCGAGCCGTACATCATCGCTTTAGCGTACCGCCAGCGGTAGCGGCGAGCCACGAAGTACAGCGCGAGCATGGTGAAGCCGCCCGACGCATGCCCACCCGGCCAGCAGCGACCGTCACCGGCTTCTTTCAGCAGGTCAAAATTCTGGTACCACTCCTTGTGCTCGATTTTCCCGGCGTACTGAGTGGTTTCAACCGGGCAATACACACTGGTGTGGCTCTTGAGGTAGTGGATAACGCCGGTGCTGATGGAAAACGCGAACACCACATACAGGAAGTCCCGGCGGTGTTTACTGGCGAACCGAAGCACAGGCGCGACTTTGATTTTTTCCAGGAAGGCGATGATCTTCGAATGTTTTTCAGCCTTCAGCCGCGGCCAGAGAAATGACAGCAAGGCGCCGATGATCGCAATCTCACCCGTCCAGTTCGGGATGATCCGCGCCCATTTATGGGTGATCTGCTCGAACAGACGGACATGCTCCAACGGAAACACCTGGGTAACCGGGTCATAAAAAAGATCGCTGAAAGCGATGTCGATTTTGGTCATGTCAAACATCAGGAACACCGCGACCGCGCAGGCCAGCGGAATACCAAAGTTCACCCAGTAAAAGCGGTAACGGGAAGAAGTCAGCATCGTACGTCCAGATCCAGAGTGATGAAGAAGAAGCTCATTCGGTGGTCACCGAGTGCCAGTCAGAGGCCTCGATGGAACCAAGCATACGAGGTTCCTGAGGTTTTTCAGCGGAGATAAACAGAGAAGCGCCGTAGCCTAGAGTAGCAGTCGGCAGCTTGAGCTCTTTTTCGAGTTCCGCCATGCACTCACTGTGGGTCACCAGAATCAGGTTGCGCCCCGCCACTTTGTGCGCCAGAGCATCACGTAACATACTGCCCCGGCAGTTGATCAACCAGTCTTCGCCGACGCCAACCTTGTTGAACATATAACTGGAGGTCTGTGCCGCACGGATGATCGGACTGTTATAGATATCGGTCTTGTTCAGGCCCAGACGTTCAAACTGCGCACCGACCCCCACTGCCACACTGCGCGAGCGATCTGTAATGCCATCATTGCCAATCAGACAGGGGGCGGTGGAGTGATCGCAACGCTCAACGTGACGCACCAGCACGATCATGTCGCCCTTGGCCCACCCCGCAGCCAGCGCACGGGCACCCGCCACATTGCCATGGGACAGATCGGGCACAGCCGCAGGTCGCAACAGCCACACGGTCAGCGGAATCACCAGCAGCAGTGAGGCCACGATGACCATTGCGTTTCGATAACGGGCCAAACGGCTCAGATCGATCGAGCATTTTATTCCGAACAGACTCAGTCTCAATTCCACGTT
This sequence comes from Pseudomonas sp. GW821-FHT01E10, assembly GCF_059422365.1. NCBI lineage: Bacteria > Pseudomonadati > Pseudomonadota > Gammaproteobacteria > Pseudomonadales > Pseudomonadaceae > Pseudomonas > Pseudomonas sp. GW821-FHT01E10. The sequence goes on from NZ_JBWKWT010000035.1 coordinate 9,972, forward strand.
CAGCCGCCTCGCCGGCATGCATCACAATCATACAAAACCGCAAGGGTAGCGAGTCTCGCGTTGGCTGCTGGTGAAACCCATGTGAAAAAAAGCTTAAGAACTGCGTAAAAATCTTGTTACAGAATCCATCCGACAAAATCCTTTCAGCTCCCGGGATTGCGGCCGATACATACCTGCTACACACCTTGCTGGCTCCCAAAAACAAAAATCTTCCAGCCAACCGACGATCGAAAGCGCAACGTTCCTGGAGGAATTTGATGAATAGCTGGTTCGGCAACATCAGCGTGAACCTGAAACTGGGCCTGGGATTCGGCCTGGTCCTGGCACTGACCTGCATTCTCGCCCTGACCGGCTGGACCAGCCTGGGCGGGTTGATTGACCGCAGCAACTGGATGAGCGACATCACTCAGCTCAATGCCGGCCTGACCAAGCTGCGCGTGGTTCGCCTGCAATACATGCTGACCAACGGCGACGAAACCGCCGCACAGAATGTGCAAACCACCCTGGACAGTTTTGTTGCTCAGCAAACCGCCCTGCTGGGCAGCTTCAAAAACCCTGAAAACGTCAAAATGCTCAAAGAGCAGGCCGCGACCATCGCCGCTTATCAGACGTCGCTGAACAAAATGCGCAGCGCCTACCGCACCGGCAACAGCGCCCGCGACGCCATGGGCGCCAACGCCGAAACCGCCAGCAAGCTGATCGACGCAATCAACATCCGCGTACAGCAAATGCCCTTGAGCGATCAGCGCTTCGAACAGTTCCTGGCCATCACTGCCGCCAAGGAAGCGTTCATTCTTGCCCGCTATGAAGTGCGCGGCTACACCGCCAACACCAATGCCGAGACCGAGCAGAAAGCCGTTTCCCAACTGGATGCGGCCATCGCCAGCCTGAAGTCGCTGAACGCGCATTTCGCCGACACACAACAAGACGCGCTGCGTCAGTTGGAAACCGCCCTGAGCAACTACCGCAGTGCCTTGCAAGCCTATAAAGCCGCCAACAGCGATGCGGTGCAGGCGCGTAAGGAAATGACCGATCAGGGCGCCGCCATCGTGACCCTGAGCGATCAGCTGTATCAATTCCAGCTCGACCGCCGTGATGCCGAAAGCGCCCAGGCCCGCACACTTCAATTGATCAGCACCTTGCTGGCGTTGCTGGTGGGCATCATCGCCGCCGTGGTCATCACCCGTCAGATCACCGGTCCGTTGCGCGATACCCTTAAAGTGGTCGAGCGCATCGCCGGTGGTGACTTGTCTCAGGACATCAAGGTCACCCGCCGCGACGAACTCGGCGTGTTGCAGCAAGGCATTGCGCGCATGGGCGTGACCCTGCGGGACTTGATCAGCGGCATCCGCGATGGCGTCACCCAGATCGCCAGCGCCGCCGAAGAACTGTCGGCCGTGACCGAGCAGACCAGCGCCGGTGTGAACAGCCAAAAAGTGGAAACCGATCAGGTCGCCACCGCCATGCACGAAATGACGGCCACCGTGCAGGAAGTCGCGCGCAACGCCGAAGAAGCCTCTCAGGCCGCAGCCGCCGCTGACGGTGAAGCTCGCGAAGGTGACAAAGTGGTCAACGAAGCCATCGCCCAGATCGAGCGGCTGGCCAGCGAAGTGGTGCGTTCCACTGAAGCGATGAGCGTACTGCAGCAGGAAAGCGACAAGATCGGCAGCGTCATGGATGTGATCAAGGCCGTGGCAGAGCAGACCAACCTGCTGGCCCTCAACGCTGCCATCGAAGCGGCCCGTGCCGGTGAGGCTGGTCGTGGTTTTGCGGTGGTGGCTGACGAAGTTCGTGGCCTGGCCCAGCGCACGCAAAAATCCACCGAGGAAATCGAAGGCCTGGTGGCCGGCTTGCAGAACGGCACTCAACAAGTGGCGGCGGTGATGAACAACAGCCGTACCCTGACCGACAGCAGCGTGGCGCTGACTCGCAAGGCCGGCGTATCACTGGAAAACATCACCCGCACGGTGTCCAACATTCAGTCAATGAACCAGCAGATCGCTGCCGCCGCCGAGCAACAAAGCGCCGTGGCCGAAGAGATCAGCCGCAGCATCATCAACGTACGCGACGTGTCCGAACAGACCGCCACCGCCAGCGACGAAACCGCTGCGTCCAGTGTTGAACTGGCGCGGTTGGGCAATCAGTTGCAGATGATGGTGAGTCACTTCCGGGTTTGATATTCACTTTGCGGTGAATGATAAATCGCCTTCTCGGGCAAGCCTCGCTTCTACAGGTTCAGTGAGTAACCTGTACAAGGAGCGAGGCTTGCCCGCGAAGGCTATCTAACGCTTAGACACTAATCGCATTGGTAAACACCAACCGATTGCCAAACGGATCGGCCACGGTCATGTCCTGACTGCCCCACGGCATCGCCTGGATTTGTGGGTGCGCAAACTTATATTCCTTGGCCAGCAATTGCTGCTGGAACGCCTCCAGCTCATCGGTCTCGATGCGCAGGGCCGAGCCCGGTGTCGCGTCGCCATGATGTTCGGAGAGGTGCAGCACGCACTCGCCACGGGAGATTTGCAGGTACAGCGGGAGGTTCGCCTCGAAGCGGTGCTGCCAATCAATCTTGAACCCCAGAAACTCGACGTAGAACTCCAAAGCCTTGGTTTCATCGAAAATCCGCAGGATCGGGGTGGTTTTGCCGAAACTCATGGGGTAACTCCCTGACTGAATGAGCCCAGTGTGGCTGGGCTGGATGTCAGCGCTTCGGCTTGGTGACGGCTTTCTTTAACTGCAATGTGCCACCATGAGACCTGGATCAAAAGATCGTCCGAACGCGGCCCGAACCTTCGGCAGCTTCTACGAAGGCGCGATCAATGAAACCCTCTACGCAAATCCCCCTCCCGCGCCAGAAATCGCCCTTCCCTTCTGCCGTTCGCCTGCCCGTCGCGATAACTCAAGGCACCATTGATCCATACCCCATCAATCCCTTGCGCCGCCCGTTGCGGATCGTTGAAGTCGGCCACATCGCGAATCGTCGCCGGATCGAACAACACCAGATCCGCCCAATACCCTTCACGAATCTCGCCACGTTCCTTCAAGCCAAAGCGTGCCGCCGACAACCCGGTCATCTTGTACACGGCGGTATGCAGCGGAAACAGGCCGACGTCGCGACTGAAATGTCCGAGCACTCGTGGGAATGCACCCCACAAGCGTGGATGCGGAAACGGGTCTTCCGGCAAACCGTCGGAGCCGATCATCGACAGCGGATGCGCGAGGATGCTTCGTACATCAGCCTCGTCCATGCCGTAATACACCGCCCCCGCCGGTTGCAGTCGGCGGGCGGCTTCGAGCAGCGCAGTGCCCCACTCGGCAGCAATGTCCATCAGATCCCGCCCCCCCATTTCCGGGTGCGGCGTGGACCAGGTGATGGTGATGCGATGGGCGTCGGTGACTTGCTTGAGGTCCAGCGTCGAAGAACTCGCCGCGTAGGGATAACAATCGCAAGCCACCGGGTGGGTTTTCGCGGCGTGTTCGAGGGACGCCAGCAATTGCGGACTACGTCCCCAGTTACCGGCGCCGGCACATTTGAGGTGGGAAATGATCACCGGCGACTGTGCGTGGCGTCCGATGCGGAACGCCTCGTCCATGGCCTCCAGCACCGGCTCGAACTCACTGCGTAAATGGGTGGTGTAGACCGCGCCGAATGCCGTCAACTCTTCGGTCAACTGCATCACCTCATCAGTGGATGCCGAGAAGGCGCTGGCGTAGGCCAAGCCTGTGGATAAACCCAAGGCACCGGCCTCAAGGCTATCGCGCAGTTGCTCGCGCATCGCGCTGATTTCAGCGTCGGTCGCGGTGCGATACAGATCGTCCAGGTGATTGCTGCGCAACGCGGTGTGCCCCACCAGCGCAGCCACGTTCAGCGTGGTATTGGCCGCTTCGACGGCGGCGCGATAGTCGCTGAAGCGCGGATAAACAAACGCCGCGGCGGTACCGAGCAGGTTCATCGGGTCCGGCGGATCACCGCGCAAACTCACCGGCGACGCGCTGATCCCGCAGTTGCCGACAATCACCGTGGTCACACCCTGGCTGAGTTTGGGCAGCATCTGCGGCTGGCGAATCACCACCGTATCGTCGTGGGTATGCACATCGATGAAACCCGGCGCCAACACTCGGCCAGCGGCCTCGATTTCTTCGATGGCGCGAGCGTCGTGCAAATCGCCGATTCGCTCGATGCGGCCATTCAGAATCGCCACGTCAGCGGGGTAACCGGGGGTGTTGCTGCCGTCGATAATCAGCGCATTGCGGATCAGCGTGTCGTACATCATGTCAGTCTCCCAGCGGCAAGTGATCGTCGCCGCCGCGGTAGTCGTCCAGGGCCAGTTTGATCCGCCGCAGACGTTCTTGATTGTCTTCAGGACTGGCCAGCGCCAGCTCGGTGGCGAGCACATCGATGGCCAACAACATGCCGTAGCGCGCCGCCGTGGGTTTGTAGATGAAGGAAGTCTCGGCGCTTTGCAGCGGCAACAGCACATCGGCCAATTGCGCCAGCGGCGAGTCGGCGCGGGTGATGGCGAGAATTCGTGCGCCGTAGCTGCGCGCCAGCTCCACCGCTTCGAGCAGTTCGGGCGTGATGCCGGTCAGCGAGCAGGCGATGACCGCGTGTTCGGCGCCAAGGCTGGCGGCGGTGACGCGCATCATCACCGGGTCGTGACCCACCGCAATCGGGTAGCCGAGGCGCACCAGCCGCACTTGCAGTTCATCGCTGCACAGGGTCGAGCAGCCGCCCATGCCGAAGGCGTGAATCATCCGTGCCTTGCCCAACAGTTTCACCGCATCGGCGAAGCGCGACTCATCGAACGCCGCCAGGTGCTGGCGCAAGGTCGACTCGATATCGCCGACGATCTGCCCGTAGAACGCCGACTGTTCAGGCATGCCCGCCGGGTCCAGAAAGCGGCTACCGACGCCGCTGGCCTGGGCCAGTTGCAGGCGCAAATCCCGCAGGTCGCGGCAACCGACTGTGCGGGCGAATCGCGACAGCGTGGCAGTGCTGACTTCCGCCCGCTGCGCCAGCTCATCGAGGCTGGCGGATGCGGCAAATCCTACATCGTCGAGCATCAGCCGAGCGATACGTCCTTCGCCGGCGCTGAAGGATTCCTGACGAGCGCGGATCTGATAGAGGATGTCCATGGCGGATGGCTCCGACTAAAGCAGGTGAGAAAGGCCAACGGTCAGGCCGAAGGCGACCACCGAGATCAGCGTCTCGAGCACTGTCCAGGTCTTGAAGGTCTGGGTGACGGTCATGTTGAAGTATTCCTTGATCAACCAGAAGCCGCCGTCGTTGACGTGGGAAAAGATAACCGACCCCGCCCCCGTCGCCAGCACCAACAGCTCCGGGTGGGGATAACCCAGACCAACGGCCACCGGCGCGACAATCCCTGACGCGGTGGTCATGGCCACGGTGGCAGAACCAGTGGCGATGCGCATCAACGCGGCGAACAGCCAACCCATCAACAGCGGCGACAACTGGAATTCATCGGCCAGGCTGACGATCTGATTGGTGACGCCAGCGTCCACCAGAATTCGGTTCAAGCCACCACCAGCACCGACCAGCAAGGTGATGCTGGCGGTCGGCGCCAGGCATTCATTGGTGAACTTGAGGATCGACTCGCGATTGAAGCCCTGGGCCAGGCCGAGGGTCCAGAAACTCAGCAAGGTCGCCAGCAGCAAGGCGATCACCGAGTTGCCGATGAACAGCAGGAACTGATTGAAACCGCTACCCGGCGTGGAGATCAGGTTGGCCCAGCCGCCGATCAACATCAGCACTACCGGCAACAGAATCGTGGCCATGGTGACACCAAAACCCGGCAGGCTATCGCGCGGTTCACGCTCCAGGAACTGGCGTTCCAGGGGGTTATCGGCCGGCAGTTGAATGCGCGGCACGATGAATTTGGCGTACAGGGGACCGGCGATAATCGCGGTCGGAATACCGATCAGAATCGCGTAGAGCAAGGTCTGCCCCACCGACGCCTGATAGACCTGCACCGCCAGCATCGCCGCCGGGTGCGGCGGTACCAGCGCGTGGACCACCGAAAGCCCCGCAACCATCGGCAAACCGACCATCAGAATGGACACGCCCACCCGCCGCGCCACGGTAAACGCGATCGGCACCAGCAAGACAAAACCGACCTCGAAGAACAGCGGCAGCCCTACAAGAAAGGCGATACACACCATCGCCCAGTGGGCATTTTTCTCGCCGAAACGGTCGATCAAGGTGCGCGCCACCTGCTCCGCACCGCCGGACTCGGCCATCATCTTGCCGAGCATCGTGCCCAGCGCCACCACCAGCGCAATGTGCCCCAACGTCTTGCCAACCCCGGCCTCATACGCCCCCACCACACCCGACGGCGGCATCCCTGCCAACAGCGCCAGGCCGATGGACACCAGGGTGATCACAATGAAGGGATTGATCCGGTAACGGGCGATCAGAACGATCAGCGCAATGATGGCGATGGCGGCGTAAACCAACAGCCAATAGCCGAAGGAAAGCGTCATGCGGTACTCCTCGAAAGGGTCACGTCGAATGGGTTGTGAAACTCATAAATCATTTCGACGAGCTACTTTCAAACGAAGTGAAAGTAATTTTCGTGGAGGGGTAAGGGATGTCGTGCAGAGGTATGGGAGATCGCGGGTTATGAAAATCGGATAGCGGAATTTTCATCCCTCTGCGTGAGAACAATCAGCGTAGAGGGATGATAGTTCCACTATCGAGGCAGGCTTGACTCTGCTGTATCGAGATCAAGTCATCAGAGATTGCGCGATAGCGCCCTGCGTACGCTATCACTGTTCAGCGCAGGGCTTTCAGTCTCGGCAGGGGATTGCGTCGGTGCAGGACTTTCGGCCTGGAAAGAGATTTCAGCCTGGTCCGAGCTTTCGACTTGAACAGGGCTTGGCGCCTGTTCGCGACTGGCGACTCGATTGTCCAGGGTCTCGATGTAGGCGTTCAAATCTCTAATCAGCAGTTTCTTGCGCTGGGCGCCCCGATACCACGCGTAGAAAAAATAGCCCGCCGCCGCCAGGAAGCCTAGCCCGGCCGTAGCAAGACCGGCGATGCACAATCCAAGCACGATCAGCACTGTCTTCCAGTTAAAGGGCGACAGCTCCAGTTCGGTATTCAGTGCACTCGCGTCACGCAGCACCCAGCGCTTGGACGCTGTGTGGTTCTGCAAAATGGTGTGCAGAGGCGAACCATCCTTTTTCAAGGCACTGATCAAAGAGATTTCCTGACCTGTGCGCAAAGGAATGTCCATGCCGCGCAGCTTTACATCGTGCTCGATACCGTCCGGGGTTTTGACCCAGATCTCATGATTGATAATTGAAACAGAACTGATGCGCACAGGCGTCACATCACCGTCGTTACCGTTCACCTGAACGCCGCCCGTGGATGTCACACGGGTCTCGCTGATTTTTTCACTGCTCACCACTTCACCGCTCAAGACGGTGAAAGAAACGGTTTTATCGCCATGGGTAAAGTTGTGCATTTCGATTCCTTGATAGACCCACGTCGATCGACGCGCAGGAGAAAGATCCGTATGCAGCGGATGCTACTAAGTAGCCATCACACTGTCCAGAATTCGCCACCACTCGTGACACAGAGCACAGGAACGCCCCCCATCGATGTCAGTCGTGATGCTCGCTGGCGCGTTTGAGCAGTTTCTTGCAGCGATCGGACAAGTGCAGCACGCGTAGCTGCTTGCCAGCCTTGGTGTAGCGCTCGCGCAATGTCTTCAACGCGGCGATGGCCGAGTAATCAACGAAGCTCAAGTGGCGACAGTCGACAGTGACCACAGACGGATCATTGGCGGGATCGAACTGGTTGAGAAAAGGCGTCGTCGAGGCGAAGAACAACGTGCCGTGCAGGAGGTAGAGCTTGCTGCCGTCGGCTTCAACGTGACTGTCGGCATACAGCTCGCGAGCGTGTTGCCAGGCAAAGTTGAGCGCCGCAATGATGATCCCGCACAACACAGCGATGGCCAGATCGGTGAACACGGTAATCACCGTGACCGCGATGATCACCAAGACATCGTTCAGCGGCACCTTGTTCAGTACCCGCAATGAAGCCCAGGCGAACGTCTGCTGCGACACCACAAACATCACCCCAACCAATGCGGCCAGCGGAATGCGCTCGATCAGCGGCGAAAGGAACAGCACAAACAGCAGGATCATCCCCCCGGCCACCGCACCGGACAGCCGACCGCGACCGCCGGAGCTGAGGTTGATCACGGTTTGCCCGATCATCGCGCAGCCACCCATGCCGCCGAACACACCAGAAACCATGTTGGCAGCGCCCAAGGCCACGCACTCGCGATCCGGATAGCCGCGGCTCTCGGTGATCTCGTCGGTGAGGTTCAGGGTCAGCAGGGTTTCCAGCAAGCCGACCACCGCCATCAATATCGCGTAAGGGACGATGATGCGCAGGGTTTCCGGGCTCCAGGGGATGTCTGGCAGCGCAAAACCCGGCAAGCCACCGGCAATGTGCGCCATGTCGCCCAGGGTACGGGTCGGCAGGCCGAGCAGGTAAACCGCCAGCCCAACGCCCAGAATCGCCACCAGCGCCGGCGGCACGGCCCGCGTCAGGCGCGGCATCAGGTAAACGATGGCCATCGTCAGCACCACCAGCCCGATCATCATGTACAGCGGCGCCCCACTCAACCAGGCCTCACCGCTCTTGAAGTGCTCCAACTGGGCCAGCGCAATGACAATCGCCAGGCCGTTGACGAAGCCGAGCATCACCGGATGCGGCACCATGCGCACCAGCTTGCCCAGCCTCAACAGACCAAACGCCAACATGATCAGCCCGCCCAGCAACACCGTCGCCAGCAAGTACTGGACACCGTGCTGCACCACCAGCGCGACGATCACCACCGCCATCGAGCCAGCGGCACCAGACACCATCCCCGGCCGTCCGCCGAAGAGCGCAGTCAGGGTGCAGATGATGAAAGCGCCGTAAAGCCCCATCAATGGATTGAGGTGGGCCACCAGCGCGAAAGCGATACATTCGGGGAGCAGGGCGAAAGAGGTGGTGAGTCCGGCCAGGACATCGGCGCGCAGACGTTTGGGTTCCATGGCTTACCTAAAAATACAGGCGGGAAAAGAGGGACGCGGATGTTACGGAATTGACGGCGGGCGGGCCAGTGAATGGGTGGCCTGCTCGCAATGAACGATCACGCGACCTGCGAATCAGCCCCTGAAATCGGCAATCGCGTAAGCCGCCAATTTGCCCTGGATGAAGTCCAGAAAGCACTGGATCCGTAGGGCCAGTTGCGAGTTGCGGTAGTACACCGCGTTGATGGGTTGGCGATATCCGCTGTTGAACTCCGCCAGCAACACCTGCAAGCGACCGGCGCGGATGTCGTCGATGGTCATGAAGTGCGACAGGCAGGCAATGCCTTGACCGGCCAGCGCCAGGTGCCTGATCGTCTCGCCACTCGACGCACTGATCGACGCCTGAATCGGCCAGCGGTCACCATGGACATAGCGCAGTGGCCATTGGTTGAGACCTTCGTTATGGGTAAAACCCAGCAGCGTGTGCTCGCTCAAATCCTCGACAGCGCTCGGTACGCCGTGTTGTTCCAGGTACGCTGTGCTTGCGACGATGTGCAGCGGGCTGCAACCCAGGGAGCGGGCGTGCAGGGTCGAGTCGGCCAGCGTGCCGATGCGGATGGCGATGTCGGTGCTTTGTTCGAGCAGGTCGATGATCAAATCGTTGCTGTTGAGTTCGAGCTGGATGTCCGGGTAGAGACGGCGGAACTCATCGATGTACGGCACGATGGCGTGCAGCATGAACGGCGACGCGGCGTTGATCCGCAGTCGCCCGGACGGGGTTTGCTGGCGAGAGGACAGACGCTCTTCGAGCTCGTCCATCTGATCGAGAATCAGCTTGGCGTGCTCGAAGAAATATTTGCCCTCCTCGGTCAGGTCCATGCGCCGCGTGGTGCGATTGATCAGCGTGGTATCGAGCTTGGCCTCCAGCCGCGACAGCGTGCGGCTGACCGCCGACGGCGTTTGCCCGACTTGCTCAGCCGCAGCCGAAATCGACCCGCACTCAATCACGCAGACGAAAATCTGCAACTCATCGGATCTGGCTTTCACGTGTGTCCCTTATCGATAGTCCTGCACTGCTTCAGATATCGATAGTAGCCGAGCGTCATGCCTTAAGGCCAAACACCTCGGTCAAGTGCTGCTCATAACGCGCCACATCCGCTTCGATATTCGGGCGCTTCATCACATCGACGCACAAAAAGGTCGGCAGACCGGTCATGCCGAGGAAGGTATTGGCCTTGTGGAACGGCAGGTACACCGCGTCCACGCCCTTGGCTTCGAAGAAGTCGGTCGAGTCGTCGAAGGCTTGCTGTGGGGCGTTCCAGGTCACCGACAGCATGTACTTTTTACCGTGCAACAAGCCGCCGCTGCCGTACTTCTGCGACGCGTCGGAGCGCGTGCGACCGTCGCTGGCGTAGAGGCTGCCGTGGCCCGCTGTGAAGACTTCATCGACGTACTTCTTGACCGTCCAGGGCGCGCCCATCCACCAGCCTGGCATCTGATAAATGATCACATCGGCCCAGAGGAATTTGGCGACTTCCTCGGCGACGTCGTAGCCCTCGTCGATGAACGTGGTTCTCACATCCACACCACCGCGATCCAGCACGCTCAACGCTGCTTCGTGCAGCGTCGTGTTGTAGCGACCATCGGAGTGGGCAAATTTTTTGCCGCCATTGAGCAACAGGACTTTTTTCATGAGAAATCTCGCAAGGTTGGAATCGATGGCGGCAGCCTAACGATCAGCCTCGCGCGGAATAAGCGCTCCATCCGCAAAATTCATTTGACCTATACGCACGAATCAACAAGCGATTGTTGCCATAAACTTGCGCCGATTCTGACTGTTTAGGAGATTCTGATGAGCGAACTGCAAGGCTTCATCCTGCACGCCAAGACCCGCCCGGAAAAAGCCGAGGCCTTCGAAGCGTTCTTCCGTGCCTATGTCGAACCGAGTCGCGCCGAACCCGGTTGCATCGAGTACCACATGCTGCGCGACAAGCAGGACCCGACGCTGTTTATCTTCTACGAGATCTGGCAATCCCAGGCCCATCTGGACGTGCACTCGAACCTGCCCCATATGAAGCAGTTCCTCGACATGCGCATGGAATATCTGGAGCAGGATTTCGATATCCGCCCGATCGAGATGCTCAGCACATCGTCCGCTAGCCGCTGATCAGCAAGTGGCCGCCGAGCACGCCGAGGCCGATGAAGAACACGCGTTTGAACAACACGGCGCTGATCCGCTGGCGCAGCCATTGCCCCAGCAACATGCCGAGCACCGCCGGGATCAGCGCCAGCAGCGACGCGCTCAACTCGTCACCGCCGAGGGCGCCGCGCCATAACAGGCCGGCGGCCAACGCGAGAGTCGAGACAGTGAACGACAGGCCCAGCGCCTGCACCAGTTCATCCTTGTTCAAGCCCAGTGCTTGCAGATAAGGCACCGCCGGAATCACGAAGACACCGGTGGCCGAGGTGATGACGCCCGTCAGCACACCGCAGAGCGGACCGAGCCAACGCTCGGTGCGACCGCCGACGCGCAAGGTCGGCAGGAACAACCCGCTCAAGGCGTAGATCAACAGCGCCGCCCCCAGCCCCCGAACCACCCAATGTCCACCGGCCATGCCGATCCACACTGTGCCAGCACCAGTGCCGATGAAAATCGCCAGCAGCATCGGCCATAACCGGTTGAGCAACCCGCGCAAATGACCGCCGAATGCCAGTTGCCAGACGTTGGTCAGCGTCGCGGGAATGATCAACAACGCCGCAGCCTGCGACGGTGCCATAGCCAGGCCGAGCAGGCCCATGGCAATGGTCGGCAGACCAAGGCCGATCACACCTTTGATCATCCCGGCCAGCAGGAAGGTGGCGACAATCAATAAGGACAGGGCCAAGCCCAGATGTTGATAGAACGCGGCAAGTGTATTCATGGGGCTATCGTGGGCCCTGAAGGGTGCATTGAAAATCTGCCATATACTGAGGCTGCCTCTTGAATCGGTAGAGGCTAAAAACGATCCGGGATTCTGTATGCACTTCGACCTCACCGACCTGCGCCTCTACCTGAACATCCTCGACACCGGCAACATCACCGCCGGTGCCGCCCGCAGCCATTTGTCGCTGGCGGCGGCGAGTGCACGAATCCGCGCGATGGAAGCCTCACTGGGCATCGAGTTTCTTGAGCGAGGTCGCCGCGGTGTCAGCCCCACTCCGGCCGGCAAGGCACTGGCGCAGCACGCTCGAGTCCTGTTGCAACAGGCCGAGCGCATGCAGCAGGAGCTGGTCGAATACGCCAAAGGCGTCAAAGGCCAGGTGCGGTTGCTGTGCAATACCACTGCGATCACCGAGTACCTGCCGGAGTTGCTGGCGGACTTTCTGCGCGAGCATCCGAACCTCGACATCGACCTGCAGGAGCTGCCCAGCACACGCATCACCCACGCCTTGCGCCAGGGCGCAGCAGACCTGGGGATCGTGTCCGACGCCGTGGATACCGACGGCCTGCAAACCCGCTATTTCCGCGACGATCCGCTGGTGCTGATCCTGCCGCGTGATCACCCCTTGGCCGACACCGGACCGCTAAATTTCAGCGCCACTTTGCACCACGACTACGTCGGCCTGAACGCCAACAGCGCCTTGGCCATTTATCTGGAAGAACAGGCCCTGCACAGCGGCTTGCGGATGCAGGTCCGCATCCGCGCCGATGGTTTCGAGGGCGTGATGCGCATGGTCGCCCGGGGTGCCGGGCTGGCGATCGTGCCCTTGGCGTCGGTCGAACGCTGGCCGGCTGAAACGCCGTTCAAAAGCGTCGTACTGGAAGAGCCGTGGGCTCGCCGCAAACTGTTGCTGTGCGCCCGGGACTTCACCGTACTGCCCCGTTATGCCCAGGCCTTGCTGAGCGCCTTGACTCTGCCCTGAGGGGCAGGTTTTTGCCCGCCGGAAAATCTTTGAGCGTTTGCGCGTTTCTGGACAGCTCGATGTCGAATACAGACAACTGAGCGGAGCATGGGCGCTATAGGGTGCGACTTCAGTTCTTCAGTACCACTTTCTATATTCCAAGGCCCGGAGTCCACATGACCGCACCGATTACCGTTCTTCGCGACACTCACCCGTTGCCCGTACTCGACGCCTGCAAATGGGAAAAGCTCGAAGGCGATCCGCACACCGTCAACCTCAACGCGTACACCAGCGAAGATGGCAGCAAGATCATGGGCACCTGGATCTGCACGCCGGGCAAGTGGTATGTGGAATATGTGAAGTGGGAATACTGCCACTTCCAGGAAGGCTACTGCATCATCACCCCGGAAGGCATGGCGCCGATCCACCTGCGCGCCGGTGACATCTTCGTCATCGAACCGGGGATGAAAGGCACGTGGGAAGTGGTTGAAACCGTGCGCAAGTATTTCGTGTTTGCCTGACGCAAAAAACCGAGAGACCACCCGACGTGGTCTCTCGGTAAAAAGGCATGCATGAATCCTGTGGCGAGGGAGCTTGCTCCCTCGCCACAAACGCTTATTGGGGTTTGCGATAGCTGTTGATGATCGCCGAGAAGTCCTTGCCCCCTTCCCCACGCAGGCTCATCGCCTGATACAACTGCTGGGCCACCGCGCCGAGCACGACCGGTTGGTGCGCCTGACGCGCCGCCTCAGTAGCCAGCCCCAGATCCTTGAGCATCAGTTCAGCACCGAAACCGCCGGTATAACCGCGCGAGGCCGGCGCTGTTTCGACGATGCCCGGCCACGGGTTGTACATCTCCGAACTCCAGCAACGCCCGGTTGAACTGTTGATGACGCCCGCCAGCACGTTTGTGTCGATACCCAGGGCGCTGCCCAGCGCCATGGCTTCGCTGACACCAACCATGGAAATCCCCAGCAGCAGGTTGTTGCAGATCTTGGCGATTTGCCCGGTGCCGACTTCACCGCAGTGGACGATGTTGCGGCCCATCTGCGCCAGCACCGGTTGCAGAGTGGCGAACAGTTCAGGCGTGGCGCCGACCATGAAGGTCAGCGTCCCGGCCGCTGCACCGCCAGTGCCACCGGAAACCGGGGCATCGGCCATGGCCACGTCCTGCTTTGCGGCCGCCGCGGCAACATCTCGCGCCGTCTGCGGATCGATGGTGCTGCAATCCACCGCTGGCACGCCTTTGGCGATTCCCGCCAGCACACCGTCTTCACCCAGCCAGACACTGCGCACATGGGCCGCTGCCGGCAACATGGTGATCACCAGTTGCGCGTCTTTCGACGCTTCCTTCGGTGAAGTGCTGATGGTGCCGCCGAGTTGAGCCAGTTCGGCCAGCACGGTTTGATTGAGGTCAAACAGGTTCAGCGAATGGCCGGCCTTGATCAGGTTGCGCGCCATTGGCGCGCCCATGTTGCCGAGACCGATAAAAGCGATTTTCATGTCCGGCTCCTTAGCGCAAGTGGATGGTGGTGTTCACACCGTGGTTGATGCTGTCGTCATCGAACCAACGTGCAGTGACGGTCTTGGTTTGAGTGTAGAACTGCACCACTTGCTTGCCATACGGACCGAGGTCGCCGAGCTTCGAACCACGGGAACCGGTGAAGCTGAAGAACGGTACCGGCACCGGGATCGGGATGTTGATGCCGACCTGGCCAACGTCGATTTCCGACTGGAATTTACGCGCCGCCGCACCGCTCTGGGTGAACAGACCCGTGCCGTTGCCGAACGGGTTGGCGTTGACCAGAGCGATGGCCTCATCGAGGGTGTCGACTTCCAGCACTACCAGCACCGGGCCAAAAATTTCCTGGGTGTAGATCTGCATCTCAGGGGTTACGCCAGAGAACAGGGTCGGGCCGACAAAGTTGCCCTGTTCGTAGCCCGGAACAGTGATGTCGCGACCGTCCAGTTCCAGCTTGGCGCCTTCCTTGATCCCGCTTTCGATCAGCTCGAGAATCCGTGCCTTGGCCCGCTTGGAAATCACCGGGCCAACATCAGTGCCTGGCTCGCTGCCGGCATTGACCTTGAGTTTCTGCGCCAGCGCCTTGAGATCCGGCAGCCATTGTTTGGCCGCGCCCACCAGCACCACCACCGAGGTGGCCATGCAGCGTTGCCCGGCCGCACCGAAACCGGCGCCGACCAGTGCATTGAGCGCTTGCTCGCGGTTGGCATCGGGCAGCACAACGGCGTGGTTCTTGGCCCCCATCATCGATTGCACGCGCTTGCCGTGTTTACCGGCCAGCTCGTAGACATGCGTGCCGACCGCGGTCGAACCGACGAACGAAACAGCCTTGATGTCCTTGTGGGTGCAAAGCGCATCGACCACATCCTTGCCACCATGAACGACGTTGAGCACACCCGGCGGAATGCCGGCTTCAATCGCCAGCTCCACCAACAGCATGGTCGACATCGGATCCTGCTCGGAAGGCTTGAGCACGAAGGTGTTGCCGCAGGCGATGGCCATCGGGAACATCCACAGCGGAATCATCGCCGGGAAGTTGAACGGGGTAATGCCGGCGCAGACGCCGATCGGCTGACGCAGGGTGTAGGTGTCGACACCGCCTGCGACGTTCTCGGCGAACTCGCCCATTTGCAGGCTGCCAATGGAGCAGGCGTGCTCGACCACTTCCAGGCCACGGAAGATATCGCCCTCAGCGTCGGCGATGGTTTTACCCTGCTCATTGCTGAGCACTACGGCAATACGCTTGGAGTGCTCGCGAATCAGCGCCTGAAGCTTGAGCATGATGCGCATCCGCGCGCCGACTGGCGTCAGCTTCCAGGTCTGAAAGGCGCGATGAGCGGCGCTGATGGCGGCATCGACTTCAGCAGCGGTCGCGAAAGGGACTTTGGCCAGCACTTGCTGGGTCGCCGGATTGACGATGTCGTGCCATTCGGTGGTCTGGGATTCGACCCACTCGCCATCGATCAATAACTTGACCTTTTGTACGGTGGTTTCTAGCGATGCGTTCATGTCGGGTCTCCGGGACGTTGTTCTTATTTAGAGAGCTATCTTGGGAGCCAAGGCGAGAAAGTCGCCTTGAGATGAGGCGTGTGTCGCGATTTGGTTGTCGGACTGTTTTTGGAGTATAGATGTGCAAACTTCTAATAAGAACGCACATAAAAGCCGGTCCATCATGCAAAAAAACATCACGTCTTTAGGCTCGTTGAACTGGGATGACCTCAAGTTTTTCCTTGAAGTTGCCCGTACTCGCAAGGCCAGCACTGCGGCCAAGCGCCTGGCGGTGGACTACACCACTGTGTCGCGACGCATCAGTTCGCTGGAGGCCTCGTTGGGTACGCTGTTGTTCGAGAAGTCCCGCACCAACGGCTTCGTCCTGACCGCTGAAGGCCAGCGCCTGCTGGGTTACGCCGAATCGATCGAAAGCACTCTGCACATGGCTTGCGAGCAGGTCTCGGGCTCAGGCGTCGCGTTGTCCGGGCATGTGCGCATGGGCTGTACCGAAGGGTTCGGCAGCTTTTTCATCACGCCGCAGCTGAGCCATTTCGTCGACGCCTACCCGGCGATCTCGGTGGACATCCTGCCGCTGCCGCACTTCATCAGCCTGTCCAAGCGCGAAGCAGACATCGTCATTGCGCTGGAGCGGCCGGAACATGGCCCTTATGTCTGCTGCAAACTCTGTGACTATCGATTGCAGCTGTACGCGACCCAGGATTATTTGGACAAGCACCCACCGATCCGCCGCCCGGCAGATTTGAGCAAGCATCAATTCATCAGTTATGTGGACGATCTGGCGTTCAGCTCGGAGCTGCTGTACCTGGCGAATGTGCTACCCGGTGCCAGTGCCAATCTGCGCAGCACCAGTGTGATCGCGCAGTTCGTGGCGGCGCAGCAAGGACGGTCACTGGCGATTCTGCCGTGCTTTTTAGCGGCTCAGGATCCGCGATTGCTGCCGGTGTTACCACAAGAGATCACCATCACCCGGCAGTTCTGGATGTACTGCCGGGAGGACCTGCGCAAGCTCAAGCGGATTACCTTGTTGTGGGATTACATCCGTACCGTCACCGAGCAGAATCATGCGCTGTTGATGGGGGAAAGTCGGGAGATGGTGTTCGCCGATTAATCGGCACTCACCACGATCGACACCCGGCGGTTCTCGGTGCGCCCGGCCGCAGTGGCGTTGGAGGCGACGGGCTTGCTGCTGCCCAGGCCGCGTAGCTGGATGTTTTGTTCTTTCATGCCGACAGCGGCCAATACCGCTTCAACGCTTTTCGCGCGACGCAGGGAAAGTTGTTCGTTATAGGATTCCTCGCCCGAGGCATCGGTATGGCCGTCAATCCTCACCCGCTCGATTCCCACGCCCAACAACGCCTTGCCAATGCGTTCGACGATCTGGGTACTGGCGGGGTTGAGGTGTTCGACATCGCTACCGAACAGCACTTTGCCGGACAGGCCGAAGGCCCAGCCCTCATCCGTCATCTCGAAACCTTGTTGCTTGAGTACAGCGATCTGCGCCGGGGTCAGTCCTTTCTGCGGTGTCGTCTGGCAACCGGTCAATGCCAGCAAGGTCATGAATAAGCTAATCGTAAAAAATCGCAGAGAACGCTGAGTGAATGTGAACACAAAAATTAGCTCCTGGTTTGAAGATGGACGACAGAGTGCTCCGACCCTGCCGTGTGGTGAGCGCCTCGGGAAAGGCGTTTGGCCTGATACATCGCGGTATCTGCAGCATCGAGCAGCGCACCGGGCGTAAGCCCATGATCCGGGTACACGGCGATGCCGATGCTGAGTGAAGTCAACACCTGGGTACCGCCCGGCAACAGGATTGGCGCGTCCATACTGGCAATGATTTTGTCGGCAATCCGTTCGGCGTCTTCTATCTTGTGCAGCGGCGTCAACAGCACGGCAAACTCATCGCCGCCCAGACGCGCAACCAGATCCTCTTCACGCAACTGCGCACGAACCCGGGTCGCCACGGCGATCAGCACCGCATCACCGGCAGCGTGACCGAAGTTGTCGTTGATCTCCTTGAACCGGTCGCTGTCGAGAAACAGTACAGCCACTCCCTCATCCAGCTTGCCCGCATTGCGCAAGGCGCGCATCAGGCGGCCTTCGAAAAACGCCCGATTCGGCAACCCGGTAAGGCTGTCATGGCTGGCCTGGTGGGCCAGGGTTTCGTTTTCGCTTTGCAGATGGGTCTGCCAGGACTCGAGCTCGTCGAGCAAAGCATTGAAGTCGTTGCCCAGGTTGTCGAGTTCGGCAATGTCGGCGGGCGGTACGCGCCGGTCGAAAGCACGCTCGCTACGGGCGGCGTGAGCCACGGCAGCCAGGCTGCGCAACGGGCCAGTGATTCCTCGCAATTGCCGACGCGCCAGATAAAGCGCTACCCAGGCACTGACAGCGGTACACAAGACGATTCCCACCAGACCGCTGAGCAAAAAGCGCATCAGGCTGCCGCCGTGACCGATGAGCAAGATGCTGCCGATTTCCCGACCTTGATGAGTGATCGGCATGCTGATGGGTTTTTCCAGAATCGTTCGGGCGATCTGCATTTCAAGATCGGAGAGCCACCCCGTTTCCGGTCGTTGCCAACGTGCGAGCAACTCGCCTTGCTCGTCCATCACTTGTGCATCAGCCACTTCTTCAGTGGAGGCGATCAATGCCAGCGCTTCGGTGGCGGCGGACTTGTCGTTGAACACCACCGCGGCTTCCACGGTGTAGTTGATCGAACGGGCAATCAGATGCAGGTTGTGATCGGCATAGACCCGCAAAGCCAGAACTCCCAGCAGGGTCAGTGAAACACTGGCCATGGCCACACCCACCAAGGCGACGATCAAATGTCCACGGCCGATAACCGACCCCAGGGTCGGGCGTATGCGAGGTTTGAATAGACTCATGGCGCCGCCGGCTTGCGGCGCGACAGTTGCAGCACACTGGGGTGAATGCGCACACCGCTGCGGGCGACCGAGTCGAGGTTGACCTCGAAGGACACCTGCTCATCACCGACCCGCAGACAGAACAGACTGCCGACAGTGCATTGATCGCCGCCTTCGCTGATGCTCACCACCGGGCGTCCCGTCAACGAGGCGAATAGCCGACTGCGTTCATCGCCGGTCAGCTTGCCGATGTACACCGCATCGCATTCACTGGCGATGACCGGATTATCGGCCAGCAACCGTCGTACAGTAACCGGTCGACCCGTGGCTTGTGTGGTGCCTTTGACCAGGTCGTCGGTGTATTCAGTGGGGCCGACCACGCACAGGCGCAGTTGTTGGGGCTCAACAGGCCATCGGGCATAACTGAGGATCCCGAGCACCACCTGAGTGACCGACCTGGCACGTTGGTCGGCTTTGCTCACGATAGTTTCCGACTCAGCACAGGCAACGCCCGTCAACAAACAGAGGAGGCCGGCAAGCAGCACTTGTTTGCAGCCAACGACGCGCCCTGTCGCCCAGACAGCCAACTTCATGCAGGAATTCTCTACGATCGCAACAAAATGATGCCGCAACGATAGCACAGCACCGAAACACCAGCGAGGCGACGCGCCACGGCACATCGGACAGATTCCGGCGTCTGCCACCGCCCCTCAATGGCTCGGCCAGGCACCCTCTTCCAGCTCCAGCATTAACCCGCTCAAGCGCTTGACCTTGCGCCGCACGGCCTCTTCGAATACGCCGGCTCGAGGCTCAATCAGGGTGAACCAGTCCTTGGCCCGGGTTATCCCGGTATAGATCAGTTCCTTGGTAAGCACAGGATTCAAAGCATCCGGCAGAATCAACGCCGTATGGGCAAATTCCGAGCCTTGGGATTTGTGCACGGTCATGGCATACACCGTGTCGACATCGTTGAGTCGGCTTGGCAGGACAAAGCGCACACCGCCCTGCCCGTCATTACGCGGGAAGGCCACACGCAGCACGTGCCGTCCGGCCTCCGGGCCTTCACGCTCCGGCAGCTTGAGGGCAATGCCAATGTCACCGTTCATCAAACCCAGGCCATAGTCGTTGCGGGTCATCAGCACGGGCCGACCTTCGTACCACTGATGGTCGCTGTCAATCAGCCGGGCCTTGAGCAGTGCGTCGGTCACGCGCTGATTCAAACCTTCCACGCCCCAAGGCCCTTTGCGTACGGCACACAACAGCTGGAAAGCGTCGAAAGCTTGTAGCACCACGCGAGCCCAATCAGCCCAGCATGAATCGTCGAGCGGGCGGTCGAGCGGTGGTCGCTGACTGCGCAAAAGACTCAGGTAATGCCGATAGCCTTGCGGTCCCCCGCCATGGCCCTCGAGCAACAAGCGCTCCAGCGCCCGGTCCTGCTCACCCTTTAGAGGCAGGGAAAATACGTCGTCATGACTTGCAGCGGCCAATAACTTGCGCGCGTCCTCGGGATGCTGTTGGTTAACCCAACGGGCCAACTGACCAATGCCGCTACCCTCGCCGAAGCGCCGTGAGTGGCGCAGCATCACGACTTGCTGGGCCAGTGGATGCGCGCCCTGGGTGTCTTCCCGCAAACCGCTGGCATCGAGGCGCTCACCGCTGACCGCCTCCAGCCACTGGCGGGTCTGCGGGCTGTACCAACCGGCTTCGGCATCACGACACAGATCGCCCAGTACGGCACCGGCCTCTACCGACGCCAGTTGGTCCTTGTCACCGAGCAGCACCAGGCGGGCATGGGGCGGCAACGCATCGAGCAGGTTGGCCATCATTTCCAGGTCGATCATCGAGGCTTCGTCCACCACCAATACATCCAGCGGCAAGCGATTACCCGCGTGGTGACGGAAATGCCGGGTACCGGGACGACTGCCGAGCAAACGGTGCACGGTGGTCACATCCGACGGGATCTTCTCGCGCACCGTTTCAGGCACTTTCAGGGTTTGAACCTGCTGGCTGATGGACTCGGTCAATCGTGCGGCAGCTTTGCCGGTGGGTGCCGCGAGACGAATACGCAGCGGTTTACCGGCCTCCACTGCGGGTGCCTGGAGCAACGCAAGCAAGCGCACAACCGTGGTGGTCTTGCCGGTTCCCGGGCCGCCGGTGACGATGCTGAATGCACTGCGGGTAGCCAGGGCACACGCGAGCTTCTGCCAGTCGATCACTTCATCAGACCTGGCTGGACCGAACAGCCCGGTCAGGCGTTGGAGCAAATCACCCGGCGTTGCTTCGTGTGCCGCCAGACGCTGGCGTAGCGCGTGGTCGATGCGCCGTTCGTAAGCCCAGTAGCGGCGCAGGTACAGGCGTTTACCCGACAGCACCAACGGCCGGTGTTGCGCGGCCTCACGGCTGTCGACGGCCAGAGCCACCAGACGGCTGGACGCCAGCACCTTGCACCAATGGGCGCCGTCCAGCGCCTCAAGCAATTGCGACGGCAGCAACATCGCACCGCTTTGCACATCACCTTCCGGCGGCAGCGACAAAGCGAAGTCCGGCTCTTTCAGTGTTTCGAACAGATCCAGGCAGACATGACCGTGGCCCAGTTGGTGACTGATCAACGCGGCGGCCAGCAGCACCAGCGGATCATCGTCGGGAGCGAGCTCGTGGAGAAACGCGACGAAGGCCTTGTCCAGCGCCCGCAGCCAGCCGCGTTCGACCCAGCGCGTGAGCAGCAGCAACAAGTCATCTGCGCGGCTCAACGGGGCCAGGTCCGCCAGACTTTCGGCCGCCAACGGCGTAGGCAGCAAATCGGCGAAAGTGCGACTCATAGCAATACTCCCTGTTCCCAGGCAGGTTCGGCCTTGGGCTCTGGCTTGCCCTGGAACAACCGGTCCAGGCGCTCGATCAGCTCCCGTGGCGGACGGGCAAAATACACACCCTGGCTGGCCGCTCGAGTACCGCGAAGAAACAGATACAACGCTCCACCGACATGCCGGTCGTAATCGTAATCGACCAGCCGAGCCTTAAGCTGGCGATGCAGGGCGAGCAGGTACAGTACGTATTGCAGGTCGTAACGGTTATCGAGAATCGACTGCTCCATGGCCTGCTCGGTATAGGCCGCGTCATCGACGCCCAGCCAGTTGGATTTGTAGTCAGCGACGTAGTAACGGCCTTCATGCTCGAACGTCAGGTCGATGAAGCCTTTGAACATGCCATTGAGCAGCACCGGTTCGGCGGCCACCCGGGCCACGCCGTGATGGGTGTATTGACGCACCAGTTCATCGAGCTTGAGTACATCGACTTTATGACTGGCGAACCAGAACTCCATCTCGACCCGGTATTGAGTCAGTTGCTCGAACACCACCGGCGCCTGCCCACCACCGATGTGCAATGGGGATTTGAGCAAGTGCTGCAGCCAGCCGCTCAGCGTGGTGATCCAGCCTTCCCAGCCACGGCGGTTGCAGCGACGGGCGATCGCGTCTTCCACGGTTTGCGGTGCAGCGGCAAAACCTTCGTCACCGGCCCATTCGAGCAATCCATGAAGAAAAGTGCCGGGGTTCGGACCACGAGGGAATCGATGGATATCTGCGCCGCCAGCGGCGACTTCTCGTGGCGCTTCAGGATCAAGGCGTTCGTCATCAAAGAGCTTTTGTGCTTGCGCGCTCTCCGGTGCTTCGTCACTGCCCACGCTCAGACTGTCACCAATGCGTAGGGCGCTGTAAGAAGCGATCCACCAGTTTTCACTGGCCTTGCGCCGGGGTATCAGCGGGGCCAACAACGTCGCTTCATTGCGTGGCGGATGGTAATGCTCGGCGGTCGCGTCAGGCATTTCACCGTAGTTCAGCGCCGCACAGTCTTGCTGCAGGTCTTCCAGCCAACGACGCAGCCCTGCCGACTCAGCCAATGGCGCACCACCGCCCAGCAGATAACCCAATGCCGAAAGGTGCAGGACCGAGCCGTTGTTATTGCCGCGCTTGAGATCAGTCACACCCAGCCAGCACGCATGTTGTGCCCGGGTCAGGGCCACATAGAGCAAACGAAGGTCTTCAGCCAAACGTTCATCGTCGGCTTGGGCGATCAACTCGGCTGTCGGCTTCAAGCTCACCTGTGCCTTACCCGTGGCATCGTGGTAATACAACGGCAGACGACTGCCATCCACCGGTTTTGCCGAGCAGATGAACGGCAGAAACACCAACGGATATTCAAGCCCTTTGGATTTGTGGATGGTCACGACCTTGACCAGTTGCTCGTCGCTTTCCAGGCGCAGGATCTGTTCTTCGCCAGCCTGACCAGACAACGCCAGATGCTCGGACAAATGACGGATCAGTGCTTGCTCGCCATCGAGTTCGGCGGCGGCCTGCTGCAGCAACTCGGACAAGTGCAGCAGGTTGGTCAATATCCGCTCACCATCGCTGCGCGCGATCAACGCCTGGGGCAGCTGAAAATCATGTAGCAATCGCCGCAACATGGGCAGAACGCCCTGTTTGCGCCAGAGCTCGCGGTAACCGCGGAACTGCATGACCCGTGCTTCCCAGGCCAGTTCGTCCTGATTCAGTCGCTCCAGTTCAGCCAGTGAAAGGTTCAGCGTGATGCAGGCCAGCGCGGCACGCAGGGGACGTTCGACATCCGGCTCGGCACAGGCCTTGAGCCACGTCAGCAGATCATGGGCCTCCTGCGCGGCGAATACCGAGTCCTTGTCTGACAGGTAAACACTGCGCACACCGCGAGCGGAAAGTTCGCCGCGCACGGCCTGGGCCTCTTTGCCGTCGCGCACCAGAATCGCGATATCCGCCGGCAGCAGGCCTCTGAGACCCTTACCATCCTGTATGAAGCCCGCACGCCCCTGCGGACCGCCATTGAGCAACGCAGTGATCTCACTGGCGCAGGCGGCGGCCAATTGTTGTCGATACACCACGCCAGACAGTGGCTGGTCAGAGGACAAATGCCAGATGTTCAGGGCAGGCACAACCTGCCCCTCAATGTGCAGGACTTCTTTGCGCCCTTGGGACTCCACGGGCAGAAACGGTACCGGGTTCTCGCCACTCTTCTCCCGGAACAGGAACGCGCCGCGCCCCTGCTCGCGAGATTCTGCGCGCTGGAACACATGGTTCACCGCGTTGACCATGCCATGACTGGAACGGAAATTTGTGCCCAGGGTATGCAGGCGGCCAGTGGTGGCTTGCCGGGCGCGCAGATAGGTATAGATATCGGCACCGCGAAAGGCATAGATCGCCTGCTTCGGGTCGCCGATCAGGAACAGGCCGGATTCAGGGTTGTTGTCTTCGATGCGATAAATGCTCTCGAAGATTCGGTACTGCACCGGATCGGTGTCCTGAAACTCGTCGATCAGCGCAACCGGGAACTGCTCGCGGATCAAGGTCGCCAGACGCTCACCGCCATCGGACTGCAACGCCGCATCGAGACGCAGCAGCATGTCATCGAAACCCATTTCCGCGCGACGACGCTTTTCTTCCTCGAACCGAGCACCGACCCAGTGGGCGGCATGTTGCAGCACGGCGGCATCGGGGGTCGGCAAGCCATCGAGACTGGCCTTGAGGCCGGGCATCGCATCGAGACCGGGATGACGGGGAGCTTCACCTTTCCAGGCTTCAGCCATGCCATCGGGAGTCAGGCGAGTGAAGCCGGTGCCAATGTCCAGTTGCTCCAGAGATTCGTCTTCGGCCCAGGCCCGGAGCTTTTCGAACCAGGGTTCGAAGTAGCGCGCCTGCATCTTGCGACCATCGACGCTTTTGCTCGCGACGCCCTGATGACAGATGGCAAGCAGCTCATCGGCCCATTGGCGCCAGGGCATCTTGAGCTCGAGCAACGCGGCCCGTCGTTCCTCCAGGCACTCGGCGATCAACTCGGCAGGTTCTTTACCTTCAACGCTGTCACGCTCGCTGGCGAACAATCCACGCACTCGCGGCAACAACGCTGCCGGGCCACCCCAGTTGCCGCGAACCCAATTCAGCGCATCGCCTTGCATCGGATAGCAGAACAGTCGCCAGTAGTCGCGCAGGACTTCGCCAAGCAAATCACTGTGATCGGTTTCCAGGGTCTGGGTGAACAGGCTGCCACTGTCGAATGCATGTTCGCGCAGCATGCGCTGGCACCAACTGTGGATGGTCGATACCGCCGCTTCATCCATCCACTGGGCGGCGATGTCCAGGCGATTTGCACAGCCGGGCCACTGCTCAGGGAGGTATTGCTCGCGCAACTCCGCAATCAGGCCATCCGGTGCCGGTGTCTCATCGCGGAAAAAACGCGCAGCTTCAGCCAGTCGCGTACGAATACGTTCGCGCAGTTCTTTGGTCGCGGCATCGGTGAAGGTCACCACGAGGATTTGCGGCGGCAGCAATTCACGGCCAAAACCACTCGACTCGTCGCCATGACCAAGGACCAGACGCAAGTACAGCGCAGAAATGGTGAAGGTCTTGCCCGTCCCGGCACTGGCTTCGATCAGTTGGCTTCCACGCAGGGGGAATGCCAGGGCCAGCGGTGTTTTCGTGGTCATGAGCGCGCCTCCTCGCTGGTCAATGAACGCCAGGGAGCCTCAAGCAGCGGCCGATACAAAGCGTCGCACCAATCGGGGAAGGTCTCGTCGGCAATCAAAACATCGTAGTCGGCGTATTGCCGAGCGAGTGCCGGGCTTTCGCGGCGCTCACCATCAGTGGTCTGGCCATCGCCTTCATAGGCCTTGCGGGCAGCGGCGTCAGCCTTGACCGGATCGGTTTGAGCCAGCCAGGCGAAGGCTGTTTTTACGGCAATCGGCAACGGCTGGCGCATGCCCGTTTGCCAGGCCAGCAACAGATTACCCAAGGCATCAAGTGCTGCATCCTTCGCCAACGGAGCCAGTAACAGACTGTCGTCGCTGGCCACCAACGCGGTGGTCATCGACATCCCGCTGGCACAGGCAACCAGGTGATTGATCCATGGTCGTGTCAGACGATGCCATTTGCGTGTCTTGAGCGAGCCGATGCTGTTGGGAATCGTGGTGACCGATAGCAAACCACCGTCCGCACGTTGATGCAGGCCACTGAGCCAGCCCTCCAGACGCAGCCCATGCAGTTCCAGACTCACGGGCAACGCGCTGGCAAGTGGGGAAGGCCATAACGCCAGAAGCTGTTGATAGCGCTGCAACAGATCCGGCAACGGCTCGATCAACTCTCGCTGCAGACATTCGCCGAAACCGGCCATGGGCAAGAGCCCGCTGTTCTGCAGACGTTTCGCCTGTGCTTCCAGTACCTGATCGATTTGGTCCAATTGCCCGAGCGCTGCTTCGAGCAAGCTGTCGCTGAGGCTATAGCGTTGCAGCGCGTCGAGTACAAATGGCTCTTCATCCGCCAAAGGCGCTTCGGCAGCCTCGAAGAACACTTTGAGTCGCTGACTGAAGAAATGCCGTACCGGATTGCGCAGAAAATCCTGCAACTGACCCAGGCTCAGCGGCTCGTCCTGAATATAGGGCTCAAGAACCTCGATGGCAGGCGTCAAACCGCTGGACTGATGAAGTACCTGCCACTCGCTGGCGTAGCTGAACAAATCATCGCCTTCATGGAAGTAGCGTGCACTGAAGGGTTGCAGCGGATGTTCCTGAGTCATGGACTCAAGCAGATCAGCCTTGTCATCGTGCAATCGCCAACCGCTGGCGAGATGATCACGTAGTTGTCCTATCAATACCGAAGCCGGGCGCTCACTGTTGTCCCGAATACTGCGGCCGACCCAGCTGATATAGAGTTGGTCCCGCGCCGACAACAATGCTTCCAGCAACAGATAGCGGTCATCTTCACGCCGGGAACGATCGCCGGGCCGGTAGTCGCTGCCCATCAGGTCGAAGTCCAGTGGCGGCTGCGCGCGAGGGTAATCGCCGTCATTCATGCCCAGCAGGCAGACCAGTTTGAACGGGATCGCTCGCATGGGCATCAGGGTACAGAAGTTGACGGCACCGGCGAGAAAGCGCTGAGACAAGCGACCTTGGTCGAGGCCAGCCAGCCAGGCTTCACGGACTACGGTCAGTGGTAACTCGTCCTGCAAGCCTACTGACTCGCAGGTCTCAAGCCAGGTCTCGCGCAACTCTTCGAGTTGAGCCAATAAATAGTCGTCATGTTCGTTACTGGCCTGGAAGAACAACTGCACCAGTGCTTGCAAGCGGATGCCCCAGAGTTTGGGCGACGCAGGTTGGGTGAGCTCCTGGTGGGCAATCTCCAGTGCATCCAGCAGTGCGACCAAAGGACCTATGAGCGCAGCATCCAGGCCACCGATCTCGTCGTAGGGTTCAATACCCTCGCAGGCACTGGCACTGCCCACGGCATAACCAAGCAACATCCGTCGCAAGCCGAAACGCCAACTGTTTTGCTCCAGTTCTTCTGGCAGGCCCAGACCCGCACGCTGCTCGGCATTCATCCCCCAACGGATACCTGCGCCTTCGATCCAGCGGTGCAAAGTCGGCAGGTCACGTTCCTCTACGCCAAAGCGAGCGCGTAATGCCGGAACGTCCAGCAGATCGAGAATTTCGCTGACGGGGAAACGACTGTCGGGCAGCTTGAGCAGATGCTCGACAGCGATCAGTAGCGGGTCCCTGCCGCGCTGGCCTTGATCCGCGAGCGTGAAGGGAATGAAGCGTGGGTCGTGCCGATCAAGCTGACCAAAGACAGCGCGGATGTGGGGGGCGTAACTGTCGATGTCTGGAACCATCACGATCACGTCGCGAGGCCTTAAGTCTGGATCAGCACTGAATCGTGCGAGCAGCTGATCGTGGAGAATCTCCACTTCGCGTTGAGCACTATGGGCGATGTGAAAACGGATCGATTCGTCCTTTGTCAGATCGACTGCAGGCCAACTCTCGCGAGTTTCGTTCAGGGGGCGCAATTCCAGGATGTCGTCCTGCAACTGATTGAGCATGCTCTGAGGCTGGTTATCGCTGAAAAGGTCGATGCGCCCATCGCGAAATGCCGAGCGATAGCTGTTGGGATCGTCGTAACTGTCGAGCAGATTGATGTAGTCCCGCCCCTGCTTGCCCCACGCCGCCAATAGCGGGTGGGCATGTTGATGGAGCGTTTGCGGATCAAGCACAACCGGCATGCCACGCTTGCGAGCCTGGCGTTTGTATTGATGCCGCAACAGGTCTTTATCGGCGACGATGTCCGCCCAATGGTGGCGACATGGGTTGTGTACGCACAGCAAGACCTGACTGAATCGAGCCAGCCCGGCAAGCGCTTCCAAGGCTTGAGCTGGCAGTGAAGAAATCCCGAAAACAATCACCCTGGAAGGCAATCCACTGGGCGCGCTGTCGAGACTATTGATACGCTCGATAAAGCGTTGGTGGACACCCGCACGGCTTTGCGCCATGCCTTGTGCACCGACATCCAGCAACAGCGCACGCCACAGCTCTGCTTGCCAGCAGTTGGCCGGAGTCAGGGCTTTGGCTTCGCCTCTGCCATTTCGTAATTGGTGACGGCCTTCTGCCCAGTCTTCGAGCCAGTCCGCCCTGTACACCTGATATTGGTCGAATAGATCGGCCAGCCGCTCCGCCAATTGATAGCGTTTGCGTAAGTCGGTGTCATTCGTAAGGAAGCGCTGCAGGGGTTCGAAGTGCGGTTGGTTGATCAACTGTGGCAGCAGACGCATCAGGCGCCAAGTCAGCGGGGCTTTATCGAGCAGGGACTTGGCCGGGATTTCGTCACGTCCCAGCACCATGCGATAGAGCTGCCACATGAAGCTGCCTGGCAACTGCACATCGATGGCGGCAGCGATTCCGCAGCCGCCCATGTCGTCATCTTCTGGATCTTCGGCCAGTGCCAGCTTCAGCCATTGGGCGATGCCGTTGCTCTGCACCAGGGCAATTTCATTTTCCAAGGGAGCCAGCGGGTAGCGCCGCATCCAACTGACCACCAGGCTGCGCAGCTCGTCCAGGCGGTTGCCGTGAACCACCATAAAACCAGCACTGAGGGACGTAGCGTCCGGCATAAAGGCTTCCTTGGGAAAATACAAAAGCTAGGGCCGAACCTTAGCACTGTCGGCAGACCGTGACAGCCGGGACCGTTCCGATGTTGCTGTACGAACTTTCCTGCGGGCAAAACAAAACCCCTACCTGCATACGCAGATAGGGGTTTCGGAATTTAATCTTGACGATGACC
>NZ_JBWKWT010000036.1:0-25469 GCF_059422365.1 Pseudomonas sp. GW821-FHT01E10
CGATGCATCGCCGATGGTAGTGTGGGGTTTCCCCATGTGAGAGTAGGTCATCGTCAAGATTAAATTCCGAAACCCCTGTCTGCTTATGCAGACAGGGGTTTTGTCTTTCTGGGCTTATAGAAGTCTAAGTCTGAAGCGGGTCAAATCCAGGTCTGCGTGTCTCGCTACTCCTTCGAGCCAGTAGCATCAGATATAGACCCCCCTCATCGATACACCACAGCCAAAACACCCAACACCGCGATCATGACGTGCGGTAAGCCCAATAATCCGTCCCTTCTAGCACGCCGTTCGGCGGTTATCTGACGAGTTTTGTACAAATCCTTAAGTTTTCTCCCGCTCGTGCCGAAAGACTGGTGAGACATGCGTGCACCAAAGTAGAGCGGCTTCAGAATGCCGTCTGCGCTGTTACATGGAATGTTGCAACCCGGAACGCATCCCCACTTTTGGCATAAGAAGTCCCATGAAATGAATCTCAAGTTCAGCCATAAAATCCTGCTGGCCGCTTCAGGCGTCGTGGTGTTGGCGTTTGCGTTGTTCACTTTGTACAACGACTATCTGCAACGAAACACCATTCGGCAAAACATCGAGTCCTCCGTTGAGCAAGCAGGCGACCTGACTGCCAGCAGCGTGCAGAACTGGATGAGCGGCCGCGTGCTGGTCCTGGAAAACCTCGCGCAGAACGTCGCCCATCAGGGTGCCAATGCTGACTTGCCAGGGCTGGTCGATCAACCGGCCCTCACCTCGAACTTCCAGTTCACCTACGTCGGGCAGGCCAATGGCATGTTCACCCAGCGCCCCGACGCGAAGATGCCAGACGGCTACGATCCGCGTCAGCGCCCCTGGTACAAACAAGCCGTGGTCGCCGACAAGACCATGCTGACCCCGCCTTATATGGCGGCGGTCGGCGGGCTGGTGGTGACCGTTGCCATACCGGTGAAAAAGAACAGCGAACTGCTGGGCGTGGTCGGCGGTGACCTGAGCCTGGAAACCCTGGTGAAAATCATCAACTCGGTGGACTTCGGTGGTATCGGTCACGCATTCCTGGTCAGTGCCGACGGTCAGGTGATCGTCAGTCCGGACAAAGACCAAGTGATGAAGAACCTGAAAGACATCTATCCGGGTTCCAGTGTTCGCATCGAGAAAGGCATCCAGGAAGTCGTACTGAACAAGCAGGACCGCATCCTCTCGTTCACACCGGTGAGCGGTTTGCCGAATGCCGAGTGGTACGTTGGTCTATCGATCGACAAGGCCAAGGCCTATGCACCACTGAGCCAGTTCCGCACCTCGGCGCTGATCGCGATGTTCATCGCTGTGACGGCCATTGCCGTGCTGCTGAGCTTGCTGATCAACGTGCTGATGCGTCCGCTGACCACGATGGGCCGTGCGATGCAGGACATCGCTCAGGGCGAGGGCGACCTGACCCGTCGTCTGGTCGTAGAAAGCAAAGACGAGTTCGGCGAGTTGGGTGGTTCCTTCAACCAGTTCGTGGAGCGGATTCACGCATCGATTTGCGAAGTGTCCTCGGCGACCCGCCAGGTTCATGATCTGTCGCAACGGGTGATGGCATCGTCCAACGCTTCTATCATCGGCTCCGACGAACAAAGCGCCCGCACCAACAGCGTGGCCGCGGCGATCAACCAATTGGGCGCCGCCACCCAGGAAATCGCCCGCAATGCCGCTGATGCTTCGCAACACGCCAGCGGCGCGAGCGAGCAGGCCGATGACGGCCGTCAGGTGGTGGAACAAACCATCCAGGCCATGACCGAGCTGTCGCAGAAAATCAGCCTGTCCTGCACGCAGATCGAAACCCTGAACGCGAGCACCGACAACATCGGCCACATTCTGGATGTGATCAAAGGCATCTCCCAGCAGACCAATTTGTTGGCGCTCAACGCGGCCATCGAAGCGGCCCGTGCCGGTGAGGCCGGTCGTGGTTTTGCGGTAGTGGCGGATGAGGTGCGCAACCTGGCTCATCGCACCCAGGAGTCGGCGGAAGAGATCCACAAGATGATCAGCTCGCTGCAGATCGGTTCTCGCGAGGCGGTGACTACGATGAACGCCAGTCAGGTGTCCAGCGAGCAGAGCGTCGAAGTGGCGAACCAGGCCGGCCTGCGACTGGTCAGCGTGACCCAGCGCATCGGCGAAATCGACGGCATGAACCAATCGGTGGCTGCGGCGACCGAAGAGCAGACGGCCGTGGTCGAAACCCTCAACGTCGACGTCAACCAGATCAACCTGCTGAACCAGCAGAGCGTGGCCAACCTCAATGAAACATTGAAGGATTGTGATGCGCTGTCCCAGCAGGCCAATCGTTTGAAGCAACTGGTTGATAGCTTCAAGATCTGATTGAGGTCAGTAGGATCGCGTTATCGTTCTTCGCGTGAAAGCCTCGTTCCTACAAGAGCTAACCTGTAGAAGCGAGGCTTGCCTGCGATAGCGGTAGATCAGTCACCGCTGAACTGAAGCGCTACACAAACAGCTTCACCACATTCCCCATCGCATCATCGGCAAACCCCTGAACGAACTGCTTGAACCCCGGCAGGGCCTCGGCGCCGCCCTGGGCCGGTTCGGCGATGATCGTCCAGATCGCCCGCGACTTGTCTGTACCCAGGGATTCCACACTCATCGCTGCCCACAAATTGGCCACGCCCAAGGTGTTGTAGATCGTGGTCCAGGTCATGTTCAGCGCCTGGTCGTTGCGGGAGTTGAGCTGCTCGACCACCAGGTTGCCGTCCTTAAAGAACTTCTTGCGCAGCGACGACACACCTTCGCCGGTCATCTCGATGTGCGACAGCGCCGGAATGAATCGGTCGAAGCCGGCAAAATTGCCGACCACTGCCCAGACTTGCGCCGCGTCGGCCGGTACTTCCACCGAAGACACAACGTGGCAGCCTTGAGGGTTTTTGATCAGGGTATCGGGTTGCAGAGTATTCATGGTTTTTGCTCCGTGCGGGGTTAGGGTGAATCAGATGAAGTTGATTTCTTTGAGGTAGTCGCAGCCGCGTCGCAGCAGCGCCGGGGATTTTTCCGGGTAGTGCGCGCCCATCTGGCGTACACCGGCCTGGGCGTTGTCGTGGCCAATCATCGAGATGTCGCCGATGTCTTCCTCGAAGCCGTTGAGGTAGAAACCCAGCACGCCAAACAGCGCGTTATCACTGTCGACCCGGCCCAATTGCTGCTGCCAGTCGGCGACGCTGACCATCGAGAACTCCCGACCGGCTTCGCGAAAGGAAGCCACGTAGGTGTCCCAGCTCAGGGGTTCGGGGTTGTGCAGGTTGAACACCGCTTTTTCGGCCTGGTAACGGCTGGCATGGAAGGCGATGAAACGGGCGAGAAAATCCACCGGCATCAAGTCGAAATTCAGTGCGAACTCCGGTACCTGACCGAGCTGGATCGAGCCCTTGAGCATCAGCATCAGGCGATTCTTGTGGGGCTGGCAGACGCCCGTGAGGCTGTTGAAACTGATATTGCCGGGGCGATAAAGATTGACCCGAACCCCACGCTCCCGCGCCCTTTCGAGGATCCGCTCGCCGACCCATTTGGACAGGTTGTAGCCGTTCTTGATGTAGATCGGCGGTGTCTGCGCGGCGGGCAACTCCAGCACCCGGCCATCGTCGGAAATCGTGCTGGACGCCGAGAGCGTCGAGACGAAGTTGAAGATCTTCTTGCTGCGTCCTTCACACAGGCGCAGACACTCGAAAATCGGTTCGACGTTATCCTGCGCCAACGACTCGTAATCGAGGACGTGATTGACGTTGGCGGCGTTGTGCACCAGTGCGCCGAACTCTCGATCCAGCCGTTCGTAAACCGCTTCGCTGAGCCCCAGTTGCGGGCGAGTGATGTCTGCCGCGTAAACCTGCACCCGGCTCAGGTCCAGATGCTCCAGGCGGTTTTCCCGCAACGCATCCGCAAAGCGTTGCGCCGCCGATTGCCCACCGCCATCGCGCACCAGGCACGCCACTTCGCTGGCGCCCCAGGCCAGCAGCGCTTCGACGATATGCACACCGACAAAGCTGTTGGCGCCGGTGACGATCACCTTGTGCACATCGCCCATTCGGCTGATCGGCAGCGGCTCGATGTCCAGTTCACGGAAGGCATCGGCCAGGGCTTTTTCACTCAACACTTCCTCGGTCCCGGAGCCGCGCACCAACGTCGCCAGCTTCGCAATCGTCGGTAGTTCGATGAAGCGGTTAATCGAGATACTGCGGCCGAACTCCTCACGCAAACGCAGGAGCATGCGCGACAGCAGGATCGAGTGCCCACCGAGGTTGAAGAAGCTTTCGTCGGTGGAAATGTCGCTGGCGGGTAGCTCCAGCAGCTCAGCCCAGATTTCCAACAACAGCGCTTCATCGGCGCTGGCGGGCAAACACCGTGGGCTGTTTTCGGTCACGTTGACGGGCAATTCCAGCAGTGCTTTGCGGTCGACCTTGCCGTTGCTGGCGAACGGCATGCTTGCCAGTTCGGTCCAGGCGATCGGCTGCATGTAGTCCGGCAAAAATTGCATGGCATGGGCTTTCAAGGCTTCGCGAGCGGCACCGGGTTGCGCTTCCTGGGGTTGCGCGAGAAAGGCCAGAATCCGTCGATGACAATCGATGACCACCGCCACCTGACGGTATAGCTGGCTGTCGCGCAGGCAGCGTTCGATCTCTTCCGGCTCGACCCGAAAGCCGCGAATCTTCACCTGATTGTCTCGCCGTCCGCACAGCTCGATACCGTCGGCGGTCCACTTGGCCATGTCGCCGGAGCGGTAGGCGCGCAGGCTCTGGCCGTTCGGCAGGTGCAGGTTCAGATAGCGTTCGGCAGTCTGCTGCGGATTGTTCAGGTAACCCAGGCACACCCCCGGGCCGACGATGTACAACTCACCGACGGTTTGCTCGGTCACCGGTTGCAAATCCTCATCGAGGATCAGCACCTGACTGTTGGCAATCGGTGCACCGAGGGTCCGGTTGCTGTCGCCGGTACGCAGTTGCCGCGCGGTGATCAGCACCGTGGCTTCGGTCGGGCCATAGAGGTTGTAGAGATTGCCTTGGCGGGTCAGTTGCTGGACTACGTAGGGTTCGCAGACATCGCCGCCGGTCATCACATGATCGAGGACCTGCAACTGATCCAGCGGCAGGATGCTCAGCAAGGCTGGCGGCAAAAAGGCATGGCTGAGTTGTTGGTGGCGGAT
Organism: Pseudomonas sp. GW821-FHT01E10; assembly: GCF_059422365.1. NCBI lineage: Bacteria > Pseudomonadati > Pseudomonadota > Gammaproteobacteria > Pseudomonadales > Pseudomonadaceae > Pseudomonas > Pseudomonas sp. GW821-FHT01E10. Next base: position 5,171 of record NZ_JBWKWT010000036.1, read on the forward strand.
CAGCTCGACCAGTTGCAGCGGGTCGCGACGTTGGTCCTCGTTGGGCACGATCAGCTCTGCACCCTGCAGCAGGGTCGGGAAGATATCGATCAATGACGAGTCGAAACTCAACGATGAAAACTGCAACGCCCGGCTCTGTTCGGTCAGCTGCACGTAGTCGGCGTACCACGCGGTGAAGTGCGCGAGGTTGGCCTGGCTGAGCAGCACGCCTTTGGGGTGACCTGTGGTGCCCGAGGTGTAGAGCGCCATGCATGGCGCGTCGAGATCGGGGCGTTGGCGCATCAAGGGTTGATCGAGGTTCACATCACCGCTGTCGATACGGCTGATGTCCAGCCCCGGCATCGTCTCGCTGAGTGGATGCTCTCCGTCATGCAGCAACAACAACGCTCCAGCGTTTTCCAGAATGTACTGCTGACGTTGCAGCGGGTGGCTCGGCTCCAGCGGCAGGTACACCGCACCGCTGCCGAGGATCGCCAGAATCCCCGCATACAACGCACTGCATTTTGGCAGGCAAACTCCGACCACCAGAGGCCCTTGATGCTGATCGAGCAACGGTTGCAATCGCTGTTGGATGGCGCGGCTGTGGGCGTGCAGTTCTCGATAGGTCAGCGACGTGCCGGCGATGTTCAGCGCCGCACGCTCGGCAGACTGAATAAAGCGCTGTTCAAGCCGCTCGATCATCGGGATCTGCCCAAGTTGCAGAAGTCGTGGTTCTGCCGTGTTGTTGAGACGGTGGACGAAGGCCAGGTGCTCTAAAAACAGCAGGTTTTCCACCTGTTCGAAGTGCGCGGAAATCGTCGGCTCGGCCTGCAGGAAATAGTCGGCATCCCGGGAGAAGCGGCTGACCAGCAGCGCCACATGATCGACCAGCTCGGCCACCGCTCGCAGGCGCAATGCCTGGCCGTTGCCGGACAACTCTTCGGCGACCGGCACGCGACTCAACGGCGTCGAGTTGTACGTGCACAGCAGGTCCAGCGGTGGCAGCCCGCTAGTTCCCGACACCCCGACACCCACTTGCAGCATCAGGTGCGGCGCATTGCCGAAGTCCCGAAATGGCAGGCTCGCATCGTCGATCAGCAAATCAAATAGGCCTGGCGGTGGTTCTTCCACATTCGCAAGTCGCGCCAGTGAATGACCGTGTTGTTCGAGCTCCAGCGCCAGTTCGGTCAGGGCCTGGCTTTGCCCGATGAGCAAAATATCGAGACGTCTCATGATGTTCTCCTCGTTAAACCAGGTAGTCGCTCAGGGCGCTTTGCACGCACGGTGAATCGAGCAGCGAACTGCTGCGGAAAAACCGCACGATGTTGGCGACCAGCGGGTGATGGCGATTGATCGGGAAGGCCAGCCCCGACATTTCGCTCTTGAGGGCCTGACGTGCTGCGTCGCTGATCTGCAAGGCGTCGATCAGGCGGAAGTCGAAGGACTTCTGGATGTCGTTGGTCAGGTAATGGCCGATGAACACCGGCAGGATGTGCGCGATGCACTGGCGATCGTCTTCGCTTGCGGTGTGCCAGTAGATGCGCACCAACCGCGACCAGAACCCGGAATGACGGCCCTCGTCCAGCAAGTGGTCGGCCATCAGGCCTTTGATCGATTGCTTGACCGTGTCGTCCTTGGCGAACGCCGCCACATCGCCGGTCACGGTGTTCTCGGCGATGGCCACGCAGATCAGTTCCACGGCACTGCGCAGGTGCTCCGGTGCGAGGGCCACGGCCGCCGGGATGGCACGGCTCAGTTCGATTTCATCCGGCAGTTCGATGGGGGTGATGCCGGTCATGGCGACGGTCTGCTGCATGAAGTCCATGGCCACCAGGGCGTGGTAATCCTCGTCCACCACCACGGTCATGGCGTCGTAGCGACAGGCGAACGGGAACGCCACGCTGAAGCGGTTTTTAGCGATGCTGCGGGCGGTCTTGTCGACGATCTCGGTTTCGAAAATCACCACGTCATTGATGAACTTGTAGAGCGTCTGTACCAGGGCGAAATCCCGTTGTTCCGGGCATTCGCGCAGGAAGGTTTCGCTCAGCACCAGCGGCTGGCGGCTCAGCGGATAGATCAGCTTGTCGTCGTTCTCCAGCACACGCCGGGGGCGGGTGCGAATGGTTGCGCGGCTTTCCCAGGCGTCGGCGAAGGATTGGTAGTCGGCGGCGTTCATGCGTTCACCTCGGCAACCGGTTCGCTCATGCTCAGGCGCAAGCCGTCCCACAGCGCGATGCGACTTTCCACGGCGGCGATGGCGCTGGCGTATACGTCTTCTTCGCGCTGCGGATCGCCATTGACCAGGCGTGCGAGGAGTTTTTCCGCCGCCGGGCCGTGGTCTTCGGAGTCGACTTCGATGTGCCGTTCCAGGTAGTAACGGAAGGTCGGCGCTTGTTCGATGCCAATGCCCCAGTCGTCGAGAATCCGCTGGAACATCTGCGGGATGACACTCTCGCGGCCGTGCAGAAACGCCGCCGCCACACTATGCCCCGGCGCATGCAACGCGGTGTGCAAGGTGTGGCGTACGAACTGTGCGGCCGCCGGGTCGACGTCCACGCTTTGCAAGGCCACGTCGTAGCTCACGCCTTCTTTTTGCAACGCCACGAAGCGTTCGACGGCGACCGTGCTTGCACCGACTTCGCGCATCGCATCCAGGTACAACTCGAAATGGCTGTAGTGACCTTGGGCGGGACGATCATCGGACTCTTCACCGAGCACGATCTCGTTGATCAGACGCGCGGCCTGCGGATCTCGTGGCGGCAGCCAGGGCAGCTGAACGCAGGTCAGTTCCTGTTGCAGGCGTTTGGTCAGCGACATGAAATCCCACACTGCAAACACGTGGGTTTCCATGAAGCGTTGAAGCACCGATAACGAATGTATTTCAGAAAAAATCGGGTGCGCACTAAGTTCTGCTTTCTTCTGATTAAGACGATCTTTAGTCGGTTTCATGAGCGAGCCTATAAGTGATCTGGAATACCGTTGAGGGGGTGTTGATCAATAAGTAACGGTTGCTTGAAGTTTTCTATTGGCGAGCGGGTGCCTCAATTGAATTGATGCTTATTAGGGTTATGCAATCGCTGAGTAGTGCTTGGCCCCGGTGTTTGTGGGCGGCGGAGAAAAACTAATGCATGAATAAAGTGTCGGGCAAGTGTTTTTTTAATTAATTGAAAGTTTAACTTTTTCGAGTGCGACAAGTTCCAATAAGACTTTTATATAAAGTTTTATTTGGGCGTAGTTGCTCCTTTCGGCGTATATAAGCCAAAATTCAAATAAAGAGTGAATGCCTCACTCGAAGCAACTTTCTACTTGGGTCATTGATGTGATCTGAGGGGGTGGAAGTTGGCTGGGAGCGACGCCGGTTCTTCCTTTCCCGTGACAAGACTCCTTCCGTTGGTTCTTGTGGTGCGGGTGACTGCTCCGGGGTGCGGTGCGTCGCCCGTCATTATTCGTTGGCAGCTCAAGAGTGAGCGTAATTCACGGCGCTCGCTATCACCCCTGCATGATCTGATAGGTGCAATTATCGGGCTCGTGGGTGACAGGGCTTTGGGAGTGGGCATGAAGTCGCTGCACACCGGCGCGGTGTGGGCGAAAGGGGGATTTGTAAGCAGATTTGTTCGTCGAGCAGTCCAGGGGCGGATCAACCAGAAATCGCGGCGAGCCGTTCAATGGCTCGCTCGGGGTTGTCACCGCGGTTTACTTCGAGGTTTTCCTGCGCTGCGCCTCAGGGCTTGCGAGGTAGTGCGTAATGACTTCGACACCCCGGTTGAGGTGGTTTTCGAGCAACATCACCGAGTGCTCGATATCCCGGTCCTCGGCGGCCCGCAACAGCGCTCGGTGATCCTCCTGGGACAGTTTGCCCAGGCCCATGGCTTCCAGGTTGAATCGCAGGAAGCGTTCCTCTTCGTTCAACCCGTCTTCGACCAGCTTCAGCAGCCGCTGGTTGGGGGCTTTGTTGTAAAGCGCCATGTGGAACAGGCGATTGAGCCGGCCGATCTCGGTGTAGTCGTGTTCCGTTTCCAACTCGTCGATGTAGTGTGCAGCCTGTTTGAAATCGGCGTCTTCAAGCAGGGGGATCGACCGACGCAAGGCTTCGGACTCCAGCAGGATCCGCAACTCATACGTCTCTGCCGCATCGCCCTGAACCAACGGTGCGACCACCGCGCCTTTATGGGCGATCACGTTGAGCAGCGCTTGCGCTTCAAGCTGGCGCAAGGCTTCGCGCACCGGCATGCGGCTAACGCCGAACAGGTCAGCGAGGTCTTGCTGACGCAGGGCGGTGCCGCAAGGAATGCGACCGTCGAGAATGGCCGCGCGCAGGGTTTCTTCGATCACCGAGCGTGCCAGATGAGCGGGAATCGGCCCGTTGACCTTGATGCTGCTGAGAGGGTTGGGCTTCTGTGTCACGACAAACGCACCCTGATTGGCTGAAGTATTTGGATCCAAATGGACACTAGTGACTGCCTGACGGGTTGTCAAACGGTCAAAAGGCGCAGTCTTCGGCAGCTCCTGCAGACTTCGGCACAGGAGTTGCCGAAGGCTGCGATCTTTTTATTGCACCCGTAATGCAAAGTTTAGCGTGTTGGCGGTGATCTCACCGTGCCATTGTCTTTTAGCAGACTAACCTTCACCATCAAGCCAGATTTCCATCTGCCTGATCTGGATGCCACGCATTGGCGGTACGTTTCGCGATCCCTCGGACTTTGCGCTGGCTAGGCTGCGCACTGCTGCTGGCCGGCGTCATGCTGGGCGGGCTGCATGCCGACTGGGATTTTTCGCTGATCAGCCGTCGTGCGCAGGCATTGTACGGGCCTTTGGGTGAAGGGCGGCAGCGCATCGATGCCTGGCAGCAGTTGCTGGCCACGCAAAAACAAGTCGGCGAGCTGGAGCAACTCAACGTGGTCAACCTGTTCTTCAACAGGCAGATGCGCTACGAAGAAGACATCGACCTGTGGCACGAGGTCGATTATTGGGAAACCCCCATCGAAGCCTTGTGGAAGGGCGCCGGCGATTGCGAAGACTACGCTATCGCCAAGTATTTCAGTCTGCGTCATCTTGGCGTCTCCAGTGACAAGCTGCGCATTACCTACGTCAAGGCTTTGCGCCTGAACCGCGCGCACATGGTGCTGACCTACTACGCGAGCCCCGAGGCCATGCCTTTGGTGCTCGACAGCCTGATCGATGCAATCAAGCCCGCCAATCAGCGAACCGATTTGCTGCCGGTCTACTCTTTCAATGCCGAAGGGTTGTGGCTGCCGGGTGCCAAGGGCAACAAGAAGGTCGGAGACACCAAACGCCTGTCTCGCTGGCAGGACGTGTTGAAGAAAATGCAGGCCGAAGGTTTCCCGGTCGAGACGATTAACTAGGAGCACGCGCTCAGATGTCTTTGTTCAAACAGCTGTTGATCGCTATTTGTCTGTTCCTGGTGGTCGCCTTCACCGGCAGCTTCATGGTCAGTCTGGAAAGCTCTCGCACCCAGTACGTCAACCAGTTGCGTTCTCACGCCCAGGACGCCGCGACGGCATTGGCGCTGTCCCTGACGCCGAACATCGACGACCCGGCGATGGTCGAGTTGCTGGTCAGCTCGATCTTCGACAGCGGTTACTACGCGAGTATCCGCGTGGTCGATCTGACCAACGACAAGACGATTGTCGAGCGCAGCGGCATCCCCGCGGTCACCAACGTGCCCGACTGGTTCGTCAAACTGATCGGCCTGGAACCGGCCGGTGGCGATGCGATTGTCAGCCGTGGCTGGGAGCAGGCCGCGCGGGTCGAGGTGGTCAGCCATCCGATGTTCGCGTTGGCCAAGCTGTGGCAGAGCGCGTTGGGCAGCCTCGGCTGGTTGCTGCTCTGCGGCGCGGTGAGTGCGGTGCTGGGCGCGTTGTTGCTACGTCGGCAACTGAAGCCGCTGGACTACATGGTCAAGCAATCCCATGCCATTGCTCGCCGGGAATTCTTAAGCCTGCCAGAACTTCCGCGCACCCCGGAACTGCGCCGGGTGGTGCAGGCCATGAACCAGATGGTCGAGAAGCTCAAGGCGCTGTTCCAGGAGCAGGCCGAACGCAGTGAAAAGCTGCGGGCCGAGTCCTATCAGGACAACCTGACCGGCCTGGCCAACCGGCGCTATTTCGAAATGCAATTGAACGCGCGTTTGAACAACTCGGAGCAGGCCAGCTCCGGTTATTTGCTGCTGTTGCGGGTGAAGGATCTGGCCGGTTTGAACCAGCGGCTGGGCGGTCAGCGTACCGATGAATTGTTGAAAGCGGTCGGCGAGCAGTTGTCCCGCGAGTGTGCCAAGTACCCGGAAACCCAGAACCTCGTGACGCGTATTCGTGGCGGGGAATTCGCCGTGCTGGCACCGGGGCTGGTGCGTGAAGAAGCGCTGCAACTGGCGAGTAATCTCGAAAGTGCCTTGGGGAGCCTGCATGCGACGGGCGCCACGGACGTGGCTTCGGTGGCTTCAATCGGGTTGGCGCCGTTTGCCCATGGCGACTCGCCGCAAGCGGTGATCGGGTTGGCGGATCAGGCGCTGGCCCAGGCAGAAAGCCAGGGTGAACCGAGCTGGGCATGCCTCGATCAGGGCGCGCCGGCGCGGGTTGGCGACGATCACCACGCCTGGCACACCCTGCTGGATCAGGCGCTGAACCAGCAGCGTTTCGAGCTGTATTTCCAGCCGGTGGTGGCCAGCCACGACACAGAGTTGGTGCTGCATTACAAAGTGCTGTCGCGCCTGCTCGACGAGCAGGACCAGACCATTCCCGCCGGGCGTTTCTTGCCATGGCTTGAGCGTTTCGGCTGGACCGCGCGACTGGACCGTTTGATGCTGGAGTTGGTGCTCGAGCAGATGGTCGACCATGAGGAGTCGCTGGCGCTGAACCTGTCTTCGGCGACACTGGCGGACCCGCAGGCGCTGAACGCAGTGTTCGATATCCTGCGTCAGCATTCGAATCTTGGCGAACGACTGACCCTGGAAATCGGCGAAGAGCAACTGCCCGAGCAGGCGGTACTGGAGCAGCTGACGCGGCGTTTGCGTGAGCTTGGGTTCTCGCTGAGTCTGCAGCGTTTTGGTGGGCGCTTCAGCATGATCGGCAACCTGGCGCGGCTGGGGCTGGCGTATCTGAAGATCGACGGCAGTTACATCCGCGCGATTGATCAGGAGAGCGACAAGCGCCTGTTCATCGAGGCGATTCAGCGAGCGGCGCACAGCATCGATTTGCCGTTGATTGCCGAGCGGGTCGAGACCGAAGGGGAGTTGTCGGTGATTCGCGAGATGGGGTTGTACGGGGTTCAGGGGCAGTTGTTTGGTGAGCCGAAGCCTTGGCAGTAGCCCGCTCATCATTCCCACGCAGAGCGTGGGAATGATCGGCGTCAGGGGTTAAATCAACCCCGTCTCATCATCATCGATCAACTGGCTCAACCCGCCCAACGCCTCACGTGCCTGGGTCCGGTCCATGAGCTTGGCTTGCGCAGCCGGCGGCAGGTCGGTGACGCGGATCACGCCTTTTTGGGTCAGCACCTGAATCAAGTCGTCGAGTACCCGAATCATCTCCAGGTCGCTCTGCTTGAGCTGTTTGAGGCTGGTCTCCACCACTTCGTGGGCATACCAGGCCTGGATTTCATGGTGGTCGGCCGGCAGCGTTTCCGTGGCCTCGGCGTAGGCCGTGGCTTCCACGCGCACTAACTGACCTTGCGCATCGCGTTGCACGTAAAACATTAAGCATCCCTCGGAAATGGACCAGCGTCGTGCTGTCAGCAGCATAGGCCAACGCAGGCGAGTATGCGGTGCGACGACGAAATCGTCACCCGTGAGGTGTGGGCATACATGACGGCCGCCCGGTTGGGGCGGCCGTCAGCCTGCGTATCAGCTGTTGTTGTGATCGATCTTGATGGTCGGGTCACTACCGGCAATCAGCGAGTTGATGCTGGCGCTGGACCAATTGTTACCTTCCAGTTTGATCGTCACGTCCGGGGTGGTCGCTGCGGCATCGGCGCCGTTGAACTTGCCGGCGGAGCTGACTTGCAGGGACGACACGCCGTCCACGGTGGTGATCTTCAGGAAGTGGTCAATCGTGCTGCCGCTTTCACCCTGCAACAAATCACGCAGGTCGATGCGGTCGCCTTCGCTGGCCTTGAAGTCCTTGATCACGTCGCTGCCGGTGTCGCCAGCCTTCCAGATGAAGGTGTCGGCACCTGAGCCGCCAATCAGGATGTCGTTGCCTTGGCCGCCGATCAGCGAGTCATTGCCGGTGCCGCCGAGCAGGATGTCATTGCCCTTGCCGCCGTCGAGGAGGTCGTTGCCGCCCTGGCCGAAGAGAATGTCGTTGCCCGCGCCACCCAGTAGCGTGTCGTTACCATCGTGAGCGCCAGACACGTCGAACGCGGTGTAGTGCTCGGTGATGTACTGGTGCACGTTGCTGGTGGTGACTTTGCTGACGTCGACGCCGGTTTGCTGGGCGACGAACGCCTGCATCGCCTGATAACCCTCGCCGGCAATGCCATTGAAGCTCACCAGATCGCCGAACAGGAGGTCGTTGCCGTCACCGCCGCTGACCGTGTCGGCACCCGGCATTGTCGCTTCGGTATGGCCGATGATCGAGTTGGCCAGGTCCTTGGGGTCGATGTTGGTTTGTGGCGTTTGATCCGAATCGTACGGCTTGAGGTCGGTGAGGGTGACGTCCTTGTTCAGGCCGATGGCCTCCACCGTCGACACGTTGTTCAGCAACGTGAAGCTGCTGCCGGAATTGTCGATGGTAGTGGAATCGGTGTTGCTACCGGTGCCGTCGCGATAGGACAGCTCGTAGGTGCCGTTACCCTCGGCATGCAGGGTGCCCAGTTCGGAACTGCTCCAGCGGCCAGAGTTTTTCAGAGTCTGCAGCGTGACGTTGCCGGCGCTGTCGATGCTCAGGTAGTGAGTGCTGTCCAGATAGTTGGAATAGGTCTGCCCCAACTTGTAGTTGGTGGTGGTGATGACATCATCGAGCTTCACGTTGCCGTACAAGGTCGGGTTGGTCTGTTCGCCGCTCTGGTAGTAGGTCGGCTTGCCATCGGTGATGAAGTACGTGAGGTTCTTCGCACCGGTGTTGGCAATGGCGTCAGCACTCTGGAACCAATTGGCCGTGGTTTTGAACACGTCCTCGTAGTTGGTGCCGCCGCCCGACGACATCGAATCCAGAACGGATTTGAGCAAGGTCAGCGCGTTCGGGTCGTTCAGGTTCACCGACACTGATTTGTTGACTTGGGTGTCGAAGTCCACCAGGAAGATATTCACGGTCCCGGAGTTGCCGCCCAGGCTTTGCTTGAGGGTGTTGAACACCGCCGTCAACGAATCCTTGGCGGCATTGATCGACGTGCTGCTCATGCTGCCCGAGCTGTCGACCATGAACGCGATGTTGTAATTGGTGCCTGGCACCACGGTCAGCCCGCCGATGTCGGCGATCATGATGTCGTTGCCGTCGGTGCCGGTGATCGTGTCGTCGGCCGCCGTGGCGGTCACGGCGTTGTAGACCGCCGGGTATACCGTGACCGGAATCTGCGCGGTGCTCAGTGCCGAACCGCCGAGTGCTTCGGTGGATGTCGAGGTCACGGTCAGGGTGAACTGGCCGTTGTAGTACGGCGGCGGGGTGACGGTCAGGCTGCCGAGATTCCAGCCGGTAACGTTGGCTTCGCCGTTGGTGGTGGTGAAGGTGTGACCCGCGCCATCGCTGAGCACGGAGCCCGCCGGCATGCCGCTGATCTTCACGCTCAGGCTTTCAGAGCCGTCGGTGTCGGTCAGTGCGGTCTTGATCGCGGACAGGTGAACGCTGGTGCCTTCGGCGCCTTCGTTGAGTTTGTAGCCGTTGTAGTAGCCTTCGCCATTGGTGCCGTGCAGGTCGGAAACCGTCACGCCAGAGGCGGCCAGATCCGCCACGCCGGTGTACAGCGGCACGCCGGCGCTGCTCAGGTCGACCGCTGTACCGCCGTTGACCGACAGGTTGACGTCATAGCTGCCGGGGCCACTCTGGTTGTGGTGGTAGATGTCCAGGGTGTAGTAACCGCTGGTGGTCGGGGTGAACGAACCATTCAGCTTGCCGCCTGCACCCCAAGTCGTCGCGGCCACGTTCTGGCCGCCGATGGTCACCAACAGGCTGTCATCGCCGGTACCGCTGAAGGTGTACGTCTTGCCGGCTTCGAGGTAGATCAGGCCGGAGGTTTTCGAGGCCGTGCCGGCGGTGACACCGCCGTCGGACTGAACGTTGGTCACGGTGCCGGTGGAGTTCGGGGTGCCTGCGGCGTCGATGACTGATTTCAGCGTGCCGGACGGCGCGCCGCTGCCATCGGTGCCCAGGCCCGACAGACCGGTCCAGACTTCCTTGGTCAGGCCGGTGGACTTGACGCTGTTGTCCGCGACGCTCAGGGATGGCGCGTCAGCAACCGGTGTGATGTCGATTTTCACCGTGCCGGTGTTGCCCAACAGTTGACCGTCGGTGGGCTGGAACTTGATCTGCGCGTAGTCCGCCTGGTTATTGCCCACGCCGCTGCCGTTGTAGCCATCAACACCCGATTCGTTGGCATCCGGAGTGAAGCGCAACTTGCCGGCGTCGATGTCGGCCTTGCTGATGGTCTGGTTGGTCGTTACGTCTTTCCAGGTCGTACCGTCCAGGTACTGCAATTTGCCGTCGCCCGGCAGCTGAGTGATTTTCACCCCCAGGTTGGCGGTCGGGCTGTCGACATCGCTGACGCCGAAGGTCGACCAGCCGAGGATCAACGGTGTGTCTTCGGTGCCGGTGACGTTAACTGGCGCGGCGGTCGGTGCGTCATTCACGGCCACCACGTTGACCGTGGTGGTTGCGGTGTTGGAGTAATTGCTGCCATCGGTCACCGTCACGGTGATGATCCGCGGCACGGTGCTTGGATCCTCACTGCTGTTGGTGAAGCTGATGTTTTTGATCTGCTGCATGTAGTCGGCCAGCGTCGCGTTGCCCGACAGGGTCAGGGTGACCGTACCGTCCTGGCTGTTGGCGTTGATGCTGATGCCATTGACACTGTTGCCGAGGTTCAGCGCATCGCCCGGCTGACGGTTGGTCAGCACGATAGTGGCGCCGGTCAGCATCGTGCTGTCCGGGTCGGTGATGCTCAGGTCGGTGTCGCCGATCGAGACGCCCTGGCCGGTGGTGCCTTCGGTGAAGGTCACGTTGTAGTTGGCCCCGGTGGCGCCGCTGGAGTTGTTGGCGTCCAGGTCGAGAACCGGCGCGGCATCGTTGTCGATGATCGAGGTGCTGACGCTGCCGTTGGTGCTGCTGACCGCGAGGTTTTCGAAGTTGCCGCCGGTGGCCGAGTCGATCTTGACCACGAAGTTCTCGGTACCCTCGGTGAGCTTGTCGTCCAGCGTCGCGACGTTGAAGCTCGCGCTGCTGGCACCGGCCGGGATCTTCACGGTGTACACGCCGGTGAAGTCTGAACCGTCGGCGGCGGTACCGCTGTAGACGATTTTCAGGGTCACTTCGGTCTGCGCCGGGTGGGTCAGGCTGACGGTGTAACTGGCGGTCTGGCCTTCGGTCACCGAGGTACTGCCGCTGATGCTGACTTCGGTTTTGTCGATGGTATCGGTGACGGTGGTGACCGCCGGGGCAGTGCTCGGCACCAGGTTTTCGAAATTGCCACCGGTGGCGGTGGAGATGGTCGCCTGGACCGTGCCTGCGTCTTTGTAAACGTCATCGGATGGAGCCGGGACGGTCACGGTGCCGGTGGTTTTGCCGGCGTCGATGGTGATTACGGCGCCGTTGCTCAGGGTCACGGTGACCGGTGTGCCGGCGGCGTTGGTCAGAGTCGCGGTGTAAGTGATCTGGCCACCTTCGGCTACCGAGTTGGATGCGCTCAGGCTGAGGTTAGTGGTGTCGACGGTGTCGGTCACGGTGGTGCTGACCGGCGTTTTGTCCGCCACCAGGTTCTCGTAGTTACCGCCGCTGACGTTGGTGATCGAGTTGGTCAGCGGAGCGTGGCCGGTCAATGCGTCGTTCGGCGCGGCGGTGGTCACGGTACCGGTGGTTTTGCCGACATCGATGGTGATCGTCTGGCCGTTAGCCAGGGACACGGTGACCGGGCTGCCAGTCACTGGTGCACCGACGGTTGCGGTGTAAGTGACGGTGCCGCCTTCGGCGACGTTCGCAGTCGCAGTCAGCGAAACGGTGCTGGTGTCGATCGTGTCGGTAACGGTGGTGACCGCCGGGGCAGTGCTCGGCACCAGGTTCTCGAAATTGCCACCGGTGGCGGTGGAGATGGTGGCCTGGACGGTGCCGGAGTCTTTGTAAACGTCATCGGATGGAGCCGGGACGGTCACGGTGCCGGTGGTTTTACCGGCGTCGATGGTGATGACGGCGCCGTTGCTCAGGGTCACGGTGACCGGTGTGCCGGCGGCGTTGGTCAGGGTCGCGGTGTAAGTGATCTGGCCACCTTCGGCTACCGAGTTGGATGCGCTCAGGCTGAGGTTGGTGGTGTCGACGGTGTCGGTCACGGTGGTGCTGACCGGCGTTTTGTCCGCCACCAGGTTTTCGTAGTTGCCACCGCTGACGTTGGTGATCGAGTTGGTCAGCGGAGCGTGGCCGGTCAACGCGTCGTTCGGCGCGGCGGTGGTCACGGTACCGGTGGTTTTGCCGACGTCGATGGTGATCGTCTGGCCGTTGGCCAGGGACACGGTGACCGGGCTGCCAGTCACTGGTGCACCGACGGTTGCGGTGTAAGTGACGGTGCCGCCTTCGGCTGCCGAAGCGGTGGCATTCAGGGTCACGGTCGTGGTGTCGATCGTGTCGGTGACGGTGGTCACTGCCGGGGCAGTGCTCGGCACCAGGTTCTCGAAATTGCCACCGGTGGCGGTGGAGATGGTCGCCTGGACCGTACCCGCATCCTTGTAAACGTCATCGGATGGAGCCGGGACGGTCACGGTGCCGGTGGTTTTACCGGCGTCGATGGTGATCACGGCGCCATTGCTCAGGGTCACGGTGACCGGAGTGCCGGCGGCGTTGGTCAGGGTCGCGGTGTAAGTGATCTGACCGCCTTCGGCGACCGAGTTGGATGCGCTCAGGCTGAGATTGGTGGTGTCCGGGGTGTCGGTCACCGAGGTATCCGCCGACTTGCCGTCGACTTCCAGCTTCTCGTAGTTGCCGCCCTTGGCGTCGTCGATCTTGACGCTCAAGGAGCCGCCACCCGCCAACGCATCGTTGGGTGCAACAAAATTGACAGAGCCGCTGCTGGCGCCGACCGGAATGGTGATGGTCTGGCCATTGGACAGGGTCACGACCACTGGCGAACCGGTGACCGGTGCCGATACGGACGCTGTGTACACCACGGTCCCACCTTCGGCGACGTTCGCAGTCGCACTCAGCGAAACGGTACTGGTGTCGATGGTGTCGGTAACGGTGGTGACCGCCGGGGCAGTGCTCGGCACCAGGTTCTCGAAATTGCCACCGGTGGCGGTGGAAATGGTGGCCTGGACCGTACCGGCATCTTTGTAAACGTCATCGGATGGAGCCGGGACGGTTACGGTGCCGGTGGTTTTACCGGCGTCGATGGTGATGACGGCGCCGTTGCTCAGGGTCACGGTCACGGGTGTGCCAGCGGCATTGGTCAGGGTCGCGGTGTAAACGATGGAACCGCCTTCAGCCACCGAGTTGGATGCGCTCAGGCTGAGGGTCGTGGTGTCCGGTGTGTCGGTCACCGAGGTATCCGCCGACTTGCCGTCGACTTCCAGCTTCTCGTAGTTGCCGCCCTTGGCATCGTCGATCTTGACGCTCAGGGAGTTGCCGCCGGCTAACGCGTCGTTGGGTGCAACAAAATTAACAGAGCCGCTGCTGGCGCCGACTGGAATGGTGATGGTCTGGCCGTTGGACAGGGTCACAACCACTGGCGAACCAGTCACTGGAGCAGTGACGGACGCGGTGTACACCACGGTGCCACCCTCGGCGACGTTCGCGGTCGCACTCAGCGAAACAGTGCTGGTGTCGATGGTGTCGTTGACGGTAGTGACCGCAGGCGTATTGCTGGTTACCAGGTTTTCGAAGTTGCCGCCGGTGGCGGTGGAGATGGTGGCCTGGACCGTGCCCGCATCCTTGTAAACGTCATCGGACGGGGCCGGGACGGTCACGGAGCCGGTGGTTTTACCGGCATCGATGGTGATCACGGCGCCGTTGCTCAGGGTCACGGTGACCGGTGTGCCGGGGGCGTTGGTCAGGGTCGCGGTGTAAACGATGGAACCGCCTTCAGCCACCGAGTTGGATGCGCTCAGGCTGAGGGTTGTGGTGTCCGGTGTGTCGGTCACCGAGGTATCCGCCGACTTGCCGTCGACTTCCAGCTTCTCGTAGTTGCCGCCCTTGGCATCGTCGATCTTGACGCTCAGGGAGTTGCCGCCGGCCAAGGCATCGTTCGGCGCGGTGAAGTTCACGCTGGCGCTGCTCGAGCCGACCGGGATGGTGATGGTCTGGCCATTGGACAGGGTCACGACCACTGGCGAACCGGTGACCGGTGCCGATACGGACGCTGTGTACACCACGGTGCCGCCTTCGGCGACGTTCGTGGTCGCAGTCAGCGAAACGGTGCTGGTGTCGATGGTGTCGGTGACGGTGGTGATTGCCGGGGCAGTGCTCGGAACCAGGTTCTCGAAATTGCCGCCGGTGGCGGTGGAAATGGTGGCCTGGACCGTACCGGCATCTTTGTAAACGTCATCGGATGGAGCCGGGACGGTGACGGTGCCGGTGGTTTTACCGGCGTCGATGGTGATGACGGCGCCGTTGCTCAGGGTCACGGTCACGGGTGTGCCAGCGGCATTGGTCAGGGTCGCGGTGTAAACGATGGAACCGCCTTCAGCCACCGAGTTGGATGCGCTCAGGCTGAGGGTCGTGGTGTCCGGTGTGTCGGTCACCGAGGTATCCGCCGACTTGCCGTCGACTTCCAGCTTCTCGTAGTTGCCGCCCTTGGCATCGTCGATCTTGACGCTCAAGGAGCCGCCACCCGCCAACGCATCGTTGGGTGCAACAAAATTGACAGAGCCGCTGCTGGCGCCGACCGGAATGGTAATGGTCTGGCCGTTGGACAGGGTCACAACCACTGGCGAGCCGGTGACTGGCGCTGACACGGACGCGGTGTACACCACGGTCCCACCTTCGGCCACGTTCGCGGTCGCAGTCAGCGAAACAGTGCTGGTGTCAATGGTATCGGTGACGGTGGTGACCGCTGCCGCTGGGCTGGTTGCCAGGTTTTCAAAGTTGCCGCCTGCGGCATCCTTGATGGTCACTTCGACTTGGCCAGCGTCCTTGTAGACGTCGTCCTTCGGCGCATCGACGGTTACGGAACCGGTGGTTTTGCCTGCTTCGATGGTGATCACGGCGCCATTGCTCAGGGTCACGGTCACTGGCGTGCCGGCGGCGTTGGTCAAGGTTGCGGTGTAAACAATGGAACCACCTTCGGCCACCGAGTCGGTCGCGCTCAGGCTGAGAGTCGTGGTGTCCGGCGTGTCGGTCACCGAGGTATCCGCCGACTTGCCGTCGACTTCCAGCTTCTCGTAGTTGCCGCCCTTGGCGTCGTCGATCTTCACGCTCAAAGAACCGCCGCCAGCGAGGGCATCGTTTGGCGCAACGAAGTTGACAGAACCGCTGCTGGCACCGACCGGAATGGTGATGGTCTGGCCATTGGACAGGGTCACAACCACTGGCGAGCCGGTGACTGGCGCTGACACGGACGCGGTGTACACCACGGTCCCACCTTCGGCCACGTTCGCGGTCGCAGTCAGCGAAACAGTGCTGGTGTCAATGGTATCGGTGACGGTGGTGACCGCTGCCGCTGGGCTGGTTGCCAGGTTTTCAAAGTTGCCGCCTGCGGCATCCTTGATGGTCACTTCGACTTGGCCAGCGTCCTTGTAGACGTCGTCCTTCGGCGCATCGACGGTTACGGAACCGGTGGTTTTGCCTGCTTCGATGGTGATCACGGCGCCATTGCTCAACGTCACGGTCACTGGCGTGCCGGCGGCGTTGGTCAAGGTTGCGGTGTAAACAATGGAACCACCTTCAGCCACCGAGTCGGTTGCGCTCAGGCTGAGGGTGGTGGTGTCTGGGGTGTCGGTCACCGAGGTGTCCGCCGACTTGCCGTCGACTTCCAGCTTCTCGTAGTTGCCGCCCTTGGCATCGTCGATCTTGACGCTCAGGGAGTTGCCGCCGGCCAAGGCATCGTTGGGTGCAACGAAGTTGACAGAACCGCTGCTCGCGCCGACCGGAATGGTGATTGTCTGGCCATTGGACAGGGTCACGACCACTGGCGAACCGGTGACCGGTGCCGATACGGACGCTGTGTACACCACGGTGCCGCCTTCGGCGACGTTCGTGGTCGCAGTCAGCGAAACGGTGCTGGTGTCGATCGTGTCGGTGACGGTGGTCACTGCCGGGGCAGTGCTCGGCACCAGGTTTTCGAAACTGCCACCGGTGGCGGTGGAAATGGTGGCCTGGACCGTACCGGCATCTTTGTAAACGTCATCGGATGGAGCCGGGACGGTCACGGTGCCGGTGGTTTTACCGGTATCGATGGTGATCACGGCGCCGTTGCTCAGGGTCACGGTGACCGGAGTGCCGGCGGCGTTGGTCAGGG
Source organism: Pseudomonas sp. GW821-FHT01E10 (assembly GCF_059422365.1). NCBI lineage: Bacteria > Pseudomonadati > Pseudomonadota > Gammaproteobacteria > Pseudomonadales > Pseudomonadaceae > Pseudomonas > Pseudomonas sp. GW821-FHT01E10. The sequence goes on from NZ_JBWKWT010000036.1 coordinate 21,752, forward strand.
TCGCGGTGTAAGTGATCTGGCCACCTTCGGCTACCGAGTTGGATGCGCTCAGGCTGAGGTTGGTGGTGTCGACGGTGTCGGTCACGGTGGTGCTGACCGGCGTTTTGTCCGCCACCAGATTTTCGTAATTGCCGCCGCTGACGTTGGTGATCGAGTTGGTCAGCGGAGCATGGCCGGTCAATGCGTCGTTCGGCGCGGCGGTGGTCACGGTACCGGTGGTTTTGCCGATATCGATGGTGATCGTCTGGCCGTTAGCCAGGGACACGGTGACCGGGCTACCAGTCACTGGCGCACCGACGGTTGCGGTGTAAGTGACGGTGCCGCCTTCGGCTGCCGAAGCGGTGGCATTCAGGGTCACGGTCGTGGTGTCGATGGTGTCGTTGACGGTGGTGACTGCCGGTGCAGTGCTCGGAACCAGGTTTTCAAAGTTGCCGCCGGTTGCGTCCTTGATGGTTGCTTCAACGGTGCCGGCGTCTTTATAGACGTCGTCCTTCGGCGCATCGACGGTTACGGAACCGGTGGTTTTGCCTGCTTCGATGGTGATGACGGCGCCGTTGCTCAGGGTCACGGTGACCGGAGTGCCGGCGGCATTGGTCAGGGTCGCCGTATAGGTGATCTGACCGCCTTCATCTACAGCGCCGGTCGCAGTGAGCGACAGGTTGGTGGTGTCCGGTGTGTCGGTCACCGAGGTGTCCGCCGACTTGCCGTCGACTTCCAGTTTCTCGTAGTTGCCGCCCTTGGCGTCGTCGATCTTCACGCTCAAAGAACCGCCGCCAGCCAAGGCATCGTTCGGTGCGGTGAAGTTCACGCTGGCGCTGCTCGAGCCAACCGGGATGGTGATGGTCTGGCCATTGGACAGGGTCACGACCACCGGCGAACCGGTGACCGGTGCCGATACGGACGCTGTGTACACCACGGTGCCGCCTTCGGCGACGTTCGTGGTCGCAGTCAGGGAAACGGTGCTGGTGTCGATGGTGTCGTTGACGGTAGTGACCGCTGCCGCTGGGCTGGTGGCCAGGTTTTCAAAGTTGCCGCCTGCGGCATCCTTGATGGTCACTTCGACTTGGCCAGCGTCCTTGTAGACGTCGTCCTTTGGTGCATCGACGGTCACGCTGCCGCTAGTGGCACCGGCGGCGATGGTGATGACGGCACCGTTGCTCAGGGTCACGGTGACCGGTGTGCCGGCGGCGTTGGTCAGGGTTGCGGTGTAAACAATGGAACCACCTTCAGCCACCGAGTCGGTTGCGCTCAGGCTGAGGGTGGTGGTGTCTGGGGTGTCGGTCACCGAGGTATCCGCCGACTTGCCGTCGACTTCCAGCTTCTCGTAGTTGCCGCCCTTGGCGTCGTCTATCTTGACGCTCAAAGAACCGCCGCCAGCGAGGGCATCGTTGGGCGCAACGAAGTTGACAGAACCGCTGCTGGCACCGACCGGAATGGTGATGGTCTGGCCATTGGACAGGGTCACAACCACTGGCGAGCCAGTGACCGGCGCCGACACGGAGGCCGTGTACACCACGGTGCCGCCTTCGGCCACGTTCGCGGTCGCAGTCAGCGAAACGGTGCTGGTGTCGATGGTGTCGTTGACGGTAGTGACTGCCGGGGCAGTGCTCGGCACCAGGTTCTCGAAGTTGCCACCGGTGGCGGTAGAGATGGTGGCCTGGACCGTACCGGCATCTTTGTAAACGTCATCGGATGGAGCCGGGACGGTTACGGAGCCGGTGGTTTTACCCGCTTCGATGGTGATCACGGCGCCATTGCTCAACGTCACGGTCACTGGCGTGCCGGCGGCGTTGGTCAGGGTCGCGGTGTAAACGATGGAACCGCCTTCGGCGACCGAGTCGGTTGCCGACAGGCTGAGGGTGGTGGTGTCCGGTGTGTCGGTCACCGAGGTATCCGCCGACTTGCCGTCGACTTCCAGTTTCTCGTAGTTGCCGCCCTTGGCGTCGTCTATCTTGACGCTCAAAGAACCGCCGCCAGCGAGGGCATCGTTGGGCGCAACGAAGTTGACAGAACCGCTGCTGGCACCGACCGGAATGGTAATGGTCTGCCCGTTGGACAGGGTCACAACCACTGGCGAACCAGTCACCGGGGCGGAGACGGACGCGGTGTACACCACGGTGCCGCCTTCGGCGACGTTCGCGGTCGCAGTCAGCGAAACGGTGCTGGTGTCGATGGTGTCGGTGACGGTGGTGACTGCCGGGGCAGTGCTCGGAACCAGGTTTTCAAAGTTGCCACCGGTTGCGTCCTTGATGGTTGCTTCAACGGTGCCGGCGTCTTTATAGACGTCGTCCTTCGGCGCATCGACGGTCACGGAGCCGGTGGTTTTACCCGCTTCGATGGTGATCACGGCGCCGTTGCTCAGGGTCACGGTCACTGGCGTGCCGGCGGCGTTGGTCAGGGTCGCGGTGTAAACGATCGAACCGCCTTCGGCTACCGAGTCGGTCGCGCTCAGGCTGAGGTTGGTGGTGTCTGAGGTGTCGGTCACCGAGGTATCCGCCGACTTGCCGTCGACTTCCAGCTTCTCGTAGTTGCCGCCCTTGGCGTCGTCGATCTTCACGCTCAGGGAACCGCCACCCGCCAACGCATCGTTGGGCGCAACGAAGTTGACAGAGCCGCTGCTGGCGCCGACCGGAATGGTAATGGTCTGGCCGTTGGACAGGGTCACAACCACTGGCGAACCAGTCACCGGAGCAGTGACGGACGCGGTGTACACCACGGTGCCGCCTTCGGCGACGTTCGCGGTCGCAGTCAGCGAAACGGTGCTGGTGTCGATGGTATCGGTGACGGTGGTGACTGCCGGGGTGGTGCTTGGCACCAGGTTCTCGAAGTTGCCGCCGGTTGCGTCTTTGATGGTTGCTTCAACAGTGCCGGCGTCTTTGTAGACGTCGTCCTTCGGCGCATCGACGGTCACGGTGCCGGTGGTTTTACCGGCGTCGATGGTGATCACGGCACCGTTGCTCAGGGTCACGGTGACCGGTGTGCCGGCGGCGTTGGTCAGGGTCGCGGTGTAAACGATCGAACCGCCTTCAGCCACCGAGTCGGTCGCGCTCAGGCTGAGGGTGGTGGTGTCTGGGGTGTCGGTCACCGAGGTATCCGCCGACTTGCCGTCGACTTCCAGCTTCTCGTAGTTGCCGCCCTTGGCGTCGTCGATCTTCACGCTCAAAGAACCGCCGCCAGCGAGGGCATCGTTTGGCGCAACGAAGTTGACAGAACCGCTGCTGGCACCGACCGGAATGGTGATGGTCTGGCCATTGGACAGGGTCACAACCACTGGCGAGCCGGTGACTGGCGCTGACACGGACGCGGTGTAAACCACGGTCCCACCTTCGGCCACGTTCGCGGTCGCACTCAGCGAAACAGTGCTGGTGTCGATGGTGTCGGTGACGGTGGTGACTGCCGGGGCAGTGCTCGGCACTAGGTTTTCGAAATTGCCACCGGTGGCGGTGGAGATGGTGGCCTGGATCGTGCCCGCATCCTTGTAAACGTCATCGGATGGAGCCGGGACGGTCACGGTGCCGGTGGTTTTACCGGCGTCGATGGTGATCACGGCACCGTTGCTCAGGGTCACGGTGACCGGTGTGCCGGCGGCGTTGGTCAGGGTCGCGGTGTAAACGATCGAACCGCCTTCAGCCACCGAGTCGGTCGCGCTCAGGCTGAGGGTGGTGGTGTCTGGGGTGTCGGTCACCGAGGTATCCGCCGACTTGCCGTCGACTTCCAG
>NZ_JBWKWT010000037.1:0-22920 GCF_059422365.1 Pseudomonas sp. GW821-FHT01E10
CCCCCCCCCCCCCCCCCCCCCCCCCCCCCCCCCCCCCCCCCCCCCCCCCCCCCCCCCCCCCCCCCCCCCCCCCCTACGGTACGTTGTTAAGCCAGCACAGCCTGCTGGCTGGAGCCGAAGGTCAAATACTCAACCAACTCCGCCAACGGCAACGGCTTGCTGATCAGATACCCCTGCACCTGATCGCAACCAAATCCGCGCAACAAATCCAGCTGCTCCGGTGTTTCCACCCCTTCGGCAACCACTTCGAGGTTGAGGTTGTGCGCCAGGTTGATCATGGCGTGCACCAGTTTGCGATTCTCTTCCCGTTCTTCCATGCCGCCGACAAAGCTCTTGTCGACCTTCAACAAGGCGATCGGCAGGCTGTTCAGGTGCACGAACGATGAGAACCCGGTGCCGAAATCGTCCAGCGAAAAGCGCACACCGAGCCGTCCGAGGGCGTCCATGGTCTGCTTGACCAGGTCACTGCGACGCATCACCGCGGTTTCGGTCAGTTCGAATTCCAGCCATTGCGCCTCGACGCCACGCTCGGCAATCAACCGGCTCAGGGTCGACAGTAACTGGCTGTCCTGAAACTGCCGGAACGACAGGTTGATCGCCATGTGCAGCGCCGGCAGGCCCCGCTCACGCAACGCCTGCATGTCCCGCAGGGCTCGGGAAATCACCCAGTAACCCAGCGGCACGATCAAGCCGCTTTGCTCGGCCAGTGGCACGAATTCGCTGGGGGGCAGCAAACCGCGTTCGCCATGACGCCAGCGCACCAAGGCTTCGAGGCCGACGATCTGGCCGTCCGCAAGGTTCAGGCGTGGCTGGTAATGCAACTCCAGCTCATCGCGACGCAAGGCCCGACGCAGCTCACTTTCAAGGTCGGCGATGCTGCGGGCATTGCGATTGATCCGCTCGTTGAAGATGTGAAAGGTGCAGCCTTGAGTACTCTTGGCCTGCTGCATGGCGATGTGCGCATGCCACATCAACGGGTCGGCGCCGGCCTGCGCCCGGGCGTGAGCAATGCCGAGACTGGAACCGATCAACAGGCTTTCGCCGTCGATCCAGTAGGGCTCGGACAGGGCTTCGGTAATCCGTTCGGCCATCCATTCAGCGCGCTGAGGGGCGCGGCGGGTGTCGATCAGCAGGGCGAATTCATCGCTACCCAGCCGCGCCAGTTGATCGCCGGCCTCCAGCTGGCTTTTCAGCCGCGAGACCACTTGCAGAATCAACCGGTCGCCTGCCTGATGGCCGAGGGCGTCGTTGGCGTGTCGAAAGTTGTCGAGGTCGAGGTGACCGAGGGCCAGGCCGCGGCCGTCGTTGTCCGCCAGACGCGCCGCCAGCAAGGTCTGGAAACCCTGGCGGTTGGCGATGCCGGTCAGCGGATCCTGCTCGGCCAGGCGCTGCAAGGTGTTTTCCAGCACCCCGCGCTCACGCACATGACGCAGACAGCGGCGCAACATGCCGGGATCCAGCAGGTTGCGCACCAGCCAGTCGCTCACACCGTCGGGCGGCGCCAGCGGTTCGTGTTCGAGCAGCAACACCGTCGGCAGGCTGCAACGGCCGGGTGCTGGCTGCAGAGCAGGAATCGTCAACAACACCGCGCTGCGGTTGTCATCGAACAAGTTGCTGACCGACTCCCAGCTCGGCGCGCTGAGCAGCACTGCCGAACTCCCCATTGGAGCCAGACACTCGCGCAACAACGCTGCCCACGCCGGCTCTTGGGCCAGTAGCAGCAAACGCAAGGGTTCGACAGGCGTAGACAAGCTAGCTCCCTAGACTCTGCAAAGATGTAGGCGGCGCGCATTATGCCGCTCGGGTAACCAATGACCCAATATCATCGGTTATCAAACACGACTTCGAGTCTTGAATACGTACATTAGACGCGAATTCATTGCGCATCCTGCGTGAAAGTATCAAAACCGGCAAATAGAGATCGCGTGTTGCGTCACAAGTCGGAGAGAGCAGCACAATTCTCTGAGCCTGTTAAAATGCCGGCCCATTTCGCTAACGACTCCCTGATTTCGTATGTCCCGACTCAATCCCCGGCAGCAAGAAGCCGTGAGCTACGTCGGCGGCCCTCTTTTGGTGCTCGCCGGCGCAGGCTCCGGCAAGACCAGCGTGATCACCCGCAAAATTGCGCATCTGATCCAGAGCTGCGGCATCCGCGCCCAGTACATCGTCGCCATGACCTTTACCAACAAGGCCGCGCGGGAGATGAAGGAACGGGTCGGCACGCTGCTCAAGGGCGGTGAAGGCCGCGGCCTGACGGTGTGCACCTTTCACAACCTGGGCCTGAACATCATCCGCAAGGAACATGTGCGGCTGGGCTATAAACCGGGCTTCTCGATCTTCGACGAGACCGACGTCAAAGCCCTGATGACCGACATCATGCAGAAGGAATACTCGGGCGACGACGGCGTCGACGAGATCAAGAACATGATCGGCGCCTGGAAAAACGACCTGATCCTGCCGCCCGAAGCCCTGGAAAACGCACGCAACCCCAAGGAACAGACCGCCGCCATCGTCTACACCCACTACCAGCGCACGCTCAAGGCGTTCAACGCGGTGGACTTCGACGACCTGATTCTGCTGCCGGTAAAACTGTTCCAGGAACACGACGACATCCTGGAAAAATGGCAGAACAAGGTCCGCTACCTGCTGGTGGACGAATACCAGGACACCAACGCCAGCCAGTATTTGCTGGTGAAACTGCTGATCGGCAAACGCAACCAGTTCACTGTGGTAGGCGACGACGACCAATCGATCTACGCCTGGCGCGGCGCCCGCCCGGAAAACCTGATGCTGCTCAAGGACGATTACCCGTCCCTGAAAGTGGTGATGCTGGAGCAGAACTACCGCTCCACCAGCCGCATCCTGCGCTGCGCCAACGTGCTGATTTCGAACAACCCGCACGAATTCGAAAAGCAGCTGTGGAGTGAAATGGGTCACGGCGACGAGATCCGCGTGATCCGCTGCCGCAACGAAGACGCCGAAGCCGAGCGCGTGGCCGTGGAAATCCTCAGCCTGCACTTGCGCACCGACCGGCCCTACAGCGATTTCGCGATTCTGTATCGCGGCAACTACCAGGCCAAGCTGATCGAGCTGAAGCTGCAACATCACCAGGTGCCTTACCGACTGTCCGGCGGCAACAGCTTTTTCGGACGCCAGGAAGTGAAGGACCTGATGGCCTACTTCCGCCTGATCGTGAACCCGGACGACGACAACGCCTTCCTGCGGGTGATCAACGTCCCACGCCGGGAGATCGGTTCGACCACCCTGGAGAAGCTGGGCAACTACGCCACCGAGCGAAAAATCTCGATGTACGCCGCCACCGACGAAATCGGCCTGGGCGAACACCTGGACAGCCGCTTCACCGATCGCCTGTCGCGCTTCAAGCGCTTCATGGACAAGGTCCGCGAGCAGTGCGCCGGCGAAGACCCGATCTCCGCCCTGCGCAGCATGGTCATGGACATCGACTACGAGAACTGGCTGCGCACCAACAGCTCCAGTGACAAGGCCGCCGATTACCGCATGGGTAACGTCTGGTTCCTGATCGAGGCACTGAAGAACACGCTGGAGAAAGACGAAGACGGTGAGATGACCGTCGAAGATGCCATCGGCAAACTCGTGCTGCGCGACATGCTGGAGCGTCAGCAGGAAGAGGAAGATGGCGCCGAAGGTGTGCAGATGATGACCTTGCACGCCTCCAAGGGCCTGGAATTCCCTTACGTGTTCATCATGGGCATGGAAGAGGAAATCCTCCCGCACCGCTCCAGCATCGAAGCCGACACCATCGAAGAGGAACGCCGCCTGGCCTACGTCGGGATTACCCGAGCGCGTCAGACGCTGGCTTTCACTTTCGCCGCCAAGCGTAAGCAATATGGCGAGATCATCGACTGCGCGCCCAGCCGCTTCCTCGATGAACTGCCGCCGGACGACCTGGCCTGGGAAGGCAACGACGACACCCCGACCGAAGTCAAAGCCGTTCGTGGCAACAGCGCATTGGCAGATATACGCGCAATGCTAAAGCGCTAGAATTAGCCACATTTATTTAGACCTTCGGCACAAAAGACGCCAACAGAGGACAGCTTCATGGAAGCACTGCACAAGAAAATTCGCGAAGAAGGCATCGTGCTTTCCGACCAGGTCCTGAAAGTCGACGCCTTTCTGAACCACCAGATCGACCCGGCCCTGATGAAGCTGATCGGCGACGAATTCGCCTCGCTGTTCAAGGATTCGGGCATCACCAAGATCGTCACCATCGAAGCCTCGGGTATCGCCCCGGCGATCATGACCGGCCTGAACCTCGGCGTACCGGTGATTTTCGCGCGCAAGCATCAGTCCCTGACCCTGACTGAAAACCTGCTGTCGGCGACGGTCTACTCGTTCACCAAGCAGACCGAAAGCACTGTGGCGATCTCCCCGCGTCACCTGACCAGCAGCGACCGCGTGCTGATCATCGACGACTTCCTGGCCAACGGTAAGGCTTCGCAAGCGCTGATCTCGATCATCAAACAGGCCGGCGCGACCGTGGCCGGTCTGGGCATCGTGATCGAGAAGTCGTTCCAGGGTGGCCGTGCGGAACTGGATGCCCAGGGTTATCGCGTGGAATCGTTGGCTCGGGTGCAGTCGCTGAAGGATGGCGTTGTAACCTTCATCGAATAAAGCCACTACACCGAAAAACCAATGTGGGAGCGAGCAGGCTCGCCCCCACATTTGATTTCGACTGCCAGTTATTGCGCGGTGGCTTTGAGGCCGGTGAGCAACAACCGCTGAAACAAATCCTCTTTCAACCCCTCCGGCTTCGTCAGCTGCATCCGCTCCAGATGCACGGGAAACTGCGAAGGTTCTGGCGCATCCAGCGCCGCCTTGCCCAATTCCAGAATCTCCGTGAGCTTGAACTTGCTCTTCAACCAGTTCAGCGCCCGCAATAAATCCCGCTCCTGCGCCGTGAAATCACAGCCCAACGGATATTCCGGAAACAGATTCGAATGCCGGGCCTGAATGGCCTGTAAACGCTGCGGGCTGTTGTCGGCGAAACGCGGATCGAGGCGAAAATGCTTCGATAATTTGCCAGCGTTCTGCGCCTGTTCGATCAGCCCCGGCTGGAAGCGTGAGTCGCTGATGTTCAGCAACGCCTCGATCACCGCCGCGTCGGTCTTGCCCCGCAAATCGGCGATGCCGTACTCGGTGATGACGATGTCCCGCAGATGCCGTGGGATCGTGCAATGGCCGTATTCCCAGACGATGTTCGAACTGACCTCACCGCCCGACTCGCGCCAACTGCGCAGGAGCAGGATTGAGCGCGCGCCTTCCAGTGCATGACCCTGGGCCACGAAGTTGTATTGCCCGCCAACGCCGCTGAGTACCCGCCCGTCTTCGAGCTGATCCGCCACGCCCGCACCGAGCAACGTCATGGTGAACACAGTGTTGATGAAGCGCGCATCAAGGCGCTGCAAGCGTTTGAGTTCTTCCTGACCGTAGAGCTCGTTGATGTAACTGATGCGGGTCATGTTGAATTCGAGCCGCTTGCTCTGCGGCAACTCGCGCAAGCGCTCGTAGAAACTGCGCGGCCCGAGGAAAAACCCGCCATGTACCGAGATGCCGTCGGTTTGCGCCGCCTCATTCAGCGTCCCGGCGTTCGCCTGCTGCTGGGTCTGCACATCCGGGTAGACCTTGCGTCGCACGATCCCGGCGTCCGCCAGCACCAGCAAGCCGTTGACGAACATTTCGCTGCAACCGTAAAGGCCCTTGGCAAACGGTTCGACGCCCCCTTCGCGCTCGATCAACTGCGCCCACTGGCTGAGATTCAGATCCGCCAGCAACGCCTTGTAACCGTCACTGTCCGCCTGCCGCGCCAGTAACGCCGCCGTCAGGGCATCGCCCATGGCGCCGATGCCGACCTGCAAGGTGCCCCCATCGCGCACCAGCGTGCTGGCGTGCAGCCCGATGAAATGATCCTGGCAACCTACCGGCATGTTCGGTGTGGAGAACAACGTGGTGTTGTCCTTGGCGTCGATCAGCAGATCGAAGGTGTCGATGCCGACTTCCGCGTCACCGGGCATGTACGGCAAATCGTTGTGCACCTGGCCCACCATCAGGATCGTCTCCCCCGCCGCCCGGCGCTTGGCGATCATCGGCAACAGGTCGAGGGTGATGTCCGGGTTGCAGCTCATACTGAGGCGATCGGGATGTTCGCTGTGGCTGGCGACCAGTTGCGCCACCAGATTCAAACCGGCGGCATTGATGTCCCGTGCGGCGTGGCTGTAATTGCTGCTGACGTAATCCTGCTGGGCCGGGGCGCTGTTCAGCAGGCTGCCCGGTTGCATGAAGAACTGATGAATGTGGATGTTGTTCGGCAGGCTGTCGCGATGCAGGTCGGCGAGGAAATCCAGTTCCGGGTAATCGCCGAACACCCGCTCGATGAAGGGTTCGAGGAAGCGCTTTTGCAAGCCATCACCCAAGGGCGGACGGCCGAGACACAGGGCGGTGTAGACCGTCAGCTGCCGCTCGGGCAGTTGCGCAATGCGTTGATACAGCGCGTTGACGAAGTGGTTGGGTTTGCCCAGCCCCAGCGGCAGGCCCATATGGATATGCGCCGGCAACCGTGCCAGAACGTCATCGACCGCCTGCTCGATAGAACACAACTGCACCATCTGATCCTCCCGCCCAACCCATGAATTGGGTTGAACCGAGCTTGCCGGGTCTTTGCTGCAAAGAATAGCCTCAGACAAATCGCAGGCACAAAAAAGCCGCTCGCAAGCGGCTTTTCGTTGAAAACAGGCTTATTTCAGGCCAGACATCTTCTGGATGGCGCCTTCAAGGTCTTTCAGTTCGCAGTCACTGCATGTGCCTTTTGGTGGCATCGCATTGAGCCCGCTCAACGCTACCTTCGCCAAGCCAGCAGCGGTGCCGCCTTCTTTATCGGCACGTTTTTTCCAGTCTGCGGCATCACCGATCTTCGGTGCGCCCAACAGGCCGGTGCCATGGCAAGCATTGCAGTGTTTGGCAATAATTTCGTCAGGCGTTTTCGACGCACCGCCGCCAACCGAAGCAGCGACTTCCATCCCCTTGCATTCTTTACCCTGCACACAGACTTGGCCGACTGGTTCAAGACGTTTAGCGATATCGTCGTTGGTCGCAGCTTGTGCGCTGACTGCCCAAAGGGCCAATACGGTTGCTGGTGCGGCCAGCATTTTCATAATTAGGTTCACGCGTACACCCTCAATGGTGGCTAGTCACGCCTGCGGCCACGGTTCGCAGGCGGGCGCAAGTATAGCGGTAAGCCCGCCACACTGAAACAACCCCAAAGTCGAAGGGGTCTTATCACAAGGCGGGAATACAGCATGGGCGTCTGTGCAATCCGGGCACGACGCCGTGCCTCTTAGAAATTCGCTGGAGTGGCTGCGCTGATTAGTCGCGCCGGGGCATCGAACGGATTCCGGAAACGGTGCGGCTTGGTACTTTCAAAGTAGTAGCTGTCGCCGGCCTCGAGCACAAATGTTTCGAGCCCTACCACCAGTTCCAGCCGACCCTCCACCAGGATCCCGGTTTCCTCGCCCTCGTGGGTGAGCATCTCCTCGCCGGTGTCGGCGCCTGGCGGGTAGATTTCGTTGAGGAACGCGATAGCCCGGCTCGGGTGAGCCCGACCGACGAGCTTCATGGTCACTGCGCCATCGGAAATATCGATCAGCTCGTGGGCCTTGTAGACGATCTGAGTCGGCTTTTCCTGCAGGATTTCTTCGGAAAAGAACTCGACCATGGACATGGGAATCCCGCCCAGTACCTTCCTCAGCGAACTGATCGAGGGGCTGACGCTGTTCTTCTCGATCATCGATATGGTGCTGTTGGTAACACCCGCGCGTTTGGCGAGCTCACGCTGGGAAAGACCTTTGAGCTTACGGATCGATTGCAGTCGTTCACCGACGTCCAATGCTGGAGCCTCCAGGGATTCAGGTTGCAAGAATATTGAGCGTTATCATGGCGACAGCGTTCAGTATTTACAACACTTGCGCCTGAATCCAGCCTGGCGAAGCGACTTTCGGTCGGGAGCGCTGTTTGTCAGGCCCCGGAATAGAGCAGCGGAACCCGACGCAGGTTGCAGAAGATCTGATAAGGAATCGTGTCGGCGGCTGTCGCGACATCACTGGCGAGGATATTTTTACCCCATAGCTCGACGGGCGAACCGAGGCCGGCTTGCGGCACGTCGGTCAGGTCGACGCAGAGCATGTCCATCGATACCCGACCCAGTAACTGACTGCGTTGCCCGGCCACCAGCACCGGTGTGCCGCTCGGTGCCTGGCGCGGATAACCATCGGCATACCCCATCGCCACCACACCCACACGCATCGGCTTGGGGGTGACGAATTTCGCGCCGTAACCAATCGGCTCGCCGGCCGGCAGTTCACGCACGCAAATCACCTTCGATTCCAGGGTCATCACCGGTTGCAGGCGAGACGCCACGGCATTGGCCTCTTCGAACGGCGTCGCGCCGTAGAGCATGATGCCCGGGCGCACCCAATCGCTCGGAATCTGCGGCCAACCAAGCACCGCCGGCGAGTTACGCAGGCTGATTTCGGCCGCCAAACCCTTACGCGCCGCTTCGAATACCGCGACCTGATCGACGCTGGCGTGGCAGTGCAGTTCATCGGCGCGGGCGAAGTGACTCATCAACACGATCTTCGCCACTTGGCCGCTGGCCAGCAGCCGTTGATAGGCGGCCTGGTAATCCGCTGGATGCAGACCAACCCGATGCATGCCGGAGTCGAGCTTGAGCCACACCGTAATCGGTTTGCTCAGCGTGGCTTTTTCGATGGCTTCGAGTTGCCACAACGAATGCACCACACACCAGAAGTCATGCTCGACGATCAGCGCCAACTCATCGGCTTCGAAAAAACCTTCCAGCAGCAACACCGGCGCACGAATACCAGCGGCGCGCAGCTCCAGGGCCTCTTCGATACACGCCACGGCAAAGCCGTCCGCCTCGGCTTCCAGCGCCTGGGCGCAACGTACCGCGCCATGGCCATAGGCATCGGCCTTGATCACCGCGAGGGCACGGGCACCCGTGACTTCACGGGCAATCCGGTAGTTGTGACGCAGGGCTTGAAGGTCGATCAGGGCACGGGCAGGACGCATGGCGGCAGACTTCTAGTCGGTCATTGGGAAAAAAACCGGCGCTGGCTGACAGCGTGAACCACCAACAGCGCCGGGAGAGGGATCTTTGTGACTTGATTTATGGCAGAGCGTTTATGGCAGCGCGGCAACGACCGACAGCTCGACCAGGATTTGCGGTTCGCACAGCTTCGATTCGACCGTGGCACGGGCCGGCGCGACGCCTTTTGGCAGCCACTGGTCCCACACCGAATTCATGCCTGCGAAGTGCGCGTCGATGTCTTTCAGGTAAATGGTCACCGACAGCAGACGGTTCTTGTCCGTCCCGGCCAGATCCAGCAAACGCTCGATGTTGGCGAGGGCTTCACGGGTCTGCTGTTCAATCCCGGCGCTCATGTCGTCGCCGACCTGTCCTGCCAGATACACAGTACCGTTATGGACAACGATCTGGCTCATGCGCTCATTGGTGAGCTGGCGCTGGATTGACATGTTTTGCAGGCTCCTTAAGTGTGTTGCCATAACGGGAAATATCGAGGCCTTCGGCGCTGATCTGCGGCGTTCTCTTGGCCATCAGGTCAGCCAGCAAACGACCGGACCCACAAGCCATGGTCCAGCCGAGCGTACCGTGGCCCGTATTCAAGAACAGGTTTTTGAACGGTGTGGCACCGACAATCGGCGTGCCGTCCGGAGTGGTCGGACGCAGGCCAGTCCAGAAACTCGCTTCGGGCAGATTGCCGCCCTGAGGATAAAGGTCGTTGACGATCATCTCCAGGGTTTCGCGCCGGCGCGGGTTCAACGACAGGTCAAAACCGGCGATTTCAGCCATGCCGCCGACGCGGATGCGGTTGTCGAAGCGGGTGATCGCGACCTTGTAGGTCTCATCGAGAATGGTCGACGTCGGGGCCATCGCCGGGTTAGTGATCGGCACGGTCAGCGAGTAACCCTTGAGTGGGTACACCGGGGCCTTGATGCCCAGCGGCTTGAGCAACTGCGGCGAGTAACTGCCGAGGGCCAGCACGTAACGGTCGGCGGTTTCCAGCTTGCCATCGATCCACACACCGTTGATGCGATCACCGGCGAAGTCGAGGCGCTGGATGTCCTGGCCGAAACGGAACTCCACACCCAGTTTCACGGCCATTTCGGCCAGGCGGGTGGTGAATATCTGGCAGTCGCCGGTCTGGTCGTTCGGCAGGCGCAAGGCACCGGCGAGGATGTCGGTGACGCTGGCCAGGGCCGGTTCGACCCGGGCAATGCCGGCACGGTCGAGCAGTTCGAACGGCACACCGGACTCTTTCAGCACGGCGATGTCTTTGGCGGCGCCATCGAGCTGCGCCTGGGTGCGGAACAGCTGGGTAGTCCCCAGGCTACGGCCTTCGTAGGCAATGCCGGTTTCGGCGCGCAATTCGTCGAGGCAGTCGCGGCTGTACTCGGACAGACGCACCATGCGCTCTTTGTTCACCGCGTAACGGCTGGCGGTGCAGTTGCGCAGCATCTGCGCCATCCACAGGTATTGGTCGATATTAGCAGTGGCCTTGATCGCCAATGGCGCGTGACGCTGCAACAGCCACTTGATGGCTTTGAGCGGCACGCCCGGTGCGGCCCACGGTGAGGCATAACCCGGCGAAACCTGCCCGGCGTTGGCGAAACTGGTTTCCATGGCCGGCGCTGGCTGACGGTCCACAACCGTCACTTCAAAGCCGGCTCGTGCCAGATAATAGGCACTGGCGGTACCGATGACGCCGCTACCCAAGACCAGAACGCGCATTTTCATATCCCTCATCGCGGCTTACCGCTGACGTTTATTGTGCAGACCGAAGATGTGGGCAGTTTAAAAAAGATTAGCCAGTGCTTTTCACTATATAAGTGCTTATATTTGGCGACAATTCTCGGCAAAAACCCTTTTCACGGAGGCGCATCCCCTATGCGGACCAACACTCAGACCAAACGTGAGCTGGACAAGATCGACCGCAACATCCTGCGGATCCTGCAAGCGGACGGGCGTATCTCCTTCACCGAACTGGGGGAAAAGGTCGGCCTCTCCACCACCCCCTGCACTGAACGGGTACGGCGCCTGGAGCGCGAAGGGATCATCATGGGCTACAACGCCCGGCTGAATCCGCAGCACTTGAAGGGTAGTCTGTTGGTGTTCGTCGAGATCAGTCTCGACTACAAATCCGGCGATACTTTCGAAGAGTTCCGACGCGCGGTGCTGAAACTGCCCCACGTACTTGAATGCCATTTGGTGTCAGGGGACTTCGATTACCTGGTGAAAGCGCGGATTTCCGAAATGGCCTCGTACCGCAAATTGCTGGGCGACATCCTGCTCAAGTTGCCGCATGTGCGCGAATCCAAGAGCTATATCGTGATGGAAGAAGTGAAAGAGAGTTTGAGTCTGCCGATTCCGGATTGAGCCCTACACCAACACCTGCCGGGTACTGGCCATGTATTCGTGGATCTGCTTCTCGACCCGCGGGTGAATCAGCTCCACTGGCCGCCGTCCATTGGGGCATGGCAATGTCTTGGTGGTACCGAACAGACGGCAGATCAATGGGCGCTCGTCATACACCGTGCACCCGTTGGGCCCCAGATGGACGCAATTGAGTTCGTCCATCGCCGCGTCCTGCTCGGCCCGGGTCTTGCGCGGCAGGCGGGACATTTCTTCGGGCGAGGTGGTGACCGGCCCACAACAGTCATGGCAGCCGGGCACGCACTCGAAGGTGGGAATTTGCTGGCGCAGCGTGCGAATTTTCTGACTGTTGCAGCTCATCGAAGCGGTGACCCGAATGCGGAATAGACCGGGATTCTGACGCAAAAGCCCCAATCCAGACAGCGCCAACCGACCAATGTTGCCCGTATCCGAAGGGGCGGCTTATGCTCCGTCAACTTTTTCAAACACACGCATCAGGATGACGTCCATGAACGCCCCCGTTCAGCAACCTGCCCCTAACCACCGGCACGTCGCCTCTTATTACGCCGCCAGCAGCCTGCCGCAACCCGACCTTCCGGCGCTCACAGGTGAGCTGGTCGCAGACGTGTGCGTGGTGGGCGGCGGATTCTCGGGGCTGAACACCGCGCTGGAACTGGCTGAACGAGGCTTGCGCGTGGTGCTCCTTGAAGCGCACAAGATCGGTTGGGGCGCCAGCGGACGTAATGGCGGGCAATTGATTCGCGGCGTCGGCCATGGCCTCGATCAGTTCGCCAATGTGATCGGTGCAGACGGCGTGCGTCAGATGAAACTGATGGGCCTGGAAGCGGTGGAAATCGTCCGCCAGCGAATCGAGCGCTTTCAGATCGCTTGCGACCTGACCTGGGGCTACTGCGACCTCGCCAACAAGGCCCATGACCTGGAAGGCTTCGCTGAAGACGCCAGCGAGCTGCGCAGCCTCGGTTACCGTTACGAAACCCGTCTGCTGCAAGCCAACGAAATGCACAGCGTGGTGGGTTCCGATCGCTATGTCGGTGGTTTGATCGACATGGGCTCCGGGCATCTGCACCCACTGAACCTGGCACTGGGCGAAGCGGCCGCAGCCCGGCAATTGGGCGCCAAACTGTTTGAGCAATCGGCTGTAACCCGCATCGATTATGGCCGCGAGGTCAAGGTCCACACCGCCCGGGGCTCGGTCCGCGCCAAGACCCTGGTGCTGGGCTGCAACGCCTACCTCAACGATCTCAACCCGCAACTTGGCGGCAAGGTGCTGCCCGCCGGCAGTTACATCATCGCCACCGAACCCTTGAGTGAAGAGCAGGCTCACGCGCTGCTGCCGCAGAACATGGCGGTCTGCGATCAACGGGTAGCGCTGGATTATTACCGACTCTCGGCGGACCGCCGCCTGCTGTTCGGCGGCGCCTGCCATTATTCAGGACGCGATCCGAAAGACATCGCCGCATACATGCGTCCGAAGATGCTGGCGGTGTTCCCGCAACTGGCCGGGGTGAAAATCGACTATCAGTGGGGCGGGATGATCGGCATCGGGGCTAATCGCCTGCCGCAGATCGGCCGGCTCAAGGAGCAACCGAATGTGTATTACGCCCAGGCCTATTCTGGTCATGGCGTAAACGCCACGCACCTGGCAGGCAAGTTGTTGGCTGAGGCCATCAGCGGCCAGCACAGTGGTGGTTTCGATCTGTTTGCCAAGGTGCCGCACATTACCTTTCCAGGCGGCAAACATTTGCGCTCGCCGTTGTTGGCGTTGGGAATGCTTTGGCATCGTCTTAAAGAACTGGCCTGAACCCTTGCAGGAGCTGCCGAAGGCTGCACCTGCAAGGGATCGCGGTTCATCTCACAGATGCCAGAAAGGTTTAAGCCCCTCCTCCCGCGCCTGCTCCCGACTCAACCCGACATCCTTGAGTTGCTCCGGCGTCAGCTCCAACAACGCCTTACGCGTGTGCAGACGATGCCAGAACAGACCCCAGCGCCCCAGGCAGGACGGTGCATTGCGCATAATTGCCTCGCGCGCGCCGTTCTGTTGCCCTGCCGCCAGTTCCTGACTGTGTAACGTCAGCCGCACATCGCTCAAGCCGTTCATTTTCGTCGCTCCTGTTTACTTGGGTAGCCAGAGCTTTCATGATGCGCGGACGGCAAAAAGCATTACAGATTCAACAGAGCAGTATTAATTCCATACAGTTTTTCTGTTTCGGCCTCTGAATCGCTTATTTTTGCCCCATCTGTATTGGTTAACCGAATCACCCACATCGAGACTGCACCATGACCCTTTACGTCAACCTCGCCGAGTTGCTCGGCACACGTATCGAACAGGGCTTCTATCGCCCCGGTGACCGGCTACCCTCGGTGCGGGCGCTGAGTGTCGAGCACGGGGTCAGCCTGAGCACGGTGCAACAGGCCTATCGAGTGCTGGAAGACGTAGGCCTGGCGATGCCCAAACCCAAATCCGGCTATTTCGTACCGGTGAGCCGCGAACTGCCAGAGCTACCCGTGGTCGGCCGCCCAGCCCAACGACCGGTGGATATTTCACAGTGGGATCAGGTGCTGGAACTGATCCGCGCCGTGCCGCGCAAGGATGTCGTGCAGTTGGGCCGCGGTATGCCGGACATCACCTCGCCGACCATGAAACCGCTACTGCGCAACCTGGCACGTATCAGCCGCCAGCAGGACATGCGAGGCCTGTATTACGACAACATCTGCGGCACCCTCGAACTGCGCGAACAAATCGCCCGCCTGATGCTCGATTCCGGCTGCCAATTGAGCGCCAACGATCTGGTGATCACTACCGGTTGCCACGAAGCGCTGTCGACCAGCATCCGCGCCATCTGCGGACCGGGTGACATCGTCGCAGTGGATTCGCCAAGCTTTCACGGCGCCATGCAGACCCTCAAGGGCCTGGGCATGAAAGCGCTGGAAATCCCCACCGACCCGCTCACCGGCATCAGCCTCGAAGCGTTGGAACTGGCGTTGGAGCAATGGCCGATCAAAGCCATACAGTTGACCCCCAACTGTAACAACCCGCTGGGCTACATCATGCCGGAGTCACGCAAACGTGCGCTGTTGAACCTCGCACAGCGTTTCGACGTGGCGATTATCGAGGACGATGTGTATGGCGAACTGGCCTACACCTACCCCCGCCCGCGCACGATCAAATCCTTCGACGAAGACGGCCGCGTCCTGCTCTGCAGTTCCTTTTCCAAGACCCTGGCACCGGGCCTGCGCATTGGCTGGGTCGCGCCGGGCCGGTATCTGGAGCGCGTGCTGCACATGAAGTACATCAGCACCGGCTCCACCGCGACGCAACCACAGATTGCGATTGCCGAATTTCTCAAGGCCGGGCACTTCGAACCACATTTGCGGCGGATGCGGATGCAATACCAGCGCAATCGCGACGCAATGATCGATTGGGTCACCCGTTATTTCCCGGCCGGCACCCGCGCCAGCCGTCCGCAAGGCAGCTTCATGCTGTGGGTTGAGCTGCCGGAGGGCTTCGACACCCTGAAACTCAATCGTGCACTGCATGATCAGGGCGTACAGATTGCCGTGGGCAGTATCTTTTCCGCCTCGGGCAAATACCGTAATTGCCTGCGGATGAACTACGCTGCCAAAACGACCCCGCAGATTGAAGAAGCTGTGCGCAAGGTCGGTGCGACAGCAATCAAACTGCTGGCGGAAACCGACTGACCTTTCTTCGGGATACGGCGTCCATATGCTATCCGCCACCATCCGGAATATGCGCCGTGAGAATCAGACAGCCCCTGCTTGCTCTGCTGTTACTCGCCTCGTTCCTGGGTGGCTGCACGACGCTCCACGTCCCTCGCGAACCGAGCCAGGCCCTGCCGGCGACCGACTCTGCTTTCGGCCGCTCGATCCAGGCCCAGGCCGCTCCCCACCAGGGTCAGTCGGGCTTCCGCTTGCTATCCGATAGCACCGAGGCCTTCACCGCCCGCGCCGAGCTGATTCGAAATGCCCAAAGCAGCCTCGATTTGCAGTATTACATCGTCCATGACGGCATCAGCACACGGATACTGATCAGCGAGCTGCTCAAAGCCGCCGACCGAGGCGTGCGGGTGCGGATTCTGCTCGACGACACCACCAGCGATGGCCTGGACCAGATCATCGCAACCCTCGCTGTCCATCCGAAGATTCAGATCCGCGTCTTCAACCCGCTGCACCTGGGCCGCAGCACCGTCGTGACGCGTACCATGGGCCGGCTGTTCAACCTGTCGCAGCAACATCGCCGCATGCACAACAAACTGTGGGTGGCGGACAATAGCGTGGCAATCGTGGGCGGGCGCAACCTGGGGGATGAGTATTTCGATGCCGAGCCCAAACTGAATTTCACCGACATCGACATGCTCAGTGTCGGCCCGGTTGCAGAGCAGTTGGGACACAGCTTCGACCAATACTGGAACAGCGCCCTGAGCAAGCCGATCGAGCAGTTTCTCTCAAGCAGGCCGAGCGCCAGGGACCTGAGAAATACCCGGACCCGCCTGGACGAATCCCTGGAAGAAACGCGCAAACAGAACCACGCGCTCTATCTGCAGTTGATGACCTACACCACTCATCCACGCATGGACGTCTGGCGGCAGGAATTGATCTGGGCCTGGAACAAGGCGCTATGGGACGCACCGAGCAAGGTGTTGTCCGACGGAGAACCTGATCCGCACTTGCTGCTGACCACCCAGTTGGCGCCTGAACTCAACGGGGTCAGCAAAGAGCTGATCATGATCTCGGCCTACGTCGTACCCGGCCAACCGGGACTGGTGTACCTGACCGGTCGCGCCGATGCCGGGGTGTCGGTCAGTTTGCTGACCAACTCACTGGAAGCCACCGATGTTCCCGCCGTGCATGGTGGGTATGCGCCTTATCGCAAAGCCTTGCTGGAGCATGGCGTGCAGCTGTTCGAATTACGCCGCCAGCCCGGGGACAACGGCGGCAGCGGACCGAGCCTGTTTCACAGAGGATCATCCAACCAAAGCTCCGATTCCAGCCTGCACAGCAAGGCCATGATCTTCGACCGACAAAAAGCCTTCATCGGCTCATTCAATTTCGACCCGCGCTCGGTGCTCTGGAACACCGAAGTCGGGGTGCTGGTGGACAACCCGGAACTTGCCGAGCGTGTGCGCGAACTGGCGCTGGAGGGTATGGCCCCGGCCCTCAGCTATCACGCGCGACTGGAAAAGGGTCAGATAGTCTGGATCACCGAAGACGACGGTAAGCAGCACACATTGACCAAGGAACCGGGGAGCTGGTGGCGGCATTTCAATTCGTGGTTCAGCAGTACGATTGGCCTGGAAAAGATGCTGTAGCTTGAGTTGCCAGGATCTACGCCGGCTGCACCGTCCCAAACGCCCCTTGCCGCGATACCAGAATCACCAACCCCAACGCGCCCGCCGCCATCAGCAACGGCAAGGCATGCCCGCTGATCCACTGGCTCCCGGCACCGGCCGCCAACGGCCCGATCAGGCAACCGATCCCCCACAGCTGCGCGATATGGGCATTGGCCCGCACTAGCGCATCGTCGCGGTAACGCTCACCGATCAGGATCAGCGACAAGGTGAACAGACCGCCGGCGCTGGCGCCAAACAACACCCACAGCGGCCAGATCAGCAACGTATCGATCAACAATGGAATCGCCAGGCTCGACAGCAGCAAGAGCATTGCGCAGCCGGTAAACAATGTACGCCGCGACAAGCGATCAGCCAGCGCACCAATCGGCAATTGCAGCAAGGCATCCCCCACCACCACCGTACTGACCATCGCCAGGGCGATTTCCGTGGTGAAGCCCTGACGCAGGCAGTAGACCGGCAACAAGGTCAGGATCATCGCTTCGAACGCAGCAAACAGCGACACCGCCCAGGCAATTGCCGGCAGGCCACGGCAGAAGTTCAGCAAATCGTTGAGGGTCACGCTGCAGGCTTCACTGGTGGGTGCTCCGCTACGACCCAGCAGCAGGAACGGTGACGTCATCAGCAAACCGACGCCCACCCAGAAACCGTAATCGTGCTCGGTGCCCAACGCCCCCAACAGTAGCGGCCCGGCCAGCTGACTCAGCGCATAACTGCTGCCATACAGCGCTACCAATCGGCCGCGCCATTGCTCGACCACCAGTTGGTTGATCCAGCTTTCACCAAGGATGAAGACGAGTGTCAGGATCACCCCGATCATCAACCGCAGCACCAGCCAGATCGGGTAGCTCGGCCATAGCGCCAGCAAGCCGATGGACACCGCCCCGGCCCACAGGCACAGGCGCATCAGATTGGCCGTGCCAAGACGGGCCGCGAGATGGCTGGAGATCTTCGCCCCCAGCAACACGCCAATGGCCGGCATCGCCGCCATCACGCCAATCGCGAACGAGCCGTAACCCCAGCCTTCCAGGCGCAGCGACACTAACGGCATGCTGACGCCCAGGGCCAGGCCGACACTCAAGACAGACGCCAAGACGGCGAAATAAGTCGCCCAACGCATGTTCCACGCTCCTGTGGATTGTTATTTTTACTGGCCGCACAAAGTAAATGTGGGAGCGGGCTTGCTCGCGAAGAGGCCATCACATCCAACATCATCGTTGGCTGTTACGGCGCCTTCGCGAGCAAGCCCGCTCCCACAGGGGATCTGTGTCGCTCGGGAGCCCGATGTTCGATCGGGCTCCACACAGGCTTACAACTTGATCCAGGTCGCCTTCAGCTCGGTGTACTTGTCGAACGCGTGCAATGACTTGTCGCGACCGTTCCCGGACTGTTTGAAGCCACCGAACGGCGCGGTCATGTCGCCGCCATCGTACTGGTTGACCCAAACGCTACCCGCACGCAATGCCTTGGCGGTGAGGTGGGCCTTCGAGATGTCCGTGGTCCATACTGCCGCCGCGAGGCCGTAAGGGGTGTCGTTGGCAATCGCAACGGCTTCTTCGGCGGTATCGAAAGTGATCACCGACAACACCGGGCCAAAGATTTCTTCCTGGGCAATTTTCATCGCGTTGCTGACACCGTCGAAAATCGTCGGCTCGACGTAGGTGCCCCCGGTTTCCTGAAGAATACGCTTGCCGCCAGCCACCAGTTTGGCGCCATCGGTGTGACCGGATTCGATGTAGGACAGCACGGTGTTCATCTGCTGGGTATCCACCAGCGCACCGACGTTGGTCGCCGGATCCAGCGGATTGCCCGGCTTCCAGGCCTTGAGGGCTTCGATCACCAATGGCAGGAATTTGTCTTTGATCGAACGTTCGACCAGCAGGCGCGAACCGGCGGTGCAGACTTCGCCCTGGTTGAAGGCAATAGCGCTGGCAGCCGATTCGGCGGCGGCTTGCAGGTCCGGCGCATCGGCGAACACGATGTTCGGGCTCTTGCCACCGGCTTCGAGCCAGACACGCTTCATGTTCGATTCGCCGGAGTAGATCAGCAGTTGCTTGGCGATCTTGGTCGAACCGGTGAACACCAAGGTGTCGACATCATTGTGCAAGGCCAGGGCCTTGCCGACGGTATGACCGTAACCCGGCAGCACGTTCAGCACACCTTTCGGGATGCCGGCTTCAACTGCCAGCGCTGCAATACGAATAGCCGTCAGCGGCGATTTTTCCGAAGGCTTGAGGATCACTGAGTTACCGGTGGACAGCGCCGGGCCGAGTTTCCAGCAGGCCATCATCAACGGGAAGTTCCACGGCACGATCGCACCGACCACACCGACCGGCTCGCGAGTCACCAGCCCCAACTGATCGTGCGGGGTGGCGGCGACTTCGTCGTAGAGCTTGTCGATGGCCTCACCACTCCAGCTCAGGGCTTGCGCCGCGCCAGGAACGTCGATGTACAGGGAATCGCTGATCGGCTTGCCCATGTCCAGGGTTTCGAGCAGGGCCAGCTCTTCGGCGTGCTGTTTCAGCAGGCCGGCAAAACGAATCATGGTGGCTTTGCGCTTGGTCGGCGCCAGGCGCGACCAGGCGCCGGAATTGAACGTGGCGCGAGCGTTTTCCACGGCGCGCTGGGCGTCGGCGGCGTCACAGCTGGCAATCTTGCCCAGCAGACGGCCATCGACAGGGCTGATGCACTCGAACGTTTCACCGGAGACTGCATCGGTGTATTCGCCATTGATGTAGGCACGGCCTTCGATCTTCAGATCGCGAGCCCGTTGTTCCCAGTCGGCACGAGTCAGGGTGGTCATACGAGTGTCCTCCTCTTATTGAATACGAGCGCCCGCGCTCTTCGCGGGTGCTGTCAGGAATTCTGCCCGGCCAGCCTGCTTTTCGGCTCAAGGCAACCGTTACCCTAAACCAGCGACGGGTGAAGTTTCAATATATTTGACAAAGGACCGTTAAATGGCCTTGCGATGTTCATTTTAATAAACATAGACTTTCAACTTTCCAGTCAGTCGCGCCGCAATCACGTGGGAATACCAACATGAGCATTCAGGATATCGTCGATTTCAGTCAGGCCACCACCCAGCCCGATCGCTATCGGCCAGACCCGGCCAAAGTCCTCAAGGGCGACCCCGAACAAACGGTGTACAACCACTACAACAGCCCGTGCGGCCAGATGAGTGCAGGTGTCTGGGAAGGCGAAGTCGGTCAGTGGCGGGTGAACTACACCGAACACGAATACTGCGAAATCGTTCAGGGGGTGTCAGTGCTGCGCGATGACAACGGCGGCGCCAAGACCCTGCGCGTGGGCGATCGCTTCGTGATTCCGGCCGGTTTCAAAGGCACCTGGGAAGTGCTGGAGCCGTGCCGCAAGATTTATGTGGTGTTTGAACAGAAGGCTTGAGGGTTTGTGCCGCTTGAACCGACAGGCAACAAAAAAGGCCCGTATCTCGCGATACGGGCCTTTTTCGTAAGGAGGAAAAATCAATTACTTGATTTTGCCTTCTTTGTAGATCACGTGCTTACGAACAACCGGATCATATTTCTTGATCTCGATTTTGTCCGGAGTAGTGCGCTTGTTCTTGTCGGTAGTGTAGAAGTGACCAGTACCGGCGCTCGAAATCAAACGAATCAATTCACGCATGATTAGCTCCCTTAGATCTTGCCATCGCGACGGATT
This sequence comes from Pseudomonas sp. GW821-FHT01E10, assembly GCF_059422365.1. Taxonomy (NCBI): domain Bacteria; kingdom Pseudomonadati; phylum Pseudomonadota; class Gammaproteobacteria; order Pseudomonadales; family Pseudomonadaceae; genus Pseudomonas; species Pseudomonas sp. GW821-FHT01E10. The sequence continues at coordinate 20,572 of NZ_JBWKWT010000037.1, forward strand.
TCGGCCAGCACGACATCAATGCCACGCTTGTCGATGATACGCATGCCTTTGGCAGATACGCGCAGACGCACAAAACGTTTCTCGGACTCAACCCAGAAGCGGTGATGCTGCAGGTTCGGCAGGAAACGACGACGGGTTTTGTTGTTTGCGTGGGAAATGTTATTCCCAGTCACCGGACCCTTACCGGTAACTTGACAGACTCTCGACATGCCTCAGCCCTCTAAAACCACATGCCCAACCCGGCATGGGTTGGCCGCTTAATCTCTCAGTCATTTGGCGCCAGGCGCCGCGTTTCTTTAAGGGTCTTACCGGCTACACCTACAAACGAAGGAACCGGGCCCCTAGAAAAGAGCGCTGCTTTATACCAGAAAGACCAGAGAGCAACAACAACCGGTGTGAATTGAGTTGATAAAAACCCGTTTTTTCGGGCGCCGAGCGCCTTGGGTAAAGGCTAAGCCCGATAGCGACCGCTCGTCGCAGAGAATCGGCCAACGGGACAATTCAGGGTTTTTCTCAACCGTCACCCACCGAAAACAATCGCCCATACTCCCCTGAAAATGAAAAAGGGGATAGTCATTTGCAAAAGAGCCCACTAGGGTAGGCCTTTTCCAGACTGCACTTGCAGATGGGCCTTCATCTGTAAAGGAATCCAACCATGCGCCTCGCTGCCCTACCGCTGCTGCTCGCACCGCTTCTACTGAGCCCCCTGGCCCATGCCGCCGCCCTGAGCGTCTGCACCGAGGCCAGTCCGGAAGGGTTCGACGTGGTGCAATACAACTCGTTGACCACCACCAACGCCTCGGCCGACGTGCTGATGAACCGCCTGGTGGACTTCGACACGGCCAGCGGCAAAGTGGTCGCCAGCCTCGCGGACAGCTGGGACGTCACGCCCGACGGCCTGACCTACGTCTTCAAGTTGCATCCGCAGGTGAAATTTCACCGCACCGAGTATTTCAGCCCGACGCGCGACCTGACCGCCGAAGACGTGAAATTCAGTTTCGACCGCATGCTCGATCCGGCAAACCCATGGCACAAAATCGCCCAGAGCGGCTTCCCGCACGCTCAGTCGATGCAGTTACCGACACTGATCAAAAAGATCGACGCCCTGGACCCGCTCACCATCCGCTTCACCCTCGATCACCCGGACTCGACGTTCCTGCCGACCCTGACCATGGGCTTCGCCTCGATCTATTCGGCCGAGTACGCCGAGCAACTGATGAAGGCCGGCACTCCGGAGAAGCTCAACAGCCAGCCGATCGGTAGCGGCCCGTTCATCTTCACGCGTTTCCAGAAAGATGCCTCGATTCGCTACAAGGCCAACCGCGACTACTTCCAGGGCAAGCCATCGGTGGACCCGTTGATCTTCGCGATCACCCCGGACGCCAACGTGCGCTTGCAGAAATTGCGCCGCAACGAGTGTCAGATCGCCCTGTCGCCGAAACCGCTGGACGTGCAGGCTGCGAAGCAGGAGCCGACCCTGAAGGTGGAAAAGACTGACGCCTTCATGACCGCATTCGTCGGCATCAATAGCCAACATCCGCCGCTGGACAAGCCGGAAGTGCGCCAGGCAATCAACCTGGCGTTCGACAAGGCCAACTACCTCAAGGCCGTATTCGAAGACACCGCTGAGCCTGCCAATGGGCCCTACCCACCCAACACCTGGAGCTATGCCAAAAACTTGCCGGGCTACCCGCATGATGTCGAGAAAGCCCGGGCATTGATGGCCAAGGCCGGGCTCAAGAACGGTTTTCAGACCACCATCTGGACCCGTCCTTCCGGCAGCCTGCTGAACCCCAACCCGAGCCTCGGTGCGCAATTGCTTCAGTCCGACCTGGCGGAAATCGGCATTCAAGCAGAGATCCGCGTGATCGAATGGGGCGAACTGATTCGCCGCGCCAAGGCCGGCGAGCATGACCTGCTGTTCATGGGCTGGGCCGGCGACAACGGTGACCCGGACAACTTCCTCACGCCGCAGTTTTCCTGCGCGGCGATCAAAGCCGGCACCAACTTCGCCCGTTACTGCAACCAGGATCTGGACAAGCTGATCAGCGCCGGCAAGACCACTGGCGAGCAAGGTGTACGCACCAAGCTCTACGAACAGGCCCAGGCGCAAATACAGCAACAGGCATTGTGGCTGCCACTGGCCCACCCCACGGCCTTCGCCCTGACGCGCAAAGACGTCGAGGGTTATCGCGTCAGCCCGTTTGGCCGGCAGGATTACTCCAAGGTCAACTTCAAGTAATCAGCGTCACCACAAAAGCCGTGGGAGCAGGCTCGCTTGTATGCTGGTACTTGAAGGGAGGAGGAGGGACAAGGCTCGATTCTGACTGTTGGCGCAGTACAGATCCG
>NZ_JBWKWT010000038.1:0-18292 GCF_059422365.1 Pseudomonas sp. GW821-FHT01E10
GAGATTCAGGCGAAAAACCTGACCATCGTCGCCGGTCGCAACGACGTCAATGCCGACAACCTCAACGCCACCGCCCGTGCCGATGACGGCAGCGCCAAGCCGCAACTGGCCATCGACTCATCGGCCTTGGGCGGGATGTACGCCGGGGCGATCAAACTGGTCGGCACCGAGGCCGGGGTCGGGGTGAAACTCGATGGCAACCTCGCGGCCAGTGGTGGCGATATTCAGATCGATGCCAATGGCCATCTCAGCCTGGCGCAAACCTCGGCCGCAGGCGCCGTCAATGTCAAAGCGGCCAGCCTCGATGCGCGCGGCCCGGTCTACGCCGGCACCGCCGTCAACGTGCAAACCCAGGGCAACCTGACCAACCAGCAAACCCTCGCGGCCCGGGACAGCATCGCGCTGACGGCCGGCGGTGTGCTGACCAACAACGGCATCATCGAAGCCGGGGTCAACGCCGACACCAGCCGCAATGCCAGCGGCGATGTGAATCTGAATGCGCAGAATTTCACCAACACCGGCAAGAGCGTGGTGGCTAGCCGCAACCTGACGGTCAATACCGCGCAGACGTTGAATAACCAGGGCGGCACTTTAAGCGGGCAGAAAAAAACCAGCATCACTGCTACTACGCTGGATAACCAGAACAAGGGCCGAGTATTGGGCAGCGGCACTCTGGAGCTGAAAGCCACGCAGGTTCTCAACACCCAGGGCGTCATTACCAGCAACGGCAACCTCACGGCCAATCTCGGCCACCTGAACAGCCACAATGGTGAAGTTTCCAGCGCCGGCACCACCACCGTCACCGCCACAACACTGGACAACAGTGACGGCCAGGTCACGGGCGACGTAGCCCTGAACATTGGCTTGATCGGCGCCCTGAATAACCAGAACGGTGTGCTGGGCTCCGGCCAAAGCGTGAGCATCAGCGCCGCCAGCCTGGATAACAGTCATGGCGGCAGCCTGGTTAGCGATGGCAGCGTCACCGCACGCATCAATGGCTTGTTCGACAACCAGAATGGCGACCTGAGTGCCAAAGGCGTGGTCGACCTGCAAACCGGCAGCCTCGACAATCGCAATGGCAGCCTGACCGGCAAGGATCGCCTGACCCTGCGCAGCGATTCACTGGATAACCGCACCGGCAAAGTACGCGCTGGCAAAGACCTGCAACTGACCGTCGGACAACTCGATAACCGCCAGCAAGGTCTGCTCAACAGCCAGGCGGCCATCAACTTCAACGGCACTCATCTGGATAACCGCGACGGCTTGCTCAGCGCAGCGGGGGCGGTGCAACTGCAGGCAGCCAGCGTCGACAACAGCGGCGGCCGTATCTCCAGCAAAACCGATCTGACGGCCAAGGTTGCGCAGTTCACCAACCAGGGCGGTGAGCTTGTCGCTCAAGGAATGTTGACCCTCAATGGCAAGGGGCTCGATAACCGCAGTGGCGGGCTGGTAGGCGCGACAAAAGCGCTGAAACTCAATGTCGATGAGGTGGACAACCGCGGCGGCGAAATCTCCAGTGCCGTTGATGTGGCCATCGAAGGCCAAAGCCTGAACAACAGTGACAACGGCAAGATTCTGGCTGGCACCGAGCTGGGCCTGAAAGTGGCGCAGATCATCAACCAGAACAAGGGGCTGTTGTTCGGCAAGGGCGCCACGACAGTGACGGGGCAGAACCTGGACAACAGCGGTGGCAGCCTGGTCACTCAGCTTGGGCTGGATATCCGCCTCGACAACGCGCTAAGCAACATCGAAGGCCTGATCAGCAGTGAAGGCACCCTGACGGTCAACGCGGCGAGCCTCGACAGCACCCGTGGCAGCGTGTCGAGCGCCGGCGCGTTGGCGCTGACGACGACAGGAGTGCTGAACAATCAGGGCGGGTCGATCACCACCGACAGCGGCTTGACCCTCAACAGTCAAAGCCTGAACAACAGCCAGAACGGCCTGCTCAGTGGCAAGAGCGCGACCGCCGTCACCACGGGTACGTTCGACAACACTCAGGGCGGTCAATTGATCAGCGGCGATACGCTCGACCTGACCGCGACCCAGGTCAGTAATGGCGTTGCCAGCCGAATCGCCAGCGATAAGGCCCTGACCGCCAGTGTCACCGGTTTCGATCAACAGGGCGGTCAGCTGTTCAGCAAAACCGCCCTGAGCCTGGACTTGAATCACGGCCAACTGAACAACCAGAACGGGTTGATCAATGCACCGTTGCTGATGTTGAAAAACCTCACGGACGTCAACAACCGCAACGGTGAAATCTCCAGCGCCCAGGCCTTCACACTGGCCGCCCGGAACCTGGATAACGGTAACGGCAAGCTGATCAGTAATCAGGGTTTGACGCTGCACATCGATCAACTGCTCGCCAGCATCAAGGGCCTGATTTCCGCACAGACCCTGGAGGTGCACAGCGCGCGTCTGGACAACACCGGCGGCTTGATCAGCAGTCATGGCACCCTCGGGATGACGGTGGACGGTCAGATCGTCAATCAGGATGGCACGTTCATCGCTGACGGTGACGTGAACCTCAGCGCCGATAGCCTGGACAACACCCGTGGCCAGATCGCCGGTAAAACCGATGTCACGGCCAACGTTGCGACTTTGAACAACCAGGGTGGGCAACTGATTGCCACCGGTGGCCTGACACTGACCGGTACCAGCCTCGACAATCGCAACAGCGGACTAGTCGGCGCGACCAATGCGCTGCAACTGAACGTCGGATCGGTCGACAACCGTGGTGGCGAGTTGTCGAGCAAGTCGAACGTGACCCTGATCGGCAACCGTCTGGACAACAGCGATGGCGGCCAGGTATTCGCCGACGGTGCTTTGTCCCTGACGGTCGAAAATATCATCAACCGCGCCAAAGGCCTGCTCTCGGGCAAGGCCGACCTGACATTGACCGGCCGCGATCTCGACAACAGTGGCGGCTCGCTGTTAAGTCAGAAAAACCTGACGCTCAATCTCACGGGGGACCTGAACAACAGCCAGGGTCTGCTCAGCGCTGAAGGCTCACTCGGGGTCACGGCCGCCAGCCTGACCAACACCCTGGGCAGTGTTTCCGCGGCAGGGCCGCTGACGTTGACCACCACCGGCGCCATTCTCAACCAGGGCGGCGAGATCGTCACGGATGCTGGCATCACACTCAACAGTGCCAGCCTCGACAACCGCAATAACGGCAGCATCAGTGGCAAGGGGGCGGTGATCGTCAACACCGGCGCACTGGATAACAGCCACGCCGGTCGCTTGAACAGCGGCGCCAGTCTGGACCTGACCACCACCCAACTGACCAACCAGGATGGCGGTCGTATCGCCAGCGTTGGTGCCCTGACTGCCAGCGTCACCGGCCTGGATCAGCAAGGCGGGCAACTGTTCAGCAACACCTCTCTGACACTGGATCTGAACCAGGGTCAGCTGAACAACCAGAATGGTCTGATCAGCGCGCCGTTGTTGATGCTCAAAAACCTCACCGACGTTAATAACAACGGCGGCGAAATCTCCAGCGCCGAGGCTTTCACCATCGCTGCTCGCAGCCTGGACAACAGCAACGGCAAACTGCTGAGCAATCAGAACCTGACCCTGCGCATCGATCAGGCACTGACCAACCTCAAAGGCCTGATCGCCGCTGCAGCACTCGACGTCAAAGCCGCCAGCCTGGACAACAGCGGCGGCACGCTGACCAGCCGCGCCAACCTCGACCTGAGCCTCGACGGGCTGCTGACGAACCAGAACCAGGGGCTGATCAACGCCACCACGGAGCTGACAATCAACAGCAGCGGTCTGAATAACCAGAACGGTTCTTTGCTGGGCAGCGCCATTGCCATCGACTTCGGGGCGGCTACCGGCGACCTGAACAACGGTGCCGGCCTGATCACCACCACGGGTTTGCTGAGTCTCAAGCACCTGCGTGACCTGAACAATCGGAACGGCGAAATCTCCAGCAGCCAGAGCCTCGATCTGACGGCCCGCGCACTGGATAACAACAACGGCAAATTGATCAGCAATAACCTGCTGACGGTCAACGCCGACACGGTACTCAACCAGGGCGGTCTGATCTCCGGCTGGCAAGGCCTGAGCCTCACCAGCAACAGCCTGGACAACCGCAACAAAGGCACGCTGTCGAGTCATGACAGCGATGTGGCCGTCACCGTAAGTGGTGCCATTCTCAACAGCGGCGAAGGTGCACTGGTCAGCCGGAAAACCCTGAGCGTCAACGCGTCGAGCCTGGACAACAGCAACGGCGGCATTCTCTCCAGCGGCGGCAATCAGACCCTGACCCTCAGCGGCCTGCTGAACAATGCTCAGGGCGGCTTGATCGACAGCGGCGCAACCCTGGCGATGCAGGCGATGACCCTGGGTAATGCCGGCGGCACCGTCAACGCAAAACAGGACCTCAGTTTCACCGGCACCACACTGGATAACACCGGCGGCAATCTGATCGGCAACGGTGCCGTGACCCTCGACCTGCTCGGCGCCCTGACCAACACCAACGGCAAACTGGCCAGCGCCGGCCCACTGCTGGTGCAACGCGCCACGCAAATCAATAACCAGGGCGGTCAAATCGCCAGCCAAGGCTTGATGACGCTGCTCACCGGTGGCCTGGACAACCGCAATCTCGGCACCATCGCGGCCAATGATCTACTGACCATCACCACCGGCGGCACGATACAGAACAGCGCCGACGGCCAGATCTACAGCCAGAATGGCGACCTGCAAATCCAGGCCGCCAGTCTCGTCAACGCCAAGGGCACCCTGCAAAGCCAGGGCGCTTTGAACCTCACCATCGGCGGCGATATTGACAACCAGAGCGGCCGCATTGTCGCCAAGGCCGGTGACCTGTCGATCAAGGCCGGCAACCTGGATAACCGCGGCGGCGTGCTCGCCAGCCTGCAAGCCGCGTTCACGGCCAACCTGACCGGTGTGCTGAAAAACGGCTATGACCTGAACAACAACCGCCGCAGCGGCGTCACCCAGGCCGAGCGCCTGAACCTGACCGCGCTGGCCGGCATCGATAACTACGGCGGGCGTATCGCTGCGCAAGGCGGCGACGCGACTGTCGTCACCGGCAACTTCGACAACCGCAACGGCGGCCTCTACGCCAAAGGCAAGGTCAGCGTCACCGGCAACAACTTTGACAACAGCGGCGACAATGACGGCCAGATTGCCGGTCAACAGATCGACCTCACCCTCAGCGGTGCCCTGAACAACCGACTGGGCATCATCGAGAGCGACAGCACCCTGTCGATCAAGGCTGCCAGCCTCGACAACCAGACCGGCCAACTGCGCGCCCTCGGCGACAAAGGCAAAACCAGCTTCCAGATCGGTGGCCTGTTCGACAACCGCAACGGCACCCTGGAAAGCGCCAACACTGACCTGACAATGGCAGTGGGCGGCTTCCTCAACGGCGGCGGCAGTCTGCTGCACGTGGGCAACGGTACTTTCGACATTTCCACCGCCAACGTCACCGGCGCCGGCGGCACCATCGTTACTCGCGGCGGCCTGACCCTCAACGCCGACAGCTGGACCAACAGCAACGTCATCCAGGCTGGGCGCCTGACCGTTAACGTCAATAGTTTCACCCAGACGGCGAGTGGTCAGTTGCTGGCCTCGGATAGCCTCGTCGGTACCGGTGTCAACTGGTTCAACGAAGGATTGATTGCCAGTGACGGCAGCATGAACGTGGGGCTGAGCGGTGCTTACTGGGGGGCTGGTCGTCTTAGCAGCCAAGGGGCCCTTGGCCTGAATGCCGCGCAAGTGAGCCTCAATAGCGTCACCTCCAGCATCGCTGGCGGTGGCAACACCACGCTCAATGTCAGTGGTCAACTGGATAACGCCGGTCGCCTCACTTCGGGCGCCAACCTGACGGTTAACGCCGGCGGGATCAACAACTTCGGGACGCTGGCCAGTGCTCAACAACTGACCGTCACCACCGGTTCGCTGGTCAACAGTAACGGGCTGATCTTCAGTGGCGGCAACATGGGCCTGCGGGTCAATGCGCTGAACAACAGCTACGCCAACATCTACAGCCTGGGCAACCTGACGATCGACCGTAACGGTCAAGGCGCCCAGGCCGCCAGCATCGTCAACAGTTCGGCGTCGATTCAAAGCGACGGCAGCATGAGCCTGGCGGCGAGCACGATTCAGAACATCCGCGCGGTGCTGACCACCAATAACCAGGGTATCTACACCGCCCGAATCGGCGAAATCACCTGTATCGAAGGGGTGAACGCGGGCGACTGCAGCGGCAAGCAAAACCATGTTTGGGAGATCGTGCAGCGCGACAAATTTGAAGTCACTGATGCCAGTGCCGCGTCCAGCATCACGGCGGGCGGGGACCTTACCCTGACCGGTGGTGACCTGCTGAACCAGAGCAGCACCATAGCCACCGGCGGCAATCTGAGCGCCTCGCTGGTCAACCTGACCAACAGCGGCATCGAGACCGGCGAAACCGAGACCACCCGGGTATTTCGCTCCGAACGAACTCGCAACGCAGGCGGATGGTACAACGCGGCCAGTAATTTCACCGACAAGTACTGGTTCGAAAGCGCGGGCTACACCCCCAACGACCTGGGCGGTCTTGAGGCCGGAATAGCCAACTTTATCGGCATGACCGAAGTGGAGTATCCGAACTTAGGCAGCACCACGAAAATCTCGTCCAGCGACCAAAGTTACGCCGCCGTGATCCAGGCTGCTGGCGCGGTCAACATCAACGCCCAGAACAATATCGATAACAGTGTCGTACGCCCTGGCTACACCTACGTGGGCAGTGGTCCGCGCACGGGCACCGGTGCTGCGGGCAGTCAGTTCTCCACGCGCATCACCCTCAATCAACAATTGCCGCCCAACCTGGCCCAACAGCAAGTCAACCCGCTGGCCTTGCCCGGCTTCGCTCTGCCCACCGGGCAAAACGGCCTGTTCCGCCTGAGCGGCCAAGACAGCAGCACTCCAGTGGCCAGCGGTCCGCAAAGCTGGACCATGGGCGGCGGCAGCGTCAGCACGACCCAGCGTCAGCAACCGCTGCAAAGCGTCCAGCCACGGAACATTCTACCGGTCAGCAACACTCAGGCCTCCGCCAGCAGCGTTGACCTGAAGCCTGTTGATTATGTGGCGTCGAACGTGGGCGTCGGTGCCAGCGCGATCGACGTCAGCGCACCGGCTGCCAATTCAACCGGCTCGACACTGCCTGGTCGTTCCACGGCCTTTACCATCAATCGCGTCCAAGGGTTGCCGGCCAGCAGCGGCCAGTCCAAACCCCAGAAATACCTGATCGAAACCAACCCGGTACTCACCGACCTCAAGCAATTCATGAGCTCGGACTACCTGTTGTCGAACCTCGGCTACGACCCCGACCAAAGTGCCAAGCGCCTGGGCGATGGCCTTTATGAACAACGCCTGATCCAGCAAGCGGTAGTGGCGCGTACCGGTCAGCGATTTATCGATGGCCAGACCAGCGACGAAGGCTTGTTCAAATACTTGATGAACAACGCCGTCGCCAGCAAAACAGAACTCAACCTGTCGCTGGGCGTCAGCCTGACCTCCGAACAAGTCGCGGCCCTGACCCACGACATTGTGTGGATGGAAAATGCCGAGGTGAACGGCGAGCAAGTGCTGGTGCCGGTGTTGTACCTGGCCAACGCCAACAATCGCCTGGCCGCCAACGGTGCCCTGATCCAGGGCAGCGACGTGACCCTGATCGCCGGCAAAGACCTGAACAACGCCGGCACCTTGCGCGCCTCCAACAACCTATCGGCCACCGCCACCAACGATCTGGTCAACAGCGGCCTGGTGGAAGCCGGCAATCGCCTCGACCTGAAAGCCGGCAACAACATAGTCAACAAGGCCGGCGGCATCATCGCCGGCCGTGACGTCACGTTGACCACCACCCGGGGCGACGTGATCAACGAACGCACCGTCACCACTCACGAAAGTGGCAGCGGTTATCGCAACGAGCGGACCGACTTCGTTGACAGTGCTGCACGTATCGAAGCCGCCAACAGCCTGACCATCAAGGCAGGGCGAGACTTCAACAACACCGGTGGCGTACTGAAAAGCGGGGCGGACACCACGATCAATGCCGGACGAGACGTCAATCTCACCTCCGTAGAGCAGGTCGGTAGCAACGAGCGTGGTCCGAACCACCGCGATCAAACCATCACCCAATACGGCTCCAGTATTGACGCGGGTCGCGATCTGACTCTTAACGCCGGCCGGGATCTCACCGCCATTGCCAGCCAGATCGACGCCAAACGCGACATCGCCATGGCAGCCAAAGACGACTTGACCTTGGCATCAGCCGCGGATGAGCAGCACTCGTACAGCAAGACCAAGAAAGTCACGAGCCAGGAAGACCATGTCAGTCAGGTTTCAACGACGGTTACCGCGGGCGGCAGCGTTGCACTGAGTGCGGGTCAGGATCTGACGCTGATCTCCAGCAAGGTCAACGCTGGAGATGAAGCCTATCTGGTGGCGGGTGACAAGCTTGAGCTGCTGGCGGCGCAAGACAGCGACTATTCGCTGTACGACATGAAGAAAAAAGGCAGTTGGGGGAGCAAGAAAACCCAGCGTGATGAAGTGACTCAGGTCACTAACGTGGGAAGTGAAATCAAGGCCGGTGGGAATATCGGCCTGATCAGCAGCGGCGATCAACGCTATCAGGTTGCCAATCTGGAGAGCGGTAAAGACCTGACGTTGCAAAGTGGTGGTGCCATCACCTTTGAAGGGGTGAAGGACCTGCATCAAGAGAGCCACGAGAAGAGCAGCAATAGCCTGGCCTGGACTTCCATGAAGGGCGAAGGCACGACCGACGAAACCCTGCGCCAGAGCGCTTTGGCCGCCCAAGGAAAATTGACCATCAATGCGGTCAATGGCCTGCACATCGACGTCAAGCAGATCAACGAGAAAACCGTTAGTCAGACCATCGACACCATGGTCCAGGCTGATCCTCAGCTGGCTTGGTTGAAGGACGCCGAGCAACGCGGCGATGTGGACTGGCGGCAAGTCAAAGAACTGCACGATTCCTTCAAGTACAGCCATTCTGGGCTGGGCGAAGGGGCAATGCTGGCCATCATAATTGTGGTGACTGTATTGACGGCAGGAGCAGCGAGTGCGGCCGTGGGAACGGCGGCCAGTGCAACGGCGGGTTCAGGCACTGCGATGGCTGCTGCCAGCTCTACGGTCGCTGCGGGTTGGGGCAACGTGATGGCTTCGGCGGCGCTCACCTCGATGGCCAGTACCGGCGCCGTGAGCTTCATCAACAACAAGGGCAATCTGGCCCTAGCACTCAAGGATACGTTCAGCAGCGACAGTTTGAAAAACGCCGCCATCGGGAGTTTAACCGCTGGTGCGATGAGCTATGCGGACAGCAACTGGTTCCAGAGCCCAAGTGGCGCCACTAATGGTGGATCGCAAGTCACAGGGGCAGGTCCTATCCAGAATCCGGGCTATTCCAGCGATATGCTCAGCTGGAGTAACGCCGAGCAAACCGTATTGCGCAGCGGCACGCATGCGTTGATCAACAGTGGCATCTCAACAGCCATCAATGGCGGCAGCTTTGGTCGAAATCTGGGTGGGGCGCTGTTGGGTGAGGGGCTGGATCTCGCCGCCGCGGCCGGTAACAAGGGTATTGGTGATCTTGCTCATAATCTGGGCGTTGACCCTGGAAGCGCGCAGACCATCTTTCTTCATGCGGTGTTGGGCGGGCTGATATCGGCGGCCAAAGGTGAGGGTTTTACCAGCGGCGCGATTGCCGGTGGCGTTGCTGAAGGGCTGACACCCAAGGCCAACGAGTTTTTAGCGCAGTACGTTAGTGAGAATTTCAACGCCGATAACTTGAGCGTGCAAGGCAGTCAGAGCAAGATCGCGACCGCTCAAATGATCGGGCTGCTCTCGGCCGCACTGGCGGGCGGCAATCCCAATACTGGCAGTTTGATTGGTGGGGCTGGGGAGAAGTACAACGACGAACTGCACCATAACCAGGTTGAGGAAGCAGACTATGAGCTGAGGAAAATGATGGGTGAGCCCATCCCTCAGCAGGAGCAAGATGACCTTGGTAAGGTCGAACCTATTGACATCATGCAAGGACCGCATGGTGGTGCGAGTCCTCTGGGTGGTGGGGTTGCAAAAGCTGCGGCAAATGGCAGTGGGCCAGCTAAGGGCTTCTTAGAAGTCAGTGATGCATATTCATCCTCCAAAGCTGTACAAGGGTTGAGTAATTCAAAACCTATTGACTTTATTTACGATCCGGCTAGTCAACGATTCATCATGGGGAAGAATCAATTTGGGCATGATGGGATATTGGATGCTGGAAAAATCCCTTCATCTGACGCTATCGTCGGCGGCGGGATCTGGAAGGAAAATGGAGTCCTTCGAACCTATGAATGGAGCGGACATTACGGGATGAACTGGACTCCCGAGCTTCGTGAGCAGTTCAAGTCCTTTATGAGCAGCCATGGCGTGGATGTTACCCATACTCCCGGGATATCTAGATGATAGATGAACTGAAAAAAAAGCTATTGATGGAGCTCGGTAAGCTAGATGCTCCATGGATAAAAAAAATTGAGTACAACTCTGAAGGGGCTAATTTGAGTTGGCTTCCTGTAGCAAAATTGTGTGGGGGGCGTTTTCTTTTGGGGCTTACTTCCAAGGGGCTTTGGGCTAGATCGACAGAGTCTGTTGTTCAGACAGTCAGCGACGAAACTGCGTGTGTATTTTTTCTGCCAGTATTAGAGGATCTTCCAGAAGTGGTTCGTTGCAAGATGATCGATGGGCTTAAAGGTTATGGGCTTTCCGAGGGGTTCATAGACTTATTTCCATTTGAGCAAATTGTTATGGCAGGTCTTAGAAGTCAGAGTGAGTACTGGTCTGGCTTGGCATTGAAGTGGGTTTTATTCGTCCCGAGATCTAATAGTTTAGAAACAGAGTTGGAGGCGTTGAGTAAAGCTGGAGAGACTCAACAAATACGTCACTCGGCCAGAAAAATAGCTAAGCAGCTAAAAGTTTTGTGACATAGGTGCAAAAGAAATTCCCATATCTCGGGCTAAATACGGGGATGCAGCAGACCATATATCTAATGCGCAAGAGGCTGGTTATCCCGACGTGCTCACTATTGATCGCCCGGGGCGCCAGGAAACAGAAAAGAATCAATAGGAGGGCTTCCTAAAATTCCTGGAAAACAGTTAGATGAATATCCTCCAGCAATGTTTAAGGAGGGAGGGGAAGGAGCCAGCGTTCGCGCCATAACACCTAAAAATAATATGGGTGCAGGTGCTTGTATAGGAAATGCATGCAGAGGTCTAGAGGATGGAGAGAAAGTTAGAATTAAGGTGGTCGAATAATGGCTAAATTAACGGTAGGTCTGTATCTGTCGTACTCACAGTTTTGTGTGTTTATTAGCTCACTCCCACAACCATATAATGACTGGAGTGATCGAAACTATTCACAGGGCTTTTCCTGGCGTCCTGGTAGCGCCTCCTTTCGAGCGCTGGTAGAGGAAGGTGATCATGAAATCACCATCTTTATCGAGGAAGCTGTTCCTGAGGTGAGCTCGGATGTGATACGGGCATTTCGAGTGCCATTTGATGTATCGGATAGCAATGTCGAACTTGCAAGTATTTCAGGCTCGGTGCCTCTTGAACTACCGATAGGAACATACACCCTACAGGTTGAGTTTTTTGGGAGCATGGGTGAAGAGGTGCCAAGAATCAATGTGCGACTAAATAAGGGAGGGACAGCGTTTTTGATATTAAAGGCAGATGCAGAAATAGAACAGGAAGGCGATTTTGATCTTGAAGCATCACCAGCTACATAGCTAAAAAGAGCTGAAGAGAAAAGGGGACGGATTTATTTGTTTGGCTCGTGCGGTGGCTAGAAAATAAATCCGTCCCCTTTTTTCTTGGGTTTTCCAGATTTTTCTCCTTACGCTATGCACAGGGTGCAAATTCTGGGACTCACTGGGAAATACGGAGTGGACTCTAAACTTGCAAACTCGGCGGTTGGATTAGACGCGACACCCAGCGGGTTCGTCTGGCTTCATGTTGAAGATGGCCAGACGATGCTCCTAATACCTCAGGATGTGCATAACTCTACGAGGCATACTGGTGGTTCCGCAGTTATTCGGAATGGAGGGTTTGACAAATGAAAGTTAAAGTAAAGAAAGTAAAAAATATAGAATGCGGGGCTTTTGAGGCTGTTGAACTGTTTGTTGGCGCAGTTTTGAATGCTTCAATAAGGGGTTTTTTTGAAAGATTTAATGGCGGAGAACCTGCGTTAAATGTATTTGATGTGGGCGATGATAATAGTAGTGGCATAAATCAATTTATCCCTGTTAGTGAGGTGATTGCAGAGCTTAAACGGTTCGAGTTCAGAAAAGGGTTTATACCGATTGCTTGGGCCGAAGGTGGCAACTATGTGGCGGTTGATTTGATAGATGGTTGTGTTTATTTTGTCGATCATGAGGTCTTAGATAGGTATGTCAAGCTGTCGGTGGGGGTTGATGCATTTTTGGATGAATTGAATCCAACTTCTATCGATGATGTGGTATTGAAGCCTGGCCAGGTTATAAAAACTTGGGTAAATCCTAATCCTATTAAAGGTCTTAAGGGAAAATAGATTAAGAGAGAAATAGGCCGCCCGAGTTGGCGGAGGCATTTTACACACTCTACATCACGAGTGGATATACGGGGGTATACGGGGGCAGACCACATTTTTAAACGTGGTCTGTCCCCGATTTCCTGCGATTTCCTACTGGGTGTGGGATCAACATATTCTGTACCTGCAAGCGCATTAGAAGGGATTCTTAACGGTGGCGTAATTGTCCATCCATAGGTGAATAAATATTATGCAGAAGAAATGTGATTTATATTTATGTGGTCCGGTGGATGCGTCGCGACTTAAAATGCTACGTTTGTTTGATAATGATTTTGCTTGCGAAGATGGCAAGGTGTTTAGTGGTTATTTATTTGTAAGTGTTAATAGGGTAAAGCTTGTGGCGGTAGTGTCTGCTCTGCGGCAAAAGCAGATATTATGTTTCAGTGTTCCCGTCGAATATCGAGAAGGTGAGATTTCATTTGAGATAGCATTTGAAATAGCAAAAAAATATTCTGCAGAGCAAGGTGTAGTAGTAGGAGTGAGAGATCAATCGCAATGTCCACCTCTTTTTTGGTCTTTTAGTTTGAGCTCTGTCGGTCATGGGGAGAAAAAAGCAGGTGGGATGCTTATGGTTGATCGCTTGGATGGTCATATTTGGGGGCTTGATGAATATGAAGAATATATGTATGACTACAATAATATTTTCTAAGTGGTAATGTGTATAAATACCTAAAGGGATACCTAAGGGAGAAACGGGGACAGACCACGTTTATCCTGAGAATGGCAAAAAATGGGGGCAGACTACGTTTTTCTGTGTCGCACTTTAGCGATCTGAAAAAGTGTGAAATAGATAGGGAGATTGTTTTTCGTAGGATTGACTAAGTTATTGGCATCATTAATTGTGAACGGATTCACCATATGCCACGCAGAGCACGTCTCTTGATGCCAGGTGTCCCCTTGCATCTGATTCAACGAGGAAATAATAGATCAGTTTGCTTTTTTTCAGCGGATGATTACCTTTTTTATTTAGAGCTGCTTGCTGAGCAGGCCAACAAAAAATCGTGTGAAATTCACGCATGGTGTCTTATGACTAATCATGTCCATTTGTTGATTAGCCCTCATGAGCACAGCAGTACCAGCTCGCTTATGAAAGGAATAGGGCAACGATATGTGCAATACATAAATCGTACATATGGGCGTAGTGAGACTTTATGGGAAGGACGCTTCCGTTCGTGCCTTGTTCAAAGTGATAGTTATGTATTGGTCTGTTATCGCTACATTGAGATGAATCCTGTCAGAGCCAAAATGGTGACGCATCCTGCGGAATATCGTTGGTCGAGTTATCGTGCTAACGCACAATCAGAGTTTTCGGATCTCATTACCCCGCATGCTCAGTACCTATCGCTTGGGGGACACAGATGTATCGACTGCTGAAGTCTATCAAGCGAGTTGGAGATAGGATTGGTTGACCAGATTCGGGCTGCCACCAATGGCAACTATGTACTTGGTGATTCGCGATTTGCAGCCGAAATTGAAGCTATGATTGGGCGACGAGCTCGGCGGGGATGCCCGGGCAGACCGAAAAAGCATTCGATTTTTTAGATGGAAAACGTGGTCTGTCCCCGTTTTCTCCCCGTTTTCTCTTACCCACCAGGTACCGATCCAAGCGCTCCCGGGAGCACATATATTCGATTGATGCCTTCAGGCTCAACCCCCGTTACCGGCTTAGAGAATGGTTATTGGATTTCTGTGAAAAATGGACAGCCGATAAATCCAGCAACAGGTGGAACTGGCACAAGAGGAGAGACGCATGTGCCATTACCACCTAATACCGAACCGCCGGCGCGGTAAGAGGATAGTTATGATTAATGAAGCGGATTTGGCGGAGCTGAAGTCAGCAGTGCTAACAGGTGTAACTGTTGGGGTTGGCTCTCAAGTTCTGATTTTTGGCAGCGGCGCTACCGTTATAGTTCAGTGTCCTTTTTTGTGTGAAAGTCTTGGGTGGGAGCAGTGGGGGCACGGAGAAAAAGTTTATACGAGTACACTGTTCTTTGATTTTTTTAATCATCGAGTAGAGGAAGCCTCGCTTGAGGAAGGTGAAGTTCTAGTATTAAAGTTTGAGGGGGTGAAGATATTAAAAATTGTCCCTGAGCGAAATGGACTAGAGTCATATGTAGTTACTACTCGTTTTGGTATTTGTCCTGTCGCAATAATTTAGAGTTTTAAAGGGAGCTGTATGGTGGCTTTTAACCTTGACTCGAGATCGGCTAATGGGCGTCCCCTCTTTTGCGTGGGCAGCGGGCGGTGGCAGACGGTTACATCAGCGCCATGACCAGAGGGATGAACGCCTATAATGGTGAGACGGGAGGGTGTCAAGTTCAGGATTTATCTGGACCCGACTACTGGTACGGTTCGTAATTTCCACCCGAGATGAATAAAGGGGTAATGGCGTGAACGAATTGTTTGGGCAGCCCTATGATCGTCGGGATTCGCACTGGGTAATAAAGGCTTACTTTGACAGGATGTACGATGATGGTAGGTTTATCGAGGCGGTAGAGTTTCTTGTTAAGAAATGGGGGTTTAGTACGGATGGTGCGTACTGTGCTTTTCCCGATATGAATAGTTATTTTGAGGAGGATCATTTTGAAGGGGTTAGATTTTCCAGTGGATATATTCTGGAAGAGGATGCATCGGTAATTGTAAGTGATGAAGTGTTTCGTGATTATCTAAAGCTTGCTTGCGATAAGTACCTAAAGTTTCATTCGGGAAATGCAGGGAAGGTACATAAGTTGTTGAGTTGTTTATGTTGAGGTTGGCGTTATGTAAATGCCGTGGGGCCGTTGATTATATTCGGGAAAGAGGAAGTCCAAACTTTTTCTTGCGATAGAAACAGGCGACCCACAGGTCACCCCGAGTAACCGGCAGACCCGAAGGTCTCCCGCGCAAATCTTGAATAATGCGCAATCCCTGTAGGAGCTGCCGGGGAGAAACGGGGACAGACCACGTTTATCCTGAGAATGGCAGAAAATGGGGGCAGACTACGTTTTCTGTGTCGCACTTTAGCGATATGAAATAGCGTTTATACCGCAGAGTACTTGTCTAATTTGACGAAAGGTATGCCGCCTACTCAGGCCGCTGCGAATACTTGGACGGGGCGTCTTGCCGCGAAATATGGCTTTACCAGTGTTCAAGCGCCTGAAACTGGTATGTTTAATGATATAACCACGGTTGTTTTCAAAAAACCATGAAGTGATATTTTGCAGTGGAGGATTTATGCTTGAGGGTATTCTGAGGGGGGAGTTGCCGTGTCAGGTTTTTAGGGACTTGATAGAGGTTGATCCTAAACTTACTAATATACGTCTTAGTGAGATTTTTCATGAGGAATTTATCGATGTTGATAGTCTTGCTATGCAACTTATCTGGCATTGGAGGGGGCCGGGAAAATCTGAAGGGGTTATTGATGAGTCACTAAATGCTGAGCTGTTGGTAATGTTGAAAAGTGCAGGTTATTTGTAGGGGGGGTGCAGATCACGCTTGTTTAGCGGAGAAAAAAGAAAAGGAAAGAAAAGGGGACGGATTTGGCTCGTGCGGTGGCTAGAAAATAAATCCGTCCCCTTTTCCTGTCCATTTTCCTATTGATAAAACACAGCTCCGATACCCGAGTCCACTAGGTAACTGAGAAGGGTTATATGGCATTTTATATAGAGATGGATAAGGTTGTAGAAACTGAAGAGTATGTTGAATACACGTTTGGCCGGAATTTGGAGGTTGGGATAATACGGCTGGGGAAAAAGGATGAAACTATTCATGTTTTGAAAGAGTGTCCTCTGGATGTAAATGGAGAGTGGTCGAAAAGAGCTGCTATGAAGCTAATTCGTCTTTCTAGAGGTGGAAGTTTTCCTGGGAAAACTCAGTGGGCTTCTTAATGAAATAGTTTGAAAAAAAAAGGGCGGATTTATTTGTTTGGTTTTATGCGACGGCCAGAAAATAAATCTGTCTGATTTTGGGATGTGGCAGTCCCCCTATAGCGAACTCAGCGTTTATGACACGCCGCTTTGACAAATATTTTCTCATCAGCCGAACATACGCTTTCAAGGACATTCAGACGTGAAAAGAACCACACTACTAGCACTGACCCTGATTCTGGCATTACCAGGCTGCCATTCCAACGTCCGGGACTCTTCCCCCAGTCTGCTGAAAGACGGTGTCCAGCTGAGTCAGAACAAGGTGGCCGTCGATGCGCAACACGCCAAGATCATCATGAAAGCATCAGGTAACACTACCCCAGTAGAGTTCTCGATCCGCCGCGCATCGGATCCTGACCAGCGTATGGAGGTGCTTGGAACCGTGGTGGATTCAGGTCGGGGCAAGGTCTTCGGCTGGATCGCCAAACTCAACGAAGCGGCCAACAGCGCCACGCTTAAACGCTTCCCACAGCTGGAAGTGCAGGCGGATGCCGATCAGCCATTCCAAGTGTCGGGTTATTCGAATGGCGCAGGTGTTGGGAGTATATATAGCTGCGGTCCGATCAAAACCACTTTCACACCAGAAAAAAGCAAGGTCTATTTGGTGGAGTTCCAGTTTGTTGATAGCCGCTGTGAGCAGCATGTCTACGATATAACTCAGGCTCAGGAACGCATTCCCGTGGCGAGCGTGCCTTCAATGTAAAGTGGCGGTATGAATAATGAGCGAAGACGATATCTATCTGCAACTCGGACAGATTTTGCTGGACACATCCCCCGCGACGGCAATGAAAATCATCGTCGAGGCGGAGCTATCTCCAGAGAACGATCATTGCCAGTTTCTATTTGATTATGTGGATGAGGATGGTAAGTAGGATTGGTTTAGCCCCGTCAGCGCTCAAGTGGATGTGGAATTGTTTGAATGTTTTGTTGAACTTCGAAAAATCTATATTCAGAACGGAATGACGAGTGGGTGTCCGATCTGGAGTGGCTGCGTAATTACATTGGATGTTGCTGTCAGTAAGCTGGCGGTTGAATTTAAATATGATTAGCTTGGGTCGGGACATGAAGGAGGCAGATATATTTGTTTGGGATGGAGTATGGCAAAAACCTTTATTCGTCCTTTGAGTTGTGTATTCCAAACATTGGGCAGGCATTAAAAACGGGCGACTCATAGGTCGCCCGTTTTGTTGAAGTCGGACGTCTGAATGCAATTTACACAACGCCACTTACCTCCTGTGGGATCTTGCTCGCGATAGTGGTGCATCAGTCGAAATCCATGTTGAACGTTAGTCAGTCATCGCGAGCAGGCTCGCTCCGAAAGGGTTGCGATCTACCCACCATGGCAGCAACTAGCTGACACCTTGTCTTCATACCGATCGTGATGCCTCACCCAATCCATGATCTCCTCTTCATTACGCCCCTTAGGCGTGAGGTCGAGGTAGTTGTAGGCACCGACCAGCAGATCCAGGCCTCGGGCATACGTTGAATAGGTATGGAAAATCTCCCCCGCTTCGTTGCGATAAAACACACTGAGCCCAGGGAGTTCTTCCTCTGCGCCGTCGGTCTTTTCGTAGTTGTAGGTGGCTTTTCCGGTGGCAACGTCTTCGGCCCGGGCGCAGACACCGAAGTCGTAGTTGAAGTCGCAGCCTTCAGATGAGACCCAATCGAATTGTAACCGCTCCATGAACTACACATTCAAAGCTGCCAAGTGATCCCGGATGCTGTGCTCCCGATTTCGTTCAGGAGCC
>NZ_JBWKWT010000039.1:0-13862 GCF_059422365.1 Pseudomonas sp. GW821-FHT01E10
TGGCAATGGTCACAGGAAGGTATCGGCTGCTGCGCCATTTTCCGACTTCGGGCCGGATGCCTTTGCCGGACGCTTACGATTGAGCGCCGTACCAGGTGCGTTCGGAGCAGCCCTGGCGGATGCTCTGTATGCCGCAGTCGCGTTGATGGGGGTAGCGCTGATCAAAACCTTTGTATTGGGCTATCTGGATCTTCTGACAGTTGTCTCAATAGCCTATCTCTTCTATTTGGGTATAAGGATCACTGCGTCCTCTGATTCGACAATGAGCATCACACGCCAATCAGGCTTTTTCTCTGTGTTTGCGTTAACGCTGAGCAATCCGTTGACCATTGTGGCAATCACCTCTTATGTCATCGCTAATCACTCAGACGAAGCGACTGTTAACGTGCCTCTTTCGCTCGCTGGTTTTTTCGTCGGCAGTCTCGCCTGCCAGATGGTGTACGTAATGGGGGGCGATGTTATTGGAAGGGCATTGTCTGGAAGGAAAAGCACTCGCCTATTGAATTGGTCTAGTGGTCTTTGTCTGATCGTTTTCTCTTTATGGAAACTACAAGATTTCATCAGGGCTAAACCGTTTTTGTGGGCGGTTTGAGATGGCGTGCAGCACCTGAGCCGAGTGCCAATCTCGTGCGCGCAGGCAATAAAAATCCCCGCTCGATGGCGGGGATTTTTGTGTGCAGCGTTTAGCGTTACTGCGCGGCGATGCTGTAACCGTCGAACGCGGTCTGCTGCTGCAGCGCGGTGATGATGTTTTTTCGGTTGACCGGTTGTTCGGCCCCGGCATTGTCCAGGAACGTCTCGCTTTCCAGCTCCGCTTCTTCACCTTCGCCGACGAAAGTGAAGCCCAGGAATTCCAGCGCTTCACGGTCAACGTTCAGGCGCGAGCGCGGGGTGCGCAGGGGCAGGGTGACGCTGATGCCGTCCTTGCTGATGGTGAACACTTCGACTTCTTTTTTGGCGCGAGCCGCTTTGCTCTTGCCGCTGCTCGGGTTGCTGATGGCTTGGTGAGTCTGGTTCAGCACTTTCAGCGCCAGGCCATAAACGATTTCCTGGAACGCCGGGTCATCCTTGAAGCTGGACAGAATGCGGCTGATCGGGAATTTGCTGCTCAGGTCTTCCAGGGCGGCAATATCGGCCGCTTCGGCGTCTTTCAATTGCTTGAGTTCGCCCATCAATTCGTAGGCTTTATCGTCATCGAAGCTGTCGTGAGCCTGGCGAATCGCGGCGCGCAGTTCGCGGATCTGGTCGCTTTCCCGGGTGGATTGAAAAGCGTCCAGAACCATCTCGCTGATGGTCTTGGCCTGAGGCACGTGTTGTGAAAGATTGATGGAGTTTTCGTATTCCGCTTTGGACGACAAGGTGACTACGGATTCAGCGGTATTGGAATCGGACATTGAAATTTCACTACTTCTTTAACTTGGATAGAGGCGAGAAAGCACAGGGCTTTTTCAGGCCGCCTAATCTATTGGACCCACGCTGCGTTGTCACGGATGAACAGGTGGCTGGTCAGTATTTTTGGTGAGAGGTTTTAGACCGAGCCATCCATTGCTCTGCCGTTTGCTCATCCGCCGGCAGGGAAAAACGAAAAGTCGCACCGCGTCCCGGCACTTCGATCAGCTCAATCTCGCGACCGTGCAATTGCAGGATCCGGTGCACGATCCGCAGCCCCAGCCCGCCATCGCGCCGTGCGCCGCCAATGTTGAATGGCCGCAGGAACAGACCTTCACGCAGTTGGGGGGCGATGCCAGGACCGGTGTCGCTGACGGTCACTTCGATAAAAGCCCCTTGGGGGCGGAGGCTGAGTTCGATTTCTCCCCCTTGGGGCGTGTGGCGCAGGGCGTTATCGAACAAATTGGTCAGCACCCGCTCGATCAGCCCCAGGTCGGCGCAGGCCACGGCGACGTTGGGGGCGAAGGTGGCCTTGAGTTCAATCTGGCGCGCTTCGGCGCTGAGTTCGAACTTCTGAAAAATGTCCTGCACCAGATCAGTCAGGGAGAAACGCTCCAGCACCGGTTGCACGAAACCGTGTTCCAGCCGCACCAGTTCCAGCAACGATTGCGCCAGGCCGCCGACCTTGCGGCTTTGATCCAGGGCGATTCCCAGATAGCGACGGCGATCGGCGGGGGACAAGGTGGCGTCCTTGAGCGAAAGGGTTTCCAGGTAACCGTGCAGCGAGGCCAGCGGTGTGCGCAGGTCGTGGGAGATGTTGGCCACCAGTTCGCGACGCTCCTGATCCTGACGGGTCAGCGAGCGCCATTGTTCACCGAGGCGCGCTTGCATCTGTCGGAAGGCTGCGTCGAGTACGGCTATTTCATCGTGGCTGGCGGCCTTTTCCATGGGCTCCGGCTCAGGTTCGGGCGAAGCGGTCGGAACGCCGTTGATATCGAACTGACTGACTTTCTCGGTCAAGCGACGCAATGGCCGGGTGATCAGGGCGAATGCCGTGAGGCCGGCAATCAGGCACAGCAACGCCACCAGTCCGATGGACAACAACGCGGTATTGAGTGCGGCGCTGGTGGCTCCGCGCTCGGCGAAGCGGTCATGCGCTTCGCTGAGCAACACCACATACAAATAACCGGCCGGCTGACCGTTGACCCGTAAAGGCGCGGCGCTGAACACCTTGCGGCCATCGACGCTGCGCGGATCGTCGCCGAGAATCGGCAATGCCTCGCCCTTGAGCAAGCGCTGGATTGGCAGCAGATCGACCTGCTCCCTGTGTATTCGGCCTTCGGGCGCGGCGCTGCCGACAATCCGGCCACCGGTGTCCAGCAGATAGACCTCGACACTGGGATTGACCAGCATCAGCTGGCTGAACAGTTCATGCACGGCATTGGGCATCGGGCCATTGCGGTCCATCAGCACGGTGTCGTGGGCGATGTGTTGCGCCAGATCCCGCGACAAGCCTTGCACCACTTCCAGCTCATGCATCTGGTTGGAGCGCACCTGCATCCATACCGAGGTGCCGCTGCACACCAGCAACAGCACGGCGAACACCAGGGACAGGCGTTGAGTCAGGGTCAGCCTCATGGCTGCTCTCCGCTTGCTGCGAATTTGTAGCCACGGCCCCACACCGTGAGGATGCGCGCCGGTTGCGCCGGATCGGCCTCGATCTTTGCCCGCAGGCGGTTGATATGAGTGTTGACTGTGTGTTCATAGCCTTCGTGGCTGTAGCCCCACACCGCATTGAGCAGGTCCATGCGCGAGAAGACTTTGCCAGGCTGACGGACAAAGAAGTACAGCAGGTCGAATTCCCGTGGCGTGAGGTCAAGACGCCGGCCGTCGAGGGAGACTTCACGGGTGATCGGGTCGATGGACAGGCCATCGCTGATCAGACTGCCAGCATCCATTTTCAGATTGCGGGCCATGGCGTCGACCCGTCGCAGCAGTGCCTTGACCCGTGCCACCAGCTCGAGCATGGAAAAGGGTTTGGCCAGGTAATCGTCGGCACCCAGCTCCAGTCCCAGAATCCGATGCACTTCGCTGGAGCGCGCACTGGTGATGATGATCGGTGTGTAACGGGCCATGGCCCGGGCGCGGCGGCAGATTTCCAGGCCATCGACGCCGGGCAGCATCAGGTCGAGGATCAGTGCGTCCCAGCTTCCTTGCTGCAACAGACGCATGCCCTCGTCGCCGTCGGCGCAGTGCACCACCTCAAACTGCTCATCGCGCAGATGCAGGCAGATAAGGTCGGCGATGTGCAGGTCGTCCTCGACCACCAGGACGCGTTTGGTCTGTTCCATGGAGCTCGATCCTTTGTGACGCAATGAACACATTGTGCGGGTTTTCCTGAGATTGAGTTATCACGAATTATTTAACTCCTCGTGAGGATTTGGCGATCAACTCAAGCCTAGGCTGTGTTCCATGCAAGGCACTTGGAATTTTGGAGAAGGCCATGTTTTCACGGCGACAGTTTCTTGTAGCGAGCGGCGGGCTGGGGGCTGCAGCCCTGGTGATCGGTGTATTGCCAAAATTTTCCACAAGCGTTGCGCTGGTCGATGAAGCCCGCGCGCAGGAGGTTTTCGAGGTGACCCACAGCGACAGCGAATGGCATGCCCGGCTCAGCGCCGAGCAGTACGAAATACTGCGCGAAGAGGGCACCGAACGGGCCTACAGCAGCCCGCTGAACAACGAGCACCGCAAAGGCGTTTTTGCCTGCGCCGGTTGTGATCTGCCGTTGTTTTCTTCCGACACCAAGTTCGACAGTCGTACTGGCTGGCCGAGTTTCTGGGCCCCCCTGGACAACGCGGTGGCCACCCGACAGGACCGCTCCTTCGGTGTATTGCGCGAAGAGGTGCACTGTCGTCGTTGCGGCGGTCATCTGGGGCATGTCTTCGAGGATGGGCCAAAGCCCACCGGTCTGCGCTACTGCATGAACGGCCTGGCGCTGACCTTCAAGCCACAGGCGTGATCCATGGGCACTTCCTTTCACTCACTTCATGCAGGTCGACGATATGTGGCTTCTGGTCCTCGCTTATCTCGGTGGTGTGCTGACGATTGTCAGCCCGTGCATTCTGCCGGTATTGCCCTTTGTCTTCGCTCGCACCGGGCAGCCGTTTATGAAAAGTGGCTTGCCGCTGCTGGCGGGGATGGCGCTGACCTTCGCGCTCGTCGCCTCGTTGGCGGCGGTGGGCGGCGGTTGGGTGGTGCAAGTCAATCAATACGGTCGCTGGCTCGCGTTGCTGTTCGTTGCACTGTTCGGGTTGACGCTGTTGCTGCCGCGGTTGGCCGAACGCCTGACGCGTCCACTGGTGGCAGCCGGCGGTCGGCTGTCGCAAGCCGCGGGCGCCGATGCCCGGCCGCGTCCCGGCGCTTCATTCCTGATCGGCGTCGCCACGGGCCTGCTCTGGGCACCCTGCGCCGGGCCGATTCTGGGTTTGCTGCTGACCGGTGCGGCGCTGCAAGGGGCAAGCATCGCGACCACCCTGTTGCTATTGGCTTACGCGGCCGGTGCCGCCACTTCTCTCGCTGCGGCACTGCTGCTGGGCGGTAAAGTCTTCGCCGCAATGAAGCGCTCAATAGGCGCGGGCGAGTGGCTGCGTCGAGGCCTGGGCGCTGCGATGCTGGTTGGTGTGGTGGCGATAGCCCTGGGACTGGACACCGGGATTCTGGCGCGGGTTTCAACGGCGTCCACCGGCGGTATCGAACAGGCGCTGGTCAACCGGTTGGCCAGTAAGACTCCGGCCAACAGCGGGGCGATGATGGCGCAGATTCCACGGGCCGGCGATCAACCCGCCGGCGGCATGATGGCCGCTGGAGATGCGATGAAAGTGACCGCGAAGGCGCCGAACGCGCTGCCGATTGAGGGCAGCCTTCCATCCCTGGACGGCGCCGTGCAATGGCTCAACTCGCCCCCACTCACCGCTCAGGCGTTGAAGGGCAAGGTCGTGCTGGTGGATTTCTGGACTTACTCCTGCATCAACTGCCTGCGCACCCTGCCGTATGTGAAGGCCTGGGCTGAGAAGTATCGCGATCAGGGTTTGGTGGTGATCGGTGTCCATGCGCCCGAGTTTGCCTTCGAGCGGGATGTGGGCAATGTCACCAAAGCCATGAAGGACCTGGGCATCACCTACCCGGTGGCCATCGATAATGACTACAAGATCTGGCGTGCTTTCAACAATGAATACTGGCCGGCCCATTACTTTGCCGATGCTCAGGGACGCATTCGTTATCACCATTTTGGTGAAGGCAAGTACGCCGAGTCCGAGCAAGTGATTCAGCAACTGTTGCGTGAGGCGGGGGCCGCGAAAGTCGCGCAGGGGCTGATCAATGCCAACGCCCAGGGTGTTCAACTCGCCCCGGACATGAATGAAGTGCAATCCCCCGAAACCTATGTCGGCTACCGACGGATGGAGCATTTCGCCTCTGAAACCAGCCTGGTGCCGGACAAGGCGACTGCCTATAAGCCACCGTCACAACTGGCCCTCAATGACTGGAGCCTGGACGGTCAATGGGCTGTCGGTCCGGAGCGGGCCGTTTCAAACGCTGCGGCCAGTCGTATCGTCTATCGGTTTCACGCTCGCGACTTGCACTTGGTGTTGGGCCCCGGTGCTGACGGCAAACCGGTGCGTTTCAAAGTGTTGATCGATGGCAAGCCCCCAGGTGATGCCCACGGTATCGACGTCGCGCCTGATGGCCGGGGCAGCGTCACCGAGCAGCGGTTGTATCAACTGGTACGCCAGAGCACAGGCGTAAAAGACCGGACCTTCAGCATCGAGTTTCTCGATCCGGGTGTGTCGGCGTATGCGTTTACCTTTGGTTGATAGCCCCCATTCATTCAGGAGACAGCCCATGAAAACCCCATTCAACTGGCGTCGCACATTTCTGGGTTTGGCCGCCGCCAGCGTTATCGGTCAGTGCTCTGCATTCTCGTTCGCAGGCGCCGAAGAGGCGGTCCTCATCCCGGCGCCGACGCTTGATGAAACCACCCAGGCGCACAGCGAAACGGCGGTTTTTGCCGGCGGTTGCTTCTGGGGCGTCCAAGGCGTGTTCCAGCATGTCAAAGGGGTGAAAAATGCGGTTTCCGGTTATGCCGGTGGCGCAGCCAATACCGCTCAATACGAGCGGGTCAGCGAGGGTGACACCGGCCATGCGGAGGCCGTCGAAGTGACCTTCGATCCCGCTCAGGTCAGTTACGGAAGCCTGCTGCAGATCTATTTCTCGGTGGCCCACAACCCCACCGAACTCAACCGCCAGGGCCCGGACCGAGGCACTCAGTATCGGTCGGCGCTATTCCCGAAAAGCACCGAACAGCAACGCGTCGCCCAGGCTTACATCACCCAGCTCGACGCTGCCCATTCGTTCAATAAACCGATTGTCACCAAGCTGGAAAGCTACAACGGTTTCTACCCGGCGGAAGAGGAGCATCAGGACTTCCTGACCGAGCATCCGACATACCCCTACATCGTGATCAATGACCTGCCGAAAGTGGCGCAGTTGAAGCAACTGTTTCCGGGTCGGTATCAGGAAAAACCAGTATTGGTGAAAGCGGGCATGCAGGGCGGCTGACAGGACGGAGTCGCCTCACCCCGAAATCAGGTTCTTGCCCGCGATTTTCGACCGATACAACGCCTGATCGGCCCTGGCCAGCAACCCGGTCTGTTGTTCTTCTTCAAAGCGCTGCACCACGCCAAAACTCATGGTCACTTGATAGTCCCCGACCGGCAGCAGGCTCGCCAGGCCATGACGGATTCTTTCAGCGAGTGACCTGGCGTCGGCCAACAAGGTATTGGGCAAAATCAGGATGAATTCGTCACCGCCCCAGCGCGCCAACAGATCGCCTTTGCGCACGCAGTGCTTCACACTCTCGATCACTTGCACCAACGCTGCATCTCCCAGGGCGTGACCGTAGTGATCGTTGATGTTTTTGAAGTCATCGAGGTCCATGGCGATCAGCGACAGGGGTTCGCGGAAGCGTTGGGCGCGGTCGCATTCCTTGGGCAGGGTTTTCTCCAGTCGATAGCGATTGGCGATGCCGGTCAGCACATCGGTTTCTGCCAATTTACGATTTTCTTCGAGTTGAATCTGTAACTGCTGATTGACCCGGGACAACTCCCGAGTGCGTTCCTTGACGATGGCTTCCAGGGATTGATTACGCCGCTCCATTTCTTCGATCAGGCGTTTCTTGTCTTCGATGCTGCGGTGCGCGCCGATCATTCGCGCCACCGAGCCGTCGGCATTACGTGCCAGCACGTAGCCGCGATCCTCGATCCAGGTGTAAGTGCCATCGCGCATGCGGCAGCGATACTCGGCCTGATAAGCGGGAGCGCGCTGATCCAGGTAGTCATCAAACAACGCCATGACCCGCGAATAATCGTCGGGGTGGATCACGTTTTCCCAGGTCAACACATTGTTGTCCAGGGAATGAGGCGTATAGCCGAGCATCTCGTACCACCCGGGGTTGCGATAGACGAACCCGGTGTTGGCGTTCCAGTCCCAGATACCATCGCTGACCAGTTCCAGAATGGTGTGCAGCATGTCTTCGTTAAAATCTGACAGATCGAACTTCAACGGCTCGATTTTCGATGCCTCACCCATCATCGGTCTCCCTGCCGTCCTGATATTAACGTGACTCGTCAGTCGAGGAGATTAGTTCATGGCGTATTGCCCCGGCTAGTGCTTGCCCCACCACTGCAGTGCAAAGTCAACGAAGCTGCGCAATTTCGGCAAACGGTAGCGGTCCTGGGCATACACCAGGTTCATCGGCCGACTTGGCAGTTGGTAGTCCTGCATCAAGGCCACCAGTTTTCCGTCCCGAAGGTCTTGTTCCACCAGCGCATCGGGAACCATCACGATGCCCATGCCGGTTCGCGCCGCTTGATGCAACCCCGCCGAGCTGTTGATCAACATCGGCCCGCTGACCGCCACCATGACTTCACCTTCGGGCCCCTTCAGGCGCCATTGTTTGGCTACCGAGTGCCAGTCATCTCCGGCCGGGTAGGCGAAGGCCAAACAGTCATGGTGTTGCAGGTCGGCGGGTTTCTGCGGTGTGCCTCGACGCTCCAGATAATCCTTCGATGCGCACAGGGTCATCGTGTAGTCGATGAGCGGGCGAGAAATCATGTTGGACAGCTCGGTCGTGCCCAGACGAATCGCCACGTCGAAACCGTTGTCGAGCAAGTCCAGGCGCTGGTTGGTCAAAACGACATCGAGTTTGACTTGCGGGCAGCGCAGGGTGAACTCGCTCAGGGCCGGTGCGAGCCGTTCGGTGCCGAAGGTCAGCGGTGCGGTGATGCGCAGAGTGCCGCTCGGCTCGTCGAGGGTTTGTTCGGCCAGGCGTTCGGAATCAGCCACCAACCCCAGCACTTCGAGACACCGCTGATAGTACGCCGTGCCGAATTCCGTCAAACGCTGACGCCGTGTCGTACGGTTGAGCAAGCGCACACCCAGGCGTTGCTCCAGAGCCCGCAGGTGATTACCGACCATGGTCGTGGACATTTCGCACTGCAAAGCGGCGGCGGTCATGCTGCCGGCTTCCACCACTCTTACGTAAACGGTCATTGCCTGGAATAAATCCATTATCAAGCCCAGCTTTAAAATGATTGAAGTGTTGCGGTATTTATCCAGCTCAGGTGGCTAACCATACTGCAAAAACACCGACTATTGATGGAGCTTGATGTCATGACTGCCACCTGCCTGATGAGCACTTACCAACCTTTGGCCCTGAGTTTCAGCAAAGGCCTGGGCACGCGCCTGTGGGATCAGGCCGGTCGTGAATACCTGGACGCGGTGGCGGGCGTGGCGGTGACCAACGTCGGCCATTCCCATCCGCGAATCGTGTCGGCCATCAGCGAACAGGCCGGGTTGCTGTTGCACACATCCAACCTGTACAGCATCGACTGGCAACAGCGGCTGGCGCAGAAACTGGTTCGGCTGTCGGGCATGGAGCGGGCGTTCTTCAATAACTCCGGTGCCGAAGCCAACGAAACCGCGCTGAAACTTGCGCGGCTTTACGGCTGGCACAAAGGCATCGAGCAGCCGCTGGTAGTGGTCATGGAGAACGCTTTCCACGGACGGACCCTCGGCACCTTGTCGGCCAGTGACGGCCCGGCGGTGCGCCTGGGGTATAACAAGTTGCCGGGGGACTTCATTAAAGTGCCATTCGGCGACCTCGCTGCCCTGGAGAAGGCGCAGAAAGCCCACGGCCCACGCATTGTGGCGATTCTGATGGAGCCGATTCAGGGCGAAAGTGGTGTGCAAGTGGCGCCGCCTGGTTATCTCAAAGCGGTGCGCGAGCTCTGTGACCGGCGCGCCTGGTTAATGATGCTCGACGAAATCCAGACCGGCATCGGCCGTACCGGCCAGTGGTTTGCGTTTCAGCACGAAGGCATCATCCCGGACGTCATGACCTTGGCCAAAGGCCTGGGTAACGGAGTGCCCATCGGTGCCTGCCTGGCTCGGGGCAGGGCTGCGGATTTATTCACACCTGGCAGCCACGGCAGTACATTCGGCGGCAATCCGCTGGCGTGTCGGGTGGGTTGCACCGTGCTGGAGATCATCGAGGAACAAGGCCTGCTGGAAAACGCCAGACTTCAGGGCGAACGCCTGCTTGCCAGATTGCGCGTCGAACTGGCCGACGATCCGAACGTCCTGGTGATCCGTGGCCAGGGATTGATGATCGGCATCGAACTCGCCCAACCAATCCGCGACCTGACCCTGATCGCCGCACGGGATCACGGTTTGCTGATCAACGTGACACGGGGCAAGACCATTCGCCTGCTGCCACCGCTGACGATTGATGAGCGGGAAGTGGAAATGATTGTCAGAGGAGTGGGGCGGGCGGTGAAAGCGGCCTGAATGTGCTCAGTAGTGATACCTGCAAAGCACGATGCGCACCTCACCATTCTCGATTGCATAAACCAGGCGATGCTCGGAGGTGATTCGGCGTGACCAGAGGCCGCTCAGATTGTGTTTGAGCGGTTCAGGTTTGCCCAATCCTTCGAAGGGCTCACGCAGGATCGCCTTGATCAGCAGGTTGATTCGTTTGAGCCCGGCCTTATCGTTTTGCTGAAACCACAAATAGTCGTCCCAGCCTTCAGGAGTGAACTCGATATTCATTCTTCGATGAGTTGCCTGACTTTGGTTTTCCCTGCTCGTAGGTTGCCGATTGATTTGATCAGTCGCTCGGCATTGGCTGGAGAACGGAGCAGATAGGCTGTCTCTTCGAGAGCGTTGTACTCCGCCAGAGACATCATCACCACAGGTTCGCCTTTCTGGCGGGTAACCAGCAATGGGGCACGGTCTTCGTTGACCCGATCCATGGTTTCGGCCAGATGTGCACGTGCGGTGGTGTAGTTGATGGTTTGCATGTTGTAGTCCTCGCTCAATGCAAAGAACGTACAGAAATGAGTACATGATGACAAGGCGACACCTACGAGTGGTCATTACGCAGACGACATATCCACGCTGGGTTAAAGTATCGCTGAAGCTTCTTCAAGACGTTTCTGCGAACGATGTAATCCCATTCTGACAATCTCGCCAGCTAGTCGTGTCCAATGTAGGAGTCCGATTCGCACGCAGAAAACGGCAGGGACGATCAGTCGGTTGGTTGCACCGCACTGACGAAAGCCGAGACTTCAGCCTGATTCATCAGTTGGCGTTTCGACCCGCTAAACCGGTCAAACAAACGCTGATGGGCGGCAAATCCACTGGACCCTTGGCGAGTACGGTAGCTGCCGGCCCAATCGAGTAACGCAATCAGCAACTCTTCCTTCTCGTCCCGCCTCGCTTCTCGCTGGCGTATGTTGTTCACGCAATCTTCGTCCTCCAGACGCAGCCAGATCAGCGCAGTGGCCTGCTCCACAAGTTCGCTGACCATCCAGCCGTAAACACCCTCGATAATCCAGCGCTCTTCACTCGCCGCCACCCGCGCCATTCCCAATGCCTCGGCGCGGGGACGGGCGATGCTGTGTTCATCAGATGCCCAGTGAATCAGGTCGAGATCAATCCAGGGCACTTGCAGATGCTCGGCCAGTCGTTTGGCCAGCCAGCTCTTGCCCGAGCCGGAGTTGCCGATGATCAGGGTTCGAGTGAGGTTTAGGGTGGCCGGGTAATGATTACTCATGGTCATTCGTGCGAAGTCAGTCGGCTGTTTCGGACATTTCTGGCGCGATCATTCGCGTCTTCGGCGATCCATCCGCATTGAATTGATAAATATCCTGTGGCTGGCCCTTTTCATTGAAGAACACTTGGCCAATTCCTGCCGAGTTCCACAACCGTTCCCCTGCTTCGGCGTGTTCGGGGATGTGCGGAACAATGCGCATGCGTCGGCATTTGGTCAGCCAGTTAAGGGGCGAGCGGGGCGAGTAGAGCCAACGGTTGAGGCGGTCGAACCATTCGAGCAGGGCGGGTGGGAATTCGTTTTTGATGCCGCTGCTGGTGATCTGCCAGATACGCGGGCCGGCCTTGCGGTGTCGGATCAATACTTCATAGACGAAGGAATAATGCACATCACCGGACAGCACCACGTAGTTACCGGGTGTGCGGGAGTGTCGGAAAATGTTCAGGATCACCTGAGCCGCGCCGCGATGAGCCATCCAGTTTTCGGCGTCCACCAGCAGTGGGTAACCGCACCAACTGAACACGCGCTGTACGGTTTCGATCAATTTGACGCCGAAGATCGGCGCCGGTGAGACGATGATCGCCGAAGAATGATCGAGCAATTCCTGTTGCAGCTCACTGAGCGCTTCCCAGTCCAGCAGGCCCGACGGCTGCTTGAGATTCATCTCGCTACGCCAGCGCCGGGTGCGGGTGTCGAGCACCACCAGCGCCGGGCGGGTGGGCAGCACGTAATGCCACTGCTGAAAACTCAGCAGTTCATCGATCAATTCGTCCTGGATCTCGCTGTCGAGGTGATGGTCTTGCCCCGTGACGCTCAATAAGCGGGTTTTTTCCAGTACGTTGCCAAACGCATCCGGGTTGTTGCCCCAACCCTGACACAACATATAAGCAAGCAGCGCGTTGCCGATGATGCGCTTGGAGAACGGATGGTTGTAGGCCGTTTCCTCCCATTGCGCAGAAAGATTCCAGTCATCGGTAATATCGTGGTCATCGAAAATCATCAGGCATGGCAAATGCGCCATCGCTCGCGCGACGCCACCCAGCCCCGCCTTGAACCCATCGATGCGCGTCTGCTCCAGGGCATAACGCTTGCGTCGTTCGGGCGTCAGTGTCGGTGGTTGCGGCGCGATCAACGTCCAGGGCGTTGGCGACCACACCAGCAGGTACATGGCCATGACTTCGGCGAAGGTCACCAAATGATTGTCGGCGCTGCTGCTGGTGAAAATCGGCTTACGCGCCCCACCGAAAAATCGCTCGCGCAGGGTTTCGTTGCTCTCAAGTGCCGGTAACAAATCCGCACGATGGTAGTAACTGGCCGGATGTTCGTAGAGTTTGGTGCTGACGCTGACCACTGCGCCGTCGAGGTGTTCGTCGAACAACCCCAAGCGTTCGATCAAGGCATGAATTGCACGCAGCATTGGCCCCGCGACATCATCTGCATACACCTGATCGCCGCTCATCATTAATAGAGCCGGACGCTTGCTTGCGTCCGGCTCTGACGCGAGCAACCGGTCGACACACAGCAAGCCATCGGCCGCCGGATGGTGAGGTTTACGGCAGGAGCCATGCAGCAACTGATCGATCTGTGAGCGCAACACAAAGTTCGGGCAGCGCGCTTCGCCATATAGTAGGTGAGGTGCCCATTCGGCGATGCCCGACGGAGCGCCATCCGCCTCGGTGATCAGCAGGTCGTACTCGATTAGCGTGTCGCAGGGCAGGGCGGTGTTCAGCGGTACATCGATTAGATGAATAAAGGCATGAGTGCCGACGGGAATGATCGTGCATTGATCCGCATTGAGGCGGATATCGATGCCTTGCAGGCGCAGCGTCAGCGCCAGCGCACGCGACCCGACCAGCCAGAGCACCAGCCGCGCAGGTTCCAGGCGCCGCAATAACGGGCCGACGAGTACGGGTGGTAGTGATTGATGAGCGTCAGCTAGTGGCAAAGACATGGACATCCCGTTCAAGAATCCTGGCGCAGAGGGGCGCGATCATAGCGCAGCTGGTAAAGAGGGCGGGTTTGTCGACGGGTAATGCAAGCAAAGCCTGGACTGCTCATGAGGCAGAAGTCGGTACTGCGCCTAAGCCGCATGGATTAGGTAAAAATAATTACAACAGGTGGTTGACCACCAAATAAAACACTGTATTATTCGCCTCCCGCTAACGAGGAGTTTGAAACTGAGTTAGCGGCAAGTAGTTGAATTTCATGAAGAAAATTTGAAATTTACTGCTTGACAGCAACAGAGGCTGCTGTAGAATGCGCGCCTCGGTTGAGACGAAAGCTCTTAACCAACCGCTCTTTAACA
>NZ_JBWKWT010000040.1:0-5475 GCF_059422365.1 Pseudomonas sp. GW821-FHT01E10
CCCATATCGATGCGCCGGCCCTGTTCATCGGTGTACACCAGCGTTTCCCCGCCCTCCGGGTGAGGCAGGATTTCAACCCGCACCTCGTAGGACACGCTCCAACCCGCTCCGAACAAGCTGTCGCGGCGTTCGTCGCGGCTGTTGTAGAAGCGCTGCCAATCGATCGGCAAGATGCCCGGCAGCACGAAATCCAGCTCTTCGTCCCCACCCAGCACCTTGGCCCCGGTCGCAGCATGCACCGGGTTCGACGAACCCATGGCGGCGTTGGCCATGGCGCCCATGGCGCTGCTGACAGCCATCGACGTCGCGCCGCCGATCAGCATGCACGGCAGTTTGCTGAAGAACTTGCCCTTGCCGCCCTTGAGCATCAGCAACGCGGTGACCGCCAGCCCCACGCCCGGGGTCTTGCCGCTGCGGATCTCACGCACTACCACCGAACCGCCACCAATGGTCACGTTCGATGAGATCAGCCCGGACGATACGACCTTGGCGTCGCAGGTGGTGCGGTCGCCGCTGCGCACGGCGGGCTGGCCGTTGATGGTGACTTTGTCCGAGCCCTCGGCCAGAAACTGCGGCGGCATCGGCGGATGCTTCATGCAGGTGACCAGGTCCAGCGGCTTGGGTACGGCGCCGGGCGCAGGGGTGGCGACGGTGGGGCGCCACATCTGCGAGAAGAAGCTCTCGGCCATGTCCAGATAGCTGGGCTCGGCTTCGGGCTCGGGTGTCTCCAGCTCGGTGCCGGCCGGCGCGACATGGGACGGAATCGCCCCGGCGGCCCGGGCGGCGGGAATGTTGTTGGTCAGGGTGTTGGTGGAACCGGTGAGAATCGTCGCCTGCACCGTGGGCGGGAACAGCGCATTGCTGAAGCTCTCGCACAGGTTGCTCAGGCCCTTGTCGGCCCCGGTCTTGCTCATGGCAAGGCCGACGATGGTGCCCACCACCGCGCCGAGCAGGAAGCAGCCGAGGCCGCCGGTGGCGACGGTGATGCCCGTGGCCGCCACCACGGCAGCCGTCGCCAGCGCGGTGATCGCGATGTTCGCTGCCACCTCCAGCACGCCGCCAAGAATGTCGGCCATCATCGAGGTGTGGTCGAGGGCATCGCCCAGCCGGGCGGCCCAGAGTGCGTCAGACATGTGGGATGTTAATCCGACGTAAGTTTCTGACGGCTGCGTAATCGTTGTGCGGGTTGCGCAATTCGATGCCTTCCATTGCACCTTTCTCCGTGTAGGTTACGGCATACTCATCAGCGCCATTCTCAGGCGTTTGATCAGCTTCGGATTCTTGAGGCAATCGGCCGGCCGTTTGTTACCGAGGGCGGGCACTTTCTGTTTGATCCACCACAACCCTTCCTCAAGCCCTCTTTTACCGTTGAGGACGACCGCCATATCGAGGTAACCATCCATTACTTTGGCCAGTGTGCGGGCGTTGTCGTCGAGATAGTCCTCTTCGTATAACCGCACAAACA
The DNA here is from genome assembly GCF_059422365.1 of Pseudomonas sp. GW821-FHT01E10. Lineage (NCBI taxonomy): Bacteria > Pseudomonadati > Pseudomonadota > Gammaproteobacteria > Pseudomonadales > Pseudomonadaceae > Pseudomonas > Pseudomonas sp. GW821-FHT01E10. Next base: position 1,466 of record NZ_JBWKWT010000040.1, read on the forward strand.
CATTCCAATCGGAATCGCCGGGGTATTCGTCTTCCAGTTGTTCCATCTTCTGCGCTCATTGGCCGGGTCAGAATCATGACCTGAAGATCAACCATAAAAGTAATCAAAAAACCGTTCGAAATTTTCTTTCCCCAGTAGGGGACTGACTTCCTTTGTGAGTAATTTCACGAACTTGCTGGAAAGCTCGTCATCGTCGTTATAGATCTCAAATATTTCGAATTTTCCGTGGACAACCTCAATCAATTTTGCAAGAGCGAAAAAGAAATCAGCCAATGAGTCGGCAATTTTGAAAGGCAAAGCCACGTCATAGCTGGCAAATACAGGTGTACCCTCAATGTCGGTAACAGCGATGACAGGTTTACCACCTCCGATATCATCCATGAATACTACAAAACTGGCTGGCCAGCGTGGGTTGAGCTGCGACTTGTTTGAATTGCCATCCCACTTGTAGCCCACTTGGTCATCTTCAAGGGTGTTCAGATCAAAAAAACGTATCGGAGTCAAACCTGTCTCTATCTCAACACCCACAGGCTCGTAGTTGTCATAGAAAAAGTCAGTTTCGACAGAGCGTTCAAGCGTTTGCGGCCATGTGGCGTTGACTTGGCCATTCTTTTCGAAGCTGCCCTCTGACTGAAACTTCTTGTGGATACGGCGCAGCTCTATTAGTGCCTTTTCTAACGCGCTCATGTTCGTTATTCCGAATAAAAACTCAAGTGACGCATTTAGGCTTGCCAAGCGTTTAATGCAGTGAATCAAGCGCCTTTATAGCTATTACCAACCGCTGTGCATTAAACGCTGCTTTTTATCTTAGTGGTACAGGTAAACGTCGGGTTAAAGGCTGCAGACTCTCACGATCCGTCCACAGCCCCGGAAATACTTCAAATTTCAAATCGTCACGGTTAAGTCCAGTATCGAAATAGCGGCACAATCTGTCGCTCAAGTCGTCGTCCCCCCACATGTTGGTAAGCTCATACTGTTCAATAGCATCGCGATTTTTTGAAAGCTTCAGATCTTTTTGACGCACGGGTGCCAAGCTGTAATCGATAGCGCAGTCTTTGCCGGTATCGATCAGGTCGGCACCGCGGAAGGGGAATCCACCTTCAAAGTTAACGTGCGGTCTTAACCAGTAACGTTCGTGGTCTGACAGGACCAGTGGAGTCGTAGGTTGTAGCTTTTCGACGGCAAGTCGTTGGGTAACGACCTTCCCTACAAAACCGCTGAACAGAATTTTACTGTCGTCCAGCACGAGATCGCTCCAGATTCCATTCACGCTTCTCACGTCGTAAAAACGCATGACGGAATTTTTGATCATCTGGCCTACGGTATATAAATCGTCTCGCAGTTTGAGGCTGACTAAATCGCCTTCCTTCCAGGTTATGCGTTTGGCCATGGGGCTCACTCCATCTTAATAATCATTAACGAATCACTCATGAGCAACGGCCTCCTCTGCCTTTGCTGACCCCTTTAGCGGCGGCTTTGACTCTGGCTTTGTTGGCGGCTTTTATACGTTTATCCAAGGCTTTGCCTGCCGGTGTTTTGGCCAGATGTTTATCAGCAGCAGCAAGATATTCTTTTCTTCGCGCATTACCTTGGCCCACCGGATTCTGCGCGTTGGCGGTGCCGTCTTTTCCGCCTAACCCTTCATAAACGCGTTGCTCCAGCCCACGGGTAACGTCCTTTCCGTCCTGGCCGTATGCTGTATGCAGGACCTGAGGAGCTTGACCACCAAAGCGATCAAAACTCGATCCATAGCGATAGTTCAGCACGTCTGAACCCACCTGTTTACCTTGCATGCTGGCATAGCCGACATAGGCTTTACCGGTTGCTTTGTCGACGCCCAGATAGGTGATATGGGTTGCCGTAGTTGGACTGCCCGCCAGCCCCCATGCATCACTCCAACCCATCGGGTTGGGGCCATACTGATAGAGGTTCAGACCGCCGGCGAGCCCTATTGGATCAGGCGTAATGAACCGACCAATGTCAGGGTCGTAAAACCTGAACGTGTTGTAGTGCAGTCCGGTTTCCCGGTCCAAGTATTGTCCCTGGAATCTCAGATTCTGCTCTTCTATATAGTACGGCTCACGAGTCTCCTTGGCGGTATTACCCCAGACTCGATAATTGGCCTGCCAGATGCAGTGCCCATCGTGTTCCGTGAGCTCCTGCGGCAACCCATTGGGGTCATTGTGGTAGTAACGGATTTTTTGCAGCGGGCCCATTCCGTCAACGCGCGCCAGCGCCTCGTAGCTGCCGTCTTCATAAAGGTACAGGCTAGTCTGGTTGTTCCGGTGCTCCTGAAACAGTTGCAAGCCGTCCCACACAAAACGAGTGGTGCCAAGCGGATAACCATTCTTGTCTTGTACGGTTTTTTCAATGCGCCGACCCAAGGGGTCATACGCCATCTTGACGATAGTTTCACCCGCCGCACTCTGATTTCGAACTTCGATCACACGGCTTTCGGCGTCGTACCTGAAGCGCTGAACCCCTCGGCTGCCACTACGTTTTTCGATCAGTCGACCGAAACTATCGTAGCGGTAGCGTTTGTCCTGATAGGTCAACAATTTGTTATGTACTACCAGACCTGCCCCCGGTTGCGGGCCGTCCAATAAATTGGCCGCCGCATCATAGGCATAGATTTCATGCTGCCCTTGAATGTTGTCTTGGCTGGCGATGATTCGGTCGGTAGCGTCGTAATGCAAAAACTGTCGATGCGCAGTGCCTGCTTTTTGTCCGAGGCGCGCAATCAGGTTGTCGCTGGGGTCATAGTCGAAGTGTGTTTGTGTCGCTCCAGGTAATTGTCGCGGCTGGCTATTCGGGCGCCGCACGTATGAACGCAGGCGCCCGCCGCGATCATATTCAGTTCTGGTATTGATTTGGCCCTGTGTGCGAAATACCTCACGGTGCAGGCGATCACGTTCGAAGTCACTGATGACCTGGCCGTCGAGGTTGATCTGGTGCAGATGACCACTGCCGTAATACAGCCGATTGATCCAGCGGCCGTCGGGCAGTTGGGTCTGGATCAGATTACCGAGTTCATCGTAGCGATGTTTTAAACTGCCGCCCAAACTTTGTTCTTCGAGTGGCTGGCCCAGAGCGTCATATACAAAACCGAGTTTTTGTTCGCGGCCCTGGGTGTCTCTGAAAGTGATCGCGATCAGTTGATCCAACGGATCGTAAGTGTAATCAGTGCGGCCATCGTCAGTGATCTTGGCAACCAGACGCCCAACCGCATCTCGCTCCAGGCGGTGGACGATAGGCTTTTCGGGCGTTTCCGAGACAACAGCAAGCCCGTCACCATATTGCGTAGGCAACGAGACTACGCGGGTAATGCTGTTCAGAACGTCGTAATCATAGCGATGGGCGCTTCCATCGAGATCCTGTTGTTCAATCAGACGGTCGCTGGCATCCCAGGTAAACCGATAATTTTCGCCGTTTTCATTAGTCAGAGCTTGTAGCCGCCCGTAACTGTCATAACTGAATTGCACCTGCCGGCCATGGGCATCCGTACGTTGACGAATTCGACCCCGAAGGTTGTATTGGTAATGAGTGGTATGACCTGATGGGTCGGTATGTTCCGTCAATTGACCACTGGCGTTACGTTGATAATGTTCAAAGCGACCATCGGGAAGTTGGCGGCTGAGCAACCGGCCCACTGTGTCATATGTGAAGGTTGTACGCTCCCCGAGTGGGTCGGTGATGACCTGAAGGTAGCCACGATTGTCATAGCCATACCGCGTCGGATAACCCGAGCAATCGATGTGTTCGACCAGTTGGCCGAACGGGTTCCAGCGCAGCTTTTTGCTTTTATCGGTGGCGTCGATGATATCGACGACCTGGCCGTGGGCGTCGTAGCGGTAGCGGGTGACATGGCCCAGTGGATCGGTTTCGGCGATGCAGTTGCCGCGTTGATCGTAGCGATATTGCCAGCTGTTGCCGGCGGCATCGGTTTCCACCAGCGGCAAGGCCCAGTGCTCGAGCCATAAGGTCGAGTCGCTGCGGCCCAGCGGGTCGGT
>NZ_JBWKWT010000041.1:0-1271 GCF_059422365.1 Pseudomonas sp. GW821-FHT01E10
TGCGGTTTTTGTGAATGCTTGCGAACTTTCGGTTCATTGCGTCTTCACACACCGCAATCTGGTGTCCTTTCGGATCAGCAAATTGCTTGGGTGTTATATGGTCAAGCCTCACGGGCAATTAGTATTGGTTAGCTCAACGCCTCACAGCGCTTACACACCCAACCTATCAACGTCGTAGTCTTCGACGGCCCTTCAGGGGACTCAAGGTCCCAGTGAGATCTCATCTTGAGGCTAGTTTCCCGCTTAGATGCTTTCAGCGGTTATCTATTCCGAACATAGCTACCCGGCAATGCCACTGGCGTGACAACCGGAACACCAGAGGTTCGTCCACTCCGGTCCTCTCGTACTAGGAGCAGCCCCTCTCAAATCTCAAACGTCCACGGCAGATAGGGACCGAACTGTCTCACGACGTTCTAAACCCAGCTCGCGTACCACTTTAAATGGCGAACAGCCATACCCTTGGGACCGGCTTCAGCCCCAGGATGTGATGAGCCGACATCGAGGTGCCAAACACCGCCGTCGATATGAACTCTTGGGCGGTATCAGCCTGTTATCCCCGGAGTACCTTTTATCCGTTGAGCGATGGCCCTTCCATACAGAACCACCGGATCACTAAGACCTACTTTCGTACCTGCTCGACGTGTCTGTCTCGCAGTCAAGCGCGCTTTTGCCTTTATACTCTACGACCGATTTCCGACCGGTCTGAGCGCACCTTCGTACTCCTCCGTTACTCTTTAGGAGGAGACCGCCCCAGTCAAACTACCCACCATACACTGTCCTCGATCCGGATAACGGACCTGAGTTAGAACCTCAAAGTTGCCAGGGTGGTATTTCAAGGATGGCTCCACGCGAACTGGCGTCCACGCTTCAAAGCCTCCCACCTATCCTACACAAGCAAATTCAAAGTCCAGTGCAAAGCTATAGTAAAGGTTCACGGGGTCTTTCCGTCTAGCCGCGGATACACTGCATCTTCACAGCGATTTCAATTTCACTGAGTCTCGGGTGGAGACAGCGCCGCCATCGTTACGCCATTCGTGCAGGTCGGAACTTACCCGACAAGGAATTTCGCTACCTTAGGACCGTTATAGTTACGGCCGCCGTTTACCGGGGCTTCGATCAAGAGCTTCGCGTTAGCTAACCCCATCAATTAACCTTCCGGCACCGGGCAGGCGTCACACCCTATACGTCCACTTTCGTGTTTGCAGAGTGCTGTGTTTTTAATAAACAGTCGCAGCGGCCTGGTATCTTCGACCGGCGTGGGCTTACGCAGC
>NZ_JBWKWT010000041.1:1368-3114 GCF_059422365.1 Pseudomonas sp. GW821-FHT01E10
AGTGCTTCACCCTCACCGGCGCACCTTCTCCCGAAGTTACGGTGCCATTTTGCCTAGTTCCTTCACCCGAGTTCTCTCAAGCGCCTTGGTATTCTCTACCCAACCACCTGTGTCGGTTTGGGGTACGGTTCCTGGTTACCTGAAGCTTAGAAGCTTTTCTTGGAAGCATGGCATCAACCACTTCGTGTTCTAAAAGAACACTCGTCATCAGCTCTCGGCCTTAGAATCCCGGATTTACCTAAGATTCCAGCCTACCACCTTAAACTTGGACAACCAACGCCAAGCTGGCCTAGCCTTCTCCGTCCCTCCATCGCAATAACCAGAAGTACAGGAATATTAACCTGTTTTCCATCGACTACGCTTTTCAGCCTCGCCTTAGGGACCGACTAACCCTGCGTCGATTAACGTTGCGCAGGAAACCTTGGTCTTTCGGCGTGGGTGTTTTTCACACCCATTGTCGTTACTCATGTCAGCATTCGCACTTCTGATACCTCCAGCAAGCTTCTCAACTCACCTTCACAGGCTTACAGAACGCTCCTCTACCGCATCACCTAAGTGATACCCGTAGCTTCGGTGTATGGTTTGAGCCCCGTTACATCTTCCGCGCAGGCCGACTCGACTAGTGAGCTATTACGCTTTCTTTAAAGGGTGGCTGCTTCTAAGCCAACCTCCTAGCTGTCTAAGCCTTCCCACATCGTTTCCCACTTAACCATAACTTTGGGACCTTAGCTGACGGTCTGGGTTGTTTCCCTTTTCACGACGGACGTTAGCACCCGCCGTGTGTCTCCCATGCTCGGCACTTGTAGGTATTCGGAGTTTGCATCGGTTTGGTAAGTCGGGATGACCCCCTAGCCGAAACAGTGCTCTACCCCCTACAGTGATACATGAGGCGCTACCTAAATAGCTTTCGAGGAGAACCAGCTATCTCCGAGCTTGATTAGCCTTTCACTCCGATCCACAGGTCATCCGCTAACTTTTCAACGGTAGTCGGTTCGGTCCTCCAGTCAGTGTTACCTAACCTTCAACCTGCCCATGGATAGATCGCCCGGTTTCGGGTCTATTCCCAGCGACTAGACGCCCTATTAAGACTCGCTTTCGCTACGCCTCCCCTATTCGGTTAAGCTCGCCACTGAAAATAAGTCGCTGACCCATTATACAAAAGGTACGCAGTCACCCAACAAAGTGGGCTCCCACTGCTTGTACGCATACGGTTTCAGGATCTATTTCACTCCCCTCTCCGGGGTTCTTTTCGCCTTTCCCTCACGGTACTAGTTCACTATCGGTCAGTCAGTAGTATTTAGCCTTGGAGGATGGTCCCCCCATATTCAGACAAAGTTTCTCGTGCTCCGTCCTACTCGATTTCATTGATAAGAGATTTTCGCGTACAGGGCTATCACCCACTATGGCCGCACTTTCCAGAGCGTTCCGCTAATCTCAAATCAACTTAAGGGCTAGTCCCCGTTCGCTCGCCACTACTAAGGGAATCTCGGTTGATTTCTTTTCCTCAGGGTACTTAGATGTTTCAGTTCCCCTGGTTCGCCTCTTGCACCTATGTATTCAGTACAAGATAACCATCTTATGATGGCTGGGTTCCCCCATTCAGACATCTCCGGATCAAAGTCTGTTTGCCGACTCCCCGAAGCTTTTCGCAGGCTACCACGTCTTTCATCGCCTCTGACTGCCAAGGCATCCACCGTATGCGCTTCTTCACTTGACCATATAACCCCAAGCAATCTGGTTATACTG
>NZ_JBWKWT010000042.1:0-2993 GCF_059422365.1 Pseudomonas sp. GW821-FHT01E10
GTAAGCGTCCGGCAAAGGCATCCGGCCCGAAGTCGGAAAATGGCGCAGCAGCCGATACCTTCCTGTGACCATTGCCACTTCTAGAGGGATGGTGCGCGCGGTACTGCAACACAACCAAAATCAAAATTCTCCCTTGCTGCGTAGTATTACATTAGACGGGGATTTAAGAGGTTTCAGGTACAGCAGAGGCTATCGCTTGCGGCCGTCTTCCGTCGCAAATTCTCATAAGTTCGGATCAGTTTTGCGAGTTCTGCCACCAAATGCGGAGCGACAACTCCCGAGTGAATTTGGAAGGGGCAAAATGGGGTGCGCTACGGGGATATATAGGGATAATCAGGGGGTGATGGGGTGTTACGGGGATTATTAGGGAAAATGGGGGGTATATCAGGGGGCGCTAACTCCAGGATAACTACCGTTCCGCGGATTAAATGGGGGGAAATGGGGTGTTTGAGAGGGGGATACAGGGAGACTGCGGGATTTATAGGGTGTCTCGGGGCGCTAAAGGGCGGTACGTGGCGTAGATCTACCCCATTGCAACCAATGCTACGAAAAACCATGTTTTGTGGATGATTTTGGGACTATGCGCCGGAATATTCATAAACTCTCCACGACGCCACCTGATGTAATTACACCCGTTGCCACCGATGTGGCAGCAACGCCGCAATCTCACTCGCTCGCTGTGTAGGCAGCCGCGTCAGTACATCCTTCAGATAGGCGTAGGGATCATGTCCATTAAGCCGTGCTGACTGGATCAAACTCATGATCGCAGCCGCACGTTTGCCGCTGCGTAACGAGCCCGCGAAAAGCCAGTTTGAACGCCCGAGAGCCCATGGCCGGATTTGATTTTCACACCAGTTATTGTCGAGGGGTACCGCGCCGTCCTCGAGATATCGAGTCAGCGCGGCCCAGCGTTTGAGGCTGTAATCCAGGGCTTTGGCAATGGCCGATCCCTCAGGCACAAGTTGTCGCTGGGCGATCATCCAGGTGTGCAGCGCATCGATTATCGGGGCCGATTTTTCCTGCCGTATCCGTTGTCGAGCGTCAGGTTCCAGTTCGCGGACTTCGCGTTCTATCTCATAAAGCGCGGCGATGTAATGCAGCGCTTTTTCGGCGATCTGGCTCTTATTGGTCGCGTGCAAGTCGAAGAACTTACGGCGAGCATGGGCCATGCAGCCGATCTCTGTGACGCCCAGATCAAAGCTTGCCTTGTAACCGGCGAAGTCGTCGCAGACCAGCTTGCCGTTCCAGTTGTTCAGGAAGGTTCGGGCGTGTTCGCCGGCGCGGCTCGGGCTGAAGTCGTAAACGACTGCCGCCAAGTCGGCGAACTGACTGGTGGCGTAGGCCCAAACGTAGGCTCGGTGGGTCTTCTTGGCGCCCGGCGTCAGCATCTGTACCGGCGTTTCGTCGGCGTGGATCACGCCATGCTCGAGCACTGCTTCGCGCAGCGCATCCACCAGTGGCTGTAGCTGCACGCCGCAGGCGCCAACCCATTGCGCCAAGGTCGAACGGGCGATCGCCAGACCGGCTCGGCCGAAAATTTTCTCTTGTCGATACAGCGGCAGATGGTCAGCAAACTTGGCCACCATAACGTGGGCCAGCAGGCCTGCCGTAGGGATGCCTTTGTCGATGACATGCGCCGGTACCGGCGCCTGGATCAGCGTCTCGCACTGCTCACAGGTCCATTTCCCACGGATATGGCGTTCGACGGTAAACACGCCGGGTGTGTAGTCGAGCTTTTCGCTGGCATCTTCACCGATGCGCTTGAGGGCGCAGCCGCATTGGCAATGGCTGTTGTCCGGTTCGTGGTGGATCAGCGTACGAGGAAACTGCGCTGGCAGCGGCGCACGCTTGGGTTGCTGGCGCACTTTGGCCGCAGTCGGCGTCGGTTGCAGTGCCTCAAGCTCAGCTTCGATAGCCGCGATGTCGGTGTCGATCAGGTCATCGAGCAAGCTGGCTTGAGCAGGACTTAGTTGCTCGCTGCGCTTGGCAAACTTGAAGCGCTTGAGCAGCGCGATCTCATGGGCCAGTTTCTCGTTGACTGTTTTGTGATGGTGGATTTGCTTGTCCATCGTCTCGACGCGCTGCATCAACTGCGCGGCCAGAGCGCGCAGTTGTTCAGGGTTCAGTTGGTCGAGATTCGGGATGGAAGTCATGCCGCCGATTTTGCCAGAGAGGGCTTTGGGCGGCGATAGACTGATGGGCCAATTGCGCTGGCAAGCTGGCCATGGCAGAACTTAAAGCACAGTGATGACGCCGCCGGCACCGACTCTTTGCCAAGGTAAACCGAGTATCAGGGCCTGAAGCTGTTCTGCATCCAACTCAAGTTCCGAACCATGTCGCACGCCTGGCCAGAAAAAGCGTCCTTGGTGCAACCGACGTGCTGCCAGCCAGATGCCGACGCCGTCATGCACCAGCACTTTCATCCGATTGGCGCGGCGGTTGGCGAAGAGATAAGCACAGTGCGGCTTCGCCGCACCGAACACCGCCACTACCCGTGCCAGCGCGGTGTCAGTGCCCGCGCGCATGTCCATCGGCTCGGTGGCGAGCCAGATGGAATCGATGCGGATCATCAGATTAATCCCCGGACGAATCGGGCACATCCCTCGGGATCTTTGACGGGCCAGTTCACCACGAGGCTCCCATGCTCGCTTGGCACTTCGATTCTGATCGATGGCTCGGGACGATCATGAACGCTGGGGTCTAGTTTCAAAGGGATAAAAGCGGGCAGGTTTTTACTATCCGCGTCGCGATAAAGCGGAATCCATTTACGCACGAGATTGGCATTGATCCCGTGGCTCAGCGCGACGCTTGCGATGGACGCACCAGCGTGCAGACATTCCTGAACGACTTGGGCTTTGAAAGGTTTGGGGTAAGAGTGTCGTTGGCGCATGGCGATCCGCTTAATAAGGCTAAAAATGGTGTCCACTTACAATAGGTGTCCACCATCGCCCTAAGCGTTGGGATCAGAAAGGTGTGTTGGCCGGACGCTTACG
>NZ_JBWKWT010000043.1:0-2191 GCF_059422365.1 Pseudomonas sp. GW821-FHT01E10
CCAGGCTGTGTGAAAACGTCAGCGTCGATAGGGACGGGGCGTCTCTACGTGAAGTCCGTAGATATTCGGAATCATCTTCACTGCTCTGGAAGTCAGTTCTTACGACATTGGTTAAAGGATTTCTTGAGTTCATCGGTATCATTACTCTCGCCCTTCTCAAATCAGGTCATGCCATGAACCATAACCCTATGGAGTCCTGCCCCCGCTGTGGATCCGTCCAACACGTCAGACCAAAGGGAATTCTGATAGGAGCAGCAAGCCCAAAAAAACGCTTCAATGGGGAAGAAAAAGCAGGCTATCAACGCTTGGATCAGCTAGCAGTTGATGAATGCAAGCCTGCCCTTCTGAAAGCAGCGCCGCTGGAGCAGCTGGTTGATGGGTTTTATTGCGATCATTGCGGGGTGGGTTTTGTAACAAGCGAGATTGTACAAGGTGTCGACCGATCATCGCTCTAGAGACGATGACGGGGGTTGTTTAGATCGAAACGGCTTTTCATGACAGGCAGCAGTCGACCAGACCGGGTGAAAACGCCAGTGTTTGTCTAATCTTTTGATCGTCTAGATCGTATCGGGGGCGATCATGAAGCGATTCATTGAAGGTGAGGCACGGACGCAAGTGACGTTGCTGCCGGAGTGTCTGGACGATTACGTAGCCGAAGAAAATCCAGTGCGCGTGGTTGACGTTTTTGTCGATGAACTCGACCTGGGGGCGCTTGGTTTTGAGGGCGTCGATCCTGCCGCAACTGGTCGTCCGGCCTACCACCCAGCGGTGTTGCTGAAGATCTATATCTACGGCTACCTCAATCGGATTCAGTCCAGCCGTCGGCTTGAGCGAGAGGCCGAGCGCAACGTCGAGTTGATGTGGTTAACGGGGCGTTTGGCCCCGGACTTCAAAACCATTGCCGACTTTCGCAAGGACAACGGCAAAGCCATTCGCAGCGTATGCCGCCAGTTCGTAGTTCTTTGCCGCAACCTCAATCTCTTCTCCCAGTCGATCATCGCCATCGACGGCAGCAAATTCAAAGCCGTCAATAATCGCGACCGCAACTTCACTCAGGGCAAAGTGAAGGCACGCATGCAGCAGATCGAGCAGAGTATTGATCGATATCTTGCGGCGATGGATTCGGCGGATAGGGCAACGCCCGAAGTCGCCGAGGCCAAAGCAGAGCGGCTTAAGGAAAAAATAGAAACACTGAAAAAGCAGATGCAGAAACTCAAGGAAATCGAGGCGCAGCTCCACGAAAGTCCAGACCAGCAGATCTCCCTCACAGACCCAGATGCACGCTCAATGGCCACGAGCGGTCGAGGCACCGGAACGGTTGGCTACAACGTACAAACAGCTGTCGACGACAAACACCACCTGATCATTGCCCACGAGGTGACCAACGTTGGTAATGATCGTGGGCAACTGAGCAATATGGCGAACCAGGCGCGTGAAGAAATCGAGGCTGAATCGCTAACGGTGGTGGCCGACCGAGGCTATTACAAAGGTCTGGAAATCCTTGCTTGCGAGCAAGCCGGCATCACTACCTTCGTACCAAAACCCCTCACATCTGGCAGCAAAGCCGAAGGCCGATTTGGTAAGCAGGACTTCATCTACCTTGCTGCATCGGACGAGTATCGATGCCCTGCGGGACAGTTACTGACCCGGCGGCATTCTTCGGTGGAAGACGGCATGCTTCTGCACTGTTATTGGTTCTCGGGCTGCCAGTCCTGCCCAATGCAGAAGCAGTGTACGACCGGTAAGGAGCGCCGGGTAAAGCGCTGGGAACATGAAGCCGTAGTCGATGCGATGCAGGTACGGCTGGAAAATGATCCAACGATGATGAGGCGTCGCCGACAGACCGTTGAACATCCTTTTGGAACGCTCAAATACTGGATGGGAAGTACCCACTTCCTGACCAAAACCCTACCAAGGGTAAGCACCGAAATGAGCCTTCACGTGCTCGCCTACAACCTCAAACGGATGATGAGCATCTTCGGCATCTCAGGACTGCTTGAAGCGATCAGGGCGTGAATCCAACCGTTTGATCGACCGTGAGTGGCTGTTTGGGCCGCTGACGCGGCCCAAACAGCATTTACGAAGCCTATGTCGCTGACGAGGGCAATTCGCGCTTCCGCCCGCTGATTTCACAGGCAATCCTCGCGCCTCTCAGTTCTCGACGTATTTAGCGCGTTTTCACACAGCCTGG
>NZ_JBWKWT010000044.1:0-2041 GCF_059422365.1 Pseudomonas sp. GW821-FHT01E10
GTAACCGCTCCATGAACTACACATTCAAAGCTGCCAAGTGATCCCGGATGCTGTGCTCCCGATTTCGTTCAGGAGCCCGTCCGCCATGATGCGACCCGATGCAAAAGTCGAAAAAGTGTATCTGTACCCCAAACCTGTCGACTTCCGAAAATCCATCGACGGCCTGGCTGCGCTGGTCGAGTTGGACATTAAGGTCGCAGTTTTTGACCCCGTGCTTTTCGTCTTCCTCAACAAGCCCCGCAATCGAGTGAAGATTTTATATTGGGAGCGCAATGGCTTCTGCCTATGGCTCAAACGGCTGGAGTCCGAGCGATTCAAAACATCGCCCGATGTCACCGACGAGGCAATTGTCTTGACCGTCCAGGAACTCAACTGGATGCTCGACGGTTTTGACCTCTGGCGTAACCGTCCCCATCAGGTTTTGACGCCACGATTCGTGGCCTGATTCGGTATAATCCAGGGCATGATATCGATGCCCAAAGACCTTCCTGACGACCCCGCGCTGCTCAAGCAATTGCTAGAGCAGATGCTGATTGAGCGCGAGTCTAACAAGGGCCGCATCGTTCATCTTGAAGAAGAAAACGCGCTGCTGCGCCAGCGCCTGTTCGGACGTAAGTCCGAGCAGACAGCCGATCTGGCAACGCCTCAGCTAGCCCTTTTCAACGAGGCGGAAAGCATCGCCGAGCCTGTCGACGAAGACGTTGAAGAAGAGGTTGTCGCTCCGGCCAAGCCTCGCGGCAAACGCAAGCCGCTGCCTGCCGACCTGCCACGTATCGAAGTCATCCACGAACTTCCCGAGCATGAACTGACGTGTGCCTGCGGCTGCCGCAAACACGCCATTGGCGAGGAAGTCAGCGAGCAGCTTGAAATCGTGCCGATGCAGATCCGTGTGATCAAGCACGTTCGTAAAGTTTACGGTTGCCGCGACTGCGAGACGGCACCGGTCACTGCGGACAAGCCGGCTCAACTGATTGAAAAAAGCATGGCCAGCCCAAGTGTTCTGGCGATGCTGCTGACCACCAAGTACGTGGACGGTTTGCCGCTTCACCGCTTTGAAAAAGTACTAAGCCGCCATGGCATCGATATTCCACGTCAGACCCTGGCTCGCTGGGTTATCCAGTGCGGTGAGCACTTTCAGCCGCTGCTGAATTTAATGCGCGACAGCCTCTTGGCCAGTCGGGTCATCCACTGCGATGAAACACGCGTGCAGGTGTTGAAAGAGCCTGATCGGGAGCCAAGCAGTCAGTCCTGGATGTGGGTGCAAACCGGCGGCGCGCCAGACAAACCAGTGATCCTTTTTGACTACTCCACCAGCCGCTCGCAGGAGGTACCGACGCGCCTGCTCGATGGCTACTGCGGCTATCTCATGACCGATGATTACGCCGGTTACAACGCGCTCGGCGCGCAGGACGGAGTCGAGCGTTTAGGGTGCTGGGCCCATGCACGCCGTAAGTTTGTTGAAGCGCAAAAAGTGCAACCTAAAGGAAAGACAGGTCGTGCGGATATCGCGTTGAAGCTGATCAGCAAGCTATACGGCATCGAGATCGCCTACAAAGAGAGTAGCGATGAGGGTCGGAAAAAAGGACGTCAGGATTTAAGTCTCAAGGTGATGAGTGAGCTGAAGGCCTGGGTGGAGAAAACGCTCCCATACATGACCACGCAGAATGCACTTGGCAAGGCTGTTACCTACCTGGCAAACAACTGGAGCAAACTGGAACGGTACGTCGAGCAAGGCTACCTGCCCATCGACAACAACACCGCCGAGCGTGCGATCCGGCCCTTCGTCATCGGAAGGAAGAACTGGTTGTTCAGCGATACGCCCAAAGGCGCGACGGCGAGTGCTCAACTCTACAGCCTGGTCGAGACCGCCAAAGCCAACGGCCAAGAGCCTTATGCGTGGCTGCGCCACGCACTGGAGCGCCTGCCACAGGCATCCTCGGTCGAAGATTACGAAGCCCTGTTGCCGTGGAACTGCAAGCCTCGACCCCACAGCTAAACGCGCCGCCCACTTTTGACTAGGTGGGGTTTATGGAGCGCTTAC
>NZ_JBWKWT010000045.1:0-1313 GCF_059422365.1 Pseudomonas sp. GW821-FHT01E10
TGTCTCGTCCTGAATAAGGTTTACACCTTCTGACTTATCTTCAGGAGGAACCAATGGATACGGGAAAAAGGCGCAGCCAACGTGATTACACGCTGGGCTTTAAATTGGCAGTCGTCGATCAGGTCGAAAAAGGCGAGTTGAGTTATAAAGAGGCTCAACGGCGCTACGGAATTCAGGGGCGGTCGACTGTGCTGGTGTGGTTACGCAAGCATGGGCGGCAGGACTGGAGCCAAGGCGCCTCTATTCGCGCGCAGAGGAGCCGACCGATGGACGAACAAAGTTTGCCGCTGACCCCTGAGCAGCGAATCAAGGAGCTGGAGGAAAAACTGGCCCTTGCCAATCAGAAAGCCCAATTCTTCGAAGCGGTGGTTGACGTGTTGAAGAACGATTACGGGGTTTCTATCGTAAAAAAGCGATCCGGCAAGTCCTCACCCAAGGGCAAGTCCAAGGCCTGAGTATTCAGAGGGCTTGCCAGTTTCTGGGTATATCCCGGCAGGCGTACTACAAACGAAACCGGGCTTATGACGCGCAAGCCAGTCATGCTCAGAAAGTGCTGGGTTTTGTCCTGGAAACACGTCTTCAGATGCCCCGGCTGGGCACTCGCAAGCTGCATGGCCTTATGCAGGCGGAGCCTGAGCTGACGCAAACGGTAGGTCGAGATCGGCTATTCGATATCTTGCGAGACAATCGGCAACTGGTTCCTCGCAAGCGCGCCTATCACAAGACCACTGATAGCCATCATCGCTTCCGCCGACATCCGAACCGGTTAAAACCTGGCCCTGATCAAGTGACTGCCACGGGACCCGAGCAGGTCTGGGTGGCGGACATCACCTATTTGCCGACCCAACAAAGCGTTGCCTATGTGAGCTTGGTGACCGATGCCTACTCTCGCAAAATCGTCGGCCATCACGTGCATGAAACCCTGCACACCGAATCGGTCATCCAGGCGATGAGTAAGGCTCTACGGGGCAGAAGAACGGATCAGACGCTGGTGCATCACTCAGATCGCGGCTCGCAATACTGCTCTGATCTCTACCAGAAGTTGCACGCCAAACATGGAATCAGGTGCTCGATGACCGACGGGTATGACTGTTATCAGAACGCTTTGGCGGAGCGTGTAAACGGGATCTTGAAGACAGAGTTTCTGCTTCACCGACCTAGAGATCTGGCCGAGGCGATTCGAATGGTCGACGAGTCGATAAGCATCTACAACAGCAAACGTCCGCACCTATCGTTGAAATGCAAAACGCCCGATGCGGTGCATCGGGCGTTTTGAGGGTGAAACAGGTGTAAACCTATTTCAGGACTAGACA
>NZ_JBWKWT010000046.1:0-1190 GCF_059422365.1 Pseudomonas sp. GW821-FHT01E10
GCTCGCTTGTATGCTGGTACTTGAAGGGAGGAGGAGGGACAAGGCTCGATTCTGACTGTTGGCGCAGTACAGATCCGTGGGAGATTTCGCCCCTCCTCCTTTCACCCAAGCGCCGATAAAGAATGCATCTGCTAGACCGACGATAGGAACAAGCCTGCGCCTCTGGGTGAGCCCTTCAAGTGCTCAAAACCATATCTCGGGGGGTGTTCAATGGCAATGTCGGTTTCTGTTTCCAAGCCAATCGTGGGCGTGGATGTCGCCAAAAATGAACTGGTGATCTACCAGACCGAACTGGATCTGCTGGAGACGCTTCCCAATAACAAGCCAGCCATCAAGAAATGGCTGAAAGCCTTGCCGGCACCGGTCGACGTAGCAATTGAGTCGACCAATATCTATCACTTGGAATTCGCCGATCTGGCCCATGATGCCGGCTGCACGATTTACATGGTCGGTGGCTATGAACTAAGTCACTACCGCAAAGGTGTGAAGGTTCGCGCCAAAACCGACGCGCTGGATGCAAAGCTGCTCGCCCGTTATCTGAAAAACGAATATGAAGAGCTTCACCCATGGACTCCACCATCGCCGCTGTATCGTCAGCTCTTGAGCCTTTTCCGCCGGCGCGCCGCGCTGGTTCAGGCACGAGTTGGCCTGGTACAGAGCTGGGCAAATGAGCCGCTGCTCAAAGCCGCTTTTGCCGAGCAAATAGCCTCAATGCAGAGGCTTGAAGTGCTGGTCGAGAAGATGATCAACGACCTCCTTAAAGAGGCCGGTTTACTTGTCCATCTAAGGCGCTGCATGAAAGTTGAAGGCATAGGTTTTTTGACTGGAGCTCGCCTGATCGCGGCGTTTCAACGGGGCGAGTTTAAAAACGCTGACGCATTCATCGCTTTTTTGGGGATGGATTTACGGGTTTCACAGTCGGGACAGAAGGACGGTCGCCGCAGTCTGACAAAACGAGGTGATCCGGAGGCGCGCCGACTTTTGCACAATGCAGCCATGTCGGCCAGCCGAACAGCAGCCTGGAAAGGTTTTTATGAAGAGCAACGAGCTAAAGGGTTCAGCACCACTCAGGCACTGGTGATTCTGGCCCGTAAACTTGCTCGGGTCGTATTCGCGCTACTGAAGGGGCAGAGCGAATACCAGCCGAAAGCAAGTTGAGGGTTTCCCCTCAACCATAGAATCTCCCACAG
>NZ_JBWKWT010000047.1:0-215 GCF_059422365.1 Pseudomonas sp. GW821-FHT01E10
TCGTTGTGGGCGGAGTTGGCGACGTAGGTCCAGGCTCCGTCGGTGCCGATGGAGAACTGGCCGTAGCTGCCGGCGGTGTTGGTTTGCGCGACGAAGGTTGCGGCGCTGTCGACGTCGCTGATAGTCAGTGTGCCGGCAGTGGAGATGTCGACGGCGGCATTGGTCTCGGTGAGGTTGGCGATGCCGGTGGACAGCACGGCCGCATCGTTGGTGCC
>NZ_JBWKWT010000047.1:314-781 GCF_059422365.1 Pseudomonas sp. GW821-FHT01E10
GTGCACGGTGACCGAAGTGAGGGTGCCGTCGGCACTGCTCACGGCGAAGGTGTCGGTGTAGGTGGTGCCGGCGGCGAATTCGTTGTGGGCGGAATTGGCGACGTAGGTCCAGGCACCACCGGTGCCGATGGAGAACTGGCCGTAGCTGCCGGCGGTGTTGGTTTGTGCGACGAAGGTTGCGGCGCTGTCGACGTCGCTGATGGTCAGGGTGCCGGCGGTGGAGATGTCGACGGCGGCATTGGTCTCGGTGAGGTTGGCGATGCCGGTGGACAGCACGGCCGCATCGTTGGTGCCGAGGATGTGCACGGTGACCGAAGTGAGGGTGCCGTCGGCACTGCTCACGGCGAAGGTGTCGGTGTAGGTGGTGCCGGCGGCGAACTCGTTGTGGGCGGAGTTGGCGACGTAGGTCCAGGCTCCGTCGGTGCCGATGGAGAACTGGCCGTAGCTGCCGGCGGTGTTGGTTTGCG
>NZ_JBWKWT010000048.1:0-711 GCF_059422365.1 Pseudomonas sp. GW821-FHT01E10
GCGGTGTTCAGTGCCGGTGAAGGGCTGAGTGTCCGGCGCCACGTTAATGGGCAGCTGTTGATAGAAAGCGACAGCGGACTGTATCGACTGTTCGATACAACACCTGGAAGTTCATCGCTGCTGCGCCTTAGCCAGCTGGGTGATCGTAATGACAACCGGGTTCACCTCGACTATGACGACACCGGACGTCTTGTAAAACTGCGCGACACCTTTGACTTGGTTCAGGTGGAATTGATCTACCTTCAGACACGAGTCAGTCAGGTGGAGCGGGTCTACCCGGACCAGCGCCGTGAAGTGTTGGTGAGTTATGGCTACGATCCGTCAGGCAACCTGACAGAAGTTCGCGATACCGCAGGCCAGGTACAGCGCCGCTTCGTTTACGACAGCGAGCGGCGGATGACTGAGCATCAGTTGCCCACAGGCCTTCGCTGTTTTTATCAGTGGGCTTGCATCGAGGAAAAGGAATGGCGCGTGGTCGGGCACTGGACCGACGAGGGCGACGCTTACCAGTTCGACTATGACCTCGGCGCCGGTGTCACGCGCATCACCGATGGCCTGCAGCGCGTCAGTACGCGCCGGTGGAACACCCAGCACCAGATCACCGAATACACCGACAACCTCGGCCAGACCTGGCAGTTCGAATGGAACGACGAGCGCCAATTGCTCAACGCGACCGACCCGCAGGGCGGGCGCTACGAATACAGCTACGAC
>NZ_JBWKWT010000049.1:0-587 GCF_059422365.1 Pseudomonas sp. GW821-FHT01E10
CCGGGCAAGAACGTCGGTGGCAGCGAGGTGCTGGTCAAGAACACCCCGCAGAAGCCGTGGCGTGTCGGGTTGTCGCGCAGTAACGACGGCCAGCGCAGCACCGGCGAGCAGCAGTGGGGCACGACGTTTGACTGGGACAGCCCGCTGGGCCTGGCCGATCAGTTGATGCTGCGCGGCGGTCATGATGCGGTGAGCGATCACCAGCACACCTCCAACAACGCGCTGCTCAATTACAGCGTGCCGTGGGGCTGGTGGAACTTCAGTTACACCTACAGCCAGAGCGAGTACCGCTCGCAAGCCCAGGCCAACGGTTTCAATTTCAAGCAGACCGGCGACAGCGAAAACCATCAGTTGCGCGCCGAGCGGGTGATCCATCGCGACGCCCTGAGCAAGACCTCCCTCAGCACCGGCCTGTCGTACCTGCGCACCAACAACTTCATCGAAGACAGCAAGCTCAAGCTGAGCAGCAACCGCATCAGCGAAGCGCAGTTCGGCATCAACCACGGTCGGCGGGTCGGCAGTGCCTTCGTCAACCTCGACCTGGGCATGCAACAAGGCATCGGCGCGTTCGACGCCCAGGGTAACGG
>NZ_JBWKWT010000050.1:0-571 GCF_059422365.1 Pseudomonas sp. GW821-FHT01E10
TCGCCTCTGACTGCCAAGGCATCCACCGTATGCGCTTCTTCACTTGACCATATAACCCCAAGCAATCTGGTTATACTGTGAAGACGACATTCGCCGAAAATTCGCATGCTCAATTAAGAGCAACTCACAAATTTTACCTTAGCCTGATCCGTTACCAGTGAAAGTAACGTTCAGTCTATCTTTCTATCACATACCCAAATTTTTAAAGAACGATCTAGCCAAAGACTAGAAATCAACATTCACCATCATCACGATGGAATGCTCATTTCTAAGCTTTCAACAACAGAAGCAGTAGTGGTGGAGCCAAACGGGATCGAACCGTTGACCTCCTGCGTGCAAGGCAGGCGCTCTCCCAGCTGAGCTATGGCCCCGTATTTCTACAGGTATTCCCACACAAAATTGGTGGGTCTGGGCAGATTCGAACTGCCGACCTCACCCTTATCAGGGGTGCGCTCTAACCAACTGAGCTACAGACCCAATTTCGGGCTGCTTCGTATCGTCTTCTTCAATGAATCAAGCAATTCGTGTGGGAACTTATGGAGCAGCTGATGTCGTCGATTAAGGAGGTGAT